>JAHEBQ010000103.1 GCA_024642205.1 Planctomycetaceae bacterium | reverse complement strand
ATCGCAAATTGCCAATGTGAGGTCGACGGCCTCGTCGCCGGGAATCGGTCCGCAATCCATTCGGTCGCCGAGAGAAACTCCTTCGATAAAGTCGCTGGCGATATAGGCGGTTTCACCATCCCAATCTGCCTCGTGTACACTGACGATATTCGGGTGTTTTCGTAGCTGAGCCGAGAATCGTGCTTCACGGATGAAGCGTTCAATCTCATTAGTGGTAAGCATCTCCTGGCGAGGGATTTTGATCGCAACATCGCATTCGAGTTTCGAGTCCCGCGCCCGCCAGACCGTTCCGAATCCCCCGGAACCAATTGGCTCGATCAGAAAGTAATGACGAATTTGCTGGCCAGCATGAAAAACGTCACTCGCGTCTGAATTCAGTTGCAGGCCGCAATTTGGACACAGATCTTTGCCCTGCGTCTTTCCTGCGGAAATCTTCCAGGGCGTATCACAGGACGCACACGTCACAAGAGCTCGAGTCGATTGCGGATTAACGGAACCGAGATCGATCGTCTCTTCAATCGATGCATCGCTGGCCAGCTGTTGCGCTTGGGTGATGATTCGTAGTTGATTGAGCTTAACTCGTAACTTATCAGCGAGCTCCGGATGTGCTGCGATCACATCCGAATCGGAAAGCGTTTCACCTGCGGTGCGGCGCTGGATGGCGTCATCAATAATCTTACAAATTTCTTGTTCGTTTGAGTCCGTCGGCATCAATCACTGTCTTCTTTCATCCGTCCAGTTTGCTGAACCAGGCGGAAGAATTTCCCATCGATTTTTTCAAGGCCAGCTTACCTCGATGCAAGAGTCCCCGCACCGCAGCCTCGGTTCTTCCGACCTGTTCCGCCACTTCGTCCAGTGTGAGATTTTCGATAAATCGTGCCCAGACGACGTCACGCTGATCTTGCGGCAATCCCGCCACCGCGATCCGCAACGCTTCGACGGCTTCGTTTGCCGCCACGGACTGACTGGGAGAACGCTTTTGATCGGAGAGCAAATCCAAGAGTTTCATAAAGGATTGAGACGTGCTTACCGGGGAATTCTCCAATCGATTTCGATCTCTACCTCGTTTCTGACGCGTCGCGGCACGAATCGCGTCGACCAGACGTGCGTCGGCGATGGTCCGCACCCAGCCACGAAAGGCGGAAGCTTCAACACCCTGGAAATTAGAAAAATCACGAAACACGTGCATAAAGGTGACCTGGAGAATGTCTTCTACGTCGACTGTAGCACGCAATTGCATTGGAATCCGATGTCGCAGCTGTTCTGCGAGTCCCTCGTAATTCGCCAACAACAGACGTTGCAAGGAAGATTGATTCCCCTGCATGGCGGTACTCAACAATTGATCCTGATCAGCGTCCATTCGTGAATCACCTCAAAGGAAAGAAGAACTAGAGACCGGATTCTAATGGACTTGAGAGATGATTTCCAAGGATTTCAGCTGATCTCAGATTCTTTCCAATTTCTGCGCGCGCCGTCGTCCTGGATGTCGGTTCCTGCCTAATGCCCATGAATTCTACGTGCCTTGGAACCCATTTATGAATTCCGCGACAACAACCACCAACAACGCCATCCCAACTCGCAAAATGCAGATCGGGCGACTAATCGGCCCACTGCTGGCTGTTGGAGTCTATTTCCTGATGCCCGCCACAGTTCCAGAAGTAGCCCGACGAACTGCTGCCGCAGGAACTTTGATGGCGATCTCCTGGATCACGGAAGCGATACCTCTCTCAGTTACATCGCTTATTCCTCTCGTGATCTTTCCATTACTGGGAGTGATCGACATCGAGCAGGCTGCCGCTCCCTTCGCGAAACCTGTTATTTTTCTCTTTCTCGGAGGTTTCATGTTGGCCATGGCCGTGGAACGCTGCGGACTACATCGCCGGGCGGCGCTTTCGATTCTGCAAACTGTCGGTGGCACTCCTGGCCGGTTGCTTGCAGGCTGCATGGCTGCCACGGCGTTCTTGAGTATGTGGATCAGCAACACGGCGACTGTCGTGATGATGATTCCGATCGCCAGCAGTTTGATTGAGCTTTTGCCAACTAACCACTCCGATTCTGAAGCATCGGACGGTCCGCGACGACTTGAGTTGTGTCTGTTGCTGGGAGTTGCTTACTCCGCCAGCATTGGTGGCTTCGGAACACTCGTCGGGACACCTCCCAACGCTCTGCTAGTCGGCTCTCTCGAAGCAATCGGAGAATCAATTAGTTTCGGACGCTGGATGATGTTTGCCATTCCGTTGGTCGTGATTTACCTCGCGCTGATTTGGGGGCTGCTGTATTGGTTTGCACTTCCGAAGAAAAGTCTTTCCACATCTATCGATCGTTCGATTATCGATCAGCAATTACAGAAACTGGGTCCGATGAGCCGAGCGGAATGGACGGTGCTTTCAGTCTTTCTTGCAACAGCGACGCTGTGGATTATCCGGGAACCTTTGCAGGACTGGGGCTGGCTAGTCGAGGCGTTTCCAACCGTCGCTCGAATCGAGGATGCTTCGATCTCGATTGCGGCGGCTGTTGCTTTGTTCCTGTTACCGATCAATCGGGAGGGGGAGCGGGCTCTCGACTGGCAAACGGCCAATCGTCTTCCTTGGGGAGTGTTGATTCTAATTGGAGGGGGCATGAGTCTTGCCGCTGCAATGAATGCCTCGGGATTAAATTCGTTGATGGCGGACAATTTGCTGATGCTCCAAAACTTGCCGCCCGTTTTGCTCATCGCAGCGGTCGTCGCGATCACGATCTTTCTGACAGAGATCACCAGCAACACCGCAACCATCGCAGCTCTATTGCCAGTTCTGTTGGGCTTGGGCGTTCTCCTGAATTGCGGCCCAGTGCCGTTGATGATTCCCGCCACTCTGGCAGCGAGTTGTGCGTTCATGTTGCCTGTCGCAACAGCACCCAATGCGGTGGTCTATGACACGGGTCGAGTTCCCATGCACGCCATGATCCGCTACGGATTATGGTTGAATTTGGTGGGGATCGCGCTGATTCCCTTATTCATGTTTTTCTTCGGATGCTCGATTCTGGATTGCCCGTTGTCTGGAAACTAATTGATCAATAGTCGTCCACGAGCGGTCTTCCTCAACTATTAGTTGACCCGAAGGCTGCGACCAGTCGGAGATAATAGAGGTTGTTAAATGAAATATCAAACCGGCGAAACGGAAGTAATCAAAGGCGAAACCTGGTGTACTTGTTGCAAGCAACCGGTCGATCGGTGGCGCGTCTCATTTGAAAAGTCGATCCACACGGATGATGGCTACGAAAAAATTCGACGATGCCCACACTGCAACGAGATGTGCTTCGATGAGGCGAATTTCAGTTTCGGTTGCTTTCTGTTTTTCGTCGGGATTTTCGGTTCGCCGTTTGTTTGGTACACGTTGACGAGAATAGGTTGGGTTAAAGAACTAAAACCCGGTGAAGAACCCAATGGTTGGTTTTTTGGATTTATATTCGTCTTCGCGTTCACATTGTGCTTCGGCGGGATGTGGGCGTTGAAGAAGTTCATGCGTCGAAAGGGTCCAAAGGGAAAACCATAATTGCGCCGAAACAACGACCCAGTTTTGGATTTTCGATTGAACGACGGTTTTACGAATATGACGTTTTGAACAACAGGATCAATAGATGGGCCATAGCGATCAAAAGAAAATGGGTTGGATTGCATTTTTCCCCGGCACGATTGCGGGACTGACTGTGATCATCTCGATCATTCACGGGATCAAGCATGTCGATGAGATTTTCTTGCCCGCTGGATTAGTATTCCAGTTGTCGTTTTCCGCATTCATGTTTGGGCTCGCCTTGCTTTGGCGGGCCGTGCGTGGTCGCTGGAGGCTGGCGATGTCGTGGCAAGGCAGTTTTGTTGCCGGCGCGTTGATTAACATTCTCGGCGTTTCAACTTACGAGCTGGGTCTCTACATAGGTGTAATCACGGAGCGGACACCAAGGAACAGTACTGAGGCTTTGATGGGGCTAGGTTCGTTTGCGGCAGTTGTAATTTTATGCACAGAGGTTGAGATTTATCTCAGCAAGAGATATGGGGACAAGTAGCTAAACTGCTTCTGAATAAGCAGGACTCTAGCAGCAATCTGACAACTCATCGCTCAAGAACTCAATCGTTTTACGCCGTAACTCAACAAACCACCCTTTGATGCGGCGATGTTCACTTTCTCATACGTTTTTCGGATAGCCCAAACCGTGGTCATCAAACGTTCAAAATAGGTTTCTGGGACACTGAATCGCCGATTTGGCCATTTTGCCGATTTTGTCCCCATCATGGAACGATTCTTAACGCGTTTTGGCTGTCGCGCGTCCGAGGTGGACGTTGTCCGTCATTGGAAGCATGCTCGTCTGACATTGGGGCCTGCTACAATAAACAGCATATCGACTTCCAATGCTTTACCATGCTGCCATGAACAATTCCGATCCTCTGAAATCTAAAGGCCGCCGGAATCAGTGTTGCTCGCGAGCACTGTTGCTGTTGGTGATTGTAGGATTCCAGGGGTGTAGTGGTCGTGAGGTCGTCCTCGATCCGGTTACCGCGTTACAGAACGCGGGAGCCAAGATCGAGCGAGACGAACAGGGCGAGGTTGTTAAAATTATCCTCAAGGGCCCCGAAATCACTGATGCTGAACTGGAGCACGTGTGCGGTCTGACTAACTTGCAGGCGCTTAGCCTCTTTGGCAGGGTTCAAATCACCGATGCCGGACTGAAGAACCTGACGAGACTGAACCGTCTGGAGGAACTTTTCCTTTGCGGCCAGCTCACCGATGACGGGCTTGCGAACCTGAAGACAATGACCTGTATCGAACATCTCGGCTTCTCTGGCTGTCACCGAATCACTGATGCTGGGCTTGAGCACCTCAAGGAGTTGACCAACCTCAGGGGGCTCTCGTTCATCAACTGCAATAACATCAGCGACGCGGGGCTTGCGCACCTGAAGGGACTGAAGTTGGGTGCCCTCAATCTAAGCGACTGTCCGAGGATTACGGATGCAGGACTGGAGCAAGTGGCCGGCATTACCGACTTGATCATGATTGACCTTCGAGGCACTCAAGTAACCGATGCGGGACTGGTACATTTGGCCGGGCTAGCCAGTTTGCAGCTACTTTTCTTTTATGACACGCAGATCACAGAAGAGGGCATCACGAAGCTCCAGCAGGCGCTGCCGAACTGTCGGGTTTTCCAATGACGCCTGGCGTTGGACGAGAAATCCTTTCAGAGCCCGTGCGGGCGAGACGAGTTTGTTGGAATGCGGCAACGAAGATTGGAAATGGCGATTTGACGGGCCTGCAAAAGCGTTGATGTTATAGGATGCCGGCCCGGTTACAACATGAGGGAGTAGATCATATGTTTTGGTTCTGGATGTTCCTCGCATTCATCGGAATTCTTGCAATAGCCAGTTGGTGGTCTTACCGCTGTCCCGCATGCCGTAGAAGCTGGGCTCTCCGTCGAACAGGAGTGACTGAAGGAAGTCTGCTTAGAGGAATAAAAGACGAGTTCGTTTGTCAGTTCTGCAATCACACGAAATGGCGTTATCGTCAGTACTACGGTGGATAGGCAGGCCCATGGTCCTTGCGATCGGCAATTCGAGACATGGTACAAATTCGAACCAACGCGATTTCCGAACGATGTTCTCCTGATTTGACGCAAGAACTCGTCGCGGACGCTACGTTTTTGGAAACGAGCAACAACCGACCCATTGATGCGGCACTGTTCACTTTCTCATACCTTTCTCGGATAGCCCAAACCGTGGTCATCAAACGTCTGATTTGGGTTGTTGGGACACACATTTGCGGTTTTGGCCATTTTTGTCGTTTCTTTCCCCAACAAATTAAGGTTTATTGATCGGTTTGAATCGGCCTCAACTCAATAATAGCAAGTCGCGAATTCGTCGGTTATGATGTTGCTCATGACCGACGTGACACAAATCCTCAACGCGATCCAGCAAGGTGATCCCTCCGCTTCCGACCAGCTTCTCCCGCTTGTGTATGAGGAGCTGCGATTGCTCGCGCGCCAAAGACTGGCTAACGAAAAACCGGGGCAGACGCTGCAGGCCACCGCCTTGGTACATGAGGCTTATTTGCGTTTGGCGGGGAAGGAAAACGACGCCAGCTGGGACAATCGTGGCCATTTCTTTGCGGCAGCTGCCGAGGCCATGCGGCGGATCGTGATTGAATCGGCCCGCCACAAGGATTCCCAAAAGCGAGGCGGTAACCGAAATCGAATCTCATTTTCGAGGATCGACATGGCCGTCCAAAACCGGCCGGTGGACGTTTTGGAATTGGATGAGGCGCTACACGCGTTGGAAGAGACCCATCCCCGCAAAGCAGACGTCGTTAAGTTGCGGTTTTTTGCGGGATTCAGCAATCGGGAAGCAGCGGAGGCCCTTGGCGTTTCACTGGCAACTGTCGAAAACGATTGGGCTTACGCCCGAAGTTTTCTCCGGCTGAAATTGCAGGAACCAGGCTAACCCTCCGATCTTTGCAGCCCCAATCCGCCATTTTTCACGAAAACGTGCATTTTTCATTAGGGTGAACGGGTAGCGATTTCGCATTAACCTTTAACGCCTCTGATTTTCCCAGAGTCGGTATTTGACCTCCCACGTTGCTTCCAAAGTTCAGGTAGTCAACGTCGCTCACGACTCAATTCCCTTCCGACCACTCATTTCTTGAGGTAACACCTTATGCGAAATCCCATTGTTCTAGCCTTGGCCTTATGTTTCACGCTCGTGCTCAACTCCGTATCGCACGCTCAGGCCGGGTTTCTTTTCACGTTTGGATCCGAGGGAACCGGGAATGGTGAATTGAGCGGGCCGGCATTTATTAACGGCGATAACAACGGTCGAATATTTGTGAGTGAGTTTGCAGGTGATCGAGTTTCCGTTTTCGATACGTCGGGGGGCTTCTTATTCAACTTCGGTTCAGAGGGAGATGCAGATGGACAATTCAATTCAGCCGGCGGAATTGAGTTTGACAGTAGTGGGAATATTCTCGTGTCAGACCAGGATAACAATCGGGTGCAAATTTTCGACAGCGGCGGCTCGTTTATTTCCAACTTCGGGGAACAGGGCACAGGAGTTGGTCAATTCAGTGGCCCCTACGGTCTCGCTACTCACAATGGCTCGATCTTTGTGGCGGAAAGATTCGGGGATCGTGTCCAGGCGTTTGATGAGGCCGGAAATTTCCAGTTTGGATTTGGCTCGGAGGGAACGAGTCCTGGCCAATTCAATACAGCGAACGGCTTGGATGTGGACCCTTTCGGAAATATTTACGTCACCGACCGCCTCAATCACCGAATTCAGGTTTTTGACGACTCCGGAAATTTCCTGCGGGCATTTGGGACGGAAGGTACGGGGGAGGGTCAGTTCAACCAACCTTTCGATATCGTATTGGATTCCGTCGGCAACATTTACGTCTCTGAAATCGAAAATAATCGAATTCAAGTTTTTAACAATGCCGGCGATTTCAGTTACGGCTTCGGTGTCGAGGGCAGTGGTCCCGGCGACCTGGATGGCCCCGCCGGCCTGTTTTGGGAAGACGATCGCCTTTACGTTGTCGACAACCGTAACAACCGTGTCTCTGTTTTTTCGACCGCCACCGTTCCCGAACCGTCGGGAGCCGCATTGTTGGGCAGCTTAGCGATTGCCTATCTGTTGCGTCGGCGGCGGAGCTAGAGCTAGGATCCTATTTCGGAATGAATTTTCCCTTTCGACCCTCCCGGAGTCGGTTTCATGACCTCCCCTGTAATTTCCGAAGATCAGATCTTTAATATTGCCCGACGGATTGATTGCCCGGAACTGCGACGGGTGTTTCTTGAGGAGGTTTGCGGTCCCGGTGGTGAATTGGCTCGTCGCGTGTCCGAACTTTTACAAGCCGATGTTGAGGATGATTTTCTCGAGCTGGGACCAGCTCCGGTCAATACGGTCACACAAGCAAGTGGATTCAGGGACAACCCCCATCCGTCCACCGAATTGCCGGAAGAGAGCATTGGATCGTACAAACTACTGGAAGTCATCGGCGAAGGGGGCATGGGGACGGTCTATATGGCCGAGCAGACCGAACCGGTCAAGCGCAGGGTCGCACTCAAACTGATCAAAACAGGAATGGATACGCAGCAGGTGATCACGCGGTTCGAAGCCGAGCGGCAGGCCTTGGCGCTGATGGATCACCAAAACATTGCCAAAGTCTACGATGCCGGGGCCACGGATTCGGGCCGTCCCTACTTCGTCATGGAGTTGGTCAAGGGAAAACCGATCACGAAATTCTGTGACGAACAGCGATTGGATACCGAAGCGAGATTGAAGCTGTTTCAAAAGGTTTGCCAAGCGGTTCAGCACGCGCATCAGAAAGGGATCATCCACCGGGATTTGAAACCCTCCAACGTGATGGTCGCGATGTACGACGACCAACCGGTCCCGAAAGTGATTGACTTTGGGGTGGCCAAGGCAACGGGTGACGAACTCACTGAGCAGACCATGTTCACCCGGTTTGGGCAGATCGTGGGGACATTGGAGTACATGTCCCCCGAGCAGGCGCAGTTCAACAATCTGGACATCGACACCCGCAGCGACATCTATTCAATGGGCGCGATCCTCTACGAGCTGCTGGCGGGTGAACCGCCTTTCGAATGCGAGAAGATCAAATCGCAGGCGTTGGATGAAACCTTGCGGATGATCCGCGAAGATGAACCGACCAAGCCGAGTACGCGATTGAGCGCCATTCGCGATGCAACTCAAGCTGCATCCAATCAACAGACATCGCCGGCAAAACTAGGATCCATTCTACGGGGTGACCTCGACTGGATTGTAATGAAAACGTTGGAAAAGGATCGCGTTCGCCGATATGACACCTGCAGCAGCCTCTCAGAAGATATTGAGAGGCATTTTAGGACCGAACCGATTTCGGCCGGTCCCCCCTCGGCTACTTATCGATTTGGTAAGTTCTTAAAACGACATCGCGTACAATTTGCGGTCATGACGTTGGTCATCGCAATCGTCGCTGTTGGGACATTCTTTAGTGCTTGGTATGCAGTTCGCGCGAAGATTGCCGAGGCAGATGCCAAACAACAGGCACGGCAGGCATCCTTATCGGAAGCTCACGCCATTGTTCGTGAACAAGAAGCTATCCGTGAAGCGTCCATTTCTGAGGCAGTCAGCGAGTTCTTGAACGTCGATTTGCTCGGCAATGCTGATCCTGATGCGCAACCGGATCGCGATCTCAAGGTTCGCGAAGTGATGGACCGAGCCAGTACTCAAATTGAGCATCGGTTCGGCAGCCAGCCACTTGTAAAAGCTGCGATTCGAAGATTGATCGGAGAGGCGTATCGGTCACTTGGCGATTCAGACAAGGCAGAGGAACATCTCCAGAAATCATTAGAAATTTACCGCCAACACATTGGCCACGATTCTGAAAAATCCGTAGAGACAGAGTTGTCCCTTTTGTTAGTCATGCATGACGAGGGTCATTACGAAAGTGTTCGGCGGAAACTGGAGGATATTGTGGTTACTTGCAGTTCAAAGTTTGGCGTTGCGTCACCACTTACGCTCAAATCCAAATGGCAATTGGCTGAAATTCTGGTTCACTTGGAGAACCCTGATGCTGCGTTGAAGATTTGTGAGAATATTCTGGCCAATTGCGACCAAACTCTCGACGCCGATCATCAACTGACACTGAGAACCATCGCTGTATCGGCCTCTGCATATGGCGGATTGGGTCAATACGATAAAGCAGAGCAACTTTACCTCGACGCACGAGACCAGTTTGCTGAAATACTTGGCGAAAACCATCCAGCAACGATAAAGCTCTTGAAGGGATACGGAATACGTTGTGCGATGCAACATCGTCATTCCGAAGCGGAAAGCATATTTCGTAGAACACTTTCGATGGAACAATCGTCCCTTGGTCTGAATCATCCGGAAACTCTCGTGACTAAAAGTCATATCGCCAACTCAATATTCCTTCAAGGCCGTAAAGAAGATGGGCTTGAAATGGCTCAATCCATCTATCAAGAACATCTCCGCATTCTCGGCGAAGATGACTGGCGTTCGATTTCCTGTCGATTCAAGAATGCGGTATTGATTAATGAGCTAAAGGGACCGGAAGCAGCGTTTTCGGAATTGAGTGAACTAGTTTCCGGTGCCCGTCGAGCTCTGAGCCCGGCGAATCCTACGAGACGCCAGATTCTCAACTGGTACGGAATCGTGCTCGAGGAACTCGATCGCCATGACGAACAAATTAAGCTTCACGAGCAAGAACTTGACTTGCAACTCAAAGCACTGGGGCCGAGCCATGTTGCTACCGATGAGTCCGTATCCAAGCTTTCAAAACTTTATGCGAAACATCACAAACCGAAATTGCGAATACAGCTTTTGCAGCAACAGATTCAAAGATTGAAGGCTTGCTACGAAATCGACGAGTCATTACCCCAGGCCAGATTAATTGCAGGGTATCTCAAAGAACTGGCATTGCTATTCGCCATGTCGGACGAGCTACTTCAAGCACGCGAAACATGGATAGCGGAATCAAATTTCCGTGCTCTCGTGGCAACCAAGGCACCCAATGATTTATTCAACCTCACCGCCTGGGCTGGGTGCGAATGCAACCAGGCAATGGTCGCTCTCGATTTGACCTCCGCCGACGATCATTCGGAGACGCTGATTGAATGCTTGCCGTTGCTGGACTCTGCTGAACACAGGCTTAACGCGATACTTGGTGTTCAGCCACAAAATCCAATGGCGAAAGCATTTTTGAAAAACACTTTGCAAACTAGCGCGAAAGTAGCGGCTCGGTTGAATCGCCACAAATTAGCAGCAAGTAGTCTTGGGAAGCTGGAAGTGCTTGACCCAGCGGCCAAGGTAAACTATCGCCAGCAGAAACTCGACTCGCTGCTTTCTGCGGGTGAATACGAAGCTGTTGTCAAAGAATTGGAAAAATCGACCATCCAGGAAACTCTCGAAAGTAACGATCTACTCGAAATTGTTCGTGGATTTTCGCGATGTCTGGGAAGTGTTCGAGCTGACGAAACTCTGGTCAAAAAAAGTCAGGACGAATTGGTCACAGAAATTTGTGACAAGACGTCGGCGGTACTGCAACAAATACTGGACCAAGAAGAAAAACTGAAGCGTCAACAACTGAGCTTCTTATTAAAAAATGTTGACTTTGATCCGGTCAGAGATTTGCCCCAATTCGAAAGCCTGTCGCAATTGTTGGAAGACGAGAATGGCAAATAAATTCATCGGACAGGACGAGCGCATCATCGAATGAACCAAGCAAGCCAACGAGCAAAGCCAAGCAGATTGTGGAAACAAGTGACGTTCCGATTACTTTCATTCCCAGATTGGCCACCGAAATAAACGGGCGGGTGAGCCCAAAGCGCTAACTCGAAATCTCACCCGCCCCAAGAACGACACCGGGCGAACCGTTCGCGCGCCCGGGGTGCGTTTCCTACTTAGTTTATCGCGAATAAAAAGGAGTTCCAATATGAAGACCAATCGTTTCCGTTTGTTCACGATCGTTTGCACCGCTGTGCTGTTGTTCGCGCTCTCAACGAATGCCTTGTTTGCACAAGGAAAGGGCAAAAAAGGAGGAGGTGATGGTGGAGACGGAGGTGGCGGTGATCCGCCATCCGCACCCGTCGAATATCAGCTAACCCTCTTTGGTGCTGCGGACCAGACTACCGTGGTCTTCAATATGAATGGATCGGGGACCGTCGTTGGTTACACCGTCGATACTAACAACGTGCAAAATGCCATGGTTTGGCAAGCCGGTTCGGGAGTTGTGAACCTCAATCATGTTGCCAATGTCCCGGAGGGTTGGGTGCTTACCTCTGCCCGCGGAATCAACGAGTCCGGGCAGATCGCGGGCACCGCTCAGAATCTATCCACATCGCAACTCGTCGCGTTTCGGTACGATCCCACACTGGGCGACGCGGAACTGATGCAAACCTTCAACGACGATGATCATCCTGCCGCCTGGAACGATCCCATTAACGAGGCGGGAGATGTCGTTTACTACCAAAACTCTACATCCGTGAGCGGACCCGACGTTATTTACCAATGTCGAGTTTTCGTGGACACGGCAGATGGCCAGCTGTTTGACGTGCTCGTTGATGGCAGTTGGGCTACGGCAATCAACGATCGCCGACAGGTAGTCGGAACAGGTGCCTTCCGACTTTCATTGGGAGCAACGCCAGAAAATACTTACGAGGTGGAATATTTCGATGACCTGGGCGAAATCCAGAACATTAACAACTCGGGATACTTTCCCAGCAGTACCCAACGGAAAAAGCGCGGCAGCTACCTTTTGAGTGCGATTCGATATTCGACGTCTGTGGAAGTACTTCAGCAGGATGATTCCGTGGGCGTGGCGATTAACTCAGTTACGCACAACTCCAACGGCGAGTTGACGTCAAAGGGCGATGTAATCGGTTCTATTTCATCGTCCAATGGTGCATTTTTACATATGGACGAATACGGTTACTTTGACCTCGATGATTTAATCACCGGACTACCTGCCGATCTGGATCAGTGGCTATTATCGGATTATGTATTTGCCAAACACATCACGGATCGCGACGCCACGGGGTTCGGAACCATCTGCGGGTGGATTTCCACTGCGGATGGGGAACGCGGTTTTGTTCTGAGTCCAGTGCCTAGCCCCTGAAGTAATCGATTTAGGCGAAGAGCCCGGAAAAAATGGAGAAACCCAGATTCAACGAAAGTCACGTCAAGTCTGAGACGAGTTGATTTGGCACTTGAGATTGGGAACCCCAAAGTTCAGTTCTGTGAACTCGGCAAATCGACGGACCAATAATTTCGGTGACAACCCGCCCGAATCTGAGAATCTACGATCGTCGCTGGCAACGCAACCATTGCACGAATACGACGACACGAAGGTCAACAATCAAAAACGGGCGGGTGAGCCCAGGCAGCAACTTGAAGTCTCACCCGCCCCAGCACAACCTCGAGCGAGACGTTCGCGCGCCCGAAGCCGTTGCTTTCATTTTATCGCGAGCGATGCGGAGAAACGATCATGAAATGTCACAGTTTTCGAATAGTTGCCTTTTGTTTTGCAATCGTCGCCTGCCTTCTTATAGTTTCGCCGGCCATGGCTCAGGGCAATGGCAATGGAAACGGCAAAGGAGGTGGTGGAAATGGTGGAGGTGGGGATGAACCAGTAACTTATCCGCCGCCGCCTGAACTCAGCGTTCGATATCGAGTTAAATTAATCGATCTCGGTCCGGACACGACTTCTGCTTTTCCCCAAGACGGCAATG
>JAHEBQ010000102.1 GCA_024642205.1 Planctomycetaceae bacterium | reverse complement strand
CGGAAGCACCCGGGAGCATGTCATGGAACTCCACGGTTTTCTGTCGGATGGTAGCCGAGCCAGCTTCGGCGAACTCGGGGTTGAGGAGTTTGAAGAAAAGTGCAACCCGGCGGATGAATCATTCGAAGCCAGCATTTACCGTGGGATTCGGGATCTGCTCGGTCAATCCCATGTTCGCGAAGAAATCCGACGGGAGTTCCCGAAGCCGGAAATCGCGCGCCGCAACACCGGTTACGCCGTAGACCTGCTCATGGACGCAGACGTATTTGATGACGCCAGCGATCGTCGGTTCAATTTTTGCCGATTATTGGCCGGCTCTGAGGGAACATTGTTTTTTGCCACGGAGATCAAACTCAAGTGCATCCCTCTTCCACCGCCGGTTTCGGCTTTGCAATGTGCCCACTTCGAGAGCATCGATCAGGCCCTCAAAGCAACATTGTTGGCGGTCAAGCACGCACCTTACGCGGTTGAACTGATCGATCACTTCATCCTCGAAGGGGCCGCACGCAACCTGGAACAAACGGAACACACCTCGTTCGTCATCGGCCATCCCGCCGCGATTCTGGTAACGGAAATTCGCGGTCAGTCCGAATCCGAGGTTCACGAAGTTGCGTCAAGGCTGGAAACTGAAATGCGTACCTTGAATCTCGGTTTTGCTTATCCCGTGGTCGTCGGCGACGCAACGAAAGACGTTTGGGAGCTGCGAAAGTCGGGACTGGGGGTTGTCGCCAATATTCCAGGTGACGAAAAACCGGTTGCCGTAATCGAAGACACCGCCGTTGCCGTCACGGACTTACCGTCTTTCATCGAAGAATTCAACCAGATTCTGGACGAACGGTTTGGCCTGCAGTGCGTTCATTACGCCCATGCGGGCTCAGGCGAAATTCACTTGCGACCGATTTTGAACCTGAAAACCGATTCGGGCGTTCAGACCTTCCGAAAAGTCGCATCGGCCGTTGCGGATCTGGTCAAGAAGTACCGCGGTTCACTCAGCGGGGAACACGGAGATGGACGATTGCGCGGTGAATTTCTTCGGAGAATGATCGGGGAAAAGAACTACGAATTAATTCATCAAATCAAACGAATCTGGGACCCGGGAAACGTCCTCAACCCCAACAAGATCGTCGACACACCGCCGATGAACACCCAGCTTCGATATCAGCCAGGGAAACGGACCCGGGAAATCAAGACGGTTTTTGATTTCAGTCCGGAGCAGGGAGTGGTTCGCGCCGCCGAACTTTGCAATGGTTCAGGTGATTGTCGCAAAACCCAGCTGGCCGGCGGTACGATGTGTCCCTCCTACATGGCGACACGGGAGGAATCGGATTCGACTCGGGCCCGAGCCAACATGCTCCGCCGGGTTTTGACCGATCCGACTAACGAACAACATCCCTTTGACAATGAAGATTTGAAGCAGGTGATGGATTTGTGCCTGTCCTGCAAAGGCTGCAAACGAGAGTGCCCGTCGAACGTCGATGTTGCCAAGATGAAAGCCGAGTTCCTGCAAGGCTACTACGACGTTCATGGAGTCCCCCGGAGAACGCAACGGATCGCCAATTTCAGCCGGCACATGAAACTGGCCGCGCGGATCCCCTGGTTTTTCAACTGGCTGATTCGTTTCCCGGCTACCGCATCCATCATCAAGCGATTTGCCGGATTTGCCACCGAACGCTCATTGCCTCGAATTCAGCCACAGACGTTACAGCGGTGGTTCCAACGACACATTCCCCACGCCAAGGCTGGAACTCATGGCAAAGTCTACCTGTTTTGCGACGAATTCACCAACTACAACGACACGCCGATCGGAATTGCCGCCGTGGAACTGCTTGAACGGCTCGGTTTTTCGGTCGAGATTCCGTACCACGTCGAAAGTGGCCGGGCAGCGATGTCCAAGGGCTTGCTTCGCCAGGCCCGCCGGATGGCGGAAGAGAATGTCCGTTCACTGGCTCCCATGATTGATCGTGAGAGTCCATTGATCGGTATCGAGCCCTCGGCAATTCTGAGTTTTCGCGATGAATACCCGGTCCTCGTTGAGCCGGCTTTGCGCGAACAGGCCCGATCGTTAGCCAAACATGCATTGATGATCGACGAGTTTATTGAGCAACAACTGGACCGCGGAGTGTTGAACTCAAGTCTGTTTCGGGAAAACGAGCAGGTCATTCGGTTGCACGGGCATTGTCATCAAAAGGCGCTGGCGTCGCTCAAGCCGACCGTCCGAATCCTGCAAATACCCAAAGGATATCGAGTTAGGCTGATACCATCGGGTTGTTGCGGCATGGCGGGTTCATTTGGATACGAGTCCGAGCATTACGCGTTGTCGATGCAGATTGGCGAGCTTGTCCTGTTTCCGACGATTCGAGCGGAGGCAGATGATGTTCTGGTCGCTGCCAGCGGAACCAGTTGCCGGCACCAGATTTCGGATGGCACGGGAAGAGTCGCCTTGCATCCGGTTGAGATTCTTCGACAGGCACTGGCAGACGGGTAAACGACCTCAGCCGTATGGCCATAAGATGCGAAAACGGGCATGGGCGCGCCCTCAGACTGAGCCCCATGCCGGTTCGTGCCTGACCTGACTCGCGATCGGAAACTCATTGTTCATTTTACCCGGATCCGCTGGCGGGATTCGCTGGCGGGATTCGCTGGCGGGATTCGCTGGCGGGATTCGCTGGCGGGATTCGCCGATCCAAATCGAGGTATGATACCGTCCAGGGTCACCTTCCTGCGTGGTTTCCCAACCTCGCGGCCGGTAGCCCACTTCGCGTCGAAGGAATCCGGCCTAGAATGGTTTTTTCGAAAACACTTTACGGTTCGGACGACGATGGAACAGCAGATTTTGCATCACACTTACGACAACGGTTTGACCTTGGTTGCGCAACCGATGCCGTGGCTTGAATCGGCCGCGTTTTCAATTGCGGTACCCGGAGGGTGTCGTTTTGATCCCCAACAGCAGTTGGGCGTCGCCAATTTCGTGTGTGAAATGGTGCAGCGTGGATGTGGAGCCTACAACAGCCGGGAGTACATCGAGGCACTTGAGTCCCTGGGTGTCGACTACTCGTCGTCTGCTTCGCTGTACAACACGAATTTCAGTGGTGCGATGCAAGCTGCCCAGTTGAACGATGCGTTGGCGGTTTACGCCGATGTGATCCGCCGGCCGACTTTCCCTGAAGATCAGCTTGAAGACGGGCGAATGGTCTGCTTCCAGGATATTGCCGCACTGCGAGATGACCTGGCTCAACGGGCCCTCCAGAAGGTTCGAATGAATTTCTACGGGTCAACCGATGGACGCAGTTGTGAAGGCTTGCTTGAGACCGTCGAATCGATCACGCTCGATAACATTCGTCAATTTTATGCGACCCACTATCGCCCCAATGGCTTGATCATTGCCTGCGCTGGAAAACTGGATTGGGCGTCACTGAAGTCACACGTTGGCCGGTTGTTTGATGATTGGGAACCAAAGCCGGAACCCGCGATTGAGCTTGTGCCGGCGGCACACGGCATTGACCACATTGCACATGACAGCGAGCAAACCCACATTGCGATTGCGTTTCCGGGGGTGGCTTATTCGCACGAAGATTATTACTTGAACCGCGGTGCAATCGGCGTACTGAGTGGTGGGATGAGTTCGCGGCTATTCACCGAAGTCCGGGAAAAACGTGGATTGTGTTATACGGTATTTGCCTCGTGCAACACGCTGAAGGACAAAGGAGCCGTTCTTTGTTACGCCGGAACCACGAATGAGCGTGCCCAGGAAACGCTGGATGTAATTATTGAAGAGCTACAAAAACTTGCTGGCGGAATTCACGAAGACGAACTTCGTCGGCTGAAAGTCCAGATTCGCAGCGGGATGGTGATGCAACAGGAATCCTGCCGCGGCCGGGCTGGCTCAATTGCCGGCGACTGGTTTCATCTGGGTCGAGTTCGTACACTTGATGAAGTCAACGAGAAAATCAATGGACTCACGATCGAGTCGATCAACGAATACCTTGCGGACAATCCACCTTGCGATTTTGACATCGTGACGTTGGGGCCTCAACCTCTGGAGTTCAAAGCGAATGGAATATCTGCAACACCGGCTTGACAACGGACTCGAAGTTCTGGTTGAGTGCAACCCACAGGCCTATACGTCAGCCTTTGGTTTTTTTGTGCGGACTGGCGCACGCGATGAAACACAGGAGGTCGGTGGAGTAAGCCACTTCCTGGAGCACATGGTGTTCAAAGGAACACCCAATCGATCTGCTGCCCAGGTGAATCTTGAACTCGATGAAATGGGATCGTCAAGCAACGCGCGGACGGGCGAGGAAAGTACGATATATCATGCGTCCGTACTGCCCGAGTTTCAGACTCCGGTTGTCGACCTGCTCAGCGATTTGATGCGACCGTCGCTTCGAAAAGAAGACTTCGAAACAGAAAAACAGGTCATTATCGAAGAGATCAAGATGTACGATGACCAGCCGCCCTATGGCGGATACGAGCGGATCATGGCCGAGTTTTTCGGTGACCATCCGCTGGGACATTCTGTACTCGGGACTGTGGAAACTGTTTCGGCTTTGACTCCTGAAGGAATGCTGGATTATTTCGAGCAAAGGTACTGCCCGTCCAATATCTGTTTCGCGGGTGCCGGCAACGTCGATTTTGAAAAACTGGTTGAGGACCTTGAACGGTGTTGCGGCCACTGGAAGAAGTTTGCCCCGGGCCGCAGCAAGGCGAAGGCTGAATACCGCAAGGGTTTCGTTTCGATGCACAAACCGAATTCGCATCAACAATACATCTTGCAACTGGCGGAAGGTCCGTCGAGTGAAGAAGAGATCCGGTACGCGACGTCGGTCATGTCGGCGATCATCGGCGATGACAGTGGTAGCCGGCTATACTGGGAATTTCTTGATTCGGGACTTGCCGAGTCAGCTGGAATGGGTGCCTATGATTACCAGGGCAGCGGCTCGATCATGACTTATATCTGTTGCGCACCGGAGGAAGCGCAGTCGAACCTCGAGCGACTGACTCGGCTTCAGCGCCAGGTTCGCGAAGAGGGAATCACGCAAAAAGAACTGGATCTGGCAAAACGGAAAATCGAATCCCATATTGTTCTGGCCAGTGAACGTACCAACAACCGGATGTTTTCAATCGGCTCGCAATGGCTGTGTGAACAACCGTACAAGACGGTCGCGGAGATCGCTGCGACTTACGAATCGCTGACACTTGATCAAATCAACGAAGCATTAAACGCTTATCCGCTGGATGAAAACATGACACTCGTGGTTGGGCCACGCGACGATTTGGCACCGGCCCCATAACAAACTGCAAACGAATCGGGTTTCCAGCCGGTAATGGGTAATCCAGACTGACGCTTCGTTTCACCCGCCCAGTTCGGAGTTTGCTTTTCGAATGGCATGTTGTGTTGGACAGTCACCATCGACTCTTTGACATGCGTACCATGACGCTAACCCACGATTTCCCTGGCCACGCGCCTCACCGTCTCCAAGAGTTGCGTAAAATGCTCGCGCCGGGTAAACGGGTTGGCGACGGTGCAGCGCAGCCACGCCGTTTCGTTGATCACGGTTTGAACCAGATAAAACTCACCGTCGGCAATCAACCTGGCTCGCACGGTACGATTTAATTCATTGAGATCGACTTCTGCTCGCGGCGTTGTGTAACGAAAACAGACGATGTTCGACTGGGGTGTCGTGGCCAGCTCAAAGTCTGGCTGCGTGTCGATCAATTCAGCAAACAAAATTGCCGACCGATAGAGTGTGGTGACATTTTGTTCGAAAATGGCTTCTCCGTACATTGCCAGAATCGTAAACACCTTGAGCGACACCATCGATTTGGTGCATTCAAACGTTCGCCGAGCCAAATCGTGCCATTCGTCTTCCTGATGAGCGTCTTTCCAAAGATAGTCTGCTTTCTGGGCAAAATTCTGAGCCGCGAATCGACCTTCCCGGAAAACGACTGCCGTAGCCAGCGCCGGGGTCATCAACAGCTTGTGAAAATCCATCGTAACGCTGTCGGCCAGATGGATCCCTTCAACCCGATCACGGAATTCACTCGAATAAACGGTCGCCGCCCCGTGAGCGCCATCCACATGAAACCAGAGATCATGTGATTGGCAGAATGCGCTAATGGCGCCCAGATCGTCAAACGACCCAGTTGCCGTCGAGCAGGCGCTCCCGACAACGGCAATGACTTCCAGCCCCTTGGCTCTCGCCGCGGCGAATTTGCCTTCCAAAGCGGTCACGTCCATGGAAAAACTGTTGCCGCTTGGAATCAGGAGAATTCCTTCATCTCCCCACCCCATTACGCGGGCCGCTTTATCAATGCAATAATGGGCTTGATCGGAAACCATCAATGCCAGCCTGTTTCCGGACCCGTTTTTCCAAACGTCGTTTTGGGCTTTGGCGCGTCGCGCGGCCAATAATGCCGTCAGGTTGCCGAGCGTCCCTCCCGAAGTAAGAAACCCATCGGCATGCTCCCCGAAACCAATCTTTTTTGCCAGGGATTTGATTACAAACCGTTCGGCAACGGTCCCGCCGATTCCCATTTCGAAAACGCCCATCCCGTTGTTCAACAGATCGCTCATCAGCGAAGCCAATGCCGACACGGGCAAAGGCGGGCTGATCTGGTGCCCCAGGTACCGTGGGTGATGCAATCGAATCGATCGTGAATAAATGGATGAAAACAGCTCCGTAAGGTCATTTCCATCCGATGCTGTGAAACGGCTAAACAAATCATGGATCTCCGACATCGCTGTGGCGGGATCGGTCAACTCAACGACCTGGGCCTGTTTTCCGGAAATCGACTGGGAAAGGCGATCGGCGAGCATCTCGACAATTGCGTGTCCTTGTCGGCGGAATGCTTCGGGGCAATAGGCTTCTTCGATGGAGGTCATGGGCGGATCAAATGGCTGGATCTCTGGAATAGCGTTGACAGCGAACCCGGTTCGCCGCGTGAGGACAACTACCCAAAATCAGGGTGGACCCTTGCGATTAACGAAAACCAGGTTCGAGTCATCACCTAGTTGTAGGGCGATACCGGCAACGGTGATAGGCGGCTGGCAGGACCGGTACGGTTTGCCAGAGGAGGACCGATCAACACCCCCGGAACGAGGGCGAATGGCCCCAGTTATTACGAATAGTCGGGTCCCGAGATAAATTAACATCATTTCAGCTGTTGAACCCCATAGCCACTTTATGCGACAATACATACTTGGTGGGTGGGGAATTATCTGGCGGATCGAAGTCCGGCCACAGACTGGAACAAACGATGTCTCAAACGCGGACGATTGTGACTGGAAGAAAAAAACGAAACATTCCCGAAGGCACATGGATCCAGTGTCCGGGTTGTAAATCGCCTGTCTTCAACAAGGAAGCGGAAAAGCGCCTACGGGTCTGCCCGTCGTGTGATCATCACATGTACGTTTCTGCCCATCAGCGAATCGATCAGGTTCTCGACGCAGGCACGTTTGAAGAATGGGATGGCAACCTGATGTCAGGTGATCCGCTGGGTTTCAGCGACAGCCGTGCCTATCCGGACCGGTTGATTGACGAGCGAAAGAAAACCGGGCTTTCAGACGCAGCGATTACGGGTTGCGGCATGATTCGGGCTCGTCGCGTCGCAATTGGCGTTACCGATTCACAGTTCATCATGGGCAGTATGGGGTCGGTCGTTGGTGAACGGTTAACTCGGCTTGTCGAAAGGGCGACCGAACAGAGCCTGCCATTGATCATTATCAGCGGATCTGGTGGCGGAGCCCGGATGCACGAAGGCATTCTATCGTTGATGCAGATGGCGAAGGTGTCTGCTGCGTTGGCCCGGTACGACGAAAAGGGGGGTCTCTTCATTTCCGTCCTGACGAACCCGACGATGGGTGGCGTGGCCGCCAGTTTCGCTTCTCTGGGCGATGTTGTGTTTGCCGAACCCAAAGCACTGATTGGATTTGCTGGACCGCGAACAATCAAAGCCACAATTCGGATTGAACTTCCTGACGGTTTTCAAACGAGTGAGTTTTTGCTGAAGCATGGCTTCATCGACCGGATCGTGAATCGGGCGAAACTCAAAACCGAGATCGCGCGGACCATTGACTATTGCGGCAAATAGTCGTCGACTCGACGCGCCTTCGAAACGCTTGCTTCGATGAACCGGACACCAACAGGCACTTAACAGCGACCACTCTTCATGGGCATCCTGGACAAATTCTTTGGCAAAAAGAGCCAGGCACGGAAGGAGCCGCTGGATGTATCCGCCCGGTTTCGGCTCGATCGGCATGCCTTTACCGGAACGATGTCCAAATTCCACGTCGCTCAGGAAATCGGCTCCAAGAAATTGTTTGGCATCAAGTTCCTGGACGAAGAAAAAACGGCCTACTTTAACGCTCGATTCAAAGGCTTGAACAAGCCCAACGAAGGCGAAATCGCGCTCCAAATCAAGCATCCCTACATCGTCGAAACCTACGAGTACGGCGTAACGACGACCGGCCAACAGTACATCATGATGGAGTACATCAATGGACCGGGACTGGATGTTTCGATTCGGAAACAGGATGCGAGCATCTTTCCGAACCGGATGAAACTGATCAGGGAAATGGCGGAAGCGATACAAGCAGTACACGATTGCGGGTTTATTCACCGCGATGTTTGCCCCCGGAACTTTATTTGTTACAAGGATTTCACCTGGCTGAAACTGATTGACTTTGGTTTGACCGTTCCCGATGAACCCCCGTACCGACTGCCAGGGAACCGAACCGGTACGCCTCAATACATGGCCCCCGAAATTGTGCGCCGCCGTGCAACTGACAAACGACTGGATGTGTTTGCATTCGGAGTCACCGTTTATCGCTTTTTGACCTTCGAACACCCGTGGCGTTCAACGGACACGACGGGACAAGCCGCCTTGGCCCACGATACGTCGGAGGTCACTCCGATTCTGGATCATCGGCCGGAATTGAACAAGAAACTTGCCGCTGCAATTCACAAGTGCATTGAACCCGACGTGAACAAGCGGATGGAAAGCTGCAACCAGTTTCTTTCGGCGATTCGCTCGGTGGAACAGGAAGACGAATAACCGCGGCGAGGGATCGCTGCCATCCGTGTTCAATCAGGAATCACTTCTCCCCGGATCAAGTCTGCCGGCGATTGTCGCTTGCGAATCAGGTGAGTTTTGTCGCCATCAATCAACACCTCTGCCGAAAATGGCTTGCTATTATAATTCGAACTCATTACATACCCGTAGGCACCCGCGCATTCGATCACCAGATAATCTCCGACCGTGGCAACCGGCAGTTCACGCGAACATACAAACCCGCCCTCCTGTTGCGTGAAAATATCCCCCGATTCACAGAGCGGGCCACCCACAATCACATCCTGGGTTTCGTGGGTGGGTTCGCCTTTGAAAGCGATCGACATCGGATGGTAAGCCCCGTAAAGGATCGGCCGCGCCAGATTATTGAACCCTGCATCAACCAGGTAAAACAGGTTGCGTCCCATTTTCTTGATTGCTCGAATCTCCGTTAACAGAAATCCACTTTCCGCGACCAGGAACCGACCTGGCTCAATTTCCAGGCTGACGGCGTGGCCAAACCCCGCTTCCAGTTGTTTACGTGTCCTGTTCCAAAGCTGATAATACCGATCAACGTCCAAGCCAACATCGGAATCGCGGTAAGGTGTCGGCAGCCCACCGCCGGCGCTGATCATCTTGATCGTGTCGCCGACCCGAAGCGCCGTTTGGAGCATCGCATCGCAGACTTGGGACAGATGCTCAAAATCCGTCCCAGAGCCAATGTGCATGTGCAGACCGGTAACGGAGACATCAAACTTGGCTGCCAATGCAAGGCAATCCTCGAGCTGCTCATGCCAGATCCCATGCTTGGAAGATTCGCCGCCCGTGTTTGTCTTGGCACTATGGCCGTGCCCGAACCCGGGGTTGATCCGCAGGGTGATTTCGCCACCGGGAACACGTTGGCCATACTGTTCGATCATGTCCGGCGACCCGACATTGACGTGGATTCCCTTTTCGACCACCAGGTCAAGCGCTTCACGATCGAAGATATCAGCCGTATATACGATCGGATCCGGCTCGCCATCGTAGTCGAACCCGGCTGATACTGCCCGAAAGACTTCACCCGAACTGACCGCGTCGACAACCACTCCGTTTTTGCGAACCAGGTCCAGCACGCCAATATTCGAATTGGCTTTTTGTGCATATCGAATGACATCAAACTGCCGCAGTTGCTCAATCCGATCTCGAACGGTCTGCGCGTCATAAACGTAGGTGGGGGTCCCGAATTTCATCACGAGGTCTTGAATCAAGTGACCAGAAATATCAGTTCGAACCGTGGAAAATTGCTGTTCAACCGTCATGGTTTCTTCTTTGATTGAGTAAGTGCAACAAGCCCGGAATTGTACGAGTTGCAGGTCGATTTGTCATCAGTTATCTAAGCCAGCATCTGCCCAACGTCAGCGCCTTGTTTGACCAATACGTCCAGAAATTCGCTGGCCGGGGTTTTGTCGAGGCTGTCCGAATCCGAAAACAGGGACAAAATCGACTCTCGCTGCCGGGGAGAGTAAACGTCGTTCAAGCTGTTTCTGAATTTCGTTTTCAGGACCGGGATGCCTTCGGCGCGACGACGGCGATGCCCGATGGGGTATTGGACTTCGACCCGTTCTGTGGAAGTGCCATCGCTAAAATGAATTTGAATACTGTTTCCGATCGCGCGTTTTTCCAGATCGTAATAATCCTTCGTGAATGACTCATTTTCCCGGACGACCATTTTGGCCCGCAACGCATCAATCCGCGGATCCGAAGCAATGGCATCGGTATAATGCTCTGCGGTCAACTCTCCAAAAATCAAACCGACCGCGGCCATATATTGCAGGCAATGATCACGATCGGCGAAATTCTTGAGCGGCCCCGATTTATCGATGATCCGAACACCCGGTTCCTGAGTTTCCATTTCAATTTTTTCAATCTCGTCCAGCCGCCCGATAACACTCGGATGTAATGTCAATGCACATTCGACAGCGGTCTGGGCGTGAAACTCTGCAGGGAAGGATATCTTGAACAGGATGTTCTCCATTACATACGAGTCGAGCTGGCGGGCCATTGTAACTGGCTGGCCTCCAAACAGAACGTCGCAGAACCCCCAGCGGGGTGCAGACAACGCCGTGGCGTATCCCATTTCGCCCGTCTTGGCGATCAACGAAAGTCGAACCGCGCGGCTGGTCGCATCACCCGCCGCCCAACTTTTCCGCGAACCGGTATTGGGAGCATGCCGATACGTCCGTAATGCACCACCGTCGATCCAGGCATGAGAAAGCGCGTTGACAGTCTGGTCATAGTTGCAGCCCAACATCCTGCTGGCAACGGCAGTACTGGCGACGCGAACCAGGAGGACGTGATCCAGGCCGACCCGATTGAACGAATTGTCGAGTGCGAGAATTCCTTGAACTTCATGGGCTTTGATCATCGACGTCAGGATCTCACGGACCGTGATCGGCTCGCCATGCACCCGGCTTTGATAGTCGGCCACCGCCAGGATCGCTCCGAGATTGTCAGAAGGATGCCCCCATTCCGCCGCCAGCCACGTATCGTTGAAGTCGAGCCAGCGAACGATCGTGCCAATGTCAAATGCCGCTTTGACAGGATTAAGCTCCAAGTTGGTTCCGGGAACACGGCAGCCACCGGACATCGAAGCACCTGGCACAATCGGCCCAAGTAACTTGCGACACTGCGGATAGGCAAGCGCCAGGAATCCACAGCCAAGACTGTCCATCAAGCAGTGTCGTGCAGTCTCATATGCCAACTCACTGGATATTTCGAAGGAATGAATGTAGTCGGCGATATCCGTCAGGAGTGAATCCATGTTTGGGTCCAAGGGTTGTTTTCAGTTATCCGATTTCAGTTTTCAGGATTCCAGATTTCGAATCCAGAATTTCCTGCCACGCTCGTTTACAATCCGCGTCAGCAAGCCTCGATCACCATTGCGACCGCGTTCCCGCCGCCCAAACACAAACTTGCGACACCCCGTTTTTTTCCCGTTCGAAGCAACGCGTGCATCAGCGTGACCAGCACACGTGCGCCGCTGGCTCCGATTGGATGGCCCAGCGAAATTCCTCCGCCGTAGATATTGAGTCGCTCGTTATCAAGCTTCAATTCGTTCCTGCAAGCCACCATCTGGCTGGAAAATGCTTCGTTGATCTCGAATAAATCGATATCGTCCGTGGTCAAATTCGCTTTGGCCAGGGCGCCGTTGACAGCTTCCACTGGAGCGATGAACAAATCCTTGGGCTCGGTGCCGGATGTATGGCTGGCCAGAATCCTGAACTTCCAGGGGGCCAAGGCGGCAGTCGCCTCGTCAGCGACGACCACCGCAGCCGCGCCATCGGACAGGATCGAAGCGTTCCCGGCAGTCACCGTTCCTTCGCGATCAAAAACCGGTCGCAATCCGGCCAGACCTTCCATCGTCGTGTCAGGCCGACATCCTTCGTCGACCTCGATCAACGTTTCGCCTTTTCGATGCTGGACCGTCACGGGCACGATTTCATTGGCGAACACCCCGTCGGCGATTGCCTTGGCCGCACGCTGTTGACTCAACAAAGCAAACTGGTCCTGGTCCTGACGCGAAACGCCAAACTTCCTGGCGATGTGCTCGGCGTGCAATCCCATGTGGCAGGATTCGAAAGAACAGGTCAATCCGTCGGCAACCATTGCATCAATCAAGGAGATGTCACCAAGCTTTATCCCGGCTCGCAGGCCTTTGGCAAGATGCGGCGCGGCCGACATGTTTTCCATGCCGCCGGCGACGATCGCAACAGCGTCACCACAACGAATCGCTTGACCGGCAAGCATAACGGCTTTCAAGCCCGAGCCACATACTTTATTCACTGTGACGGCTGCAATCGTGGCAGGTAAACCGGCTTTGAGCGCCGCTTGCCTCGCAGGAGCTTGACCGACTCCAGCACCGATCACGTTGCCCATGATGACTTCGTCAATCCTGTCAACTGGGACATTCGAGTGAGCAATCGCGCTTTTGACGACGACGCCACCCAAATCCGTGGCCGAAAGCGTCGCGAAACCGCCCAGGAATGACCCAATCGGCGTTCGAACACCCGAGATGATATAAGCATCAGACATAGCTCAGCAGTCCTGTTTTTGAAGTGAATTGATTTATTTCTTCATCGTAAGGAAAAACTTGCCTCAAACCAATCGGCCATCCGATCACAATCACCTGACTTGGGTGAACCCACCAATTCATCGGTGATCTTGCCAAAATACAAGTTGGTGATGACGAGCATCCGAACGAACTCCGAGACGGGATTTCCGGAAACATCAACTTCGACGACAACGGGTCGCGGCACATGTCCAATCCGTGGATACACGATCGTGTGAATCAAAAAATCCAACTCCCCGGTTTGGCCCGAATTTGGACGGACGAACAGCCTGAACAGACTCGTGATTAAAGGCGCAGCAGGATGTC
>JAHEBQ010000151.1 GCA_024642205.1 Planctomycetaceae bacterium | reverse complement strand
AGCTCGCCCTCAACCCGACTTGCAACCTGCACTTCAACCAGAAACACCGGAGGACTTGCCAGACTCAACGAGTCCCGTCGGGACGGCCGTATCTTAGCCCCGGTCTTCACGTAAGCTTCCCTAAAAAGTGGACACATCAAGAGTAGAGATTTTCTGCCATCATAAGAGATGGAGGAATCGGATGAGAAAGTCAAGATTTAGTGAGACCCAGATCGTGGCGATCCTGAAGGAAGCCGATCAGGGGTTTAAGGTCAGGGAGATCTGCCGCAAGCACGGCATTTCTGATCAGACGTATTACAAGTGGAAATCGAAGTATGGAGGCATGGAGGCTTCTGATCTTAGGCGGGTCAGGGAACTGGAAGCAGAGTTGTCGCAGTTCAAGCGAATGTATGCGGAGCTGGCACGCGAGAACGACGCGATGAGGGCGCTGATCGCAAAAAAGCTATGACGCCGTCAGCCAGGCGGGCGGCGGCGGCATATCTGATAGAGAAAGAGGGACTGGGAGCGGCGGCGGGTTGCCGCTGTGCGGGGCTGTCGCGTTCGGCCTGGTACCGGGCGCCGGCGGACTGGAGGGTGAGGGACGCGGAGGTCATTGCGGCGCTTGCCGGGCTGGTTGAGCACCGGCCCGGCCGCGGCTTCTGGAAGTGCCGGAAGCTGCTCCGGCGCGAGGGCCGCACGTGGAACCACAAGCGGATCTATCGTGTGTATTGCCTGATGGGCCTGAATCTCAGGCGACGGGCGAAGAAGCGCCTGCCCGGTCGCATTCGTATCCCGCTTTATGTCCCGCGGCTGCCGGACACGGTATGGTCGGCTGATTTCGTGAGTGACGCGCTTTGGAACGGACGACGCTTCCGGACGTTCAACGTGCTGGATGACTTCAATCGGGAGGTGATGCATATCGAGGTCGACACCTCGATCACTTCCGAACGGCTGATCCGAGTATTTGAACGACTTCGAGACCAGCACGGCCTGCCGCAGGTACTGAGAACAGATAACGGCCCTGAGTTCCTGGGCGAGGCTTTCGCAGCATGGGCCAGGGAGGCCGGTATGGCCATTCAGTACATTCAGCCCGGCAAGCCGAATCAAAACGCCTACATCGAACGCTTTAACCGGACCTTCCGTGACGAACTGCTGAACCAGCACTTGTTCCGGTCGCTGGAAGACGTTCGGGAGGCCGTCTGGTGGTGGATGATCGAGTACAACGAACTACGGCCACATGACGCGCTCAATGATCTGACGCCCATGGAAGCCCGTCAACAAATTGCGGAAAACTCTACTTTACAACTGTCGCCTTGACAGGGAAGCTTACGTCAAGACTTCCCAGTCCTCTTGCATTTCTGATTTCGCAAGGTCCCGTAGTGCCACTCTTGCTAAAAGCGAGCTGCTTACCAGCAACCTCGTCTTTTCGGAATGGGAACGCCTCTTCAAGGACCCGCTGACGACGGCCGCGGCTATAGACTGCCTCGTCCATCACAGCGCCATCCTCAAACTTGACATCCCCAGCTACCGGATCGAATCGGCCCCACGGCAACAAGAGACCGGCAACGAATTGCCGACGACCTGACCAAAATCTGAAATGGAAAAAGGGAATTCTAATTGACGTTAATCAGATGGGTACGAGGATTCACTCTCTTCAATTTTTGCAATCTCAAGAACATACAAGGGAGCAGACGGATGTAACCTTTCCTTAAGGCATTTAGTATGACACCACAACTGCTGACTGTGTTGTTTACTCCCAGAACTATCAATATTTGTTGTATAAAGAAGCCCACCGACATCAAACCCAACCGATTCGATTTGCAGGCCGCAAAAACAGCATTGATATTCAATTCCCATAAAAAATTCTCCTGGCTTTCTCTGTTATTTGATCGGTGAAATCCAGCCGTAGTTTTGAGCAAGTTTTGTGACCGCCTTCCAAGGTATATTTTTCAACGCAGTAACGACTCCTCTCTCACCTTCCACAATCACGTTAAATTTGCCCGGCGCAACCTCCTTGAGAAAGACTCTTGCTCCGTCCCTTTGAAGCATTTGAGTGCCTGTTTTAGTTGCGGCGATTTCTGCTTGCGTAAATTCGCGGGCCACAAGTTGTTCTGCTCCGTGGATTGTTGCTCTCGTTACTGCCGTTGTCTCTGACAATCCTATTTCAACAAGTTTTCCGCCGAGACCTGCGCCCGCCACTTCCGCCACATACGGAGCCGCGACCACCCCGCCCGACGTAAGCGCAATTGCCGTAACGATTGCCATGTTACGGTCATAGTCGCTATTATAGCCGTCCCTGAACTCTCGAATTCTAGGCGTGAGACCGTATAAACGATCTGCGACCCGTATTGCACTAGCGGCGGATTTTAAGTGAGTAACATAGTTGCTACTGAATGGGTCTAGCGCTACACAACCGTCATTGTCGGAACAATAAGAAAAGGATCCGCGCTCTCCATTATTACCAACGACTCTCTTCCAGCCATCGCCAGGTACAGCGTAATCTTCTGCGTTCGGATCATCATCTTGGAACCATTGGTACTGATTCAATCGATCGTTAAAATACCAACTCAGACCAGTAGGATCAGTGACGTTTATTGGATTGTTTCCTACGTAGGCGTAGGCATTCCAAGTCTGAGCGTTGGTGCTGTCCGCCCCTGCATTTTCATAATCTACAGAACCGAAACGCCCTAACCCAAAGAAATAGTGTCGTGTTTGCGCGAAGTCCAGCTCCGTCTCATCATCCCTTTCATAGCCGGTAAAGTTCTCGCTGGCGGCAAGTGATAGCAACCCGATCCTCGTCAATTGGTCTCAGGACCAACTATCCGTTTGCCATCTTGCCGAAGTATTAAGAACTTTCCAAGTTTATCGCCATGCATAATCTCCAATCGCAGTGTTCGGAAGATCGAGCCGTCCTCCATCGTGAGAATCTCGACCTCGATACGTTTTGGCCCGGCCAATGTCTTGCCCACTTTAAGAGATCCGGTTTCAGCCAAAAGTTCGGCAATAGCAAATGCTTTTTCGGTGGCTTCATCGGAGGATTTTACGATGTCACCGTAAACTAGTTTTTTGAATGACTTTGATGGCATTGTCCACATACCACCCCAAAGAAATCCCCTTACCTCGTTACTTTTCCGGTTCGTGATCACAACCAATTTCGTTTTTTTCCATGGCAAATCGGTAAGTAGTTCCATTTCAGCAATTCTGAACCGATACTTTGGAAAGGCTTTATCTAGACCATCTTGAACCGACCGCGATATCTCAATGAATTGCCCCGTAAATCGGGACTCATAGATTTCTCGCAATTCTTTATCTTCTCGCAAAAAGTGTTCCAGATTCGCACCCTGACCCATGTTTCCAATTTGTGCGCGTTCTTTCTCGGCCGATGCCGATTGCGAAACGACATCGGTCGGCAAAAACATGAGCAACAAAAGACACAGCTTGACAGTAAATACCCTTCTTAACATATCTCCCTCATTTCTGCTTTTTGGGTCGTTGAATAGTTGGCGGAACGGTTTTGGAAACGGTTACACCCGTGGATTTGAATGTGATGTCGTATTGAACCGTTGTGTAGACGAAATTGAACGTGGTAGATGTCTGGCCCT
>JAHEBQ010000045.1:35276-51898 GCA_024642205.1 Planctomycetaceae bacterium | reverse complement strand
CCGATCTGTCAAATTGTGACGTGACATTTGGCTTCCTCCTTGAGCACCGTGAGAAGTAACTCAGGAAGGTTGCCATTTGTCGCTTTTTTCTCAAATACCAATTACGGGATAGAGCCTAGGCTTCAAACGCCACGCAGATGTTTTTTGGCTCGGTGAAAAAACGAAGCGCTTCCAAACCGCCTTCGCGTCCGACGCCGGAGTTTTTCATCCCGCCAAATGGCGTTCGCAAATCGCGCATCAACCAGGTATTTACCCAAATCACTCCGCAGTCGATTTTTTTCGACAACCTCATGGTTCGGTCCAGATCACGCGTCCAGATTGTCGCGGACAATCCGTATCGCACATCATTGGCCAGTTCAATCAGCTCGGCCTCGGTGTCGAACGGCATGAGCGTCACGATCGGTCCGAATATTTCTTCCTGGTTCATTCGGCATTGATTGGTGCGGACCTCGATAACGGTAGGTTGAATATAGAAACCGCCTTCGTAGCCTGGGACCGTGGCAGGTCCTCCACCACACAGGATTGAGGCCCCTTCGTCGATCGCGACGCCCATATAGGAAAGGACTTTCTCATAATGTGGCCTGGACACCATCGCGCCGATCGTTGACTCGGGCAGGGAAGGGTGGCCGACGTTCAGCTCCTTTGTCCGGGCGACCAAATCTGTCTTGAATTGTTCATAAATCGGGGCTTCCACAAAAATCCGCGAACCACACAAACAGATCTGGCCCTGGTTGGCAAATGAAGATTGCACAGTGGTCGCCAGAGCGCGCTGGTAATTGCAATCCGCAAAGATGATGTTCGGGTTTTTCCCCCCCAGTTCCAGCGAGAGTTTTTTGAATTGAGGCGCAACAACCCGGGCGACATGTTCGCCCGTCGCAGTTCCACCGGTGAAAGAAATCGCTTTGATCTCCGGATGTTCAAGCATCGCTTGACCTGCGCTGGACCCGGTTCCCTGCACAATGTTGAGTACGCCCACCGGAAGACCGGCCGAATTGCAGATCTCACCCAGCATGCCTGCGGTTCGCGGGGTCAGTTCGCTTGGTTTGGCAATCACGCAATTTCCAGCCGCCAGGGCGGGTGCGATTTTCCAGGTGAACAGGTACAGCGGCAGGTTCCAGGGCGAGATGCATCCAACGATACCCAGCGGCTGGCGAAGCGTAAAGTTGATCGCATTGAGCCCAATGCTCTCGTGGGACTCACTGGCGAACTGCGAGATCGCGCTGGCAAAGAAGCGAAAGTTGCTGGCAGCCCTGGGGATTTCAAGGTCTCGGGCTCGGGCAAACGGTTTCCCGCTGTCTTCGCTTTCGGCAACCGACAGGGCCTCAAGATTGACTTCAATCAAATTTCCGATCTTCATCAGTATCGAACTGCGCTGTTCCAAAGTCGTATTGGACCAGACGTCAAATGCGGTCGAAGCAGCCGCACAGGCGGCCTGTACGTCAGCTGAATTCGAGTTGGCGATCTTTCCCGAAATTTGGCCGTCGGCAGGATTAACGTTGTCAAGCCACTCGTTCGACAAAGGCTCAGCGTATTGGCCATTAATGAAGTTCAGGATTTGAAGTTGATCAGACATGATTGATGAGTGACAAAATTAGGGCTGGCAAGAACAGGGTCATTTTTGCCGGCAGGGACTTGAAACAAGGGAATCACTTTCACCGGCAAGTACTTTCCAATCGCGGACAAGGTTGCCCCCTCAGGTACCTCCCGGCAGTTGTGGCCAACGGAGGCTGTCGAGCCTATTTCCTGCTAACCGCCAGATTCCAATCTCACTGCCGAACTCTTTTATACGCCATTGCTTTGACTTCAATTCGGAGATCCGGATGCGGTAACTGGTGAACGGCAACTGTAGTCCGGGCCGGACCGGCGTGGGGCCGGAAAAACTCGCCATAGATCTCGTTGTATCCCGCGAAGTCATCCATGTCGACAAGGAAAGTCGTGATGTCAACCACGTCGGCCAAGGTGGCGCTTTCCTCGGCGAGATAGTCGCGAATGTTCTCGATGACGGCGCGGGTTTGCTTGCGGATGTCATATTGTTTCTTCCCCTTCACGACTTCGAACCCTTCGATCGAATTATCGGCGCGGCGGGAACTCGTGCCGGAAACAAAAATGAAGTCTCCGACACGTTTGACGTGGGGATAAGCGCCCAGAGGGGTCGCTTTGCCGGAAACAATCTTTCCATCAGTCATAGAAAACACGCGGGCGAAACAGTCGAAAAGGACAATTGATCGCTATTAGAAAGCACAAGTTGGCTGGAAAGAAGATGCCTCGTGCTCAGTCGTTGTGCGGGGCACGGGGCATTCGAATTCTCGGGTGATGAACCGGAAACGTCCGTCTCAGGCCTACGACATTTGAAATTTTTTGTCGATTCGGCCCGACACGGCCGCGAACGGTCCATGTTTTGTAACCGCTTTCCGTTCTATCCAATCGGAAGCAATGGCCAGGAGAATCACCTACAATAGGCCACCAGGCTGTCCCTGACGCAAACCCGTAGTTTCAAACGAGAATTGGTTGCGGCGCCCGAGAATCTTGTCCCAAGACCCGCGCCACAGGTCAAGTCATTAATCGACGGAAGAACAATTGCCCAGATGAACGTTCAGGCTTCCACAAAGACCGGAATCGCGGATGCCGTTGATACAGAGTCAACGTTTGCGTCGTACCGGCATTTGCTGGGATTCGCGATGGGTTACGCGATTGTGTTGTTTTTTTGCATGCTGGCGATGGTTGAACCAATGCTTGCCGGCTTGTTCCCGCTTTTCGCATGTGCCTGGTCAACCATTTTTCTGGTGGCGCTCTGGTCGGTTTTTGGTCCGGGCAATTACCTGAAGCGGATGCTTTGGGCACATTTGATGGGGGCTTTGCCGGGATTGGCTTTGATTCTCGGATCCCTTTGGTTTTGGATCATAGATCGAGGGACATTCGACGATTACTGGACGGGATTGGTAATGATTCTGATTTCGGTCGTCCCGGTTTCGTTGGGTGCCCAACTCCCGTTTTGGTTCTTTCGCGGTCTTTTTGGTTGGCAGTTGGTTTATCGTGATTCGCGGCCAGCACGATCATTTTGCCTGCGCGATATATTTGTGCTGACCTTTGTATTTGCGTTTTGTTTTTCGGTCCCGCAAATCGCGGTCAACCTGGGCTCCTCAAGTCACGATCATGACGGGTTGCCACGCGACGGAATGACAATCACCGAATTGAAAATCCAACCTGACGGATCGTACAAACCGGTAAAACGAGAGTTGACCGCCAGTGATGTGGACCAACTCCGACGAGAGAACCAGGGAGAGCAGATGGAATCCTATGCGATTTACGGTTCAATCATGTTGTTGAGCTTTGTCGTGTCGCTGTTAAGTGCGCCCGTCGTGCTGTTTGTTTTTCGATCTCCTGAAGCTGCAACAGGATGCGGGTTCACCGCCATTTATGTGTTTTGCCTTTGGTTGATTCCAATCGCGATTATAACGATCGCATCTAACGGGCTTGGCGAAGAGCCGAAATTTTTTCTTTACCTGGGGCTGTTGCTCACGCTGAGCGTTGGTGGATTCGCGGTTCCATTAACGGTCTCGAGAGAGACGGGGTTTCAGTTGACGTCTTCAAAGCGATTCGCACGTCGGCACGGCCAAGGCTGAATCAACGGGTTTGTCATTTCGATCCGGGGTTTGATCCCTGACTGGACTCAGCTGGCTTGGTTACCTGAGCTTCTGCTTTCGGTTCCAGCAGTTCAAGCCCGAATTTCTTGCCCTTGTCGACACCGGGAACTCCGTAAGCCATCCATTCCGGTTCGGGTGCGTCCATCAGGTAATGGTCAAAGAACTGCTGCATTCGAATCGCAAAATCACGACGGTTTTCTTCCTTCATGACCCAGTGTGGCTGCGCATTGTAGTTCAACAGCCAGACAGGTTTTTCCAGCCGACGAAGGGCGACAAATAGCTCAATCCCCTGGTACCAGGGAACCGCGCCATCTTCATCGTTGTGCAAAATGAGAAGCGGCGTGTTGATCCTGTTTGCAAAAAACACCGGCGAATTGGCGATGTATTTGTCACGCGCCGCCCAGAGGTCTTCGCCGATTCGGGACTGCGTCCGCTCGTACTGGAACATTCGGCTCATTCCTGTCTGCCATCGGATCCCGCCGTAGGCACTCGTCATGTTGCTGACCGGAGCTCCTGATTCGGCGCAGGCAAACATGTCGGTTTGTGTGACCAGGTAAGCCGTCTGGTATCCGCCCCAACTATGTCCCTGCATGCCAATTTTTTTCTCGTTGATGAAACCTTGATCGACGATATGTTTTACGCCCGGCAAGATTGCATTGGCAGCGCTTGGGCCAGGCTCGCCGGTTTTATATGGAATATCTGGAATAAACACGACGTATCCACGACTGACATAGAAGCTGTGGTTGATGATCGACCGGCCCGCCGCAGGTGGGTAGTAGCTGTGGAGGTTGTCCGAATTGCGTTCGTAGAAATAGACCATCAGGGGGTACTTTTTCGTCGGGTCGAATCCATCGGGCTTGAGCAGAATTCCGTCCAGTTCTTGTCCATCGGTCGCCGTCCAATGAACCAGTTCCGACGTTCCCCAGGTGTAGTCGGCCTGATGCGGGTTGAGGTCACTGATGCGATCGATTTTCTCGAAAGCAGTGGAACTGGACCAAATGTCCGGGCAACGACGAAAAGTGCTGCGGTTGAAAATTACGTCATCGGTGTTTTTGGCTTTGCTTAGTCCCGAAAGTCGCTCGTCCAGCATGATCAGACGTCGGAGCGACTGGCTTGCCGCCTGGCTCTTTTCCGATTGGGTCTCCTCTGGCTCCCGTTTGTTTGATTCGTTGCTCCATGACAAATAATAAAATCCGCTGGCTTTGGTCGTCTCATCGAATGCCGAGAGAATCACCGGATTGGCGGGATCGATCGCTCGCAGTTCAGGATCCAATCGTAAATAACGGAACCGAATCTTGTTCACCCGTCCCTGATTGGACGTCAGGCAAACAGGCGGCTGTTGACCGGTCGGGTCAAGTTGCCAAATATCGTAGCGATCGTAGACAAGGAACGCTTTGTCGTCATTCAGCCAGCCAGCCGAACCATAGGCACGCGGAAGCGAAGGCGTGTCATGAAGTTCATCCTGCAGCGGGTGATCGATGCCTTTGCTGATTTCTACCGGAATTCGATCCGAGCCGGTAGAAATGGAATACCATTTTCTCTGCTCCGCATCAAACCAGGTGACGTATTTGCCCTCTGGAGAAATACTACCGCCAAACTTGCTTTTTGCGATCAGTACTTCGCTGGTTCCGGTGTCGAGGTCGACCAGGAAGGTGTCTTGAAATCCTGGAATATCCCATGAGAGCATTTTCCGGTACGGCATATTGGACGACGCAACGGCGAGATTCGATTTCGATCGCGAATCAATCCGGATATCGGGAATTTTCCTGGTCGCCAACTGGGCGATCTTTCTGGTTCTGAGATTGAAGGCGGCTCGATAGCTTCGGTTCCGTTCTCGTTCGGCCTCGACCAACTGTTGTGGTTGAAGTTGTGGGTCTTGCCAGTGCCAGATATCAAGTTTGGCCTTGGGTTCATCGTCTTCGTCGGTTACGGAATTGCCCGCTTTCTTCGCTGCGGCATCTTTGCGTTCCTTGGTAACCAGCTCGGGAATGGGTGCGGTGTCGAAAAACAGCCGCTTGCCATCTTCGGAGAAAAGGGCTGTCGCGACGGGAGATACCCACCAGCCTGCGGGGATTCCATCACTCGATTCGTCTGCGATCCTGATTGCGGCGATCTGCCTTGATTTCCAATGGTATAGCGACCAGCTGGAGGTTTTTGATTGATAATCGTCCTTGTCGGTCAGGAATGCGAGCTGCGTTCCGTCGTCGTTGAAGGCAAGGTTCTTGTATTCGCCTTCACCGAATGCGATTCGTCGGAGTTCGAGATCCTTCAAATCGACCACGAACATTCCATCGACCGGTTTTTCAGGTTGTTCTGTCTCCGCCGTTTTCTGTTTTTCGCCCGACCGGGGCTGGGTCTTCCCGTCGGCGACAACGGAGGTCGCAAACGCCAGGTGCGAGCCGTTTTTGGAGAACCAGAAACGAACGACGTCGGGATAGGTTTGTTGCATCCCGGTGTTGAGGTCTCGCAGCACCAGCATGGTGCCGGCTGCTTTTTTCTTTTCCTTTTTGTCGGCGCCGTCCGGCTGCTTGGGCGGGGACTCCGGTTTGGGCTCAAGCGACGTCTCAGGTCCGGCCGGTCCCTGTGGTTCCACCTCGGACGGTTCGTTTTCTGCCGTTCCTTCACCAGGCCGTTTTTTCAGTTTGGGTTTCGCTTCCGGACGACGAAGCCCTTCGGGCGTCACCTCGTAGCTTTCCACAACCTTCGAAATCTCCGGCGTAATCGATTTGCCATCGGATTCTTTGTCGTAAAGATAAGCCAACCAGCGTCCGTTTTCCTGGGGGACAAGAAACGAGTTTACTCGTTCAGCGGTGAACCTGTCGCCCGATTCAAGTTCAAGGACTTCGAGCTTCGAACCGGGCATGTCTTCGGGTTTGGTTTTGGCTTTTTGGAGCGCCTTGATCCTCTGTTTGCCCGGAGAAACACGATAGACCACGAACTTGGAATCAAATGTGAACTTTGCTCCCCCGGCTCGTTCGATGGAGTATTCCGTGACGGTCCCGTTACGGCGAATTTTGAGTGTCGAGTCGGCGTCCGGTTTGCCGCTTTGGATCGAGTACATGACCCATCGTCCGTCGTTCGAAATACGCTGGTCCGTCGTGGTAAACCAACGATCGTAGTCCACATGATCCAGTGGCCGCCGGCCTTCGGTGTCGGATTGTCCAACGGCAAATTTTGCACCCAGCGCCAACAAGCCAATGATGATAGACAGATGCGCGAAACACAAATAGCGGGACGAAATCGGATTGCGAAACATGAAGGCAGGCCCTGCGTTCTAACTGACTTGGAAATTGCGAAGATGACGCATCTACAGGTTAGTTGGAACGGGCACTCATGGAAACCAAACTCAAGCCGTCGCCGGCCCAGAACGGCTGATATTTCGTATGGATTTCCACCTAATGCCTGTAATGACGCCCGCAACAGTTATCGCCAATGCAATTGCATGCAGCATTGCCGAATTCAACGCCTTGGCGGCTCGATCAGGGTTGTGGGAAAACAAATCATCGAAATGCAACAGTCCGGTGATTGGGTCCGAAAAAGTCAGAAACATCAGCAGGGCGAACTGGAAGAGTGCGACACTGAGTGCGACCGTGAGCGTTTGTTTGTAGCCGATCCAGCGAAGCAACGCGAGCGTTCCAATGACGAGCATGTTTCCAATTAGCTTGCCGACCATAAACCAGGTCAGGTTTTCCGGATCTTTCTGAATCAGAATTTCGCAGACCGGATTTCGTTCATCGTAGAGGATGAATTCCCGGTACAACGCAACCAGGTACGAGTCGTAAATCGATACGCCCACAATGAATAACAGGCAACCCAGGAAAGCCTGTCGTACCAATGAACCGGGTTGGGTTGAAATCTGGGAAAACAGGCCCGCTGGAGTCCGACCCACGCGAAATGAACCTGCAAATAAATCTGCTCGTGGCATCTTGTTTGTCTCGACAAAACGATTCCTGGAAGTGTTTAAGCAACATCAACCTGCCGACACTTCATGCATGCAGATTGAATAGTTGGTCAACATCCGGCAAACCCAAAAAGCACGTGACGTGCCAAAGTCAAATGCCGAACGGCGTATTTGCCGGTTGGACCGTTGCTCCCTTCGAGCGAGTGCAGGTCAACGTAAACGACCGCGAATGGATATCTGTCGAGCATCGAAAACGGGCGGATGACAGCAGGTTGCAAGTACGTGCCTTCATCAAAACGGTCATGCCCAATGCCTGGGCAGAACCCCCGTGGATGTTGCCCAGGCATGTCACTCGCCGGTGCGGGATATTGATTTGGTGTAATGGATTGTAATAAAAACAGACTGGTGGGAACTCACGGGAGATCTGCCGAAAGGTGGAAACGCGGCGGCATGCCTGTCAACCCGAACAATTCAGAACGACAGGCAGTCTTGCCATGATCGCTGGCTCGCAGGTTTCCAAGAAACGTCCGGAATGAACGGGTCATCCATGCGCAAACGGCGCAGGAGACGTACGCCGGTCACAACAAATGCACCGGCGTACGCCCCTGTCACCATTGACCACCATCTTGAAATGCAATTAATGCCAGCGGTGATTCTGGCCAGTCCCCCCATTGTTTCAGAACGGCCGACGGGCAGGTCGAACTTCGACAGCCAGTTCCAACGAATCAAGTTCGCTACAATCGCGCCGACCGCGACTGCCAATGCCGGCATCACGCATAACAACAAGTAGAACATATTTATCGAAAATGAAAGATTACACATTTGGATTCCATGTTGGCCGGGCGGATCCGCACCAACTCGTATCGTTGAAACGTCTGCCGAAATGCACGACACCGGCCAACGCAAACGTCGTACCAAACGCAAATGGGTTCTCGGTCCGAGTGGAGAGAAATCAGCGTTTAGCCTGAAAAAACGACCTCCTCGCTGAGTTCGCTTTTTTCGATGTTTGCCTGAGATGAGCATCTTCCGATTCCAAATCGCCTAATTGAACAGCAACGACGGAGTATTCGGGGGCACCCGTTTTCGACGTTGCGCATTGTCGGGGACCAAGGGGCGGCAAATATCCATTCGCGGCAGGCAAGGCTGGTTTCGGGCCTGGACAGAACCAACAGGTGCCTAAAAAAGATACAGCGAAACGGAGTAGGGTTGCTTTTCCGGTTTCACATTCGACCAAGGCGTCTTGAAACCCCTTTATTGAAATGATTGTCCCAGTCCGCAACCTTCGCCGTACCTGACGGCCCGGCAGGCACAGCGAGATGTGAATTTCGTTAACAGATGAGCTTTCAAATCGGAATGCTCAGTCGACCTGTGGGCAGACAATTGGTGGCAATCCCTGACACCCGAGGGTGTGACAACTTTTTCCGCGCCCAGTTTTGAATTCTCCCGCGCTTTCAATGAGCCGTTTTCCTTGGCTTACGGGGACGACGAATGGGAAAAAGAAAAAGGTCCATGACGCTGTCGGGTCGGCACACGGATGACCCAGTCTTGAATATTGGCGGTTGATTTCAATTGGGTTACCACAGCGATGACAACGGTTTAGTTAATTCTTCGCCGGATGGTTTCAATCTGCATCAAGACTGGTTGTTCGTTGAAAAACCGGCCACTTTCATCCGCTCGCCGGTTATGACGTGGCTGGTGCCACTGGCAACTGCTTCCATTCGCATGCGATCACCATGTACAACAGCGAGTCGTTTACTCACACCGGCGTTGTCACAAATTGTGAAATGAACGATCAGACCACGATTTACGGCGGTTGGATCGCTGGTTAGGACACTGGACTCGAGCAGTTCGGAGACGGCAGCAACTTCCTGGGTGGTTTCGGTCAACCATTTAGTGAAGGCGTATTGCTGACCTAAATCACCACTTTGGGTGGACTGGGTGCCTGAGATGACGATGCCTTTTTTCACCGTTGTGTGCTCAACCCGACGCTGTCCGAAAAGACGACGTCGGTTGTCGAAAGTGACCTGTTGCGTGTCGAAAGTACTGGCGAGGACATCGTTAGCTTGAGCCCTTGCCTGGTCTACGAAATCAGTGATCGCCTTTCGTTCGGAAAACGGACGGAAGAGTGGAAGGGCGATAAATTAACTGGCTACGCCCCTTTCGGCAGCGTTGCACCTGCTGACGGATCGCATTCGCCCTACGAAGGGAGCTGGGGTTGAACTGCAAGGCCGATCCCAATTTGGCGATTCGCCCTGAGTGCCGATACCCATGGTCACCAGCGCTCAACTACAAGGAGAGAATTTTGGGGGTCGACATGGACCTGACCTAGGGACGCGACGAAGATCTCCGGATGCGAGCTTGAGCCAGCACGCAGTTTGCGGTCAGCCGAAAGGGACGGCCGTCCGCTTCGAAGTTCACAATTGCCGGGATGGTCGGCAGTCTCTCGCCGGAGGCCGATGCGCCGGTTGAGGTATCCCGGAACAGGATCCGTGGCCGGGCATGTACCCGGAAATATCGGCAGTCAGTGTTGTAGGCTGATAAACTGCCAACCGGACAGGAACCACTTGGCGCCAAATGGTTTGCACCAGCGACATTGAGCCAGGATCTGTGTTTCCTCATCGTCGAGCGAGGCGATGTACAGAACAGCCATTGCTTCGGTGTCTAGTTTTTCGTGCGTGATCACTCCGATTCCAGCGGCAGAAATGTTACGCGAAAACGCGTGCACGATCTTTTTCGTATCGCGCAATTCGATTTCGACGGCTCGAACGAAACTCTCCCGATGCACGGAGCGGTTTTCGTAACGGTCGAAATTTGTGTCGGCAGTAAGCAGCTTTTCGATGGCTTTTCGGATATCCGGCTTGGCCGGTGGACCGCTATTACGCAACATGATTTCCTCGTTTGTTTGAGTGCCAAGAGAGCGTAGCTTCCGGAAAGGCGACACGCCCGCCGGGAACCTGCAAAATCATGACGTCGGATCGAATCCGGCTGCCTGGGCGGTCAGTTGCCGATGGTGGTGCGGGTTGTAATGAAGATAAGGGACAATTCAACCGGTCGTGTAATTTCCAGGCTCGGAAAAACGACGGCTCGGTCCCAGGGCGAATCGGATCCGTTCAGGCATTTCGCAACTGGATGATGCTATCGCGACGAAGCAGCCCCAGGTCGGGTTTGATGACTTTCCAGCCAGCCTTCATGCTCAGCGACACCATCTCGGCCTGCGAGTTCCTAGGCCACCAGATCTCGTCGTCCTGCATTTTTCGAAACTCGGACGGAACGCCCCCACGTCTCCAGCCGTAGCGGTCAAGCTTGTCCCAGTTCGCATACTGGTGACAGGCATAGCCGTTGGGTTTGAGTTTTGGCAAAGCGTTCTGAAGGATCTCACCAATGTGCGTTCGGTTGTTATGACACAGCACGCCCATTGACCAGAAAAAATCGACCGTACCGTCATCCACACACGAAAAGGAGTTATCGGCGACCTGGTGGCAATCCAAGCGCCCGTCGTATTTGTCGGGATCCAACCATTGCGTCACGTCCTGGTAATCAACGGTGATCAGTTTGCCGTGGGGAAGGTGTTTAAGAATGGCGCGGCTCCAGGCACCATTGCCGGGCCCAAGTTCCATGACCACCGAATCGGACTTCAGGAATGGCAGGATTGCCCGCTTGAAGACGCGACGATACGAGCCGCCAATGCGCTGCTCTTCGCTGCGACGAATCTTGTTGGGAAGCAGCCCAAGTACATTCCCGCTGTCGTATCCATAGTCGAATTCTTTTTTCAGCCAATCCGTGGTGGGCATCTTCGGTTCCTTCCTCTCGTTCCTGCGGCGAATTGGCAGAAAGTTACCGAAACCAACAGAATAAGTACAGATCATTTTATGAGTCGCGAATAAACGGGCCATCGGAGCCGATACGTTCCGGAGCAATGAAGCGGGTTAGCTTCCAAGGGATTTGACGTTCCTGCCGGAGTCGCGGACAATGCCGTTTTCATTCGCAGCAAGTCGATTTGTTTAACCACAACTACAGGTTCAACATGGCACGGTTCAATTTAACTGTCAATTTTTCAATTTACATCGCGGTTTCACTCACAATGGTTTGCCTGTCGCCAGGCTCCGCGATTGCCCAGGATAGCGAACCGGTATTTGGTCCAGAATTCAAAAACGTTGAAACGATGGCAACGGGTCAATGGTGGAAGGTCGAGCCGAACCAGCGACGGACCATGAATCTGAACGTGCCCCGTGACCAGGTCGTCGCGTTCGCGCTGTACACCCACGATCACGGAACGCTCAAACTTTCCGCCCAGCTGTTCCCATTGATGCCCGATGAAGTCAAACAGGTCACGCTTGAATTGAAAGAACAGGATGGGCAATGGAAACAAGTCGCCGAGCAGCCCGTTATCGAGCTCGGGTGGAGCGCCCACTTTCGCCTCGAAGGCTGGGACAACACGAGGGACGTTGCCTATCGCGTACGCCACGGCGCGACAGCGCAGTTCGAAGGCCTGATTCGCAAAGACCCGATCGACAAAGACGTGATTGTGGTCGGCAACCTGTCCTGTAACAGTTCGCGCACGCCAGGTCCGCGATCCAAGATGATCGAGAACCTGAAACGAATTGATCCGGATTTCCTGTTTTTTGCGGGAGACCAATCCTACCATCACACCGAACACACCTATGGCTGGCTGGAATTTGGTGTCCAGTTTCGCGAGGTCCTCAAGGACCGCCCTGTTGTCACGATCCCTGACGACCACGATGTCGGGCAAGCCAACATCTGGGGTGAGAACGGGAAAATAGCCACCAACGCAGCCGGCCCCAGTGGTGGTTACTTTTACCCGCCAAAGTATGTCAATATGGTACAGCGCTGTCAGACCTGGCATCTTCCGGACCCCTTCGATCCAGCACCGATCGAGCGAGGCATCGGGGTTTACTATACGGATCTGACGATCGGTGGTATCAACTTTGCGATCGTGGAAGACCGAAAGTTCAAGAGCGGTCCCGAAGGAAAGATTCCGAAAATGGGCCCGCGACCGGATCATATCAACGACCCGAAGTACGACCGATCGGCCGTGGATTTGCCCGGCTTGAAACTGCTGGGTGATCGACAGTTGGAATTTCTCAACCAGTGGAGCCAGGATTGGACCGGTGCCGAAATGAAATGCGTCCTTTCACAAACCGCGTTCTGCGGTGCCGTGCATCTCCACGGCCAGGAGGACAACCGATTGTTGGCCGATCTTGACAGCAACGCCTGGCCGCAAACGGGTCGAAACAAAGCGCTCGCCGAGATTCGAAGAGCCTGGGCGCCTCATTTGTGTGGCGATCAGCACTTGGCCGTATTCTTGAAACATGGAATTGAGAACTTCGGTGACGGACCGTATGCATTCACCAGTCCCGCGATTGTGAACACGATTTACGGTCGCTGGTGGTGGCCTGAAGACGAAAAAGCTGGCCCCCACGCGGTTCCTGGCAGTCCGCTTCCCTGGACTGGCGATTACCTCGATGGGCTTGGCAACAAAATCACGATGATCGCGTACGCAAACCCGCAAAAACGTAGCGATGAAAAACAACGTGGCGACGGTTTCGGAGTGGTGAGATTTAACAGGAAAACGCAGAAGGTTACGGTGGAGTGCTGGCCAAGGTTTTCCGATGTTACCGATGGCGCCGCCGCGCAGTACCCCGGTTGGCCAATCACATTCGATTATCGCGACAACGATGGTCGCCGACCGATCGGTTACTTGCCGGAACTCGTCATGACGGGAGCTGATCGTCCCGTCGTTCAGGTGATCGAAACCGAATCCGGCGAGATTCTTTACACCGTACGAGCAACGTCGAACCGATTCAAGCCGCCCGTCTACAAAGCCGGTCGGCACACGGTGAAAGTTGGCAGGGACAAACCGAATTTGTCGGAAATTTCCGGACTGATTCCTGTCGCCGACGGAGCCAGCGCTGAGCTGCAAATTGAATTGAAGTAGCCAGAAGACGCCCGATCAAGCAAGGTTCTGCAACACCTGGCCGGGCTGGATTGCGATTCTGGCAAACTGTCAAGTTTGCCGGTGTGCTAACCGAATAAGACGTTATCGAACGTTCGCACGGTTACCTGCCGGCAGCCTGAGGAACAGGCGCTCGGCAGCGCCAAGGCTCAGGGCAAGGACAACATGGGATTTCTTTCAGGCAGCGTTACATTCGAACGATTCCGTATCGTTAAAGATCCGACCAGCGAGTTTGGTGACGAGCATTTGGAGATTCTGAAGCAGCATCGAATCGGCAAATCGGACGCGAATCTTTCGGAGCAACCGAGCATTGGTTTTACCGGTGGCGCCCATTTGCTGGATACCAGTTTTGATGCCGGGAAGAATATTCTTGGCGATGCGATGCATTTTGGGATTCGAATCGATTCGTGTAGCATCCCCGGGCCGATCAAACGAGCCTGGATGCAAATCGAATTGGCTGGCATCCTGGCGGATAATCTCGGTAGCCGCCCTACAAAGACGCAGCGACAGGCTGCCAAAGAGGCGGTCGACGAGCGATGTGCTGCCGAAGCCCAAAAAGGAAATTTCAAGCGGATGGGCGAAACGTCCGTGCTTTGGGACGCCGATACCGAGACCGTGTTTCTGGGTGGTTCGAGTGAAAAAACCAACGATGCATGTATCGACTTGCTCGAGCGCGCGTTTGGACTTGAGTTCAGCCGCGTCGCATCAGGCAAGCTCGCGTTGGAGTACGCAGAGGAGGCAGGTGTAAATGCCGAGATGTTTTCCATTCAACCAACGGCTTTTCTTCCCGACGAGATTGCCGAAGTCACTTGGTGGAACGGGATGACCGATAACTATGACTACCTGGGCAACGAATTTCTGTTGTGGCTGTGGTGGAAATGGCAAACCGGTTCGGACACGATTTCGCTGGGTGACGAATCCGAAGTAACCGGCATGTTTGCCCGGACGCTAAGTCTGGATTGTCCCAAAGGAGAATTTGGCAAAGAGTCAATCTCGTCCGAGAGCCCGGTCGCGCTTCCCGAAGCTGCGATGGCGGTTCGCATGGGAAAATTGCCGCGCAAGGCCGGATTGACGCTGATCCGAAACGACGAGCAATACGATTTCAATCTTCAGGCGGAAACGTTTGTTATCGGCAGTGCAAAGATCAGCCGACCCGGCGACAGCTCAACCGAAATGCAGGATACGCTTGATCGAATCGAAAGCGTCCGGCGGATGGCGGAAACCATCGATTTGCTGTTTGAGGTGTTTTGTGAACAGCGGATTGGCAACGCCTGGAGCCGCGAATCCAAGCAGCTCTCTCAGTGGCTGTTGAGCGACAAGGCGATCCGAAAAAGCAAGACGGCCGCGTAGGGGTCGATCGCCTGCGGCACGGACCCGGGCTTCGCCTCGCGGTTACCTTGAACTCAATTCTGGCCGCTATTTCGCATGGTCATCGCCGGGAATGTAATTCAAGGTGTAATACGCCACAGGATGCCAAAGAGCTTTTCCTTCCGCGGATTTCACGCCGTCCAGATGAAGCTCATGCACGTGGCCAACGTGGAGCTGGTCGACGGTCAGCCGGACCGACATTCCATCAGGCGAAACAACGGCACCGGTAATCCTGGAATCAACATGATCGACTTCCGGGCTGCCGTAACTTTCCTGATAAATGTACGTGTAGGTTGGCAGAGAATACGAGTCAACGTCACCGGCGGTCGCGGGATCCACGGGCTGCGTAAACGTCAGTTCAAAACCGTCCGGACGGGATTTCATGTGCAGGACTTCGAACGGGGTTTTACCGGTCCATTCCAGTCGTTCAAGCGAGAAGTTCTGGTTGCCCCGTGAACCCCAGCCACGGTTGGTGCCGCCAACAAACATCATCCCGTTGGGCGCCTGGTCGATTGCCAGGTTACCCGACCCGAATCCTTCGGTGAACGGAAAGCAGGCGCCCTGGTAGTGACCCCGGACTTTCTCCAAATCGACCCTCATCACCCAACTGAACGTCTGGTCGCACACGAACATCTGGTTCTGGAAGGGTCCGAATTTTCCCTTGGACGTATCGCATACAATTCCGGAGGCCGATTGCCCCATTTTTTGATAGGGGAACATGATCGCCGTCGGTTCCAGCTCCGGGATTTTTGTGGCTTCGACCATGATTCGCGAACCGCTTTCAGGGTCCCTGGGTCGTGGACCGATGGCGTCGGTTTCGGAATACCAGATGTTGCCGGTCGGGTTTCCCTGAAACGAACCTGGCCGCAGCCATTTCAAGCCACAGGTTCCATTCCATGGCCCCTGGTTGTCGGTGTAAAAAACCTCACCTTCCGGATTGATACCCATTCCACCGGGAGAGCGGATTCCGCTGCAGGTCGGAGTGACAACACCGTCGGGTGAAACTCTCAAACACCAACCACGATATTTGTTCTCACTGGTAAACGAACCGGTCAAGCAGAGCGTAACCCAAAGATCTCCGTTGGCGTCGAACTTTGATCCAAAGGCGTACTCGTGATAGTCACCATTGATTCCCCAGCCATCGGCAACCGTTTCACAAACATCGGCCAGTCCATCGCGATCTTCGTCGGTCAATCGTGTGACCTCCCCGCGCTGGGTCGCATATAACGAACCATCGCGGTAGGCGAGCCCAAGGACTTCGTGCAGTCCATCCATGAACAGTTTTGAAGTAATCTTCGACGCGTCAGCCTGGAGCGGGTCCTGAAACATGTAAATGTCACCGCGTCGTGACGACGCCGCCAGTCGACCGTCGGGCATGAATTCGAAATCGCCGACTTCCAGCACGACACCTTCCGGCGTCGGGACAGGCGTGATGCGGTAATACTCTTTCTGGAGCGCATCGGGCTCTTGGGCGAGGCCAGCAGTTTGCACGGCAAACAAAAATGCCAGACAAGCCAATGGCTTGACGCTTGTTACAACGGAGATCCGATTGAGCATGATCGATTCGCTTTAGTTGAGAGAGTATTGGCCGGGTTGCAAAAGTGTTTCTTGAAAGTGGCATTTCGTATGTGGCATTTCGTATGTGGCATTTCGCTCCGCGAAATAGCGCACGTTCACGGAGTGAACGGCCACATTCGGTCACTGTTGTTTTCAATCCGGAAACCGGCGGTAATGG
>JAHEBQ010000045.1:0-35176 GCA_024642205.1 Planctomycetaceae bacterium | reverse complement strand
GTGGCATTTCGTATGTGGCATTTCGTATGTGGCATTTCGCTCCGCGAAATAGCGCACGTTCACGGAGTGAACGGCCACATTCGGTCACTGTTGTTTTCAATCCGGAAACCGGCGGTAATGGTACTCGCCGGATTTCAGGTTGGCTTTTTTGGGATTGTCTGCAATATAGTCTCGCAGATAGTCATACTGCTTTGGGCTTCGAACAAGATGGTCAAATGGATCGCCTTGCCAGAATTTTCCCTGTCGATTGATCCGTTTGTTAATTTGTGTTGCCGTAAAATGTTGCCAGGAATCGAACTGTTTCCGCATGCGATCTTCATTGTTGAACACGCACAAAAGATGCACATGATTCGGCATGACAATGAAGTCACCCATGCGATAACGGGTTCCATCGAAATGCATTAAGGAATCCGCCACGATGCTTGAAATTTCGACGTTTTTCAAATGACATTTCCCATGACAGGAGTCCAGGTAGTCTTCGCGACAACGATTGAACTCGGCGTTGAACTCCATTCGCATCGTTTCCGGGATTTTTTGCAGCAGAAGGGGCCATTTTGCTCCTGGAAAACCTCGTTTCGTTAACCAGTTCTGTTTTTCCTGATCCCAGCGTTGGATCACGCTGTCGGGAATCGAATCCGCGGTTCGAAAAGTAACAAACACGACTGCACCGGATTGCGCCCAATGTGGCCGACAGGTTTCTTCAATGGTGTATTCTGCTTTCGGGTCGAATGCTTCACCAAGCATGTCGAGGCTCCTGGTGGATTATTTTTACAGTGTGGCATTTCGCTCCGCGAAATTGCGCACGTTCACGGAGTGAACGGCCACAAACAACGGCCACAAACAACGGCCACCTTCTTACCAGTCATAGATCTGTTCCAGTTCCACGGAACCCCGGGATAAGTCAATTGTAATGATGACGTTTCCGTTTTCGTCGCTTCCTGTTTCTACTTGATCGGAGCTGGGAAAGCCGGTTTTCAGTCGACCGTTGATCTGTGCCATGTTGTCGGTGATCTCTACAGCCTTTCCGCTGGCGGCCAGGTAGTACAGCTTTTTCGTATTGGTTGACACGATCTTGAATTTTCGTTTTAACAGGGGACGGCCGTCTTTCATGTAGGGGATGGGTTGATCTTCGATCGTGACGTCACCGAGTTGGTAAACGAAAATGGGACGCCGGTCCTGATCGAATCGGTAACCTTTGAATCTGGGTCGATTCCCAGGTTTGTTTTTAGACCAGCGCTCAGGGTCCTGGCTCGTTGAAAACACAACGAAATCTGGAAGTGCCAGGATGTTCTCACCCAGTGGAGGTTCGAATCCCTGTCCGCGTCCTGTCCAATGCCGGGACGCGTCGATGAAATTCTCTTGCCAAACCATCGCCAGGCGACACAGTTCCGCATCGAACGCAAGATTGACTTGTTCGGGATAACCCACGCCAATGGCGCGGGGGCCTGCGTTCTCAATAAAGTTACGATAGATCTTTGGAGTCTCGACGGCTTTCAATTCCATCTTGGACCGCACCAATCCCCTGGGCTTGGCTGCCGTTTCTCCATCAGAAAGATAGACCCAAATCGAATCGATCTGTTTCTGCGTATCACCGTCGAGTATGTCGGGGTAATAAGACGTGCCGCCAGGCCATGATTCAGGCATCCGGGTACCGCGACGGAAATTCGACGGCTTGAGCATGTACACGCGAAACCAGTCCGGGTTCAATCGCCGGGTCATCGTCGTGAGATCAATCGCTTGGACCCCCGTGGCCGGATATTTTCCGAAGTTGTGACACTTGATGCAGGACAGGGCATCCTCGCCGGCGAAGAATCGCCCGTGCGCTTTGACGGTCCGTTCGTCCTCGGTCTGTACCACTTCCGGGACCTCCTTGAGGTGGTCGAAAGCGACCAGTTCCTCGGCCAGCGGCCCCAGGTTTTTTTCGCCAAACCTGGGCATGCGTGTCAACATGTACGGCCGATCGTTGGCGCTGTCGATCAGGACGTGGTCCAGCCACTGGCGCTTCAGTTTTGCCCCGATCGTTTTCAGTGCCGGTGGATGCTGGCCTTCGTCTCCCATTTCGATCTGGGTGCCGGTGAACCAGTTCTTCCGCCCGTAGATTTCCCGGGATTCGCCACGCATGTCGACGACGCCTCCGCGAATGGAACGGTCGGACATTTCCCGGTTGTGACAGGCATAGCAATTGAGCGTCAACAGTTTTTCATGAATTCTCTGCTCCGCGTCGACGGGAATCGCTTTCGAATTTTTCAGTTCACCGAGGGCCGTCACGATACTTGTCGCCTGATGTTGGTTGAGTCGGAAGGATGGCGAATTCGCTGCGCCGGACAAGCATCCGTCGGTCAGCGTCAGGTCGGACATTGGTTGTTGGGCGGCCAGAGTTGAATCAAGGTTTTGGCCATCGATTTTCATTTCATGACACGACGCGCAACCGACCGACTGAAAGTATTGCTGGCCCAATTTGGCTTTTTCGAGATCGAGCACAAACGCGTTGGCATCTTTCTTGACGGCCTCTTCCTTCGTGGTTCGCATCAACGATTCCAGTCCGACACCTTCCAGGCCTCCACCAAAGACCTCGACGCTCAGTTCCTCTCCCCCTTGATTCTCGAAGAACTCAACACGAACCTCGTGCACGCCGGCGGAAAGCTGGTGTTCGTTTTCGACGGACACAACCGGGTGGACACCGTCGTTGACGACCACCGACCGGCCATCAATGAACAGCCGTGACCCGTCATCGGAACTGATTCGAAATCGGTATTTCGCGTTTTTTTCTGTTTGCCAGTAACCGGTAAAGACAATTCCGAAGCTGTCATTTTTGGGGCCGACGTGCACGTCGAAACCGCTCGCAATACCGGTGGTGGACGGCGTGAGTTCCGCAAACGCCGGGAGTTTTTCCCATTTACCCTCGTAATAGGCAAAATTGATTTTCGCTTCGACGACAACGTTGCGCAGGAGATAGGCCGCGAGGCTCTGGGCCTCGGTTCCCGTGAGATTAAACTGCGGCATCCGCCCCGACGGGCGAGCGTGCAGCGGATTGGATATGAATTCTGTCAGACCAGGCAATGCGTATTTGTTCTCCAGTCCGTTCAGTGGAATCGAAGTCGCGATTTTCACGTCTACGTTTTGCGGGTCATGGCAGGCAACGCAGCCGATTGAGTGGAACAACCGCTCGCCGTCGGTAACAAAAGAAGCGCTCGAGTTTTGTTTGACCGCCTGGCCCGTGGAAGCCAGAAAGTGGGCGATCGACTCGGCGATTTTTTTCCGGTCGGCCGCCGACTTGTCGCCCAGTAGTCTCGGCATTGTGGTACCCGGTTTGACCGCGTGAGGGTCCAGCAGGAACGCCTCGAAATATTCCGGCAAGATCCGCGAGCCGACGTCGGTCAGGATCGGTGCCTGTTTGGGTGGGACGCTCCACGAAGAAACGGACCGATGACACGACGCACAGTTCAATTCATTGAGTAACAGCATCCCCCGCTCGGCGTCCGTGATTTCTTCGACCTGCAAAAATCGTTCAAAGCCTGGAACGATCGGATGCGTGTCATTATCCTGCCCAACAAGAGATGGAGGCAGAAAAGAATACAACAACAACAAGGTTGCGACAGAAGTGCGTTTCATTGTTCACTTAGGATTTGAGATAGGACATTGGTTTGAGAGCCTGGGTTGCGTTTGCCAGTGTGAGGCGGCGTCGAAAGGTGTCCGCTTGCGGCCGTTCATTCTGTCCATGGCCGTTCATTTTGTTTGTGGCCGTTCACTCTGTGAACGTGCGGTATTTCACGGAGTGAACACCACCGACCCGAGTGAAATACCAAGCACGCAATCAAACGCAGCCTATTGTTTTGAGTTTTTCTTTGGCGGTTGATAGCTCGGATGGCGTGGTCCGCCACCAAAATATTTTGGTTGATCAAAGATCTGATCCGCATGATCGCTGGTTTCGCGGGGGTCGCTGGAGGAAACCAGGCTGGATTTCAACTGTTGGGCAAGTTGAGTTTTGATTTCCGCATACTCTGCTTTCCCGGCAACATTCGTCATTTGCGCGGCGTCCTGACGCATGTCATACAGCTCCCATTCGGGGCGTTTGGCAAACGACAAATCATACTTGCGTCGGTGCTCATCGTCTTTGTCCTGGTTGTCAGCCATATAGGTCTTGGTCGGTCCGTTATCGCAATCGCCCAGCCAGCAACCGGGAATGTGGGCGAGTTTGTGGTTCGGAGTTCCGGCTGGCCAGCGGTCGGGCCGATAATTATGAATCAACAGGTACTGATCGGTACGGATCGCGCGCATGGGAGTTCCGCCGGAGTCGTCACCTTCCTGGCAGGGCACATGTCTTTCTTTTCCGGTCAGGACATGATCGCGTGCCGGCTCAACCCGCCCGGATTGGCTTGACGTCAAGATGTTCATCCAGCTTTTGCCGGTCATTGCAGCGGGAATCGCGACTCCCGCCGCTTCGAGGAAAGTGGGGGCGAGGTCGGTCGTGCTGACGAAGTCCGTGACAACGCGATCTGCGGGAATTTTCAACGGCCAACGGACGGCCATCGGCACGCGGGCACCGCAATCGTAGAGGTTTCCCTTGCATCGAGGGAACGGCATGCCGTGATCGCCAGTCATGACTACGATCGTGTTGTCGAGCAGGTTCATGGACTGAAGAGTGGCAAGGGCTTTGTCGACATCGCTGTCAAATCTCTGGACCTCGAAATAATAGTCGGCCACATCGGAGCGGATGGTTTCGGAGTCGGGGAAGTGATCGAACAGTTTGATCTGATTGACGTCCATCCCACTTTGGCGACCCGAGTTCAGTTGGTAGCCGCGGTGGGGGTCGCTCGCACCCAGCCAGAAACAGAACGGTTTGTCTCGCGGCCAGGCCTGCAGGAACGCATCAAAACTGTTGAAGTTCTTGCCCGCCGGGTGTCCGCCGGGGGTTTCCAGCCAGTTGTCGACTTTTCCCGGTCCCCAGCTTTTCCGCCAATGACCGGTGAAATAGCCGGCGCCTGCCAGTAAATGTGGATAGGTTTGATGTCGGGTGTCGAGCATGCTGTGCAAGTTCGCTCCCCAGCCCAGTCGCCAATGGTATTGGCCGGTGAGGATTGCATTCCTGGACGGCGTGCACGAAGGCGATGAAATAAATGCGTTCTCGAACAGGACGCCTTCCTTGGCGATACGATCAAACGCGGGCGTTTTGACAACCGGGTCACCATAAACGCCGGCATGGGGCCAGCCCCAATCATCCGCGATGCAAAACAGAATATTGGGTCGATCGTCGGCGAGCAGGTTCGAGGCAACACAAACGGACAGAATTGCAAACATGATCGCGATGGAATGCTTCATCGTTTTACCTGATCTTATTGAATTACATTGTATTCCGATGGCGGTTGGCAGATATTCTGCTTCCAGGAAAGCAGTATGACAGTCTTGATTAATGCGGGCAGCCGTTTTCAGCCTTGAATCCTGTTTTTTTTTCCTCGTTTGACGGTGCGACTCAGTCCGAGGCCCTGATTATCGCTTGCAGCGGCAATTCAATCCGTAGTTTGCTTGAAGCGTCCTGTACATCGTGTAGACTCTGTTACATCACGATGACCGATTCCCTGAGTCCGTTGGGCCCGAAAAATGAAAATACTCACATCCTGTTCTGGTTTTTGTTTCTTCTTTTGCCTGGCGTTGAGCTGTGGTTTTGCCGCGGTGAACGAACCTGTCGCTGGTACTCCGAGCGCTCCGGTGGTCCACCGGAAAAAGGCCCAGCCGAACATTCTGTTCATTTTTTCTGATGACCACGCGTTTCAGTCGATCAGCGCTTACGGTTCGAAGATCAATCAAACGCCCAACATCGATCGGATCGCCAGGGAGGGAATTCGGTTTGATCGATGCTACGTCACCAACAGCATTTGTGGTCCGATGCGGGCAGTGATTCAAACAGGCAAGTATTCACATGTCAATGGATTCTGTGTGAACGGAAACAAGTTCGATGGAACCCAGCAAACGTTTCCCAAGCTGCTTCAAAAAGCAGGTTATCAGACTGCGGTTGTTGGAAAATGGCATCTCGGAACGCACATGGCTCCGCAGGGATTCGATTATTCCGAAGTGCTGATCGGGCAAGGACCCTACTACAATCCGCCGATGCTCAAGAATGGCGAGAAAACGAATCACGTCGGTTATACCACCGAGATCATTACCGATCTGGCCATGGATTGGCTCAAGAACCAACGCGATCAGGACAAGCCGTTCATGTTGATGTACCAGCACAAGGCTCCGCATCGCAACTGGCAACCCGGTCCAGACTATTTGAACATGTACGATGACGTGACGATACCTGAACCCGAAACGTTGTTCGACGACTACGCTGGTCGCGGCACTCCGGCCCACACGCAGGACATGTCAATCGAAAAAACGATGACGCCCAACGACTTGAAGCTGGTTCCTCCGAACAATCTCACGCCGGAGCAACTGGCCGTCTGGAACAAGGCCTACGAACCGAAAAACAAGGCTTTCAAGGAAGCCAATCTTGAGGGCAAGGACCTGATCCGCTGGAAATACCAACGCTACATCAAAGACTACCTGCGTTGCGTTGCTGCAGTTGACGATAACATCGGACGGATGCTGGACTACCTGGACGAATCGGGCCTGGCCGAAAATACCATGGTGATCTATTGTTCGGATCAGGGGTTTTACCTTGGCGAACATGGCTGGTTTGACAAGCGTTGGATGTATGAAGAATCCCTCCGGACGCCGTTTCTGGTGCGCTGGCCGGGACAGGTCAAGCCGGGAACCGTCAACAGTCAGGACATTGTTTCGCCGCTCGATTTTGCGTCGACGTTTTGTGAAATCGCCGGCGTCGAAATCCCGGGCGACTTGCAGGGTCGAAGCCTGGTCCCGATTCTCCATGGCCAGACGCCGGACGATTGGCGCAAGGTGTTTTACTACCAGTATTACGAATACCCGGGAGCCCATTCGGTCCGGCGACATTACGGCGTGACGGACGGTCGACACAAGCTGATTCGCTACTACGAACCGGATGTCGATGAATGGGAGATGTTCGATCTGGCTTCCGATCCGAACGAGATGAAGAGCATTTACGGCGATGCAAATGCTGCCGGCGAGCAGGCCAGGCTATTGGCAGAACTGAACCGATTACGCGCCGAGCTGAAAGTCCCTGAGCAAGATCCGCCGCAATCAATCCACAAGCCGAGACAGAGCCAGCCGACAAAAGTACCCAAGGCACCTGAACCCAAACCAGCCAAACCGAAGGACAAAGAGAAATAGGGGCACCCCGACTATCGGGGCAGAAGTAATCCGAAGATTCAAGGAAATCCAGATCGTCTATTTTTTTCCCTCGTTCCAGTAGACTTTCAGGTTGTGCGTTGAGCGACCTGCGGCAACGATGTCGAGCCGTCCGTCACCGTCAAGGTCACCGATCCGCAGGTCTTCGCAGGCCATGCCGTTTTCGTCGATGAACGCGGATTTCCACGATCCCGGTTTTTCGTCGTCGGGAAAATAAATCTTCACTCCGATCGTTCGTTCCTCGTTTGGGTTTCGCCAGCCAGCGACAATCTGTTGACTTCCGTTGCCGAACAAATCGCCAACGGCAATTGCATGGCCCTGATTGAATTTTTCATCGAGCACAACGCGATTGGAAAATTCGGTACGAACCGTTTCCGGATCTTCGGGACGTTGTCCTGCGGGCTGATAAATCACGAGATGCGTTCCGTGAAACGGCTCGATCGTGGTCAAATAGGTTGATTTGTCCGTCAGTTTCCCCCAGCGAATTTCTCCACCGCCTTGTACGTTTTTCAGCGGTTTTTGCACCCATTTTTCGTCTCGCCGAAAGATGAGTTTCGCGCCTTCCTTGCCGAGGTAAAAAATCGCTTCGGAATCGCTCTCCGGATCCCAAACGCCAACGTCGAAATTGTGAGTGACATGAAATTGATCGTCGAGAACTTCCGTCGTCCATGGACTCGTTGCAGTTTCCGGGACGTGGTAAGCGATTAACTTGGCACCTGCTCCCTGGCCCCCCTGGTTGCCACGGCCGTGCAGCGGCGCAACGACCAGAACGAATTCGTGTCTGCTGATTCGGACCCAGCGCATGCGATGCACGACGGGTTCGTGGGGCAACTGAATGGGCGTCCACATCTGCGTGCGGTCTTCCGGTGGAACGAGGTAATGAACCGAGCCGGAGTTGACGGTATCCCCGGGATTCCACTGGGCGCCAACCGCGATTTCTACTTTACCGTCACCATCGATATCGCGAGCGGCGATGCAGACATTGTCGTGCTCCGTCAGGTTCTCGACGATCACATGTCGTTTCCAGTCAGGGTTCTGGTACCAGACAAACTGCTTCTTGTCCGCCAGGAGAATATCCGGTTTCCCGTCGCCATCGACATCACCAATCGCCGTTCCGTAACCAATGATCACCTGGCTATCAATGGTTTCCGGTCGGAACGTCGGCAAGGGCGACTGAGCCACGGCGGTGGAAACGAGCAAACTGGCGAGGGCACTTGCAAAGCCGATTTTTGTTACATCTTTCATCAGTCTTACCCTTGCGGTGAAAAATTGCGATCTTGTGAATGCTCTCCAGGTCCAGCATCCGGTCAACACTCAATCACGTTGACGGCCAGGCCACCGCGCGCGGTTTCCTTGTATTTCGATTGCATGTCCTTGCCGGTTTCGCGCATGGTTCTGATAACTTTGTCCAGGGAGACAAAATGCTTCCCATCGCCACGCATTGCCAGGCGTGCGGCATTGATTGCCTTGACCGCACCCATCGCGTTGCGTTCGATGCACGGGACTTGAACCAGTCCACCGATCGGATCACATGTCAAACCCAGATTGTGTTCCATTCCGATCTCCGCTGCATTTTCGACTTGAGCCGGCGTGCCGCCCAGCACTTCTGCCAGTCCACCCGCGGCCATCGAACAGGCGGATCCGACTTCGCCCTGGCAACCAACTTCGGCCCCCGAAATCGAAGCATTGATCTTGAACAATGTTCCAATGGCTGCCGCGGTCAGCAGGAACCTGACGATCCCGTCGTCGCTGGCGCCTCGGCAAAATCGGCGATAATAGTGCAGCACCGAGGGAATGATCCCCGCCGCGCCATTGGTCGGTGCCGTTACGACTCGCCCGCCCGCGGCGTTTTCTTCGTTGACCGCCAGGGCCCACAGATTCACCCAGTCCATGCGACTGTTGAATATGTCGTCGTCGGAGGTTTCGGCCTCCAGTTGGCGAAACATATGCGCTGCCCGCCGCTTAACCTTCAAACCGCCTGGCAGGATTCCTTCTTCACAACAGCCCCTAACCACACAGGCTTCCATGACCGACCAGATGTCGAGCAGTTTGGCCTTGATTTCGGGTACCGTTCGCCAGGCTGTCTCGTTTTTCATCATCAGGGTGCTGATTGCCAGTCCATGGGCATCACACAAAGCGAGGAGTTCCGCTCCGGAAGTAAAAGGGTATTTGAGCGGCGTGGTATCTGGCACGATTCGATCGCTGCCGGAGGCATTTTCGTCGACCACAAAACCACCGCCGACCGAATAATACGTCTTCTGGATGAGCTCGTTTCCCAACCTGTCTTTGGCCGTAAACCGCATTCCGTTGGAATGGAAGTCAAGGACAACGCCGGAAAACTCCAGGTGAACTCTGGGGTCGAATTCAATGGCGTGTTTTGCGAGCAATGTCAGCGTCCTGGTTTGCTCAACCGACTCCACCAGCGCATTCAGGTCCGCCGGTTCAGCGGATTCAGGTGCCAGTCCAGCCAATCCACCAATCACGGCTTTGTCGCTTCCGTGTCCTTTACCCGTAGCACCGAGAGATCCGTAAAGCTGGACAACCAGCGTGGCGGTTGAATCAAGCAGGTTTTCCGACTCAAGTAACTGGATGAACGTCAGCGCAGCGCGCATCGGGCCAACGGTATGCGAGCTGGATGGCCCGATTCCGATCGAGAAAAGTTCAAACGTGCTGATTGCCATGAGGGGTTCCAGGTAGAAGATACGCTTGTGAGTCGCCGGCATTCGCTTCGGACCGCGGAGGCACAAATCATCACCTCCATTCAATCTCCGCAAGTGCTTTTCCGCCGTTGCCATCCCCAACCGAGTCAGCCGCAGACGTTTGCCAGGGTCAGTCGGACGTGGTTGCGGGGTTTGCTGATGAGGATGTCCGGCCGTCCACCTTGGTTGTGAATTACGTGGCCTGAGTTTCGACGATGAAACAACCTTAGTCCGCTATTCTAACGACCATTTCCTCCAACGGACGGCGAACTTTCTTGTTGTTCTGGTTAATGTCGTCTTCGGCACGAAAACCGATGGGCACGACGATCACCGCCTCCAGGTTTTGACCGGCCAGTCCCAGGGCTTCGTTGTATTCGCTGCTTACAAATCCTTCCATCGGACAGGCGTCAATTTTTAGCATCGCACAGGCTGCCAATATTGTCCCGAGAGCAAGGTAAGCCTGCTTGGCAGACCATTGTTGCATTTCCTCCGGCGACATCCTGGTCACCACACCAATCATGGTGGATTTGTAATCTTCCATGGTCCCCGGTTCAAGGTCGCGTTCCGATTCCACCATGTCGATATACTGTCCGATATAATCCGCATCGACATCCGTTCTGGCTGCAATTACGATCACGTGTGATGCGTCAGCGACCTGCCTTTGTCCGTAGGAAGAAGCGACCAGTTGATCCTGAAGCGGTTGGTTCCTGATGACGACGAACTTGAACGGCTGAAGGCCGTACGAAGTCGCCGACAGGTTGGTTGCTTCGAGCAATTGGGTGACGGTGTCTTCGTGGACTGTTTTGCCGGGATCAAACTTCTTCGTCGCATATCGCCACCGCATGGCGTCCGTGAATTTCATAAAAAATGTCGATTCGCTGGGTTGAATTTCCTTTTTGTCGCCGCCAGACGCTCAGGCGCGCGTCGTCACTCTTTATAATTTCGTCTGTCCGTTCAGGCAACCGAATCGCAAACGGATCGCCAAATTGCGGATGGGTCGAGCGTTTTCGTGGCGTATCCAAACGCACGACCGAAACAACGTTCGGGATCGCTGTTTTGTGGCCGTTCACTCTGTGTGTGGCCGTTCACTCTGTGAACGAGCGCAATTTCACGGAGTGAAATGCCACGTACGTTTTTTTGCCGATGTCAACTCGTGAAAAGAAAGGGATCGCAACTGTGATTTCGAAACGACCGCACCTCCCAACTCAGATTTCGACTGTGATCATAGTGACGGTCATGTCCAGTAACATTGCCATCGATTCAAGCTGTTTTGCCGACCAACCCACTCAACCGGGTACTCAATCGAAACCCAACATCTTGTTTATTTCCGTGGATGATCTCAACGACTGGGTTGGCTGCCTGGGTGGACACCCACAAGCCAAAACCCCAAATATCGACCGGCTGGCAGCCAGCGGGTTGCTGTTTACCAACGCACATTGTCCCGCGCCAGCGTGCAATCCATCAAGGACGGCGATCATGACCGGGATGTCACCCAATCAATCGGGTCTGTACGACAACCGGCAGCAGATGCGCGAGGTTCTTCCGAATGCGGAGTTAATGCCAAGGTATTTCTCGCGCAACGGATACTGGTCGGCAGGTTCGGGAAAAATTCTGCATTATTTTATCGATGCTGGATCCTGGGATGACTATTTTCCAGACAAGGATTCCGAAAATCCCTTTCCACGCACGCTTGAGCCCGAAAACCGTCCGGTCAGTTTGCCGCGTGGTGGACCGTGGCAGTATGTTGAAACTGATTGGGCGCCGCTTGACGCAACGGACGAAGAATATGGTGGCGACTGGTTGGTCTCAAAGTGGGTTGGTGAACAGCTGGAAAGGAAACATGACAAGCCTTTCTTTCTGGCATGTGGAATCTATCGCCCGCACGAACCCTGGTTCGTCCCCAGAAAATATTTTGACCTGTTTCCGATGGAAGAAATTCAGTTGCCGCCAGGCTACCTGGATGATGATCTTGAGGATTTGCCACCCGAAGGTAGAAGGCTTGGTCTCAATCGGTACTTTGCCCATATCCGGGAACAGAAACAATGGAAGCAGGGGATTCAAGGTTACCTGGCCTCGATTGCATTTGCCGATGCGATGCTGGGACGAGTCCTTGATGCACTGGACAATGGCCCCAACCGCGACAACACGATTGTCGTCTTGTGGAGCGACCACGGCTGGCATTTGGGTGAAAAGCAACATTGGCAGAAATTTACGGCTTGGCGAGTGTGCACGCGCGTTCCGCTGATCGTGCGCGTCCCCAAGACGGCGCCAGGTTTGCCGGAAGGAACGAGTGCCGGGAACACCTGTTCGAAACCGGTGAATCTGGTCAGTCTGTTTCCCACGTTAATCGAACTCGCGGAATTACCTGTCAAATCCGAATGTTCTGCGCCCAGCCTGGTTCCACTCTTGTTGCATCCCAATGACGAATGGCCCCATGCATCGGTGACTTGCTTGCATCAACCCGGTGGCTACGGACTGAGCACCGAGGATTGGCGGTTGATTCATTACGCCAATGGCGAAGAAGAACTCTACGACAGCCGTGCAGACCGATATGAATGGACGAATCTCGCAACGTTGCCAGAGTATGCAGAGCGACGAGCCGAACTACGGAAGCTTGCACCGATGGAGTTTGCCGCCAAGGTCATGCCGACAGCGAACGGCCGGGTCAAGCTGAAATGGCAACCCGCCACTGGAGTTGACGTACCAGCTTCCAGACCCCAGGGGACTCCGTTTGACGTCCTGCTGGCCAACCGAACAGGACAAACCGTCGGACTTTACTGGATCGACCACGAGGGTCGCTCTCATTCATACGGCACGATCGAAGCGGGAGAGCAGAAAAATCAATCCACCCGTCAAGGCGCAATTTGGATGATCATGGACGAAACCGGTAAACAAGTTCTGGGTCATTTTGAAATTGGCAAGCAAAGAGCCATTGGAGAAATTCCTCCCAAGTGACGGATCATTGACAATAAACAATTGAAAATCAGAAAAGGTCAAACCCATGAAAACCCAATTGAGCGCGATTGTCGTCCTGGTCTGCCTGGCGCTGACAGGCAGTACGTTTGCCGACGAGAGAAAACCAAATATCGTCTTGATCATGGCCGACGACGTCAGCTGGGAAGCCTTCGGATGCTACGGCGCCGAAGATTACAAAACTCCCAACATTGACCAGTTGGCATCCAGAGGCGTCCGGTTTGCACACTGTTATTCCACGCCGATCTGTACGACCTCGCGCGTCAAGATCATGACCGGTAAATACAACTTCCGGAACTACACGCATTTCGGCTATCTCAATCCGGCTGAGAAAACGTTTGGCAACCTGCTGAGAGCGGCAGGTTACAAAACGGCGATTGCGGGCAAGTGGCAATTGAATGGGCTCTACAATTCGCTTCCCGGTCATGACGACGCGTCCCGTCCGATCGCCGCCGGATTCGATGAGTACATGCTTTGGCAATTGACGACACAAAAGGGTAACGCGGAGGCGCGTGGAGGCGAACGGTACTGGAGTCCACCGATCGAGCACAACGGGAAATTTTTGACCAAGCAAATGAACCAGGGCAAGTATGGCCCGGACATGTTCTGCGATTTTGTCTGCGATTTCATGGAACGAAACAGGGCCGAACCATTTCTGGTTTATTATCCGATGGCGTTGGTCCACGATCCGTTTGTACCGACCCCCGATACCATCGGCGACCAGCAGCTTCCCGACCTGAACAAGGCACCCACAGGAAAAGAAAAGAAAAAAGAGAACTTCGTCGCAATGGTCAACTACATGGACAAGATCGTTGGCCGAATCGTCAAGAAAATCGAAGATATCGGTCAAGCTGAGAACACGATCATATTGTTCACTGCCGACAACGGTACCAATCGAACCATCACGTCGCGCTGGAACGGAAGAGACATTCAAGGTGGCAAGGCGGGACTGAAAGACAATGGAACCCATGTTCCAATGGTCGCCTATTGGAAAGGGCATACGCCGCAGGGCCAGGTTTCCCATGACCTGGTTGACTTCACCGATTTCTACCCCACGTTTGCGGATTCGGCAGGCGTTGCCTTGAAGGCAGATGATCCCACGGACGGTCGTAGTTTCTTCCCGCAACTCAATGGCGAGGCCGGGAACCCGCGCGATTGGGTGCTCTGTCACTACGAGCCGTATTGGAATCAGATTCCCGGTCAGTTTGTTCGCAATGGCGATTATAAGCTTTATCGCGACGGCCGGTTTTTCAACGTTCCCCACGATCTGGATGAAGCCAATGATCTGAGCGAATCCACCGATGAAAACATTCAACGAATTCGGCAGTCGCTTGAATCATTGATCAAGACGTTGCCGCCTGCCCCGACGGGCAACAAAGCTGATAAGAACACGAAAGTGCGTCCCGTCTATCCCGCTTGGAAATTGGGCAACTGAGATTGCTTGACAGGCACTTGGCTTGATGTATCCGTTGCCATTTACTCTGTGTTCGTGGCCATTCACTCCGTGAATGAGCACTATTCCCCAGAGCGAAATGCCGCATGACGGTTCCCATTCGATCATCCCTCTCTGGCGGAAAAGGGATTGCCAGCAAAATCCTATTGTTTCTGATTCTTCTGGCAGCCAGGGTCCATTTCAACGGCGGTGCCGACGACATCGACCGGATGGGTAAACAGATATCGCCAGACATTTTCGTGTTGATAAACGCCATCGACCGTGAATGCTCGCTTGCCAGGCAGCACGCTGCTGTGCGCACGCTGAGCGTCGCCGCCAACATCGAAGTTCGTGATCAACCGCCGTGTGTTTTCCAGCGCGATCGCCGTTTCCTCGGCGTTCAATTTTTTCAGGTTCGTATCGTCAACGTTGACGATACGGCCAAATTTGTGCATCCCCAAGAGCTCCCACGAACGACAATAGTGATCTCCTGTCCAGCCACCGTCCAACGTATGGGAGAACCCAAAATACCGGTTCTCCGGCGTCGCGGATTCAAGCGACTGCCAGGTTTGGAATTGGTCGCGCGGTCCGCAGAACGCGACGACGCGACTGACCTTTTTGTACTTGGCGAATCGGGCGGCGGTGGTTGAACCATGGGAGCTGCCAGCGATGATCACGTCCTCCCAGCGAAGTCCGGCCCCGTTGGTCGAAAGGAAATGGTCCCAGCCACCCTGGGGATTGTTCTTGTGCAGCCATTTCACGAATTGAAACGCACGTTCCATCATGCCATCCGGATTCTGAATCTCAACATCGTCACTGAAGTCCTCGCCGGTAGCGGCTTCCAGTCGAATGTTACCGCGACAGTTTTCGTCGACCGGGTTTTCCTGGCAGCAACTCGAAAACCACTTGTTGGCGTAGTGCACGCGGATCGCGTGAAGGCCGTACGAATTGACCCGATCAAATAGTTCACTGTTGTGCCCCATTAACCAGATGACCAGCTTGCCTCGCGGCACCACGCGGGTGTCGACCGATGCGTGTTGGACGTCCGCCGGCTTGCCTTCGGACTCAATAAGAAACCCGATTTCAGGATAAGCGTTCACTCGTGCGTCGATTTCGCTGGCCCGCGCGGTCAGCCGATAATGCTGGGGTTGCGGGTCGTTGAAGCGGAGCTCGCGGGTTGTTCCGGTCTGGCCGCTTGCGCTGGTACCTATCGAGGCAGCGACAAGCACAGCTGCAACGAAGATCTTTGGTTTGAATGGACTCATTCGATTGGTTCGATTGGGTGGTCGCGATTGACAAATGAAACAGCACCGTGAAACTCGAACTGCCGGTCGTCGATAGTCTACCACGGTCGACGCACAGCCGCTGTGCCGGGCCAGGGTATTCCATGTGGCCATTTATCGTGGCCATTTATCGTGGCCATTTATCGTGGCCATTCGCTCCGCGAATGAGCGCTCGTTCGCGGAGCGAACGGCCACGTAAACACGTAAACACGTAAACACGTAAACACGTAAACACGTAAACACGTAAACACGTAAACACGTAAACTCGTCACCACTCCATTACGCCACCGTTGCTTTTTCCGGTGCGACGTTCTCATCCTGAACAAAAGCCCAGACCTCCGATTACACGTCGAGCGTATTGTCTTATTCCCCGTTCTGGAGATTGCTATCTTTCGCCGTTGATCACTTGAAGATTAAGATGGCCAGTAGAACAAAGGATGACACGGACTTGACAAGCGACCTGTTCCAACGCGGCCGGACTGAATCCCTTCCATGGAAAACCCAACCAGAATCTTGATCGTCGAGGACCAGACTTCGATGCGGCAACTACTCGAGGAGTATCTGCGGCCAAAAGGTTTTGATATCACGTGTTGCGACAATGCAATGGAGGCCTGTCGGATCTTGGGGATTGCCGGGTCGTCGAAAGTGAAGTCAGAGTTCGATTTCGAAACGTCTGGCGAACCTCTCAAGCGTCGTGAATCGGAGGCCGACTTCGACATCCTTTTAACGGACGTCAAGATGCCGGGAATGGATGGACTGGAGTTTTGCCGTACGGTCAAGCAACGATTTGCTAACTTGCCGGTCATCGTCATGACCGCTTACGGCAGCCTTGAAACCGCAGTCGAAGCCCTCCGGTCCGGGGCGTTTGATTTTGTGACCAAACCGGTTGAGCTGGAATTGCTCAAAGCGTCGCTGGAGCGGGCGGCCGAAAACAGTCAACTGCGGCGCCGGGTTCGGATTCTTGAATCGCAGGCTGAATCGGATTCCTTCGGCGAGTTGATTGGTCAAAGCGATGTCATGATGCGTCTCAAGGATCAACTTTCACGGATCATCGATTCATCGGCGGCGGTACTCTTGACGGGTGAAAGTGGCTCCGGGAAGGAAGTCGTGGCCCGCGCGTTGCATCAACAAGGCAGTCGAGCCAAACAGTCGTTCGTAGCCGTGAACTGTGCGGCGCTACCGGAAGCATTACTGGAAAGCGAGCTGTTTGGACATGTCAAAGGGGCGTTTACGGACGCAAAAGAGGATCGCATCGGCTTGTTCCTGCAAGCCACTGGGGGAACCCTGTTTCTGGATGAAATCGGTGAAATGCCGATCGGGATCCAGCCAAAATTGCTTCGCGCGCTGGAACAGAAAACCGTCCGACCCGTGGGCGGCAAGTCAGAACAGGCCTACGACGTGCATTTGATCGCGGCGACCAATCTCGACCTTGAAGCTGCGATCGAGGAAAAAAGGTTTCGGGAAGATTTGTACTATCGAATCAATGTGCTCGAGGTCACGGTCCCGCCGCTGCGCACGCGCGGAACGGATGTTTTATTGATTGCCAGGCATTTCCTGGGTCAATTTGCCTCCGCGATGGACAAAAAGGTCACGGGACTGGAAGACGAGGTCCTGCGCAAGCTGTTGCAATACGACTGGCCAGGCAATGTTCGTGAACTTCGCAACGTGATCCAGCGCGCGGTCGTGTTGGCTCAACACGAACAAATCAATGTCGATGTCTTACCTGCGAAAATCTCGGCTTACTCGCCGTCTCAGCTGGTAATCGATGAAGGGGACAATCAACCCCTGGATTCTCTGGAACGGATCCAGCAACGTTACATTCGGTATGTGCTTGACCGAACCCGGGGAAACAAGACCGAGGCCGCAAAGATCCTGGGGCTCGATCGAAAGACACTGTACCGGAAGTTAAAGGAATCCCAGGGAGATTGAGCCAAGGGCGAATCACTGGCAGGCGTAACCCTCAAGCGGCCGGCAACTCGAGCGTGATGGTCGTTCCCACTGCAACCTGGCTCTCACAACGAATCGTGCCCCCGTGTTCTTCAACGATCCCGTGCACGATCGAGAGTCCCAGCCCGGTCCCGGAGCCGACTTCCTTGGTGGTAAAAAACGGTTCGAAAATGTCATCGCGATGGCCTGGGTCAATCCCGGATCCCTGGTCCACGATTTGAATGCTCCACCGGTTGTCTGCCAACGTCTTTTGAAGAATCACGTCGACCGTCTGGTTTTCGCTCGAAGCGTCGACGGCATTGTCAATCAGATTCATCAGGACCTGTTGGATCTGGTTGAAATCAAAATCCGCTTCCGCCGGCGTCTTCGGCAAATCCATGCTGACGTTCACGCGTCGCTTTTCAGTGAGCGGGCGAATCAGGTCAACGGAATGCCTGATCACGTCGCGCAAATCACTTTTTGATTTGCGGCTTGGGCTGCGCCGCGCGAAATCCAGCAGTTTTTGAATGATTGTCGAGATACGTTCCGATTCGCTTTTGACGGCCATCGCATGCCGGGCAACCTGCTCCGGAAGAAGCGTGTCGTCGCTGAGAATCATTTCAGCGCGGCCGGAAATCACGTTTAACGGTGTGCCGACTTCGTGGGCGAATCCGGCTGCCAGTTGTCCCACGGTTTTCAAGCGGTCTGCGTGCCGCAGTTGCTCGATGGCTTCAATGCGTTGGTTGGTCTCTCGTTCAATCGTCCTTTGCTGCTGACGGAGATGGTCACACATCTGGTTGACCGCGACTGCCAATTGGCCGAGCTCGTCGTTGGAATGGATTTCGAGATCGCTCGAAAAATCGCCCTTGCCGACACGCTTCATCTTTTCGGTCAGTGCGGCCAGTGGACTGGCGATCCAGCGGACGCCCGCGATCATGACAACGCCGATACTGAGCAGCCCGGTGGCGAGGATTGTGAACAAAGCCGTCAGCCAGGTGGAACGCGATTGGGAGTCGAGGTCATTCAATGGCGTGGCAATCTCGACGGCCCCCGCCCGACCACTGAGCGTAACCGGCAGATAGGTGAAATATTTGCGCCGCCCCTGCCGGTTCGTTCCGGTGGTTGAGAGTTTTTCCTGTGAGAGGATTCCCAGTACTGATTCATCGGCGATCGCGGGACGATAATCCGAATCGACCTCATCCCCCAGCCAGACCCAGCGAATCCGAGTGCTGTTGTTCGAAATCGTCCGGATCATCTGCTCAAAATAATCGTTGTCGCCAGCCTCCACGGCGTCCAGGAATTCTGGAGTCGATTCGATCGAATCAACCGAAGCAGCGATTTCCCGATGCCGTCGCTCAAGGTTGGCAAACGATTGCTTGCTCGTCAAATGGCTGGCCATCAGAGTGACCGCAGTGACCGAGATGATAAACAGCAGGATTAGTTTTGCGGCGAGCTTCATATTGGATTCGGGGAGTGGCTTGTTTGATATCGTACCGGCCGCCGGTTCAAACAACTTGCGGACCGGGGGCAGGCGAATCGATGAAGATGAGTTTGTCGTTCCCAGGTTGTGAGTTCACGTCCATCGGCGCAGCCAGAGAGCTGCGGTGTCACGGAATGTCGACGCAACGATTCCGTTGACTCTGGTTTCCCAATGGAATGCCGTCAGTAAATCAAGTTTAATGCCAAAACCGAACATACGGTTGGATTTTTGGAAGGCCCCGACGAATTCGCGGTCGTATCAGGGCAAACCGTAGCATTCTGCCCCGCGCGGGTAATCCGGCAGCGCTGCTCAAAGCACCGGATTCGAACCTGGAGTTGATCTTGCCACCAAAACGGGGCTTTCCTTTCAGGAATACAGTCTTCATGGCAATTGGCATGGTGGTTGCAACCAGTCAATCGCACGGGGCCAACGGAAGACGAGGGACAAGAATGTTTGAGCAACGGACCAATTCGATCAACGGTTCCTTTCGACATCAACAAAGCGAACTACTGTCACATGCTTTGGAGCCCGGCGAGTTCCCGATCCCGAAATCAAGGACCCGTTGCGCAACCGGTTCCGGCAAGACTCACTCTCCCCAACCGACGTGTCCTGAAACCCGTGTGAACCGGTCAGGAACATGTCCGTCTTCGCCGACCTCGAGTTCATGGTCCAGCGCCAAACCCGTCCGCAACCATGAACCGGCTTTGTTCCTCGAAGCTGCGCTCAAGACGCCGCTCCTGACAAGGGAGCAGGAGCAACACCTGTTTCAGCAGATCTTTCGTTATCGCCAAGCGTTCCAACGGCTAATTCTCAAGGAGCCAGCGGTCGTTCAGTACGTCGTCGGGTTGCTGTCGCAATGGGAATCGAACCATTTGCGCATCGATGCCATCTGTAACTTGGGCCTCAGCGAATTGGAAAAGCGGAACAAGTTGGAGCCGAAAATCCGACTGAGTCTGAAGGCTCTCAAACGAATGCCGAAACGAATCCGTTCCGCGTCGTCGGCCAGGGAATCCAGGCGACTTCATCGAAAAACGATCTGCCTCGTGGAGGACCTGTGGATTCGCCCACAGCGATTTGAATCGGCGCCGTTTGAGAATGCCATGGCCTCTGAATTACTGGCCGAGTATCGATTGCTCTGCCAATACGTAACGCAAGCCAACCTGCGCCTGGTCGTTCGCGTTGCCCGGCAGATTTGTGGCAGCTCCCCGGCTCTGCCGGATATGATCCAGGAAGGCAACCGAGGATTGATCCATGCGATTTCGAAATTTGATCACCAATGCAATGTCAGGTTTTCGACGTACGCAACGCCGTGGATCAAGCAGGCGATTTTCGGGGCGCTTCCGAACTCTCAGCGGAACATTCGGGTGCCGGAAAATTTCCGCGCGGTCAGCCGAAAAGTCCAGCGTGGCGTCCGTGATCTTCGAAACACGAGTTTTGAATTGCGAGAACCAGACTCCGGCCAAATAATCGCGTTGATCGCAAAAGAAGTGAAGATGAAGCCGGCCGACGTCGAACGCCATTTGTGTGTTGCGCGAGATACCTGTTCTCTTGATCAATCGGTGGGTGGATATGCGATCGGTGCCGAGTCGACGTCGAACCTGGTCGACGTCTTACCCGATCATCGCCAAATCAGTCCACTTGATCTTGCACACGTCCGCGAGCGCGACGAGTTTGTCCGTTCGATCATGAGTCAGGCGTTGACCCGGCGTGAACACGACGTGATTTCGCTCCGGTTTGGCATGGAGGACGGCGAGGACCGGTCGCTCGCCGAGGTCGGTCGCGTGATGGGGTTGACACGGCAACGCGTTTGCCAGGTCGAAAAACAGGCGCTGGAAAAACTCGGGAAAGTGACCCATCGCATGGATTTTTCTTTCGATTCCTGCTTTTAGCCGTCAAATGCTCCATCGCCGGGGAGCCTTGTTATCTGAATTGCCCCCACCATCGTTTGTGCCGGATGGCGGGGTAAGATAGCATTTCATGGAATCGTCTCGAAAATCGCGGGTATTCGACGTTCCCGATGCTTTTAATATGACAATCAACGAAATGTTTTGACAGGATACGCATGTCGACGACTGAAGAGCGGGCACCACTGGGAGCAGACGACGTTGCTGGAATTGACGAACTCGGCCAGGTTTTTCGGAATCTCAAAAACGAACTGGCCAAGATCATTGTCGGCCAATCCGATGTGATCGAACGTCTGGCGATTTGCCTGTTCGCGCGAGGTCACGCGTTGTTGATGGGTGTCCCGGGACTGGCCAAGACGTTGTTGATTAGCCGGTTGGCCGAAACGCTGTCGTTGGAATTTTCCCGAATTCAGTTTACGCCGGACTTGATGCCGATGGATATTACCGGCACCGATATCCTGCAGGATTCATCATCGGGGCGTCGTGAGTTTGAGTTTGTCAAAGGCCCCGTCTTTGCGAACATCGTGCTGGCGGACGAGATCAACCGGGCCCCGGCCAAAACCCAGGCTGCGATGCTCGAAGCGATGCAGGAGCATCGCGTCACGGTCGTTGGAAAGACGTTTACGCTGGACCCGCCGTTTTTTGTACTGGCGACGCAGAACCCGGTTGAGCAGGAAGGCACGTATCCGCTTCCGGAAGCCCAGTTGGACCGGTTTATGTTTTTGATTGAGGTTGACTATCCCGATCGCGCCGAAGAGATCCAAATCGCGCGCAGTACGACCGGCGCCGCACTCCCGCAACTGGATCATATTCTGACCGGCGAAGATGTCGTCCGGTTTCAGGAGTTGGTTCGGCGGGTTCCAGTACCGGAACACATCTACGAATTCGCGGTTGACCTCACGCGTCGGTCACGACCAAACTCTGCCGAGGCTCCGGAGTGGCTCAAGCCGTTGGTGGGATGGGGCGCGGGGCCGCGTGCAGTTCAATACTTGATCCTGGGAGCCAAAGCACGGGCGGCACTTCACGGCAGTTACATGGTTCGCCTGGAAGATGTTCTCGAGGTGGCCGAGCCGGTTCTGACCCACCGCGTGCTGACGACGTTTGCGGCCGAATCGGAAGGACTGCGCAGCCGCGACATTGTGAAACGCTTGGTAGAAGAATTGAGCAGTGAGACCTAAAAGGCGCGAATGTCTGGACCGGATACGAGTATGGCCATTTGAATGTGGCCATTTGAATGTGGCCATTTGAATGTGGCCATTCGCTCCGCGAATGAGCACTATTTCACGGAGTGAAATGCCACAAACCTTCAATTCGTCGCCAAATTAATCGCCCGGGAGAATTCAAACCCCATGTCACAAATTCACGAATTCATCGAACCCCGAGTGATCGCGCGACTCAAGGCATTGCCATTTCACTCGCGGATGCCGATGCTGGGAAGTGTCACAGGTATGCACCGCAGTCCTCATCGCGGATCGAGCCTGGAGTTTGCCGAGTACCGAAAATACGTCCCCGGCGATGACACGCGCCGGTTGGACTGGCGAGCGTATGGTCGCAGCGATCGCTACTATATCAAGGAATTTGAAGCCGACACCAACCTGAGGCTGTGCCTGGTTGTGGACACCAGTGGATCGATGAATTTCTCCAACGGCGGCCAGACGAAGCTTGAGTTTGCCCGCCGACTGGCTGGAACGCTGGCCTACCTGGCGGCCCAGCAAGGCGATGCCATTGGCCTCTATTGCGCCGGCAAGCAATTTGACAAACAGATTTCGCCGAAACGCAACGCGGCCCATCTCCGAGTCGTATTGGACGAGTTGGCAATCATGGAAGCCAAAGGCGAGACCGGGCTTTCGCAAGCCCTGCACGAAGCCGCCGAGCGAATCCGCCAGCGCGCATTGGTGGTCGTGATTTCCGACCTGTTTGTGGAGACCAAAGAGCTGAGCGACTGCTTTCAACATCTCCGCTTCCGCAAGCATGACGCGGTCGTGTTTCATTTGTTGGAGCAAAGCGAAATCGGTTTTGAATTTGATCGACCGATGCGTTTCAACGATCTCGAAGGGGGAGCGCCGGTATTGGCTGACCCGAGCATCGTGGCGGGCGAATATCGCAAGGCGGTTCAGCAGTACCTGACCGATCTCAAGTCCATCATGCGCGATGCGGCCGTTGATTATCAGCGATTGAGCCTCGATCAACACTACGGAGACGTCTTGGCCAAGTTTCTGCTTGAGCGGGCGCCAAAGCGCAAATAACGACGGATGACCTGATTGCGAGCAAGCATGACTCAACAACATCTGCAATTCCAACAACGGACTCCGCGATGCTTCAAGCTGGCATTGATTTGCTTCGTTGGTTTATCTGCGCTACCGGCCGCTCCATCGAGGACCGTTGGGGCAGCCACCCCGCCACAGGTAGCTCAGGCCGATGAGGCGGACCCGCAATCCGCGGAGACCAAAACGGATTTTCTCGGCGATCCTTTGCCGCCGCACGCGCTCGCTCGCATGGGCACCAACCGGTTCTGTCCTCCCAAGGTAACGATGCTGGCATTGTCGCCTGACGAGAGCATCGTGGTCACTTATGGTCCAAAGCTCATGGCTTGGGATGCCAAAACGGGACAACACTTGTGGAGCAAGGCTTCCAATGCGGGAAGTTTTGGCTCCAACGCCGCTTATGGATTTCGAGGGATCTGCCGAACGCCGAAATCGGGACGGTTGGCGACGACGTCGAGACTGGGCGCGGTTGATTTTTGGGACTTCCAGTCCGGCGAATTCACGACACTGAATGTGGAACTGGATTCGCAAGTGAACTCGATCGATGTCTCTCCCGACGAGACGTTGCTGGCCCTCGGCGGAGCCAGGCAATTAATCGTTTGCGATCTGTCAGGCGCCAAAAGATTTGCCATCGACAATAAGCCGTCCAGGCAATTGGGTTTCATTGGTCGCGATCGGCTGACAGCCGGAGGCGAATTCAGTTACGCACGTTTTTCGCCCGACGGGAGACGACTGGTTCTGGTCAACAGCGAAAAACCGAAGACGCTGCAGGTGGTCGACGTCGCGACCGGCCGGGTCGTGCGGGAAATCGAAACCAATGACAAAATTGTTCGGATCGGTTTTTCACCCGACGGCAAGCATGTTGCAACGACGCAGCGCGACATCGCCGCGCGGATGTATGACCTTGAGACAGGCCAACAGGTCTGGGAGAATATCTTCTCTGTCCCCGGCCAGGACGAACGCTACACGACCGATATCAGCTTCTCCCCCGAGGGCGACTTGATCGCGGTCGGCACGGCAATCGGTGAAGATCATCGAATTCAACTGCTGGATCCAGGATCGGGCGATTCCGTCGGTGCCCTGACCGGGCACAGCTGGAAACCATGGTTCTTGCAATTCACGGCCAATGGCAGGGAGATGTATTCCTGCGGATGGGATAGTGTGGTCCGCCGTTGGGATATCGAAAAACGTGAACAGATTCGAATCGAAAACTCGCATCGCGCATCGGGTGTTTGTTCGATGGCGCCTGATGGAAAGACGATGCTGTTCTGCGACGACAGCGGGAAAATCCATATCGTCGACCCGCTCACTGGCAAGAAAACCAGAACGCTTGCAGTCGAGGGGGTTTCTTTCTCACAGGTCATCTATTCGCAGGACTCCCGGCGATTGGCTGGCGGAGGTTCGAGCCAGAACGATGTCCACGTCTATGTGTGGGATTTGGCATCGGGCGCGATCAAGCACCATTGGGAATGGCCCAAAGGGAATGATGTCCACTCGTCCGTTGAAGGGCTGAGTTTTTCACGGGATGCCAACCGCTTGGCGGCTTGCGTGTTTCGCCAATCGGCTTGTTATGTTTTCGATTTGTCAACCGACGAACAGATTGCCCAAACCCGGCATGGCAATGTTTATGGATTGAGTCTCAGTCCCGATGGACAGCAGTTGGTTTCCGCCGGATGGGATAAACAGGTCCGACTCTGGGACTGTGAATCCGGAAAAGTCATCAAACAGACGGCGGTTGAAATCCCGGGTAACGATGATCCTCGCATGTATGGAGTCCTGTTTGCGCCCGATGGAAAATCACTGGCGACTCTCAGCCTCGGCGGGAGGGTTCGGACCTGGGACCTGGAGCTGGAACAGCCGACGCTGGATTTCAAAATCGAGTCCAGAGCTGTCTATGGGAGTTTTCAATATTCGCGAAATGGATTGTGGTTGGCCGTTGGCCGGATGGATGGCGGCTGCACCGTTTACGATGTCCATACGGGCGAAGTCGTTTGGGATCTTGCCAAACACACGAGTTACATTTACAACGTCGATTTCGGGGCGGACGACCGGACTCTGTTGACCGGCGGCGAGGATGGCGTTTGCTATTTGTGGGATTTGAACATAACCGTCGATGGCGCTCTCGAGGTGAAGAAACTGGTGGACGACCTCGTCGATGGTGCTCCGCAAGCCGCCTTCGTCGCGCACCAGGCCTTGGCCAATCATCCGCAGCAGGCGATTCCGGCGATTCAAGCGGCCACCGATGCGGTGTTTGACCAATGGGGCGATCCCGATGAAACGCAACTGGCCGAGTTGAATTATCGAGTCAACCGGGTCGCTATGTGGCTGGCAGAAATCGATCTGCCCGAAGCGGGTGAGTTGATGGATCACTTGATCGAGACTTGCCCCAGCGGATCGGTCAAGAAAACGATTTTTCTCGCCAGCAAACACCGCAAGCGATTCCTGGAACGGGTCGAAATGAAAGGCAGTGAATAAATGTTAAACTCGAACCGACCAATTCATCGCAGGTTCATCCGGTTGCTGGCCTCGCTGGCAATTGCAACTTGCGTTTCATCGCTCGAAGCGCAGGACATGCGACCCCCAGTCGAGATGCTGAAATGCAATGTCCTGATCCTCGACCCGGACGGAAATCCTGTCGAAGACGCCACTGTCTATTGCACGGGGATGCGAACCAGAATTGAACCGGGCAGTCACTGGTCGTGGAGCCCGGAGGAGCACGGGCCACTTCCCAAGCTGAAAACCAATGCCCAGGGCATCGTTGAGATGCCGTACCCGAAATACGTGACGGAGAAACTGGAAACCGGTCAAATGACCTGGTCCGTCGAACATCCCGACTTCGTCGATTTTCGACAAGACCGATCTGTCGATGACGACCCGGCAGAAATCAAACTGGAACGTGGGTATCGAATTGCCGTCACCGCAATCAATGCCGCAACGGGTCAAAAAATCAAGGACGACCTTTACGCCGTGATCAGCGGCTCGCGAGCCGACTGGAAGCTGGCCAATAACGGTATGCTCGTGTCTCCGATGTTCGCCAAAACCGAAACGACGTTGCGTGTTTGTCAATTTGTCGACGGCCAGCCACCCTTGTTCAGCGAGTCCATCAAAATCGAACCGGGTGATCGAAGCCGGGTATTGCTCAAGGATGTGAAACTGTCATTGGGAACGCGAGTCGAAGGTCGGTTGGATGAATCGGTCACTCGCCCCGTCAAGAATGGCTATGTTTCAGTCGGCATCGTCCGTCGGGTAAACAATCAGAATCGAGGTTGGAACTGGCATGACAAAGCGCCAATCGAAGAAGATGGATCGTTTGTTTTCGAATCGCTTCCGTCGGACGAAGTCCTGCAACTGATTCCCATCTGCGATGGCTGGGTACCGTCGAAACCTGAACAAGCCCAGTTGGCCAGGTTTTTTCCCCATCGACTCGCAGACCTTAAAGCTTGGAGGTCGCTGCCCCAGTTGATCGAATTGAAGGGTGAGGTGGTTGAACCGGTATTGAAAATGGAGAAAGCAACCTCTGTCAGGATTTCCGTTCAGTCGCCCGGTGGCGAGCCTTTATCCAACGCGAAGGTTGCGATGTGGCCAAACCAGTACTGGTTTGACTCTGGTAGTCAGATTCTCGGGACAGGTTATTCCCAGCGAGAGCTGCTCGTCAAAACGAGGGCCGGCGGTTACGAGTGGGATCTGGCTCGTCCGTTCAGCGGTACCACAGACGAAAACGGATCGGCCGTGATCATCAACCTTCCCGCCAATTCCACTCAATCCATCGCGGTTGAGCACAGTGGTTTCGAAATGCCGATCTCGGGAGACGATCGTTCCGTTCGGGTGGATCTCAAACCAGACACCGTCAACGAAATTACCATTAAAATGCAAGAGAAGGGGACCGACTCACTGGGCGAGCAAGTGGAGGGCGATGCGGATCAATAAAGCGAAAGGCCCAATTAAACGAAAATCACATTCCCACTAAACGATCAACCGCTCGCCGACGTGAGTTTCTGTCGCCAACCGCAAATCCAGTGAGTCGTCACCGTCGGCGATAAATTCCGCTGCCCGAGGCGAACGCGTGCGGCTCACGCTGCTTGAGGCGGACGTTGTTCTTGTTAGGAAACCGATAGAGTCTTGATGACATTTCTCAATCCAATCTGGTTGTTCGCGTTTCCGCTCGTGGCGCTGCCGATCCTAATTCATTTGTTGAATCAGCGTCGGCATCGGACGATCAACTGGGGAGCCATGCAGTTTTTGCTTTCCGCCAAGCGGATGAGCCGCGGAATGGCTCGACTGCGGCAGATTCTGATCATGGCGGCGAGGATGATTGTCATTGCCGGGCTGATTATTGCGATCTGCAGGCCGCTTTCATCGGGTTGGGTCGGTTCATTGACTGGCGGAAAACCGGAAACAGTGATCGTGCTTTTGGACCGTTCGGCCAGCATGCAACAACAGCAAGTCGAAACAGGTCAGTCAAAACTCTCCAGCGGTCGCCAGAAGATTGTCGATGCCCTGCAAACGCTCGGTGGGACCCAGCCCATCGTCCTGGTCGAAAGCAGTGCCAACGAGGCGATCCCGGTCGACAACCCGAAAGCACTTCTCGATCTGCCTTCCGCGGCCGCCACGGAATCGCAATCGGATCTGCCGGCGATGCTGGAAACGACGCTCCACTACATCAGTGACAACCAGACGGGTCGCACGGATGTCTGGATTTGTTCGGACGCTGCCAAAAATGACTGGAGTCCGGAAAACAGCCGGTGGAAATCAATCAATAGCGGGTTCTCAAAACTCGAAGGCGTGCGATTTCACGTGTTGAATTTCTCTCAGCCACCGAGCGAGAACCTTTCGATCGTCGTCGATCGGTTTGAGCGAGTGTCGTCCGCTGAAAAATCTGAGCTCGTCATTGACTTGACGGTCGAGCGGGTCAGCGAAGATGCCTCGACGGTTTCCGTTCCGATCACGTTTACGATCAATGGCTTGCGGTCGGTCACGAACCTGGAGCTGGACGGCCAGGCGGCTTCATTGATCGGGCATCGGATTCCAATCGACGCGGAACTGAAAGTCGGCTGGGGGCAAGTCGAATTGCCGATCGACTCCAACGCCAGCGACAATACGTATTTTTTTGCGTTTGCCGATCCTCCGGCTCGCCGGACCGTCGTCGTTTCTGACAGCGATGCAAAAACGCGGGCGATTGAGTTGGCGGCGGCAACATCCATTCAAAACGGCGTTGAGTTCGACGCCAAGGTTCTCCCTCCAGACAACGTTGGCGAGATCAATTGGCAGGAAACCGCTTTGCTGGTATGGCAGGCACCGTTTCCAACCGGTACCGTCGCACGGCAAATCAACAAGTTTGTGGAAAGTGGTCGGACAGTGATCTTTCTTCCGCCGACTCAACCCGATGCAACGACATTCGGCGGTGCGGGTTGGGGGACGTGGCAACGGGTCAATGGTGCAGGGGAGGCGATCGGATTCTGGAACAACGACAGTGATTTATTGAGCAAGACACGCGACGGGCAGGCATTGCCGGTTAATGATTTACGGATTTATCAGTACTGCCCACTCGACGGAGACGTTCGCGAACTGGCGAAACTGGAAAACGGTGCGCCATTGTTGGCTCGATTGACTGGCCATGCCGGGGCCATTTATTTCTTGACAACGTGGCCAATCGCAACCCATTCGAGTCTCGACCGCGAAGGGGTTACGTTGTTTGCGATGCTGCATCGCGCGATCGCCGGTGGGGCGGAATCACTGGGGGCGGCCAAACAGTTCGAGGCTGGCAGCCGGCCAGCTCAAGCGGCCGCGTCCCTTTTACCGCTGGCACCGATTCTCGCAGAATCAAAACTGTCTCGGACGTTGTCGCAATTGCGTCCGTTCCGCGCTGGGGTTTATGGCGATACCGGCCAGTTGATCGCGCTCAACCGTCCACTCGCCGAGGATCGCACTTCGCCGATGTCGGTCACGGAAATGAAAGCATTGTTTCAAGGGCTCGACTTTAACGTGATTGATGACACGCTGGGAAGCGGTCAGTCGCTGGCCAGTGAGATCTGGAAAATTTTCGTGGTGTTGATGGGAATCGCGCTGCTGGTCGAGGCCATCTTGTGCATGCCACCCAAAACCGTCGCCAAAACTTCCCTGGTGACGGAAACCGACTCGGGGAGGGTTGCAGCATGATCGACTCTCAGTGGTTCTCATTGACAATCACGCCGTTCTCGATCCTGTTCAGCATAGGGATGGTGATCGCCTGCGCGGCGTTGTCGTGGTCGGCACTCAAGCGAACCAATTTCAAACGCTCGCACGTGGCCCTGGAGGGTTTGCGTTTCCTGTTGGTCACGTTGGTCGCGATCGCGGTCTGCCAACCGGAGTGGCTACAGAAGTTTTTGCCGAACGAGGAGCCCGTTGTCGCTGTGGTGTGGGACGAGTCGGGCAGTATGGATACTGAAGACGTCCTGAAACCGGAGGGCGGACCGGCCGACACGACGATCTCACGCCGCGAATCAATTCAGCCCCTCGTTGACCCAAAAAACTGGGAATCGTTTTCGGATGAACAAAATCCTGATCGGCTGAACATTGCGATCGCGCCCTTTTCGTCGTCGCTCGCCACGCCCCGGCAAGGCTCGGATCTGAACGCCGTGCTGGCGGCAACCCTGGAACAGTATCAGAACCTGCGGGCGGTGGTCATGATCTCCGACGGAAGCTGGAACATTGGCGGCTCTCCCACCGAATCGGCAACACAACTGCGCATGAAAGACGTTCCCGTGTTTGCCATTGGCGTCGGCAGTGAGACGGCACTTCCTGACCTGGAAGTTGCCAGTCTCGACGCGCCGACGTTTGGAGTTGTCAACAAACCGACGCGAATTCCGTTTTCGATCAACAGCACGATCGCCCACGATACCCAGGTCACTGTCGTACTTTCATCGTCCGACGGCGATGACATTCAGGGGCAATTCGTGATTCCGGCGAATGGTTCGCTGCAACAGGCGTTTGTCTGGAATCCCAAAAAGGTTGGCCAGTACACACTGACGATCAATGTTTCACCCGCCGATGGCGAACGAATCACGGCCAATAACCAGATGACGGCGCCGATATCCATTCGCAAGGAATCGTTGAGGGTGTTGGTTGTCGAGTCGTTTCCGCGGTGGGAATACCGCTATCTGAGAAACGCATTGGCCCGCGACCCCGGCGTTGATGTTTCGTGCATGCTTTATCACCCCGATTTGAAAGCCGTTGGCGGCGGAAAGGACTATATCAAGGAGTTTCCGCAGACGCTGGACGAGTTGTCGAAGTTCGATGTAATCTTTCTCGGCGATGTTGGCGTGGGTGATGGACAGTTGACGACCGAAGATTGCCGGCGGATCAAGGGCCTGGTCGAGAATCAGGCGACGGGATTGATCCTGATGCCAGGATTTCGGGGCCGCCAGCTTTCGCTGGTGGAAACCGGTTTGCGAGACTTGTTTCCGATCCTGTTTGACATGCGGCAGCCGCGTGGTTGGGGCAATCGGATTCCCGCTGAATTTCAACTGACCGAAGCCGGTAGTCAAAGCCTGCTGACCAAACTCGCTGACTCGCCAGCGGCTAACACGTCGGTCTGGCGAAGCCTCCCCGGATTTCAGTGGTATGCACCTGTATTGCGGGCCAAGGTCGGTTCGCAAGTCCTGGCGGTTCACGGTTCCGAGTCAAACGAAAATGGCCGAATCCCGCTGCTGGTGACCAAGACGTTCGGGGCCGGCAAGATTCTGTTCATGGGAACCGATGGCGCCTGGCGGTGGCGCGAAGGCGTGGAAGACAAATATCATTATCGGTTCTGGGGACAGGTCGCCCGGTGGATGGCGTACCAGCGAAACATGGCTGGCGGCGATTCGATGCGGTTGTTCTATTCTCCAGACCGACCACGAACCGGCCAGACGCTTTCACTCAACGCCAATGTGATGGCGCTCGACGGGGAACCACTTCAAGAGGGAAATGTCAACGTACAAATCGTGGCACCTTCGGGTAACACCCAAACCGTTAAACTCTCACCGCAATCCGACGAGGAGCAATGGGGGCTGTTTTCAGGATTCTTCGTTCCCGAAGAAAACGGTGAGCATCATGCGACGTTAACCTGCCGCGAAACCGGGACGACGTTGGAGACCACGATCAGTGTTCAAGGCCTGGAGCGGGAAAAAATCGGGCGGCCGGCAAACCTGGAAGCACTCAAGGAAATCGCGGCGATCACCCGCGGTAAACTCGTGTCGGCTGAGCAAATGAATGATTTGGCGGACGCGATCAAGAAACTGCCGGAACCGGAACCACAGATTCGACGGATTCGATTGTGGGCACACCCGATCTGGGCCGGCACCATGATCTTGCTGCTGGGTTTGTTTTGGGTCGGCCGGAAACTGGTCGGGTTCATTTGAGTCAGTCTTCTCAATCTCTTTGTGCGAATCCAGAAAATTTGAACAGGAAGAATCAGAGTATCCAATGGAGCACCGCGGAATTCGCTGCGATCCCTCCAGAATCGACAAGCAATTGCCCGATCATTCCGGTATTGTCGCTGCGTTCGAACGCCGGCTAATGGCTTGAATCCCGGTCGGGATATGCGGACAGCTTTCCACTGTAAGCACCATCGGTCCAGTGCCAACGGCTCACGAATGCCTCGAAACTCAAATTTTGAAATCCTCTCGAACTAACTCCGTTTCCTCCTGTTCGATACCTTTTATTACCGCTTGTGAAGTGAATCGCGGTTTGTGTCGAAAGTCTGGAACCGGAGTAACGGAGAGAACAGAGAAAATGAAAACAAAAGACTCTCATCGACGACGCCAACCAAAACCAGGATTCATTACAATTCAATCCGTATGTGGCCATTCACTCCGTGAATGAGCACTATTTCACAGAGTGAAATGCCACATAAATTCCCCTTTTCGATCCTCCAACGGATCACGTCGTGGTGTCCGAAAACCAAGCGAGCCACCCATGCCATGGCTGAAACTCCTTCGGAGTTCTTTTCAGAAATAACTGTCCGTGGCCAAACCCCACGAATACACTGAAAACCTCGTTTAAACTCCTCGAACCATCTCCGTTTCCTCCGTTTCCTCTGTTTTCTCCCGTTCAATACCCATTTTCGCCGATTGATAATCGCGGTTTGAAACGAAAGTTCGGAACAGGGGGTAACGGAGATACGACTGGACCTTGAGTGGATTCCGTCGCTCCCGCGAATCGTCAGGCCAACGTCGAGCGTTTCCGTCGTAGCGCGCCGGCCAGGAGCGCCAGCATCAGAAAACCACCGGTCGATGGTTCTGGCACCGACATCAGCGACGGATAGACAAACTGCCGGATTCCATACTCATCGTTGGTCAGTGGCACGAGTGAGCCCAGCGGGTTGGTCGGGCCGACACCGAGTCCGTTGGATTCCATCAACAGGTCGATCCCCGAAAGTCCGAACGTGGCGGCATCGATCGAATACACGGTCAGGGCCGAGGAAGCGGCAGGATCCAGCGGGTTGACCAAATGAGTCCAGGAATTGGTCAGCGTCCCCACGGGATTGGATGGATCAAAATTGTCGTCGATAAACTGGCCACCCAGATCGACGTCATCCAGTCCGATGGCATGTCCGATCTCGTGGGTCAACACTCGCCGAAATGCATCCAGGGTGTAGACAGCCCCGGCATTGTTGTTCAGATGCAGGTCAACTCCGCCAATGGCCTGGGAACCAGCATAGTTGGCGACCCCGGAGGTTAGCGTCACCTCCGTCGCAATCGGTTGCAGCGACGTGAAACCGCGTAGCCCTGAATCGCCCGCATTGGAGGCAACGATGTCGATTTCTGCACCATTGGCGTTGATACTGCCAAAGCTCCCGGCGACGACGGACGTACCGAGATCGGAAACAAACAACAACGAGGAAGCCGTGCCGCTGACCGGGTCTGCTCCCATCCAGGCGGCAAACGACTGGTCGACGGCGGTTTTGAATTCTGCCTCGGTCGGAACGGAAACCCACGAAAATGAGTCTCGCATGGCCAAGTAGGATCCACCGGTCATCGAATACCGTATCCCGCCATCAAGCGACCGTTCGTTGCCGGAAAACGTCCTTGGTGCCGCGTCCCACCTGAGGCCACCGGTCAGACCGGTGGCATTGAAGACAACACCAGCGTGAATAACGCCGCAAAGCACCAAGCAGGCCAAAACCAGTGCCGTCAACAGACCGGATCGCAACATTGGATGAACTCCCTGTAATTGAAGGTCTGCACCGGATAGGGGGAAAATGCAGTATAGTTCAAGATCGAATTTTCGAGGGTGCCTTCGACAAGGTATCACCGTCGCCCAAGCCGGTTTTTCGACGAACAAGTTCGATCCAGCCGTTAATACCGGCAAAGCTTTACAAAAGTCCAGATTCCCGGACGCTCATAAACGAGAATTGGCACTCTGGTCATTTAATCCGTTCAGCTTTCGTTGACCGAGATTGAAACGGAAGATCGGTACAGGAGCGAACCGAGAAAACGATTGCCGGAGGTTTCGTTCGGGGTCGATCCGATCCCAGATCATTGTTTGCCATGGGATTCCGGTGCCGTCGACCGAACATCCCCGTTTCCTCTGTTTTCTCAAGTTCAAACCTATTGTATTGGCGCAAAGTTGTTCACCGAGTGGGCAACCTTCGTAGAGGTCCGGTTCGTTGGCCTGGATGTCCCGACGCATTGGTACCAATCCATGACCCATAGCGCAGAAAAAAAACAGGCCCCGGGATGGGGCCTGTTTGATCTATACCTAAGCTCAAATTTTTGGGGTACTACAGGCAATCGTCAATTCAATGTCGGGCCGACAGCAACAGCTCCCGCCGATTGAGCGAATCGACAAAACGAATGTCGACTGCTCACAACCAACCCGGAATTTCATGACTCTTTGCTGATTTGGTTTCAACCAAAACTAAGCTGATTTTCGCCGACGGCGAAGAGCAGCCAATCCCGCGGCACCCATCAGGAAACCCAAGCTTGTCGGTTCCGGAACGCCGTAGGTAATTGTTCCTTCGTTGCCGGCATACGTTGCACCAAGATCTGCGCCGGAGGGATCGAACAAGACCGGGTTGATAAGCGATCCACCCCCGATGTCGAGTGGTTCGATGTTAAAGTTAAATCCGCCGGTTGACCCACCTGTCACTGAGTATGCAACCGAAAACAAATCCAATCGACTGCCGATTGTGAAAGGACCCCCACTAGCGGTAATGCCGTATGATGATCCGACAGTGGAAGTAGTGAGGCTGGTAAAAACTCCTGTCGGAGTCATTGCGTTGCCCAAAGTCAAGTCACCAAGCGACGCACCGCCAAAAGCTGTCGGCGTGTATCCGACTTGAGCACCGCCTGTTTGCTTGGATTGGTCGGCTCCCGTAGCCGTCACATAAAAGACCAGCGTACCCGAAGTACCGGAAGAAACGAAACTTGGTGTTGCATCGATTCCAAACGTAATATCCGCCTGAACGGGCGCCACCAGTGCGACGATCAAGCCAAAACACAATGCGCTTAAGATTTTTTTAATCATGATCTCTCTCTAAATAATTTGAACTTGTGGGTCGAACTTAGTTGAAAAAATAAACGGATCACAAACCGCCCCGACAAAGGAGGCAGCCCGATTACCACCTCCCTGAATCTCCGATTTTAGTTGGAGAACTTAGAACAACAAGTCTTTGGAAAAATCTTCGATCAGACTGTCCATTGTGACTTTTTTACCCAAGGCAGAATCGTTAGAACCGGACTTGCCCGTCTTCACATCATCCCCAAAGGCGGAGTCAATGGCGGAATACTGAGCTTTGCCGTCTGCGATGCTGCCGGCCAATCCCTGGGTTACGCCGGTATAACTAAGCTGGCTGTCCTGCCAGATGGCCAGGCTCTTGGTTTGGCTGTCCGAACCGTCGGTTCCCAATCCGGAATCCAACTGTAGACCGGTCGAAACAAACCCGGAGAGTCCATCCGTACCGCCGGACAAGCCACTGGAGAATCCACC
>JAHEBQ010000008.1 GCA_024642205.1 Planctomycetaceae bacterium | reverse complement strand
GGGGAAACGAGGTTATGCTGACGGCGGGACTGAGTCGTGAATTGGTGGACCAAGGTTTCCATGCCGGAAAATGGATAGGCGAAGTCGCTTCGGTGGTAGGTGGTAAAGGTGGCGGAAAACCGGACTTGGCCCAAGCCGGGGGCAAGGATCCCGGGAAAATCGAGGAGGCTCTGGCTGCTGCGATCGAATTCATGAAATCGAAACATTTATCCTCGCGTCAGGGTATATAAAATCTGGTACGTTTGCGTTCCGAAAAATGAAACACACTGAATGCTGGGCAATTTTGTCTGGCAGTCGGTTGTCAGGCGACCGGGTCAAGTGAAGTCAAATCATTACACATCAACTTTTTTTTGGGGAGTCAAAACATGCGAGTTGTGGCAATATCCTGTTTCCTTTTGTTGTCGGCGGTCTGCATGCCAGCCATCGCTCAAACGGCACCATTGGAGGAAAATCAGAAAGCTGTCCTGGTTTTCGATATTCGAATGGACAGCATTCGAGGCAGTAAACTGGCGCAGGAGTTGAAGCTTGCAGACAAGTTTAGCGCCATGCAATCCCAGTCCGGCGATGAAGGACTGGACCCAGCTTCGTTGGATCGCATCTTTGGGGCAATGAGCGCCCCGGAAGACATGCAGTCAGCCATGTCGATTGAAATGGGTGAAATGCCCATGAATTTTTTCGTCAAAATGTACTTCAATGATGAAGCCGCGGTTAATAAGTTGTTCGCCAAGATCGAAAATGAAAATGGTGGCACCGTAGACCATGATGGCCAGACGTTTTATAAAACGCCGGAACAAGCGGGAGCTCCTGCTGGCATACTGATTCACAAAGTCGACACGAAAACCGTGGAAGTTGGCACCGAAACTTTCCTGTTTCAGCCCAATCGCAATCTTTTGACTGACAACCTGGCGGCAGCAGCACAAGGCACGCCAGAAGCTGCCGTTCGGTTGGCGATGGACTTTGCCGGTGCCAAGGGATTGGTTGCTGAAATGGTCGCCATGGGAAAGCAAAACGCACCTGACCCGACGGTTGGGGTCTACATGGACTTGATTGACAACATCAAGGATATTTCGATCGTTATTGATGTATCGGGCGGAGATTTGCTGACGGTAAAAGCCAACGGCGTTAACGAAGAGGACGCGGTCGAGCTGAAGGAAGGCCTCGATTCGCTTCTCGGAATGGCCAAGATGGGAATCCAGGGTGCTTTGCCGATGATTCGTGAGCAGGACGCAGACGGGGCTGCTGTTGCCGAGAACTTCGCAAATTCACTCAGTGCTTCCAACGAGGGGACCGTGGTTTCGATCAAGATTCCAACTCCCACCGGTTTCAATGCCTGGGTGGGCAAACAAGCCGAGCAGTTGGAACTGCTTTTCGGTGGATAGGATTGCACCAGCAGTCCGGCTAAATCGGTTTTTGAAAAATCAGGTGGCGCTTGTTCAAGTGCCGCCTTTTTTTTGCGCCGTTTGCCGGTAGCGCTGACATCACGACAACCAGTATTGCAAAAGCAGTGCGACAACCAGTCCGATGATCAATAGTGTCGCTCGCGCAATGGAAATCGAGGCAGCGCGATTGGATTCGTACCGAAGCTCTCGTGCTGCATCGGCAAATGTATCGAGCAAACTGGCCGACCAGAGATCTTGACCGTTCTTTTTCAATGGACCTACCACCTGACTGATTCGCTCAAACTAGGACCAGGTAACCTCCAACTGGTTTTCAATTGATTCGACGCCGTCGATTTTGCGGAGGGTTTCCTGTGCCATTTGTTTTTCAAAAAACGACTGAACCGAGCCCCGAATTATGACTCGGCCCGCGTCGTTCTGGATGTGAAGACGGCTGAAATTCAGATGCGGACTGTGTATGACCGCAGCGTTTATTTGAATCGACAAGGGCGGATTTGAAAGTGACATGATTGACCCGAAACAGGATGAAAATCGAATGTTTGCTACCGTCGTTTTCCAAGTTCGTCCGGGTCAGAATGAACTTGATTAGGAGTTTTGCCAATCTTATATAGCTTCGAAAACTGGGCGGCGTGAGATTCAAATCTGAAAATCCCTGGATTCGCTGACCGGTTGTAACGGCAACGCCCGGTAACGTAAGATCCCGGACTGGAAGAACCTGCAAACCGATGGAACCGGTCGCTATTGAGCAATAATCTGGGCAGTTTCGAAGAGTCGGCTAGACCAGTGTCGTAAGCAAACAAAACGCCGACAAAATGGCCAGCGCGATCCGCCGCCGTCGGGCGATGGAAATGAGAAACCGTTCGGCTTTCACAGGTGATTCCCGAATGTCACGAATCAATGCAATTCGCTCACCAAGACTCGGATGCATGAGTGTTCGGCGCTCATACTGGGACGGGACGACGGAAGCGAGTCGGAGCAAAGCGTCGGACATATCGCTCGCCAAGTCAGGATGAATCGCTGATTTCTTGCCGTTAAGCGAGCAGGCATGGCAAGCGTAGATGTCCGCTTCGAATTCCATGCGATGCGAAAGCCATGGAAGGCAGAAAAACAGATATACCAAATACACGATTACAATCGTGGCAACGCCGGAACCAGCCGGAAGTCCCAAATCAACGGACAAGGAATCAAGTCGGTTAATCACTCCCCATGAATTTTTTTCGTCCATCGCCAATGCAATCAACGGAAGAACGATAAACGCAATTCGAATCGGTAGATGCCAGAGGCGCAGGTGGCCTGCTTCGTGCCGCACAATGGCCAGAAGCTCATTTTTTGGAAACCATTTGACGAGAGAGTCCGAGAGCAGAATAACGCGCAGCTGAGGCAGGATCCCCGCGACCAGTGCGTTGACAATCTGGTTCCCCGTGTTCCAAATCCGAATGTCATGAACATGGAGTCGGTGCCGAATGCAGGTTTTCATCAATTCTGACTTCAGCTCATGATCATCAATTCTTCTGGTTCGCCAAATGAACAGCAACAGCAGCGGAAAGCCAGCCATAAACGCCAGGGCCGAAATGAGGTATGCGATTGTGGTTTGCGCCGAATTGAGTTGCCGCATCCACGGTGCCAAATCGCGCGAGAGCACGACCAGGGTGACGGGGATCAGGGCCAGGAGAAAATAAATCCGAAACCGGATCGAAACGTATTCGATCCGCCGCTTGATATTCTCCAGCCCCAGCGGGTGGCCACCGGTCCCGTCAATTGACTGTTGGACTTCGAAGAAAATGGCCCATGATGCAACCAGGGAGAGAATTACTGGTGCAAGAATCATGACTTCATCAATCAGCGGCCAACGATCCAGTTCCCATGTTCCGCGAACAACATCCTGCCAGCGAACCGCCCAGACAATGGCCAAACTGGCGATCAACCAGACGGCGCTGTGACAAACCGAGATACGGGTCAATACCGCGCTGCTCTGGTTGTCCCCGAGATCGACACCACGCAGTCGCCGGGAGACAATCAGGGTTTGAAACAGCGCCAGGCCCGGGACCGTCATGGTGACAATTCCGACCATCAGCATTCGCGGCCACCAGTCCTTTGCCACTTCTGCTCCGCGAAATTCGCTGCAAAACAGGCAAAGTAAAATCACAAAACCGATCACGAGGTTCATGATTGTCCAGGCAAAACCAGAAACAACATCCCAGCCCTGAGACCAATCCGATCCATCTGTTCTTGTTCGAGCCAACGGTTCACAACGCCCAAACCAGCCCGTGATGTTACGCCCCAGGTCCAAACTAATCGAAACTCTGGAATCTGTCGACGAAATATCCTGTACAGACACAAAAACCCGACGGGGCTTTTCCCAACCGTTCGTGTCGTGAGGGTTGCGAAGTCAATTTGGCCAGGCCGATGGTCTCTCGACCTATGCAAGCCAGTCGGGTAACTCATCCAGTGCGGGCATCTTGATCAGGTGGACTGAGTCAATCGCGTCGTTTTCCTTTACTCGATCGAGGGTCTGTTGGGATGCCACCGAGTCGAGATTCAGAATCCCGATTGCTGCACCGCCCTGCTCTCCCTGGCGACCCACCGCCATTTGGGCAATGTTAACGTCTTCATTGGCCAGAACATTTCCCACGTAGCCGATGATCCCGGGAATATCGGTGTGATTGAAAATCAACAAGTTGCCATCCAGGTAGGTTTCGGTTCGATAGGAATCCAAACGCACCAGGCGTGGCATGCTTTTTCCAAACAGCGTTCCCGCAGCCAGATGAACTCGCCCTTCTCCTTTGACCGTCGCGGAAATGCAACTACTGAAATCTCCATTGTCGGAATTGGAGGTTCGCAGGATATCAATCCCACGATCCCGGCAGAGCATCTCCGCGTTGATGAAATTGGCGTCGTCGATCACGTGTCCAATCAGTCCAGCGCAAAACGCCGAAACCAGTGGACGGGTGTCTTTTTCAGCAAGTTCGCCTTCAAACTCAAGCTCGCAGCTATCGATCGCTCCACCATGCCATTGCCCCAGTAATATTCCCAGTCGATGCGCCACATCGAGGTAGCTTCGAAGGGCCGAAAGTGTCTTCGGGTCCAGGGAGACGGCATTGACCGCTGATTTTATTTCACCGGTCGTCAAGAAGTTGATCAGCAGGTCAACCGCTTCGACTGCGACTTCGATCTGGGCTTCGTCCGTGCTGGCGCCAAGATGCGGTGTGCAGAGAACATGGTCCATCTGAAAAAGAGGATTGTCTGTGCATGGTTCTTCCGGGTAAACATCGAGCGCCACCCCGCCGAGATGCCCTGATGCCAGGCCCTCCACCAGCGCGTCGTTGTCGTAGATTCCGCCGCGGGCACAATTTACCAGTCGCGCTCCTTTCTTCAGGAGTTTCACTTCGGTCGTGCCGATCATGCCCTCGGTTTCCGGGGTCAGTGGCGTGTGGACTGTCAGGTAATCGACGACCGGGAGCAACTCCTTGACTTCTGTAACCTTGGTGATTCCCAGGTCCGCTGCCCGTTCGGCGGAAAGAAACGGATCGTAACCGATGACATTCATCCCAAATGCGATGGCACGCGAGGCAACTGCCAGGCCGATCCGACCGAGACCCACGATTCCAAGTGTTTTCCCACTGACTTGCGAGCCCTGGAATTTGGCACGGTCCCAGTTGCCGGATCGAAGGCTGGAGAACGCCGGTCCGATATTTCTTGATAGGCCCAGTAGCAATGCCATGGTATGCTCGGCTGTGCTGATCGTATTTCCGGCAGGTGTATTCATGACCACGATGCCGAGCAGCGTTGCCGCCTGTTTGTCGATGTTGTCGGTGCCGACACCTGCCCGGACGATCGCCTTCAGCGATTTGTTTCCCGTCAGTGATTCGGCGGTGATTTTGACGCCGCTCCGACAGACCGCCCCGTCGTATTGGGCGAGCGTTTCGCGAAGCGCTTCGCCCTTGAGACCGGTTTTGATGTCGTACTCAATGCCCGCGGCAGCGTCGAGTTTCGCCAACCCCTCGCTGGCGATGTTGTCGAGCACAATGATGCGGGCCATTTTTCCACTTTCTGAATTGTTTTTGGACCTGGGAGGTTGTTGAGTTGCAACTGTCATTGGGGTTATCCGTTCGGGGTTATCCGTTCTTCTCAGCGAAATCAGACATGAATTGGACCAGTGATTCGACGCCCTGGATTGGCATCGCGTTGTAAATCGAGGCCCGAATTCCGCCGAGACTTCGATGGCCTTTGAGTGTCGTCATTCCGGCTTCCGCGGCTTGCTTGAGAAATCGAGCATCGGTCTCATCGTCCGCAGTCATGAACACCACGTTCATGGTAGAACGATCCGCGACGGCAGCGTGCCCTTTGTAAAAGCCCTGGCTGTTGTCGATCGCGTCATAAACGAGCCTGGCTTTTTCTTCGTTGAAACCGCGAATTTTTTCCAGTCCACCCATTTCTTCCTGCAGCCATTTACAGACCAGCCCTGTGACGTAAATCGCGAACGTCGGCGGCGTGTTGAACATCGAGTCATTCTCTGAATGTTTTGAGTAGTCCAGATAGCTGGGAAGTCGGTCGTCGCAACGTTCGAGGAGGTCTTTCTGAATGATGAGCACATTGACACCTGCGATCCCGGCATTCTTTTGCGCGCAGGCGTAAATCAATCCGTATTTCGAAACGTCAATCGGTGCTGAGAACATATCCGAAGATTTGTCGACCACCAACGGCACGTCGCCTGTGTCAGGCAATTCCCGAAACTGGACTCCATGAATCGTCTCGTTTGACGTCAAGTGACAATATGCCGCGTCGGGTGTCAGTTTGAGTTCGTCCTGTTGCGGCACCCGACGGTAGCCTGTTTCCTTGCCGTCCCATGCGACATTCAACTTCCCGAAACGAAACACCTCAGCAGCCGTTTTCTTGCTCCACGAGCCGGTCAAAATCATGTCTGCCGTTTGCGATTTCTCCGTCAGGAAATTCATCGGCATCATCACATTTTGCAGGGCACTGCCGCCCTGCAGGAACAGCACCTCATGGGTATCGGGCATTTCGGTCAGTTGTTTGATCCGCTGTTTCGCATCTTCGAGAATGGCGATGAAGTCCTTGCTTCGATGGCTGATTTCAAGGACGCTCGCACCGACGCCGGGCAAGGAGAGCATTTCATCTTGAACTTGTTGCAGGACGGGCAGGGGCAGCATTGCCGGGCCAGCCGAAAAATTAAAAACGCGGGATGTCAAAGTTGTCGTCATGGTTTTCTCATCCAGATTCATAGCAAAACGTCATGCCTAATACCGATCATGTCAAACTCCGCAATCGTTCAGTGCTCCGTAGGGAACTCATCTCCGTCGGGCCTTGATCACCATGAAGCTTGGAGCATGCTTTCGCACATCGGCACGAAAAAAATGGACCCGACCCTGGGTGCGTTGGCTCGATGGACCTTGAATGAAACTGGCCAGTATCCGGGACCCAGACGTAACTCCAATGTCCGGGTCCGCCAATTCTAAGGGCCGAGATTGAAACTGAAAAGTGGCGAAACGATTTGTCTTCTGGAGTCGCCATTGAAGGCGAAAAACGGGATAGATGACACCATTACGAATCCCGTCAGAAAGGCGACCGGTTTGAAAGCCTGGCGACAATTGAATCTGGTCCGGAACGCGAATCGTGGGCTTCGACGATTCGAGCTAGCGCTTCACGTACGGGTCTGCTTCGCCATACCTCGAGGGACTGGCCAGGGGAGGATTGCCATTGTTGATCTGGCCATTGGCAGCCGGAACCTGAGCCAATTGGGTTTGTAGACTGGCTACTTTCGAGGCGACTGCAGTTTGTTGATTGTCAAGCTGAAGTACCCGCAAATAGTTGTCGAGAGCCAGATGAGTCTGACCCTGAATCTCACGAACGTGTCCCATTGCCTTGAGAACGCGAACATTGTTGGCGTCCAGTTTCAACGCGTCGGCCAACAGGTCGGTGGCTCGGCGATTGTCCCCATATTCCTGGTAGAGCCGAGCCAATTCAACGATGGGTTCCGTCGAAGTGGGATACCGATTCTTCCATGTGTTAAGCAGATCGAAGGCGTATTTTTCCTGATTTGTTTCGATCAACAGGGAAGCCAGACCGCGGTGGGCGTCTACGTGCTGGTCATTGAGTGAAATGGCCTGACGATAAAACTGTTCGGCCTGCTGTGTCCATTGGGCGTTTTTCGTTTGCTTGCCCATCGCATAGTAGCTGGCTCCCAAATTGTAGTATGCGTCCGCGTTTCTTGGATTCAAGTTGAGTGCGTTTTGGAATTCGTTGACGGCCGTTGAGAATTGTCCCTGTTCCAGCGCTGTTCGTCCAATCGTGTTGTGACGTTGTGCACCGACGTTACAACCTGGCGCGATGATCATCACACTCATTGCCAGAAACAACAACGAAGCTGAAATGCCGAAGGATCTCGCTGAATCGGCGGCTTTGTGGGATTCTTGGTCAACGAACTTTGAGGACGGAAAATTCATGGCCAGGTCTTTTCTTGACTTACTCGCGAAGCGAATTCCGGATCCGATGCGCATCACGCGGAGGCTCGAAATTCAAGATAATCTGCGAAAAGTTAGAGAAAGATTAAAGCTGCCGCAATATCACTGAATGCTGACAACCGATGCTGGCAAATTCCGCCGTTCAAGAAGCTGGAATTGACCAATTGACCGGAAAAGAAATAGCTCCCGGCGATCATCTGTTCAAACGGCTGCCAGCATGTTTGGGTCGGTCCAGGAACCCAGGCTGGGTTTGAGGTCAACTTTCTGACGGGCCCGCTTCAGCAAGTTGATCGTGATATTGAACGAACAATGGACAGGTCGGACTGAGGGAATCCTGGACGAGAAGTCCAAGACGGTTTCAAGCTGATCGAGGCTTCTTGAGATCTCATTCCACGGAATCGGCGGCAAATTGATGCCCGGAATCGCATCGACCACCGAGAAATTTGGACTGAACGGCGAGGAGTCCGGCGTGTCTGGCTGGTTGGACCGTGAAGGTTGAACAGAAACACGTTGGGGTAGTTTGGCTTGATGCGAAACAACCGAAAATTGCGGAGCAAGGGTGGATTGAGCGACGGTTGATGACCGGTTTGGCCGGTCGTTTTCAAGTCCATGGAAAATCGTGACAGAGATGACGACCAAGGCGGCCAAGACAACGAGCCAAGCAAGTTGTCGCTTTGCGAAGGATTGAGATTTCGGTGTAATTTCAGATTCCCGTACAAGCTCGGCGAGATCCGCCGGCAGCAGCTTGACCGAATCATCAACCAAGTCGTATTCGTGCAGCAAGTTCTCGCACTCGGCGCAGTCGGAAGCGTGGGCCATCAGCAACTCGTCGCCGGTCAACGTAAGGCGGTCGTCAAGGATTTGATGAATCCGTTCTTCAAAGGAATGGCAGTCCAAGTACCCGTTGCTACTCACTAAGCACTCCCCTTTTTCTGAGCTTGACGACCAGTTCTCTCCTTGCACGGTGAACCCAGGTCTTGACAGTACCCAGCGGAACACCCAGCGTTTCACTGATTTCGTTGTAACACATCTCGTTCCTGTGGAACAACATAAATGCGTCCCGGTATTCCTTGCGTATCGAGCGAAGCACATATTCCATTTCTTCGGCCAGCAATTTGGCCCGTCGAATCTCGACGGATTGGTCCTCGATAGGGTAATCCAGCGTCAACGTTCCGGGTCGTCGCATGCGTTTGGCGAGCCGTGAGCGGCAGCGGTTGCCCGCGATTGTCAGCAGCCACGGCTCAAACGCCCGTTCGGGATCCCAGCGATGAAGATTCCTTACGACGCGAACAAACGTCTCTTGAGTGGCATCCTCAGCGTCTTCACGCTGGCCGAGCATGCGATAGCACAAGCCATAGACTTGGCCGCTAAATCGATGGATTAATTCGCCAAAAGACGGCTGGTCGCCTGCCAGGCACCGGTTTACCAGTAACGGAAGTTCTTCTGCCAAAATTTCCTCTCCCCTCACAACCAAAGGCAATACCCATGGAGGGCCGTTCCGGTTTCGCGGATCGGCGTTTTTCCCAAGATTGCCGGTGTTTCGGCCTACGCTCGAAGTAAGCGATATCGGAGACTTTTCGAGGAAAAGCTGGTGAGATTGGCAACTAATCCGGAAAAGGCAAAAAAAAACAGCCAACCCAAATCAGGATTGGCAGCATCCATCGAATTTCGTCCGACGGCCATGGAATCAACAATCAGCTCAATTCCTACCGACGGTTGAAAAATTTTCTCAAGACATCATCGGCAGCCGTCGTTGAGCTCTCGTGTTGATGTTTGGGCATTGGCGGCAGTTTTTTCGGACCTTTTTTCTTTTTCTTCCCTGTTGAATCTTCCTCGTCAACAGGCTCTTCTTCGGATTTGGGAACTCTTTTGGACGTGCCGAAAACAGATGTTTCTTCCAGATTCAATTGAATGGTCTCGGCCGACGCAATGGACGCCCTTTCATTCGTGCTAGGATCGTCATCGGTATCCGAAAGCCAATCCGTGATACTGTCTTCGAGTGACGGTTTTTTGTTATTCGCCGTTCTGGCCGCAGCCTCGACGACGTTTTCAACCTTCGGTTTCTTGGCACTTGCCTTGACAGGATCGATCACGACTTCAAATTGAAGCCTCCCAATGCGCAGCGAATCGCCAGATTTGGAAACGTGCGATTCGGTCAACTGTTTTCCGTTGACAAACGTTCCGTTGCGACTCTCAAGATCGTTGATCACAACGCTCCCATCGCCAACAAGAATCTCGCAGTGCTCGCGACTTACCAAGTCGCTGGCCGGTCGAAGGTGTGCGGTGTCACCACGTCCGATAATGAAACGCGGTACGGCAATGGTGATCTCTCGACCATCGTTCTTGCCACCAACAACTTTTAGAACTACTTGCATCCCGTTCTTGCCTCCTAAGATTCAGGATGGTCCGGTGCCGTCGTGCTGTCAACTTGCCTCAAGTCCAACACAATCAACGTATTTTGACTACCCATCAGTATTATTATGAACGAAAATCGTTTTAAGTCAAATTAAAGTCCCTAGGGCCCCAATTGGGGATGTTTTTTTAGACAACGGAGATGGTTAACCGCAAAGAGCCGCTTTTCCCTAACTTGGAAACGGTCAAAACTCCTGGTTTCTACAACTATCGACACAAATTCCATTGCTGATTGCCAAACAACTCGAAAAAGATGCGCTTGGCAGCTTCAAGTTCGAGCTTCGAGAGCATCCCAGCAAACAGTTCAATTCGCAACTCGTTTTCGGCCGATGCGGACAATTTTTCGATAGTTTTTTTTAACGAAATTTGACCGCCACTGATATCTTCGATTCCGGGGAGTTCCGGAGCGAATCGGGACCTTTCCAGCAAAAGGCTGCCATGTTGAAGCAATGCGTTTTTTCCGCGACGTTGAGCGCTTCCCATGATCTTGTAACCTTGCATGACCACATCTCCGGCAGATCTGCGACCAAAGCAGAGGAACGCCGAGGGGTCGATTCTGGGTCGGTTGTTCTTGTCTTCTGTTTCGTTTGATGCTGCGTTGAAAACTGGGGTTTTGACAGCGGCTGTGGTTTCCCGGTACAGCGACGCCCGGATACTTTTTTGTTGCAAATACCCGATAACCATCAGGTGAATGGCCTCATAGAGTTCGGCGTTTTTTGCGCACCACCGATTGCTGCTCGGAACACACAAGCTGTACGTAAGTTCACTATGGTGCAGGATGGCCCCCCCACCGGTTCGTCGCCGAACCAGCGGGCACGTCAAACTTGGTGGGTGAAGCGCTCGGTCTTCGTGTTTTTGAAAATAGCCAAGCGACAGGGTCGGTTCATCCCATTGATAGAATCGCAAAGTGGTCAAACCGGATTCGGAGGCCGTTTCCAGGAGTGCCTGATCGACGGCCATGTTCCACGCACCGTTGGCGGGAGGGTCGATGATCAGTCTAGCTCGGTTCATGCCCGGGTTCTCAAACTATCAGAATTGCAAGGGTTCGATACAGGCTTACTCGCCCTCTTCATATTCGGAAATCGGCGGACAAGAGCAAACGAAATTCCTGTCACCGTAAACATCGTCAATTCGATTAACGGACGGCCAGAACTTGGATCCTCGAGTTTCGGGACTTGGGAACACAGCCTCCGAACGCGAGTACGGCCGATCCCAGGTTTCGTCAATGATGTCGTCCATCGTGTGAGGTGCCTGATGCGTCACACATTGCTGCGCCGAAACAACGCCCTCCTCGACGGCCCTGATTTCATCACGGATGGACAGCAATGCATCACAAAAACGATCAAGTTCTGCTTTGGATTCGCTTTCCGTCGGCTCAATCATGATGGTTCCACCGACCGGCCATGACATTGTTGGCGCGTGAAAACCATAGTCCATCAGTCGTTTGGCGACATCGACTTCTGTGATTCCGCTGGACTCTTTGATCGGGCGAAGGTCGATGATGCATTCATGTGCGACGCGTCCATTGCGACCTTTGTACAACACGTCAAAGGCGCCTTCGAGTCGTTTGGCGATGTAATTTGCGTTCAGAATTGCGACTTGCGTGGCTTTCTTCAGGCCCTCGCCACCCATCAGGAAGATGTAAGCCCAGGAAATTGGCAAGATCGCCGAACTGCCGAATGGAGCGGACGAAACGGCACCATTGTCGGCAATATCGAGGCCCTCAATTGGCTGAACAATGTGGTTCGGCAGAAACGGCGCGAGGTGGGCCTTGACTCCGATCGGGCCCATTCCCGGGCCACCTCCGCCGTGCGGAATGCAAAACGTCTTGTGTAGATTCAAGTGGGAAACGTCGGAACCGAGTTTGCCTGGGGCGGCGATCCCAACCAGGGCATTCATGTTGGCACCGTCCATATACACCTGGCCCCCCCGGGAATGGACGATTTCACATGCCTCCCGAATCGTCTCCTCGAAGACTCCGTGAGTGCTCGGGTAGGTGATCATCAGACTTGAAAGTTGTTCGGCATGCTCGGTCGCCCTGGCTTTCAAATCCAGCAGGTCAATATTTCCGCTTTCGTCGGTCTTGATCACCACGACCTTCAAACCCATCATGCTCGCGCTGGCCGGATTGGTGCCGTGAGCCGAACTGGGAATCAAACAAACGTCCCGGTGTCCTTGGCCAAGGCTTTCGTGGTATCGACGAATGGCCAGCAAGCCCGCGTATTCGCCTTGGGCGCCGGAGTTGGGTTGCATCGACATCGCATCGTAACCGGTAATCTCGATCAGCCAGTCCCGAAGTTGAACGATCATGTTGTAATAGCCATCCCACTGATCGCGTGGGGCAAATGGATGCAAGTTGGCGAAACCGTCAAACGTTACCGGGATCATTTCCGCGGTCGCATTCAACTTCATCGTGCAAGACCCCAGCGGAATCATTCCGTGGGTCAGCGAAAAGTCCCTGTTTTCAAGTCGTTTGAGGTAACGCAACATTTCGGTTTCGGAATGATACCGGTTAAAAACCGGATGGGTCAAAAACGCGGTTTGCCGTCGAAGTTCGACTGGGATTGATGTTTCGATCGAATCGATGGGGGAGTCTGCATTGAAGCCGGTGACTTCAATTCCAAACGCGGCCCACAGGGCGATGAGATCATCCAGGCTGGTGGTTTCATCCAGGCTCAATCCGACACGGCCGTCATCAATCAGACGCAGGTTGATCCCGAATTCTTTCGCCGCGTTACCGACGATCGATGGGGCTTTGTCCGTGATAACCGAAACGGTATCAAAAAAGCTCTCGAATTCGATTTCGAAACCAGACTCTTTCAGTTTCGAAGCTGCCAATCGGGTCATTAAATGAACACGTGTTGCAATGGCCGTGAGCCGCTGGGGGCCATGATAGACGGCATAGAACGCGGCCATGTTCGCCAACAGCGCCTGGGCGGTGCAGATATTCGAAGTCGCCTTGTCGCGGCGAATGTGCTGTTCGCGCGTCTGCATTGCCATCCGCAACGCCGTTTTGCCACGACGATCTCTTGAGACGCCGATTATTCGTCCGGGAGCGGACCGCTTGAATTGGTCGCGTGTCGCAAAGAACGCAGCATGTGGGCCGCCAAAGCCCATCGGCACCCCGAATCGCTGCGCACTACCTAACACGATATCGGCACCCATTTCACCCGGGGGCTTGAGCAGGGTCAGGCTCAGCAAGTCACTGGCGACCGCGACCAACCCATTTCCTTCGTGAATCGAAGCGATCAGCGGAGCCAGGTCACGAGCGTGGCCGGTGGTTCCAGGGTATTGCAGCAGCGCGCCAAAAACATCATGTGTCGCAACTTCCTCAGCTGACCCAACGATGATTTCAAATCCAAAGTATTTTGCCCGTGTTTGCAATACGTCCAGCGTTTGCGGGTGGACATCGTCGGCAACGAAAAACTTCTCGCTGGCATTCTTGCCGGCCCGTTTACAAAGCGACATTGCCTCGGCGGCTGCGGTTGCTTCATCAAGCAACGAGGCGTTGGCCATTTCCATGCCGGTCAAATCCATCACCATTTGCTGGAATGTCAACAAGCTCTCGAGTCGTCCCTGGGAGATTTCCGCTTGATAGGGCGTGTACGCCGTGTACCAGCCGGGATTTTCCAATACGTTTCGCAAGATCACATGTGGCACGTGTGTTCCGTAATATCCCATGCCGATCATCGAACGGTTGACAACATTGCTTTCGGCGTAGCTCCTCAGTCGATCAATCGTTTCCTGCTCGGTCGAGCAGGTTGGCAGGTTCAAATCGGTGTCAAGCAGGATACTTGCCGGGACTGTCGATTCGATCAGATCGTCTAGCGAATCGGCGCCCACCGTTTCCAGCATCGCTTGAATCTCACCGGGGCTGGGCCCGATGTGCCGGTGAATGAAGTCGTCGCTGTTTTGAAGCTGACGGTAACTGGTGGCTTCCATGGATTTGGTGGTCATGTGAGGTCGTTTGATTAGGGAGAAACGCGAATCGGTGAACGAATGAAAGCGGGCAGAAAGTCAAAGATCGACAGGAAAACAGGATTGTCCGCGCCATGTTTCGCCGTCGAAAAGGGGACTCAAGTGACACACCTGCCGGCGTTTGCGAGGGCCGTTGGGTGCGTATTCGAGCCCGGCCGAAATCGGGCGGCCCCCATCTTCTGGATCGGACAAAACGGCCCAAACACAAGCTGCCTAATGAGCTTCGTCACACTGTTTTTGATACGCAGCGTAATCCAGTAGCTTGGCCAAAGAGTCTTCGTTTGATAGTTTGACCTTGATGATCCAGCCATCGCCATACGGATCGGAGTTCAAGATCTCAAGGTTGTCAGGGAGTGACGTGTTGACATCAACTATTTCCCCATCCACGGGACAGTAAAGTTCGCTGGTCGCCTTGACCGATTCGACTTCACCGAAGGAATTCCCGGCAGTTACCTGCGTGCCGGCAGCCGGTAGATCCATGTACACAAGGTCAGTCAAGGCTTCCACGGCGTTGGCCGAGATGCCGATCGTTGCGACTTTACCACCGTCCTGGTCGGCGATATGGGCCCATTCATGAGTTTCTGCAAAAAGTAGTTCTTCTGGGTTCACCGTTTACGCTCCGAAGGTAGAAGTTGAAAATGGGATCTGAAAACTGGATTCCAAATCTGAATTTTGAAATGGTAATAATTGACGGTTGGCGACCGGAACCCGCAAGCTGACTCAAGAACGATGGTAAAACGGAAGTTCCACCACCATGGCCGGATTTGATTTACCGCGAATGTCGACCATCAAGGGGGTCCCGACTCTGGCGAAGTCCGGGTCAATGTAGGCCATGGAAATCGACTTTTCCAATGTCGGGGTGTAGCTCCCGCTGGTGACAACACCGACGATTGTGTCCCCATTGTAGACCTGGCATTGCTCCCGGGCGGCACGACGTCCTTTCAGTTCGAGCCCGACACGGACTGGCAGGGACTGATCCTTACGAGCGGCCAGGATGGAAGACCGACCAACAAATTTCCGGTCCTTCATCTGGATCGCGAAATTCAAATCGGTTTGCGCCGGGTTGGTTGCTTCGTTTAATTCATGCCCGTAAAGCGGCATTCCGGCCTCCAGTCGCAACGTATCCCGAGCGGCCAATCCGGATACCCCGCCACCTGCACTTTGGGCCAATTCAAACACTTCATTCCAGACTTTGTTGGCATGTTCATTGTCGACAATGATCTCACAGCCATCTTCTCCAGTGTATCCGGTTCTCGAAACAATCGCTTCCCTGCCGCAGACCAGGGTGGTGGTGCCCGTGTAGTAATCCAGAGAATCCGGGTCGACATCGGAGAGTTGCTTCACCGCGGCATTGGCCCGAGGACCCTGAACGGCGATCATCGCGGTTTCGGTCGTTCGGTCATCGAGATGAATTCCGGTTTCACCAATCCACGAGTTGATCCAACTGACGATCTTGTCACGGTTGCTGGCATTGACGACCATCATGTGAAAAGCCTGGCCAGCCATGTTCGGCAGATGATAGACCAATACGTCATCGAGAATCCCGCCTGCTTCATTGGTCATCAGCGAATAGCGGATTTTGCCGCATTGGACACCGGCAATTCTGCGAGTCGTCAGAGAGTCAAGGAATTGATCGATTCGAGGCCCGGAAAAATACAGCCGGCCCATGTGGGAAACATCGAACATCCCGATGGAATTGCGGGTTTGAACGTGTTCTTCAATGATGCTCGAGTATTGGACCGGCATGGACCATCCCGCAAATTCCACCATTCTTCCGTTGTGGTCAACATGCCATTGATGAAGCGGCGTTTTCAGGAGTTGATCGACTGAGCTCACTTGAACCTCTAATAAAGTTGTCGTTACAAATTGACCATGCAACCGGTCAAGCGATTCGTGAAGCTGGCCAGGCCCATGCAGGTCAGGCGCGTTGGCAACGGCATCGAATCGAGACCGTGCAGCGAGAGCTGAAATGTTAAAGAACAGCCCACATTCTATCTATTCGGAAGGCAGTTTCTAGGGGCTTTTTGAATTCAGCCGGTGGAAGTCGCTCAATGTGGATCGAGTCAGGATTTCGAATAAATCAAAAGGTGAATTTGTGGTGACAAAAGTCAAGTATTCCTCTTTCGACCCAATGGATCTCCATCCCATCGAGGTTTCCCATTTGCAGGCCAGACGCGAAAGGGTGTTTCTTGTGTTGGCCGGTTTGTTTCTCGGGTCGCTGACGATGTTGAATATTCTCGGAATCAGTCGATTCCTGGTACTTTTCAGCGTCGACTTGACCGACGCAGGGCGCGATTGGAACTGGGGACAATGGGCCAAGACGACCAGCGGTTGGAGTTTCGCGATTGCGGTTGGCGTCCTCCCGTACCCCCTTACATTTCTCTGTACCGACCTGATCAGCGAGTTTTACGGTCGACGGCGTGCCAACTGGGTGGTTACCGTCGGCTTGATCCTGAATTTCTGGGTCGTGTTCATCCTGTGGCTCGGCGGAATCATGCCTCAAGTTCCAGCGATGGATCCGGTTACCGGATTACCGGCGTTGGAAAGTCTGTCTGTCGTCGACGGTCAGGTTCGGGATCCCGACAGTTTTGCTTTCTATCAAATTCGTGCGCTTACATTCGGCGCTGTTGTGGCATCGATGTTCGCTTATCTTGTTGCCCAGTTTTGCGATGTCTATCTGTTTCATTTTTGGAAACGACTGACTCAGGGAAAACACTTGTGGCTTAGAAACAACGGGTCCACGATGGTAAGCCAGGCGGTGGACACCGTCGCTGTGATCTTGATCACCCATTATTATGCACATGCCCTTCCGATTGCGGCCGGGCTTCCGTATCGAGAAGTATGGCGATTGTTGTTGATGTTCATCGTGACCGGTTACGTGTTCAAGTTTATCATTGCTCTGCTGGACACGATTCCTTTCTACCTGGTCACGGCATTTTTGAAACGTTATCTCGAGTTTGATCCGATGTCCGAGCATCAGGAATGAATCGGAGTGACCAGAGGCCGTCAATCTCGGCCGGGACCGGTTCATGGCTGAATATTGAAACGCGGTTGGCGACTGGCGATTAATTCAGATTCATATGCGCGACGGACCACGGTTTCCCTGGCTCGTGAATCCGGTGCAAAGGAATGCACTTCGATCGTGATTTCCTGGGCCGTCTTGTCGCCGAGATAATTGGCCAGCGAGGGGTTGTGCGACCGGTCCAGGTGAGTTTTCAAACGGGCTTGAAGATTTTCGGTCTGACCAATGTACAGATAGCCAGACTTGTCTCGAAAGATGTAAATGCCGGGGTGAGTCGTTACGAGCCCAGGTTGCTCTCGAAGTTGCTCAACGGAATAAGTTGATATGATGCGGCCCCAGTCGGCGATTCGCGTGATCAACTCGGGTCGGAGCTTTCTTGCTTTGCGCAGCTGAAAGGCAGCTTTGCGGGCAAGATAAAGATCAATTTCAGGATCCATTGATTTCGCGATCGCATCAAACTCTGCCCTGCGTGCGGGGTCTGCCATGATTTGATCACTGGAAATGCCGTGTCGGTCGTGAAGTGATCGAGCGGCGATTTCGGCGATGTGGGTGACCTCCACGACCGAGGACCGCTTCGATCTTGTTGTTTCGACTTTCAGCTTTCCGGATTTCCTCAGATTCATCAACCGCCAGTTGAACTCGGCTGGCTCGACCGTTGGCAGGTGTTGTTGACATGATGCGATGAAGGCCTGGTTCAAACGGTCATCGAGGATGACCTCATCGCTGCTCCAGCCATCATGGGTCGCTGCAAATGCCGCGATGACGATTTCGTCGTCGATGGCGGGAAGAGTCAACCTGGCGGCTTGGCCCGGTTCACCATCGGGAAAAATGTCCTGCCCCCGGAGGTTGCCGGAATGCAGCCCCAGCACGGCGACCAGGATCAGTGGACGGAAAAAACAGGTCGTGGCTTTGTTCATGTACGTTGCCAATACGGTACATTCTGGCGATGGACAGGATTGCAAACCTGGCATCGCTCATCGTAGAACTTGCATCCTCTGGGGCAAGCGGTCAGGCCCAGAATATGGGATGCGGCAGAACACAACTTCCGGTCATTTTCGAATCAACGCGATCGCCGCGGACCGTAAGTCAACATTTGTCCCGGGTGGCAACCGACTGAAAAGTCCATCGTACTGACCGGCTGCAAGTCCTACCGACGCGTCGTTGTTTTTTGCACATAACCGTCGGTTGTCGGTTGGAGATTAACTGCCGTTGATTTCAATCAGGTCGGTGAGAATCGAGCCGAATTTATCCTCTTCCGGGTTGTTGGTGCTTTCCGCCGGAGGATTGCTCGGGGTGGCTGGGTCTCGAAATTCGAGCGGCGCGATGGATTCCAGGTCAAGTGGCTCGCCTTCGTCCGACTTGGGGTTCGTCGGTGACGGGAGCTTTTCCGTGATAGGACCGTTCAAGCCGAGCCCGTCATTTGATTTATCCGGAATCGGATCGATTGTTTCTGCAGCAACACTCGACGTTTGCCCGGTTGGCTCTCCGTCGTCGTTCTCGTCGGTTTCCGACGGTGTATCGATCGGAACCTGCTCCGGCTCTTCCGAGTAGTCTTTGCGTTTGCGGAGCTTTCCATCTTCGAACCAGGCTTGCCAAACCGCGACGGGTCGGTCGTTTTCGAAAATGCCTTCTGCTTGCTTCATGCCGTTTTCGTGCCACCAGGTCCAACGTCGATTCTTTTGCCCATCGACGTAGAAGCCTTCGGTCTGTTTATTTCCGTTGGCGTGCCACCAGGTGAATTGGCCTACCGGTTTTCCGTCTTTGAATTGTCCGCGTTTTTTTGGCTGACCATTTTCAAACCAGGCCATGGATGCACCGTTTTGCGCTTCGCTGCCTGTGGCCAGGTAGGGTGTCGGCTTGGCTTCCCACCAATCGTCCACGTCCTCGGGTTCGAGTTTCTGACCCAGAAAAAACTCTTCCGTTTTCTTGACGTTGGGGCGATAAAACGTTGTGTTACGTACGATTGGGCGCCCATCGACATATTGTCGGCGTTTGGCGACTTTTTCTGCTTCGTCGAAGTCGATAATCTCACCATCGATCAAGCCTTGTTTGAAGGTCGCTTCACGCATCTTCGCGTGGTTGGGATAAAACCAGGTCGCGGTCCCGTTGCGAAGGCCATTTTCGTAGGGGATCTCGAAGATCTTGGTCTGGTATTGATCGTAAATTGTCCACAGACCATCCAGTTTTCCGTTTTTGAATTGAGCGACCGAATGAAACGGCCCTTGAAACAGGTTGAACGGTCTGGTCGCGAACAAACCGGAAGATCCCGATTCATGTTTCCGGCTCCACTGACCTTCCATCAAACCACGCGTGTAAGATCCTTTGGCGACAATTTTGCCGGTCGGATCCCGAGCTTCCCACGGACCGTGGTTGTAGTAGTTTCCGAATTCGTCCTGGGCGACGTGTCGTATGACGCGGGGTTTACCGTCGGGGTAGCGTTGAACGATGACGTTCTCGCTCTCGTCAGCGCCAGGAACCAAAGGAAGCGTTTCCAGTTCACCGCCGGTTTCGCCGGCTTGCAAGTCCTGCGGACGACTTTTCCGGTAAGCAACTTGCCCGCTTCGAGTTCCAGCGACGCCAATTGCTCCGGCCGTACCCTGGATCGGAAACAGACGTTCCGGGGAATTCTTCTGGTCAGTTGGATCAAGCGGAACAAGTTCGCCCTGTAGCGTTGCGGCGCGGCTGGACGTTGGGTTGTTCTGTCTTGGCTGATCGGTCGTGGAAACTCCCTGCCCGATGAACCGGGTTTGACCCAGCACGTGGAGCGGTCGGTTGACTTCACAGACGGCAAAGGTACAGCAAATTGCCAACAGAACCGACGTTCGCAGGAGCAAGACAGGTTTCGCTTGACCGCGGTTCCAACTCGAGTTGTTCAGGGCGTAAGGCAATTTTCCATTCCTGGATCACCGGGCACTCTCATCATACGTTGCGATTGGACAATGTCCTCGTCGTCCTTGGAATCTGGTATCGTCCATCGGGGATTCCAAACTGACTCCTATTAATGCGGGCTTCATGTTCACTTTAACCTGACTGACTGGCAGCGCCCGTTGGAAGAGTTTGCGGGATATTCCGTTTGTCGCTTTTGCCATGACCGACAAGTGATCCAGTCGCGGTTCGGGATGACGCCGATTTGTCGCCATTTTGCCGGGGTGTCGTGGAACCCATTGGACACCGTGGTAGCCCGGTCAGCTTATCGCTGGCGGTAGCTCGCAATCAACGTTGACATAGCGCGTTCTCCCGTGACAAAGCGGTTGCCGTTGCTGCCATAGACGACGATCAAGTCGAAAAACCTGCTCTCCACGGCACAATCCAGCAGGTCTTCGGCGGAAAGGCAGACGCGTCCAGCTCTCTTTTTCAACTCAAACTCGATTCCACCAACTCCGTGGTAGGCACGATAGATAACTTCCGTGCAAACCAGCCGGTCCGAGCGACGAAAATCAAATTCGAAATCATATCGCTTACCCTGATGGGTCATCGCCCGTGCGATCGCATCTCGAATCTTTTCAATCGGCAGCTTCGGGCGAAGTACGACACATGCATCGACGTTGAAAGTATCGTGGAGCGGACGAAACAGGACTCCATCTTTCCGGGCCTCAAGGACGCAATTGGGGTCGGGGCAAGGATGTCGACGCCAGGTTTCTCCGCTGGCATCGATTTCCTTGCGTTCATTTTCGGTGCCGATGTAAAGTGCGCCGTGGGGCCAGAATCCAGGCAGAAAAAGATTCGACGCCGCGTCATCATGACGCGTGATAATCACGTCGCCCGGTTGCAGAATCCTCGAGAGTTTTCGCTGAACACCGGGCGTAACGCGTTTGCGTTTCCACTTCATTCGAAGTTCCGCGATCATGCTGCCGGAAACCTGGAACAGCCCAAACGTCACCTTTTTGAATCCTGCATGCTGGCGACGCAGAATCGAATGCCAACGGTAATTCATTCGATTTCGGGCGTAATCGCCAATCCTGTTTTCAATAAAGGGCAACTCGTCTCGCAGCAAATCAACAACCGGTGCAAGGATCGGATTGGACTCAAGTGAAAAAACATCAGCTTGATTCGCTTCAAAATATCGAATTGCTTCTCGAAAGATCAGAATATTTCGAGGCGACGTAAGTGAGCGGTAGATCTGGGTGAATTGCCTTTTGGGAATTCCGTAACGGGGTTCAGATTCATCGAGTTTTCGCCACAATACCCTGTCGTTTTTGCAGGTCTCGACGAGGAATCTGCCGGAACGAATCAACATGCAGGCCGTACAAAACGCCAGAAGAAACACTTCCGGATGGCGCGGTTTCGCCTCCTTTGCTTCCGCAAAAACGTACGGGCGAAGGTCGTTGAGAACCGATTGCAACGCGGCTCGCGTTGTCAGGTAGTTTGAAAATCGGGTGCGAATCAGGTCGTCTTCATCGGGCAAAAAATACCGTCGTTTGCGAGCCTCTTCCAGCCGGGCGAGAACCGCCTGGACAGACGCGTGAGTCGGCAAGAGCGGGCCAATTGTCGTCAGTGCCCGGGCCGATCCTTCGACGAGGTCCTTGAAACTGTTGTTCACTGGCTGTGACATACCGGAGTTTGTCTCCACGAATGATGAAAACCTGGTTACGAAGTCAGTGTAATCGTAACGCCTGCCTTTCAAACCAATGTCCCGGCCGAAACAGCGTGGAATCTCGCTATCTTACGACTTTCGATTTGTGAATCTGTTTGCAGAACTCCGGAAACCCCGCGATTTGGATGGGGATTTGAACCGGTTTGTTCCTACTATCGGGATTTGAGCCTTGTTTATTCGGTCAACCTCATGAACAATCGATGGCCTCGATCCCCCTCGACGACCCCAGAGACCCGAGCGATATTTTATCCATGACTTTTTTTAGTGCTGATAAACTGAAACCACGAAGAATCGAAATCGATTCGTCGCGGATTGGCTCTAACAGCCCGGAAGTCCGAAAAAGACTGGATCGGATCGGGGAAAACTACGAACAACTCAATTTGATTCTCGCCGAACTGGAATCCCGATTCGAAAACGACGAGCGACTCAAAGCGATCGACAACGCGAACATCGATTTCGAATCGACATGTCGAAGCAGGAAAAAGCGGAAGTGGCGTCCGTCGAAGCCAAGATCAGGATCCAAATCAAAACCACGGATGACGGCTTCGGTAGACCCCAAAAAGCCGCGTTAATTCGCCAAACCATCAAGCGGCAATGGAATCAAGCGGGTGACTTATCTAAAACTCTCCGGCGGGACGATCTACGATCCGACAAACAATGTTAACGGAGTTACCGGAGATATCTGGATTCGTGACGGCAAGATTGTCGCCGAGCCCGAGCCTGGCTGCGATTCGTCCGTTGATGTCAAAACCATTGATGTCAGTGGTCGCGTCGTCATGGCGGGAGCTGTGGATCTGCACTGTCATATCGCCGGACCCAAAGTCAATACTGCGCGAAAGATGCAGCCCGAACAGACTCGCGAACTTCCTCAGCAACGGCGAGAAACCGAAAATGGAACACTCCACAGTGGTTCCCTCGGCAATGTGCCCAGTATTTTCACGACGGGTTACAAGTACACCGGACTTGGGTATACGACGTGTTTTGATGCCGCGATCTCGCCCCTGGCATCTCGGCACGTTCATTTCGAGTTTGAACAGATTCCCAACGTCGATACGGGTTTCTTTGCGCTCGTCGGTAACAACCACTACGTCATGGACTGCGTGGCCAAGGGAGATCAAGCAGGACTGGAGTCGTTTCTCGGCTGGTTGCTCAACTGCGTCGGTGCGTTTGCGCCGAAACTCGTCAACCCCGGAGGTGTCGAATTGTGGAAACAATCCCACAGCGGCAACGCCCGAGATTTGGACCAAATCGTTCACGGCTTCAATGTGACACCGCGAATGATAATTCAGTCGGTTACCCGTGCGGCCAATTCGCTGGGCCTGCCGCATCCGGTGCACATTCACACAAACAATCTTGGAATTCCGGGCAACTGGCAAACGACTTTGGATACCTTTAAGTCAGTCGATGGACTGAAGGCCCATCTGACGCATATTCAATTTCACAGTTATGGTGGCGGAATCGGGGATGAAGAATCACTTTGTTCGCGAGTTGGTCCACTCGCTGACTATGTCAACACGCACAAGAACGTGACCGTCGATGTCGGGCAAGTGATGTTTGGAAGGACGACCAGCATGACCGGAGATGGTCCATTGGGCTATTTCCTTCAGAACGTAAGTGGCGAGAAATGGTATTCGTCGGACACCGAACTTGAATCGGGGTGCGGTGTTTCGCCGATCCAGTACCGGAATCAGAACTTCATTCACTCGCTTCAATGGGCGATTGGGTTGGAGTGGTATTTGATGGTTGACGATCCCTGGCAAGTGGTGATGAGCACTGATCATCCCAATGGCGGGAGTTTCTTGGCATATCCCCAAATTGTTCGATTATTGATGGATCGGGATTATCGTCAGGAATTGCTTTCCCTGGTCAACCATCGCGTGTTGCAACATTCTTGTCTGGCCGACCTGGACCGCGAATACTCGCTTTCCGAGATCGCGATCATCACGCGGGCCGGTCCGGCGCGGATTTTGGGGTTGGTCAACAAAGGGCATTTGGGCGTCGGTGCCGATGCCGATATTTGCGTTTACAATCCCAATGACAACTTTCAACGAATGTTCGAACTTCCAATCCTGGTGATCAAGGCCGGTCAGGTGCTGGTGGAAGATACCGAGATTCGAAAAACCGTCTCCGGAAAAACATTGGTTGCCAATCCGGAATATGATCGCCATCGCGACGGTGAAATCGAAGAGTGGTTCAACAGGAATTATTCGCTGAATTCCGTTCACTACGGCATCCGAGGCCATCAACAAGGGGATCGTACCCGGGAGTCGGTATAGCTGGGCCGGATCTTGAGGGTGTCAGCAGAAAAGCCCTCTATCACTTCGCCGAAAAATTACTCCAATATTTGCAACCCGGATACGAAAACCACCCCAGAAACGTCAATTTGGATGGAGAGAAAAGTGAATATCTTTGTGTTTTTGTCGAATATGGTCGGTTCAGCCTGGCTGACAAGTGTCTATTTTGTGCAGGAAACGGGAGCACAAGGTGGCGATATTCCGGCCGGCGGGGACGTCGTGACAGGTAGTTCCACCCCCGAAAAACTGCAAGAACTGGGTAATACGCTGAACCAGTCTCAAGCCGTTCAAGACGCGTCGTCGCAGATTCTGGCACCGATTTACCAGTTGGCCGAGCAAATGTCTTTCCCCTCATTCTACTGGGTCGCGTTTGCGCTGATGGTGGCTGGAGTTGTCTGTTTCGCCGGCCAACTCGTGTTCACCAAACTGTTGCTGCTATTCAAGCTAAACTTGAACATCAAGGAAATTCTGGGTGACTTGCTTGGTCTTGTTGTCAGTCTGATCGGCCTCGTATTGACGACTCAGGCTGCAACCGAGAATTCGACTTTCCCGGAAAACTCAATCGCCGTCGTTTCGGCAGCCGTCGTTGGCGCTCTGGTTGGATTCGTTTTTTACCTTTGGGGTCAAAAGCTGGAATTTCAGGCAGCTCGACGGGTTCCCAAATCAGATCGAAATTGACGGAATTGACCTTCCCGACGGGTGGTTTTCGGTCGCTTATCGAAATCGCCGGCAAATGAACCGGTGTGGATGACCTGCAACCGGCTACTGGGTGACAGAGATTCTCACTTCAACATTCCCGGTGCACGGCGTGCGACCGCCATTTTTCCTTCGTCCGACCCCCATTTCTCCGGCAGGTTACCTGGTGGTGGCCTGTTGAGTCTGGTCAGGGCGTCGATCCGGTGTGATCAAGTCGTTTTCCAAACGATCAATGAGGGCTTCGATCTGCCGTTGGATTTGCTGTGGGGCCGATACAATCAGGCACTGGAAACTTGGTTCGAAGATGTACCTCACAGATTCTGACTGCAACTGGGCCCCGAGAGATTCCGTTACGAGTTGAATCAACTGTTGCGGAGCAAGTCGAGCGGGAACCAGGTTGCCAAGTGGATAAACTTCCAGGTCAACCAATCGAGTTGTTTGGGCAAACGTCGTCATCATCAATGTCGAATCATCGATGGCGAGGTAGGTCAGGTCCATCGCCCGGGCCAACTCGTCAACCGTCGCCTCGACCGTCGGTTCTCGCACGTTACCCGGTACAATGGTTTGAGGCGTCCAGCCTTCTCCGACAACATGCTGCCAATCGACCAGGATGGAAACGCCGGTTTTGGATTGGAGCTGGTTCAAAAACGTTCCGATTTCGGCCTGGACGGAATGAACAAGAGCGGGATCCTTTGTCAGGCTTGGTTTGATGGATTTCCAGCGCGAGCGCGTGTTGGCCAGAGCTGCGAGATCATCCCGACTTCGTGCCAGGGCAAGCGACGAATCGAGTTTCGAGAGCAGCAATTGAATCTGAGCCTGGGCGGCAGCAGCGCAGTCGGCGACAATCTGGTTGCCTTGCAAATTGATCTTGGCAGGATCGTCGGTTCGTGCCCACGATTCAGGCTCGATTAAAATCTGGATTGCGGCGATTAACCTCTTCTTGCCATCGTCGTCGATATCGGTACCCCCTGGTATCTCAAATGTTTTTGAGGACATTAACTGCGACGGAAAAACTCCAATTGTTACACCGCCTGGATTGGTGACATGGGAAAGACCAAGAGGCGTCAGCAATTCGGTCAACGCTTCGTCCAACGTCGTGTCTGAAATCTTGACTGAAACCTCGGGGTTAGGGATTTTACCAGCCGCGACGATGGAGCGAGCCTCAACGGTGATGGGAACGCCGGTGATCGCCGACAGGTTTTGAATGATTCTTGTCAGCGGTGCGTTGTCGTACATGAGCCCCCCAATCGGCATTTCCAACTGCTTTTCCAAATCGAGTCTGGCAGAGTCGGGAAACGGGATGATGTACTTGGGGATGCCGACGATTTGCCGGGTCCGGATGGCGGCGGTCAAGTCCTTGATTTCCATCAGTGACGTCCCGGAGGCTTCCAACAAGACGGACAAGTCTCCGAGGTCCGACTCAAGAGCTTCAACCATCCCGACTTCGGCAGGTCGATTCGATTTGGCCGTCGGTTCAAGTGTCAATGCGCTATCCGGGTCCCGTTTCGTTTCCGCAAACGGACTTTTGATTTCAAGTTCGGATGGTTCGACGGTCACCTGTGCGGCAGCGCCTGTTTCGCCGGGGTCATCAATTGAACTCTCGTCGACGTCTGACGCACTCCCGTCCTGGGCCGCTGAGTCATCGATCTGGGTGTTTTCGACTGCCTCTACGGGAATCGACGGATTCTGACCAATCGCGGCTGGATTCGCGTCAGTCGGAGGAGGCCCATCCACAACCGGCGGAGCCGCTCCCACGTCAATCCTGGTATTCGACGTTGAGTCGTTGTTTTCATTTGCGATCGGTACAGCATCGGCCAATTCGACGTCCTCCAGGAGTCCGTTGTCGAGCAGTTCGGGTTCATTCCCATTCGACGAATCGACGTTTGCCAGTTCAACCGGAAGTGTTTTGGGTTTCGTGAAATTGTGAACGATCGCCATGCCCACTGCGCCCAGAAGAAGCAATGTGCCCAATACACCGATAGTCGCGGTGACGATTCGTTTTCGCCGCCGCGTTGCATCACTGGTCCACTGTTCATTGGGCAATACCGGCCCGTCAACAACCGGAGCCTGTTTTACCGGAGCCTGTTTTACCGGAGCCGATTGATGAATTCGTCGGTCATTCCCGCCTGCAACTCGCCGCGGCCCCCGAGATGATTGAACACGTCGTTGCTGGGGAAGTGGAATCTCGGATGGAAGCGGAGCCAACTTCGAGGGTTGTCCTTTTGATTTTTGGCGTGCGTGTTGGGTTGGCGGTTGTGGCTTGAAAAGAATGTGATCGATATCGTCGAAATCGGCTCCCGCATTGCCTGTCCGGTTTTCAACTTCATCCGAGGACATTTCCGATGCGGAAATTTCGGTGGACGACTCGGGAGCCACCCAGCCGGAGGGGGGAGAGACCTGGATCATGGTTCCGCATTTGGGGCACGCGAGCATTTGCCCGACCGCCGACGCCTTGGTGACTTTCAGGCGAGCGGCGCATGACTGACAAAGTATCGAAAATGGCTCCACCGATTGACCTCGTTTAGATTTGATAGCCGCGATGACCAAACATGCCCCTGCCGAATTGACGGCCTTATTCTACGGGTTTCCTTGATCTTTGTCGTCGTTTAGCATCATAACTTCCCATCCAATGATGCTTGCGATATCGAATCGACGTCATTGCAAGCCGATATTCCCGTTTATAGCGGTGGGATTTGTGGGTTTTGGACAGGCTTCGACCGGCAATTCTCCTAGTTCCAGAGGAAACTCCGTTGCACATTTGTAACGGGGGACACTCGAGACACTGCCGTAGCGAATTGGGCATTTGGGGAAAACGCCCGCGTAACCGATGCGCTACTTTGATCGAAACGCAGGCGGAAGTTCGTACGATTTTTCGGCGGCCGCAGCACGCGTCGTAATCAAGATCGCTTTTTCGCCCGGGTTCACGGGATCATCAGCGACGACCCAGACCAGTTTGCAATTCGGATCACTGGAGCCCGAAATGTCTTTGGACGGATTAGCTGCGACCATGATCAAGGTCAGGATTTCGGCCAGTGTTTTTTGGCTGATCACCAATTCGCTCGGGCGTTGGTTCTTGGTAATTCCTTCCTTTTCCAGGTCCGATCCGATTAACCGGATGTTAAAGGCAAACGGTAGCGAGCCGAAATCGTCGGTGATTTCGGTTTGCAGATCAGCCATCAGGACATTCAAATCCGGCGGATTGGCAATATTCAGATCGCGCTTCGCTTCCAACAGTTCCTGCAGCGATTGAGGTCCTTTGGCAACAGGTTTCGCGACATTCGATGTACCTGCCGAGAAAGCAATAACGTGTTCCGTCGCGGCGATCAAGTTGTGCGCGGCCATGGGCGGAAGCCAGCAATTGGCGATGACTTGTCCATGCTCGACCTCCCAGCGTAGATTCTGAAAAACGTTGGTCAGCATTCCGCCATATCGAATGCGAACCATGTCCCAGTATTCGCTTGATGGAATTCGGGCAACAAACAACATCAATTGGTCGCGTTGCCGGCGGAGCTCGTTCGACATCTGCTCTTTTAGATCAATCGCTTTAAGATCGACACTGTTATCAAGAATCAACTCCAGATAACAACCTGAATCCAGGTGGAAACTGACCAATCCACCGCGGATTTCATCGGGAAGCATGACGCTCATTTCTCGATTGAGCATCCGATTCTCCAACCCCATCAATTTCTGGCCTTCGTCGTTGAACAGGGAGTTCCGCAAGAACAAAATATTGATGTGTCGATCCCGGTCGGTCCATTCGGCGAGACTCCCCAGCGAACCCGACAAAACCGTGGCTCCCAGGCTAAGGGCGACTTCCTCGATCAACAGTTTGGAACCCATCGCAAAACGCTGGATACTTTTCGTGTCGGTGGGTTCCTCCGCCACCGTTTCATTGCCGGTTTTTTCTTCCCGTTGAATTCCATCAGCGGCAGGATCGCCCGCTTTTTTCCCGCCTCTTTGCTCGTGTTCGTACAGTAGGTAATACGCGGTTTTGCCATCGGCTGAATCGAGCATTTCCTGTTGATTTTCCAGCTGCCGAAGGACTGGTTGATTCCAGTTTTGCATCAACCTTGCCAATTCAACTGGCTGGCGCGTGGTTACGATGAAGTACGGCTCGTATTCAAACTGATCGTTGGTATGAAGTGAAACGATCAACTGCTCAATATTCTCAAGGTCCAACCCACATTGGTCCTGGAATTGGGCGATCCGTTCTTCAAACGCGGGTCCCAGGCTTTGGATGACGCGTTGGCCCTCGTCACTGCCAGAGATTTCCGCCGGGCGAAATACAAACAGCAGTTTCGGTGCCGAAGGCAAATAGGAGAATTCAATCGGGGGACCGTTGGTCGGTGTTTCCCAAAGCGATTTGTCATCGTCTTCGATCAGCTGCTGAAAAATGGTCGGACGCAGTTTCGGCGGTAACGACGCCAGATCGGCCGCGGAACCGGGTGCCTTTGGCTCGGAACGCTCGCCCGGTTCCACCGTACCCAAAACAGGTTTTTCGGTTTTTTTCACAACGAATGTGTTGGCCGTATAAGCCAAGATTCCAATCAGCCCGGACAGCGCGATTAGCCCGGCTGTGACGGCCGCAGGGACCTTCCATTTGTTTTGCTTGCGCTTTTGAGACGCGTCAGTAGCGGCCTGGATTTTGGCGAGTCGTTCTTCCGATTGCAATAATGAACCGTCGGTCGAAACTCCCGGTTGGACAGCGATTTCCGGAACGGACACCACATGGCGTGTCACTGCTTCGGGAGGCAGGAAATGGGTCAGGGATTCTCGAAAGGCTGATCGAGTCTGCGACTCAGGGATCGACAAGGCGTTGATCTCGTCTGCTTTTCCCGAAAACAACCCCAGGAGGTTGGCGACTTCGGCGGCGGAGGGGGGACGCTCTTCCGGTTTCTTGGCCAGCAGTTTTTTGATCAGCGAGTCGAGTTCCGGCGGCACGTCATATTTGTTCAAATCTGTCGGCGGCGCCGTCAAGACAAGTTGCTTTTTTCGCTCCAGGTCGGATTCGAGAAACGGTGGTCGACCAGCGATAACCCGATATAAGATACAGCCAATCGAATACAGATCGCGCGATAGCGGGGTGCCGAATGCGGGATCGGTTTGGTCACCTTTGATGGCTTCCGGTGCCATGTAGTCGAACTTGCATTCCCCTACTTTGTCGTTTGGATTGGGCCGATCGAAATCGGGATCCGGGAGCAGGTTGAGCCGCAGGCGAATAAGGCCATTTTTTTCCAGCCAAATGGTCCGGGGGGAAACCGCATTGTGGACAATACGCAGTCGATGGAGTTGCTCCAGCCCCTTGGTTGCCTGGGCGATCAGTGCGCAGGCCTTTTTCCAGGGCATTCGTGCTTTGCGCGGAAATTTTTCCTGAAGCGTGACTCCCTGGGGAGGTTGTGAAACGACAAATCGATGATTCGCCAGTGCGACTGCTTCAAACGTCTCGACCCAGTTAGGATGTTGAATTTCGGAAATCTGTTCAACAACGGATTCGATACCCTGCCAAATCGACAACAGCGACGGATCGGTGCCGCCGACGAACTGAAGTAGCACCGGGTATCCGGTTTTTGTGTGCCGAGCCAGAAATTGACCACTCATAATCCCGGTCTCAATCCGCTTCGTCACCGTGTAGTTTCCGTAGCGAAAGGGACCACTGTGCCCGGCGCTCAGAATCAACGATTGGTAGGAAGTAATGGCCTTGTGGTTGACCAGGAAATTGGCCAACGATTCGGGGGTTTTGGGGATCGACGGATTGGATGAGAATTGCGAAAACAGTGTCTGGGTTTGCGTTACGTCGACCAGTTGGCTTTCGGTCAAAAGACTCCAGAATTGGTTTATGTCGATTGTCACGGGTTGCCCAAGCTAAAGAATCTGGTTGCGCCACAAGATTCGTCGGTGTCGGTTTGGCCAATCAGGATTCGGTGTTTTTTGTCGCCCCGATTGTGGATATCCGTCGATTCGATATTGTAATTCAAAGACCATCCGATTCGTAGAGGCTGTTGGCATGCCTGCAGTTCTCAGTCAGTGCGACTCAAATTCTCTTAAGGAACCCGTGAGTAGGTGAAATGAACTCAATCGTTGCAACCCGTAAACACATGAACGCCAATGAAACGGTGCATCATTATTTTGATCGAGCCGCCGACGTCCTGGAGCTTGAAGAAAGCACGCGTCGCCTGTTAAAAATGGCCAAACGCGAAATCACGGTCGAGGTTCCTGTCGAGATGGATGATGGCAGAATTGAAACCCTGGTTGGTTATCGCGTTCAACATAACAACGCGCGCGGTCCGATGAAGGGTGGTCTGAGATACCATCCGGAGGTGGATCTGGATGAGGTTCGCGCGCTGGCGTCGTTGATGACCTGGAAGACCGCGGTCGTGAACATACCCTACGGTGGGGCCAAAGGCGGTATCTGCGTGACGCCACGCGATTTGAGCCGCAAGGAAAATGAGCGAATCACACGGAAGTTTGTGGACCAGATCCACGACATCATCGGACCGGACAAAGACATTCCGGCACCCGACATGGGAACAAACGCGGAAACGATGGCCTGGATTCGTAACCAGTGGGAAAAGTACCACGGTTTCAATCCGGCGTGTATCACCGGGAAACCGGTGGAAGATTACGGCGCCAAAGGTCGCGAAGAAGCGACCGGGCGCGGCGTTGGCATTTTGGCGTTCAAGATGCTGAAACGACTGGGCCGTCGTCCCAAGGACACGCGTGTCGTGATTCAGGGGTTTGGCAATGTTGGCTCGCACGCGGCCAAATTCATGCATGAATCCGAGTTTTCGATTGTGGGTATTAGCGACGTCAGTGGTGGCTACTATGATCCGGCGGGCCTGGATATTCCGGCGGCGCTTCATTACATGATTGAGAATCGCTCGCTGAAGGGATTTGCCCAGGCCGAAAGAATCACCAACGAACAACTGTTGGAACTGGATTGTGAATTGTTGGTCCCCGCGGCACTCGGGAGCGTAATCACGTTGGACAATGTTGAGCGAATCCAGGCGAAGTACATCGTTGAGGGTGCCAACGGGCCAGTCGACGCTGATGCGGATGAAAGGTTGTTCGATCGAGGAATTGCCGTGCTTCCTGATATTCTGGCCAACGCAGGCGGCGTGACGGTCAGCTATTTCGAATGGGTTCAAAACCGTCAGTACTACAGTTGGGATTTGAACCGCGTTCGCCAACAACTCGACTCAATCCTGTCGACGGCCTTTGAAGATGTTTGGCAGTTGGCCAACGAACACAATGTCAGTCTCCGCACCGCGGCGTTCATGATCGCGATTCAGCGAGTCAAACGTTCCACCGAACTCGGCGGTTTTTAGAAGTTGGTTCAAATCCCGCCCGCAGCGTCTGCAAAGAACTTTGGCCCAGGTTTGTTTTCCGTTGAAGCTCCGACATTTGGCCCAATGGCATTTGCATGTTCGATGTCAGGCCAGGAGTTTCCAAATTGGACTTTCCGTGATCGCTGCTGCAATGCGAGTTGCGTTGAGGTCCAGAAAACGTGGAAACAAAGGTCATTTCCATCCGCGTCTTTTCGGTTCCGGGTTCGCAATCGGGTCATTTACAGCTACGATTTCCTGACGCCGTTTCCCAATCCAAGATTCAGAATTCCCGATCGATTCCTTTCAACCCATGGGGATTGATTGACCGGGAAAAAAATAACAAGCATGAATGTGCCAACAACGCCCGAACAAGTTCTGGAATATTACCGAGAGAAACTTGCTCATGAGCAGGATTCGATACGTCGATGCGCCGGTCGCTGGAGTCGTGTAGCCTATCTACGGGGCGGGCTCTTTCTGCTCTTCCTGGCGGCCTTGCTGTTGGGGTTTGCCGATGCGTGGGAACTGGGAACGGTTTGGTGGATTGTCTCAGCTGTTTTGTGCATTGCTTTTTTGGTGGTCGCTTTCATCCACGAAGAAATGCAGACTGAACTTCGACGCGCAACAATTCTTTCCAACATGCATCGGGAGTCGATCGCTCGTTGCCATCGCAATTGGGAAAAAATAGCGGTCAACGAGATTGACGTGCCGCCCGAGTTTGCGCCAATCTCCAAGGACCTGGATCTGCTGGGTCCAAGCTCGGTCTACAAGCTTCTGGGAGTCACGCGAACGCCGCTCGGTACCGAGACTCTCAAAAACTGGATTATTTGCGGGGCGCTTTCAGACGAAATCAAACTTCGCCAGGATGCCGTTGCCGAATTGAAGCCTGAATTTGAGTGGCGCATCAATTTTCGGTTATTATGCGAACAGTTAACCGCCAGCCAATCCGGCCCCAGTCGGTTTGTTCAGTGGTGCGAAAGCCCGAACTGGTTCGCAGGCCGGACCTGGGTGTTATGGTTGGCTCGAATGACTTCGTTGATTTCGATCGCCGCTTTGCTGTTTTTCGTGACCGGTTTAATCCCGCTGGTGTTTGCCGTTGGTGCATTACTCGCAAGTTGTGTCATCAATTTCGCCATGTCAGTTGTTTATGCCGGTTCAATCCACGATGTTTTCAATATAATTTCGTCGCGAACAGATCAGGCTTCACATTATGTCACTCTGTTTGATATGGTTTCGGAGTTTCCGGCGAAATCGGAGAAGCTCCAAGGCCTGCAATCACGTTTGAAGCGAACGGAAAACGGCGCTCAACCAAACATGCAACGGCTTGGCAGGTTGATTGCGCTGGCGAATATGCGGAACGGTTGGGGATTTGCCTTGTACATGATTTTTGAGTTTCTGTTTTTCTGGGACGCGCACGTCCTGGATTTGATGGAACGGTGGAAGGCCCGCATTGGCCCACGGGCTCGAGGATGGTTTGCAGATTTGGGTGAATGGGAAGCACTCTGCGCGCTGGCGAAGTTGGCCGGAGATCAACCGGATTGGGTTTTCCCTTCGGTCCAACCGGCCCCATCGAATGGTCAGGCAATGGTTGTGGGAACGAAAGTCGGTCACCCGCTGCTCGACGAAAAACGTGTCCCCAACGATGTCCAGATGGGACCACCGGGTACGGTCCTGCTGGTGACCGGGTCCAATATGTCAGGAAAAAGTACACTCCTGCGCAGCGTGGGCGTTAACATCGTTTTGGCTCAAATGGGAAGCGTCGTGTGCGCCGGAAGCTTCAGCCTGCCACCGCTGCATATCGAAACCAGTATGCGAATTGCCGACTCGTTGGCCGATGGCGTTTCCTTCTTCATGGCGGAGTTGAAACGACTCAAGTCAATCGTCGATATTGCAAAAAATCACGATGGTGACAATCCGAGACGGATGCTTTTCCTGCTGGACGAGATTCTCCAGGGGACCAACTCCCGTGAACGCCAGATTGCAGTCAGTCGAGTGGTCAAAAAGTTGATTGATGAAAATGCGATCGGCGCGATTTCGACACATGATCTCGATCTGGCAACGACCGAAGAACTGAAGAAAGCCTGTCAGACCGTGCACTTTTCCGAACAGTTCCATGAAGTCGACGGTAAGAAAGTCATGACTTTCGATTATGAAATGCGCGCCGGAATCGCGGAAACCACCAATGCACTGAAATTGCTGGAAATGGTTGGACTGGGTAAAGACAAGTGAGGACAAGTGAGCCATCAAGGCGAACTCGACGAGCCACTGGAAACGTCTGGTCGGGCTGGTATACAGCTGAATGCATGCGGGACGCTTGCGCCACTTGGTCTAGGCCCCGGCCTCAACCAGGTCTTCTTCCTTCACAGGTCCTTGGCCAATCATTGGATTGGAATTCGGCGGCTCGGACTCTGCCGATAGCCTGACCGTCTGTTGTTTCGTAATGATCAAAACCACGGCGAGCACGATGAGTAATACGGCGACGGTTGTCTGCCAGGTCACTTCTTCAGCGAGAATCAACCATCCCAGAATCACCGCGATGACCGGGTTGATAAAAGTGTAGGTCGACACGCGAGCCACGCTGACATGTTTCAGCAACCAGGAATACGCGGTCAGGGCCAACAACGACCCGAATACGGCGAGGTAGAATGTCGCGACAATCGAACGAAACGAGATCGCATTGAAGTCGTATCTGGCTGGTTCGTTCATTCCGAGACACAAAAACATCAAGACCATCCCGCCTCCCAGAGATTCCAGAGCCGTTGCCATGAAAACATTACTTGGCAAATCGATCCGCCGTGACTGAAGCGATCCAATCGACCAGAAAATCGGTGCCAGGAACAATGCGATCATGCTGGGCAAATGGAGCGAGTTCTGTCCAGCAAAAACCTGATCGGGCCGGAGTAGAAAGACGATCCCGGTGAAACCGAGTCCCATCCCGACGACCGTTTTCATCGTTGGACGAGGGCCATGGTAAAACAGCCAGTCGAACAACGTCATCCACAGGGGCATCGTCGCGACGACCAAGGCAGCTATCCCGGACGGAATTTTCTGTACGGCCCACATGACCAGGCCATTTCCACCGACCATCAGAAGGCAGCCAATTATCGCCGAGTTTCTCCATTGCTTGAGGCTGGGATTGGGGACTCCGCGCAACCGGAGGAACAGGAGCGTCAGTCCACCGGCAAGCAGGAACCGCGAGGCTCCTACGGTAAACGGCGGGATGGTCTCGACTGCAATCCGCATCGACAGATAGGTCGTTCCCCAAATGAGATAGATCGCCGCAAATGCAACGAGAATCCTGACAGTCGAGGGACCGGAAGTTTTGTGTTCCACTTAAGGGCTTTCGTTGAAAGTCGACGTTGCCACCACGCCACGATGATGTATCGGTAGGACCCACCGAAGTCGAATCTGCCTGTTGCCAGGATCCTGGCCAAAAAGGTCAAGACCCTTGACTCTTTTCTTGTGCCGAACCTGTGCCAATGCCTGGTTATCTTCGCTGACTTTTCATTCCGATAACGGATCCCGCAACAGAAACCCCGAATTTCAAACTCGGAGTCGGAGAAACCATCAGCTTTGGCCATCTCATCAAGCTGATTTCCCCGATTCCACGAATCCTGGTTGGCTGGCCGAAGGATTCCGGTTAATGATCATCGCATTGTTCGACAAAAATCGGAAGTTCCATTTCCAGCCCCAGCAAGTGCCGGGACCTGAGCAAAAAGCGTTCGCGGTGAGTCAGTACGCCCTCCGGTGAAAGTACCCATTCCGGTTCGACCTGCATTTTCAACAGGGTTTGCCAGTTGATCGACAGCAACGATTTCAACGACCGGCGACCATCGTAATCCAGGTACTGCCCCAGATTCCTTGCGCGATAAAACATTTCCTGAATGCGACAAATGTAGAGCCGGACCAAGTGGCGGAACGACGGGCTGGGGCGCCGTAGCTTTAAACGCGGAATGTCGACGTTGCAGTCTTCCAGATCCTCCTGGGCCAGAAAGATCTTGTTTCGCTTGAAATCACTAACACAGTTGGCAAGCAAATGGGTCAGCATAATCGCCTTGCCGCATTCAATCGCTTCGACCTCGTAATTGGCCTTGATCAAGCCCAAGACCGGCATCGCAGAGGCAAGCGACGAGCCGCCGACATAGCTGCAAAATGACTCCAGCTCTTCGAATGAGTCAAATTTTTGCGCGCGAATCCAAAGATCTGCCCCACGAAGCGGATCGAACAGAAACTGCTTTGGAATCCCGAATCGGCGACTGGCATCGACCAGGGCAACCAGTTCAACGGAAGAACACTGATCTCGAAACGCGTCGCTCAGGTCGTCGCGCAGTTCATTCCAAACATCAAGAGACCGACCGTCGACACTTTCGAGGTCCAACAAATCAATCGTTCGCATGAGGTTGAACAGAATCGTATCGAGCGCCCGTCGTTGGGCGCCCGGCAGGTTAACTGTCGGCCAGAGGTGCCCTTTGAAAAACTTCCTGACCGCATCATGGCAGCTCTTGTAGCCACGTTCAATCGAACCCGAATTGAGTTCAACGTATTTGTCAGTTTCCAACATGAAGTTCTCGACATTGTCAGGCGAATGCTTGCCGTCCAAGGTAACGGTTTGCCATCTCATCGTGTAGTGTCGATCGTAACCGGTTTTTCACTGATCGCAACGTCTGTCGGGCTGATGGAAACGTGAAAAACTGATCTAGCTCGGGAGCGTGAAGGCAATTTCCAGGCCCTCGAATTGTTGATTGATTTGGAGGCGAAGCGAACAACGAATCGTGTAGCCTGTCAAATTGGCGGCTTCCCGGAATGACTCCGAAATTGCTGCCCTTTGAGAGCAGGTTGGTCGCCTGAGAGGGAATAACCCAACCGGACCAAAACAGGCAGGTCTCGTCACAAGCCTCGACCTCCCGTGAAGATTTCAACATACCTCCAACGTTGGAATGTTCCGATGGAGTGGCACCTCAGATTGGTTGCCTCCCGCAACAGATGCAGGTCGTGTAGGATAGAGATTGGGGCGATCGAATCTACGCTCGCCTGAACCAGCAGACGATCCCAGACTGCCGCAAACTGGTGATCCATTTGGAGAACTCGATGAAAATTCTACTCGCCAGTCCCCGTGGTTTTTGTGCTGGCGTTAACATGGCGATCGAAAGTCTTGACCTGACGTTGCGGGAGTTCGGTGCTCCGGTCTACGTCTACCATGAAATCGTCCATAACAAGTACGTGGTCGAGTCGTTCAAGGAAAAAGGGGCCATATTCGTTGACGAACTGGAAGAGGTTCCACCCGGTTCGGTGCTGCTGTTCTCCGCCCATGGAGTTTCACCGGAAATCCGACGGCTGGCACAAGTACGAAACCTCAACGCCATCGATGCAACCTGTCCATTGGTTACCAAGGTTCATCTGGAAGCGGTCAAGTACGCGCGCGAAGGATACACGATTTTCCTGATCGGGCATGACGGACATGACGAAGTGATCGGGACAATGGGAGAAGCCCCCCAAGCCATGATCCTGGTCGAATCGGAAGAGGATGTTGAAAAGCTCGAAATCGCCGACGACGCGAAGGTCGCCTATTTGACGCAGACAACGTTGTCGGTCGACGATGCCAACCGAATCATTGGTCGGCTGCGTTCGCGTTTCGTCAACCTGGTCAATCCTCCCAAAGAGGATATCTGCTATGCGACTCAAAACCGCCAGGAAGCTGTCAAGAAAATCGCCTCGCAGGCTGACGTCTGTTTTGTACTCGGGAGTCAGAACAGCTCCAACAGTCAACGCTTGCGAGAACTCGCCGAAGACGAGGGGGTCGCGGCCCATCTCATCGATGGTGCCGCAGATCTGGATCCCCGGTGGCTCGACGGTGCCGAGACGGTATTCATTACGGCTGGAGCGAGTGCTCCTGAAGCGGTGGTTAACGAGTGCATTGCATGGTTGAAAGATCGATTTGACGCAACGGTTGAACCGGTGATCGTTCGAGAAGAGGACGTCAATTTTCCCTTACCGAAAAAATTGCGCCAGCTGCAGGCGAAGTAAGGGCGTCAAAAAAAACAACTTCCGCAATCGACCATCGGTAAAGAAGCAACGGCTGGGATGGTAACATGTCGCGAGCCTCTGGTTTGCGGAGTGGATCGACTGCAGGAATCATCAATTCAGGCCCCGAAGCATGTCAGCTCGGTGAGACACGACGTGACTCTTCTTTCGAAGCCAAAACCGGGGAGTCTTTTTTTTGGCAGCAGCCAGGGGCCGGTCTACGCCGGTTGCAACCGCAACTGTGATTACTGAGTTGGTGGTCTCCGGCGGGTTAACTCTCTTGCTCGTATATTCTTCAACAGGATGTCCGTTGTCGGGTCATGCCCCTGAAGGATGATGGTTCCCTTTTCCAAACGTAGGCCATTTCGCGGATTTGGGTCCGGTTTGCGGGAATCCGTCCAGTCGGTGGCCTGGTATCCGTTGACCCACACACTGACATGGGGGCCTGTTGTGATGATCGTCATGGCAAACCACTGATTGTCATTGGCATTAACCAATCGGGCAGGAGAGCGTCGAAAAATGCCTCCGGTTCCACAGTCGAGCGGCTGAGCGCGGTCTTGACCCTTGAACTGGTTTTGAATCTGGCATTCGTAACCATTCATCAAGTCCCCGGGAATGCATCGAAAGAAAATCCCTGAATTCAAACCAGCCGCATTAGTTTTGACTTGCGCCGAAAACACGAAATCGCCGAACTGGTCTTTGGATTCGAGTTGTCCTCGTCCGTTAAGGATTCGAAGCTCGCCGTCGCCGGTTATCTTGAATTCACTTTCGAGCTTCTGGTCCGCACTCCATTGATCGAGGGACTTGCCATCGAACAGGGAATTCGTGTTCAGTGGTCTGATGGCGATGTTTCGAAATGCGGCCGGACCGGAATTCAATTGCAGGCCGATGTAACCTCGACCCAGAGGTTGGGGATCGAAGTACTCCACCGCCTTTTCGTCGTCAAGCCAGACTTTGATCCTGGCACCGTCGGCAAGAATTCGAAAGCGATGCCACTGGCCGTCGTCGACTTTGAGATCACATTTGGCGCGTCCGACCAACGAACCGGTTGGAAAATCATGATCCCGGGAATCAGCGATATTGAGTTCGTAGCAGTCCTTCAATACATCCGTGGGGTTAGGGCTGGTTCGCAAGAAAATGCCGCTGTTGCCTCTTGCGGCTGCCTTGAACTCCAATACCATCTCGAAGTCATCAAATTGACTTGTGGTTCGCAACAGTCCCCTGTCGCCCTGCGATACCCGGATTTCCCCCTCCTCGACTTTCCAATCCGCCTCCGAAACCGGCTTCCACCCAAAAAGCGACGAACCGTCAAAAAGCGAAATCCAACCTTCAAGAATTTGGGCCTGAGTCAAACCAGGGGTCGGAGCCGGAAAATCCGAATTCTGGCGGGCATTTGCCGGACCTGAACATGGAAAAAACAGGATAAACAAGGCCAAGAATTCCGAAAATCGCCCCATTCTCGACCTTGATCGGTGGCAATTTGGGGTGGTTGGGTTGACGTTTTTGTGTCCAATGAAACTTTTTGCCGACATGATGTGTCCAAACTCAAACTATAGTTGATTTTTCGCATTGGATTGTATCCGGATTGCCGACCAACATGCAGTTGGACCCGAAAATCGAATTACATTCCAACTTTCCCAAACACTTCTTCGTTTTCTTCCCAAATCCAATCTTGTCAGGCATCCTGGTTTTTTCATTTTCGACGACAATTGTACCAAATTTTGCATGGTGATTTGTCGGAAATGGAATCCACCCCGATACGCGTAGGGCGACTCTGTGAACCGACATCAAGATCCTCGATACCGAACCAATAAACGATACACGTTGCTTACCGGCGCAACCGGTTTGGTGGGCCGCTACTTAATGCGCGACCTGTTGTTGAAGGGTCATCAGCTGGCGGTTCTTGTTCGCCCGACGAAACAGGAGCTCGCTCGCGAGCGGATCGAAACAATTCTTCAAATGTGGGAGGAGGAGCTTGGGCATCGCCTTCCCCGCCCTGTGTTGCTTACCGGAGACGTAACTCAGGCGAACCTCGGATTGAGTCCCAAGCAATTTCGCTGGGCAAAAAACTACCTCGATCAGATGATTCATGGGGCAGCCGTGCTGAAGTTCAGCGGCGCAACACCAGACGACGATCCCTGGAAAACCAACCTGGGAGGCACAGCCAACGTCCTCGATTTCTCCAGGCTTTGCGACATTAGCCATTTTCACTACATTTCAACTGCCTATGTTTGTGGCAAACGGGACGCCACCGTTTATGAAGACGACCTGGATGTCAACCAGGAGTTTCGAAATGACTACGAAATCAGCAAGTTCCAGGCCGAGCAAATGGTTCGGGAATCCGATTGCTTCAAAACCAAAACGGTTTATCGCCCTGCGGTAATCGTCGGCGATTCCAAAACCGGATACACCTCGACCTATCACGGGCTGTTCCTCTATTTGCGACTGATGGCGATGCTGATTCCGGAACAGTCACGGAACGCCGAAGGTGTCTTTGAAACTCCGATTAGCATTCCATTGGAAGGCGACGAGCCACGAAACGTCGTGCCTGTGGATTGGGTTGCGAAAACAATCTGCCACCTCGTATGCACGCCGGAAGCGCATGGCAGGACCTACCACCTTGTTCCCGACAAATGTACAACTGCGCGAGAAGTCATCGAGTATTGCTATGAGTATTTTCATTCCAGCGGCGTAAAGTTTTGCGGACGAGGCAAAGAACGCACCGGGGACAACGAGTTGGCTCAACAGCTGTTTGAGAACACCAGCATTTACGCGTCTTATGAAACCAGCGATCCTCATTTTGACAAAAGTAATGTCAACAAATTCGCCGGTCACCTGGTTTGTCCGCCGCTCGACAAGGACATGGTTTTTCAGTTCATTGATTTTGGCAAGGAAAACCGGTGGGGCAAAGTCAAACCAAAAACTCCCAAAGTGGCGCGATGGATCGAAACCCATTTGACGGAGATCGCACTCGCCGCACAGAAGACAATGGGTGTCCTACGGATCAATGGTGTCAACCGTTTGCTCAAGTTCGGCCTGGACATTCACGGACCTGGCGGTGGCCAGTGGCAATTGGCCGTCAATGATGGCAAATTCGAAGTCACACCTGGCTTGCCGGATGATTCAAGTCCCATTTTGAAGCTGAGTGATATCCAAATCAACGATTTGCTGCTTCGTAACGACGAATCAGAAGTGACTCACAAAGATGCAAGCGCAGTTTCAATTGACTGGGCAGCACCGCTGGAATCCGTCATGGCGAAGAAATCCGAGTCAGACTCGTAACACCCGCTGTTCCCGCAAAGCCGGATCTGGCTCGTATCTGATGGAGTTGCTCGATCGCGTCGCCAGTCCTGAGTACTTCTTCGCTCGATCGCGTCGCCAGTCCTGAATACTTCTTTGCTCGTGGGCGGAGCCCGGCAGTTGCAACTGGACGATCCGAATTGATTCCGCCCAACCGGGATCGACACCTCAAGTTTTGGCTCTCAAACTCGATCATCGATGTCGTTAGCCCATCTCGATTTTCGACAACGGATCACTCAACCGATTGAACTTGCCCTCTTCCCTGGTCCCGATTTCAACGCTGTGTAATCGCGAAATGGATGGTATGCGATCAATCTGACAGTGTTCCCTGGTCCGATCGCGTATTCGATCCCCCGCCACGAAACACGTTTCGCGGTCGCGGCTGCCAGAACAGCGATGGGATAAAGCAACTGAGTTACCAGGAACACGGGTATCAAGGCTGTCGGCGAATTCGTGCGATGGATCGTGTGGCTGCGTCGATGAACGACTTTCAGGTTCGCCCTTTGAATCGCTGCAAACAGACCGGCATATCCAATTTGAAATAGCAACAGCACGATCAACAACAGATTGCCCAGTGTCTTTTCGCCGCTGAAGTACATCACTGCAATTGCCACCACCACGGCTATCAAGCTAACGCCCAAAACCATCCCGTGAGCGAACACCAACGGCCAATCGCGATGGTACATCCTAACCGTCAACAATTGCCGGACGATCCATTGAAACGTTCCGGCCATCGTCGCCGACTCATCGTTGGCCAGGATCAGATGGGGAACGCGGACCATTCGCAACTGATTCGAATTCAGGATCCTGGTAAGCATGGTGTCTTCGCAAAACGAATGGGACCAATGATGAAGCAGACTGCATTGATCGATGGCCGATCGTTTGATCGCCAACGAACCACCCCACGGAATCGAATAGAAGGTCATTTGACAAATCGCTGCCGCATTCCACGCTTGTCGAACGTTGGCAGCGAAGCTTTTCCTGGCAGGCGAGAACCACCGATTTCCTGTTGTTGCCCCGACGAGGTTGCCGGCCAGTGGTCGGACCAGATCGTTCAACCAATTCCGGTCCGCAACCGCATCTGCATCAATCAACGCAATGACTTCAATCGCGTCATCCAGTTCCGAGATCGCACCGATGATGGCTGAACACTTCAGGCTTCGCGAATCGGAATGTCCGGTCAACACGTGAATCTTCGGCGGCGATAATTCCTGGCTGGCAAAGTAGCTCCGTGTCGTTTGGAGTGCCGGATCAAATTGGTCATCGGCAACGACATGAATCTCGTAGTTGGGGTAGTCCTGCTGAACCAGTCCGGACAGGCATCCCCTCAAACTCGGATCGGATCCTCGAACGCAGAGGATAATGGCGACCCTCGGAAGAAATGAATTTTCCGATTCGTCAGTCACGTTTGACTGGAGAAACCGGCAATGCAGCCAGACATAGATCGATTGCATAACGGCCAAACTGACCATCGTCCCAAGTGCGATCCATCCAAATGCGATTGTCATTGATTGGTGTTTCTCGGCCCTGCCCAGGATCCGGCCGTCCCTCCGACCAGGATCACAGACAGCTTCTTGGGACCGTGTGCACCGAGAACGAGAACCCGTTCGATGTCCGCGGTTCGGCTGGGTCCGGTAATGAACGTCATGAAACTTGGCCAGTCGTCTCCATGTTTGCGACGCAGTATTTCATATCCATCGGCCATCGTAGCAACCATTTGATCCGCGGTCGCTAGGACGACGTGATGTGGCGGCAACACGGAAAGTGCTCTCCCACCCGCCGAATGAGCCGTGACCAACACGCTGGCCGTTTGCGCGATCAATGCATCGCAACCCGAAATTCCTACGTCACATTCTGCGAGATCGCGGACCTCGTATGGGGAGCTGGTGGCAAGCAACTCAAGGCCAAGGTTTTGCGTGCAGTTCTGCAAAAGCTCGTGGTCGTGCACACCAGCCCGCTTCCATTGATTCAATTCGGCCAATCGTTTCAATTCACCGTGGGCGGTTTCGACGTCGGCCACGCAGATAAACTCGGTTTGCAGTTTTTCAGAGAGCATTCCAAATGCCGCGACACGTTCGGCGAATGATTCACCGACGAACGGCAGAAACTCCCGGACCGCTTTGGCACGGCCCTCCGGGCCGTTGGCCAATACAGGGAGTGTGGTGGAGGCTTGCTGTGAAACGTGCCGGACATGAGAGTCGGTCTTGACGGCCAGCGCCTCGCGAACCCGGGCAAGGATGGATTCTCGACTCATTTGCGCGAACTCCAGTATTGCTTGAAGCTCTGTTTTGCCGGGTCGTCAAGATCGCGGGTTTTCTTCCAGCGATAGAACGGATCGAGTCGAGTTCCATGAATTGGCTTACTCAAAAAGTGAGCAATTTTTCCCGTCCAGCCGACCGCTCGGTAAACCCACGGTCGACGCATCACGAAGACAAAGCCCTTCATCAACATTCGTTCAAACAATCCCCCCTCCCCTCTTTCGGCAGCGTTGCGGCGGTTTCGGAGCAGGTGGTGGTGCAAGTCGATTTTGACCGGACATGTTTCGGTGCACGCGCCGCACAACGAAGAAGAATGGGACAGGTGTTTCCAGTTTTTGAGCCCTCGGAGGTGCGGTGTAATTACGCTCCCAATCGGGCCTTGGTAGGTCGTTCCGTAGGTGTGACCACCAACGTTTTTGAAAATCGGACAGACGTTCAGACAGGCTCCACACCGGATACACCGGAGCGCGTCACGCTGCTCGGGATCGGCCAGCAATCGCGTGCGATGGTTATCCAGCAACACGACGTGCATCTCGTCCGGGCCATCCGTTTCGCCAGGCTGTCGAGGTCCGCCCAACTGCGAGTTGTAGCAGGTTAAATGTTGTCCCGTACCGGCGGTTGCGAGCATCGGCAGCAACAGTGCAAGGTCCTCAATTCGCGGAATGACTTTTTCGATTCCCATCAGGGAAATGTGGACTTTGGGAAGCGCAGTGGTCAACCTCGCGTTGCCTTCGTTCTCGGTGATCGAGATCATCCCGGTTTCGGCAATACCAAAGTTCGCTCCACTGATTCCTACATCGGCCTGAATGTATTTTTCGCGAAGCACCTCACGTGCGATCATCGTCAACGCTTCCGGGTCGGACGTGCTGACCGACTTGAGTTTTTCCTGAAAAAGCCTGTTGATCTCTTCTTTTTTGAGATGCATCGCGGGAAAGACAAAGTGGTAGGGCGCTTCCTCGCGGAGTTGAACAATGAACTCACCCAGATCTGATTCGACGACTTCGTAACCCTCCTGGGACAACAGGTCATTCAAGTGGATCTCTTCGGTCGTCATGCATTTGCTTTTGATGATCGTTTTGGCGTCATGATCCTTCAGGATTCCCAGGATCGTCTCGCGTGCCTGTTCGCTGTTGTCACACCAATGAACTTTTGTCCCGCGTGCTTCCAGATTGTCGGCAAACTGAACGAGGTAAACGTCGAGGTTTTCAATTGCCTCCCATTTGACTTCGCCTGCCGCGATTCGGGCCGACTCATAATCGATGAACCGCCCCTGCGTCGCCGAACGGGTATTCATGTAGCCGCGCATGGAACTGCGCAGAAAACTCCGTCGGTCATCATCGGCAGTGACTTGTGTTGCGTCCGTCTGGAACTGCGTGAAGGGGTTTCTGGTTTGGCTCATTGGCAATCGAGAACCTCGGCGAGATGCAGGCACTTGATTGGAGATTTTTCGCGACTGAAGTAGCCCTGGATCTGCATCAGGCAGCTGGGGTCACCCGAGATCAGGTACTCCGCTTTTGTTTGCGACGCGCTTCCCAATTTCACCTGGGTCATCGCGGTTGAAATTTGAGGGAATTTGACAGCAAAACTACCACCAAATCCACAACACGACTCGGATTCGTCCATTTCGATCAACGACAGGCCTTCCACATTTTCCAGCAGCCGTCGCGGCGCGTCTTTGATTCCAAGTTCTCGCAGGCCGTGACAACCATCGTGGTACGTCGCAGTCCCGGTAAGCCTCGCTCCGACGTCGGTCACCCCCAGTTTATCCACCAGCAATTCGCTGAATTCGAAAACGCGGGTTGTCAGCTGTTGAACTGCGTCCAATCGATCGGTTTCCCGATAAAGCTCCGGGTAGAATTTTCGTACCATGGCTGTACAGGACCCTGAGGGAACGCCAATCACATCGCATTCCGAGAACGTGGTCAAAAAGTGATCGGCGACCTCGCGAGCTTCATTGAAGTAGCCGGAATTGAACGCAGGTTGGCCGCAACAAGTCTGGCCTTGGGGGTAGTCGACTTCATGACCCAGACGTTCCAGTATGTTGACCATCGCGATTCCGATGTTGGGCGAAAGCTGATCAACGTAACAAGGTATAAAAAGCGAAATTTTCAAAGCGATTTCCGTTTGTCAATAATTGTCCCGTTAATATACCCTAAATGGGCCGCTGATTGACACCAGATGACCGCTGTTATTTGTCTGGTTTCGACGCGCGAGTTGACATCATGGCATCGTATGGGAACATAGGTGGCTCTTACGTTTTATTCCATTGCTAACCACGATTATTGAATGTAGTTGCCATGTCCACCGCCACTGAAAATCTCAAGTATGTTGATCGTCACTGGGACGACGCCGTTGCCGACAAACTTACCCCGGCTGAGCGTCTGGTCTACCGCTCGAATTGCCTTGGAGCGGATCAGCGAATCACCAATACGGGAGGTGGCAATACGTCGTCGAAAATCGCGGAGACCGATCCGTTGACCGGACAGGAAACCGATGTGCTCTGGGTCAAGGGATCCGGCGGCGACCTGCGAACATCGAAGCTTGAGAATTTTGCCTCGCTGTACATGGACAAACTGCTTTCGCTCATCCCGAACTACAACTCGGCTCCCGACAACGGGCCCAAGACCCCGGCCGAAGACGCCATGGTTGGGTACTTCCCGCATTGCACATTCGATTTGAATCCGCGGGCCAGTTCAATTGACACGCCGCTGCATGGTTTCCTGCCAGCACGTCATGTCGATCACATGCACCCCAACAGTGTGATTTCGATCGCTGCGTGCAGCGCCAGCCGGGAAATGACCCAGGAGATTTTCGGAGATGAAATCGGCTGGGTTCCGTGGCTGCGTCCCGGTTTTGAATTGGGACTCTTGATGCAAAAGGAAGTTGAATCCAATCCATCGCTCAAGGGGCTGGTCATGGGCCAGCACGGACTGATTAACTGGGCAGACAATGACAAGGAATGCTACGAATTGACTTTGCGGCTGATCGACAAAGCTGCCAATTACATCGAGTCGAAAGACAAAGGCGAACAGACGTTTGGCGGGCAGAAATACTCAACGTTGGACGACGAATCGCGTGATGGCCTGTTGGTTAAATTGTTGCCGTGGCTGCGTGGCCAGGTGTCCCAGATGAACAAATTCGTCGGCACGGTGGAAACCCGTGATCCGATCTTGCGTTTTGTTAACTCACATGATGCCGGTCGGTTGGCTGAGCTGGGCACCAGTTGCCCGGACCATTTCCTGAGAACGAAAATCAAGCCGCTTTATGTTGACTGGGATCCGAAGACATCCAGCAAAGACGATCCCAGCGGATTGGCAGCACTCAAATCGCTGCTTTCCTCTGGTCTGGAACAGTACCGCAAAGACTACGCGGCGTACTACGAAGCTCACAAGCACGACAATTCGCCCGCGATGAGAGATCCCAACCCGACGGTGATCCTGATTCCTGGTGTCGGCATGATTGCCTGGGGTAAAGATAAAAGCGAATCGCGGGTCACAGCTGAATTTTATACCTGTGCCGTAGAAGTCATGCGCGGTTCCGAAGCACTCGGCGAGTATATCGCATTGCCGAAACAGGAAGCCTTCGACATTGAATACTGGTTACTGGAAGAAGCAAAACTTAAGCGCAAACCGCCGGAAAAAGAAATGTCGCGCGACATTGCTTTGGTCATTGGTGCTGGAAATGGGATCGGCAAACAGGTCGCCCATCGCATTGCCAAAGAAGGCGCCCATGTTGTTTGCTGTGACTTGAATAAAGACGATGCCAACGCGACGGCCACGGAGTTGACCGGGATCTACGGGGTTGGAATCGGCGTCGCGGGTTCGGGGATCTCCGGATGCGGTCCCGCGATCGGACTGGGAGTGGATATTACCAATCGCGATTCGATTCGGACGATGATCCAACAGACCCTGCTGGCTTACGGAGGGGTCGACCGCGTGATTGTGACCGCAGGCGTGTTTGTGGCGCCTGAGCGCGACGGCAGTCTGTCGGATGACAAATGGAAGTTCACCTTCGATGTCAACGTGCGTGGAAGCTATAACGTCGTCGATGAGCTGCGTTCCGTTCTCGCCGAGCAAGGGTTGACCGCTTCGGTCGTTTTGACGACCAGCGTCAACGGGGTCGTTGGCAAGAAAGGCTCCGTCGCCTATGACACCTCCAAAGCGGCTGCCAACCACCTCGTTCGCGAATTGGCGATTGAAATGGCTCCTAAAGTTCGCGTGAACGCCGTTGCTCCGGCAACGGTGGTTGCCGGGAGTACGATGTTTCCCCGCGACCGCGTGATCGCGTCACTGTCAAAATATGACATCCCGTTCGACGAGTCCGAATCCGATGATTCATTGCGTGACAAGCTGGCGAATTTCTACGCACAGCGAACGCTGACGAAGCAGCCGATCACTCCGGCCGATCAGGCCGAAGCGATCTATTTTCTGTCTTCGGATCGTTCCAGCAAAACGACAGGTCAAATCATCAACGTCGACGGCGGACTTCACGAGGCGTTTTTGCGTTAACGTGATTGCTGCAATGGCAGTTTGTATTCAGGCATGTTCCTGATGCGATCCACCGGATGTTCCAGCCGGTTTTTGCGAAAGCCTCTACGAAGAAAGTGAGCCCGTCGTCGGTCGGGCCCGCTTTCCTTTCCCAGGAACGTGAAGCCTGATTCAGCTTCTCAGGTTTTGTCTGATTTGTCGCGACTGTGGCATCCAATCGGCAAGTCGATGTGAACGGCTACCAACGTCGGCGTCGAATCTGGTACTGGGGCTGGAGGTTGGTATCGTAGTTTTCCAACACAGAAAATGACTGTTGCGGAATCACCTGCGGTTGTTGAATGTGCGGCTGTTGTCCGGGCTGTTGTTGAGGCTGGGCCGGTTGGTACAGTTCGATGGTTGGCTGAGGCTTTTCGGCTTGCGGTGATGAAATCTGAGGATTGGCTGATCCCGTGGGTTGTGGCGTAACAAGGGCAGGTTGAATGTCCTTCGGTTGGGCATACTGTGGCTGTACGTTCTGTGGCTGCGTGTATTGTGGAGAGCTGGATTGTGGCTGGGAATATTGTGGATAAGCGTACTGCGGCTGTGCGTACTGCGGTTGTGCATACTGCGGTTGTGCGTACTGCGGTTGTGCATACTGCGGTTGTGCGTACTGCGGTTGTGCGTATGTTTGGGGTTGAGCATATTGCTGCGAGTAGCCATAGCTCCCATCGGAATAGGCTTGATTCTGATCCATACGGTTGCCAATGACTCGTCCAGTCGCGCCGCCGATCAGTCCACCGGCGATGATCCCGGCCGCGACTTCATCGTTTTGGCCCCCGATGATTCCACCCAGGACTCCTCCCACGATTGCGCCCCGCCGCGTACCGAGCTGACGAAAGCTCTGAGCCTGCAAAGTTGATGTCGCCAGCATCGCCGTACAAACCAGCGCAAAAATTCCGATCCTCAGAAACATGATTATCTCCCTCGGGGCTGTATTTCATCGTCGTACCATTAAGAAATACGACACTTCCGATGTGCCAAATCTAGTCTTAGCAAAAACTCTGGCAAAATTCCTGGGAGAGGTTGTTAAAGCTTGCCGACGATCGGCATGGTAGCGACTAAAATCGTTATCAGCTCGAATGAACGGATCGTGTCTTCGTCGCGATGATAGTACCGAAACCGTTGTTTTGGGAATCAGGAAGGGTTTGAAACCACCAACTTTCACCGTCTGTTGCGTATAGTCCAATTGGAGATACTGAATGTCTTCTGCTCATCTGGCCATTGATTTGGGAGCAAGCTCTGGTCGTGCGATAATCGGGTTGCTTCAGGGCAATCCGGCCGTGGTTGAACTTGAAGAGATTCACCGGTTTGAACATCATCCCTGTCCGACGCCTGCGGGTCCGGTCTGGGATTTGACCGGAATCTGGCTCAACGTCATTGAAGGGCTGAAGCTGGGTGCCGCCTGGTGTCGCGACAACAATGCCGAGTTGCAGAGTATCGGTGTCGACGCATGGGGCGTCGATTGGACCCTGGTTGGAAAAAGCGGCGAATTGCTGGCGTTACCTCATTGTTACCGCGACCCGCAAAACGAGGCGGCCAAAAATCGTGTGCTCGAAACCGTCGGCGGCAAGGAAAAACTGTACGCTCGAACCGGGATTCAACTAATGGCGATCAATACGCTGTTTCAGGTCGCCGCTCGATTGGAGCAGGAGCCAGGCCTGTTTGAGTCGGCACATCGCTTGTTATTCATCCCGGACCTGTTTCACTTTTGGCTTTCCGGTGAAATGACGACGGAACGGACGATTGCCTCGACCAGCAATATGTTGGCACTGGAGACTGGCGATTGGGATCTTGAGTTGATGGAGCAGTTGGGAATTCCGACGCAAATTCTGGGGCCCATCATTGACCCCGGTGAGCTCGTAGGGACACTGAGAGTCGAACTGGCAAATGCAACCGGTCTAACAGGCAACGTCAAGATCATTGCGCCCGGATCACACGATACGGCATCCGCCGTTGCGGCGGTGCCTGTTGTCGATCAGGAATCCGGCAAGGGCTGGGCATTTCTTTCCAGTGGAACCTGGTCGTTACTGGGAACCGAACTGGATCAGTCATTCGCGTCTGCCGAATCCTGTGCCGCTCCATTCACCAATGAGCTGGGACTTTCGGGAACAACCCGCTTCCTGAAGAACATCGCCGGACTCTGGCTGGTCCAGGAAATCCGCCGCGAGCGGGTTGAGCAGGAAGAGGAGATCAGCTTCTCCGAGTTGGCTGACCAGGCGACCAACGCCGAACCGTTTCGCACGCTGATTGATCCCAACGCGCCGCAGTTCGCGGCTCCGGGGGACATGGCGGAAAAAATACGTGCGTTTGCATTGGAGACGGCGCAACCGGAACCGGAAACGCTGGGGGATCTGGTTCGTTGTTGTCTGGATAGCCTGGGTCTGTGTTATCGGCACACCGTCGATATGCTGGAATCAGTCCTGGGACAAAAGATTGATGTTCTGCACATTGTTGGTGGTGGCACGAATAACAGGCTGCTTAACCAGATCACTGCTGCAACGATGCAGCGGCCGGTCATCTGCGGGCCCGTCGAAGCGACTGCGATCGGCAACGTGCTTACCCAAGCGATGGGTTGTGGCGAATTGGACGGGCTGGAACAGATCCGCGAGGTTGTTGCCCGATCCTTTGAGCTTGAGACCTTTCAGCCAGGTGACGCCGAATCGGACCTGGTGGTCAAGGAAGAGACATATGCAAGATATCGTGATTTGTTGGTTCGGTAGCTGCCCGCTTTTCAGCCACCGAATTCATGATCCCCAATCAAGATCGCTTGCCTTCTCAAACAGACTCTGCTCGGCGTTTTGATTAACGAAACTGAAGTTCAGGTCGCCCGGAACATGCAGCTTTGGTTCTTTTATCCGCCGTCGATTTGCCGCTGGAACCCGTAACAATAATTGCAGGCAATTTGGGCGATAACCGCATCCTTGTGGGGTCGTTTACCATCCGGCGAGATAATACCGCCGCCTGTTGGCCGGTAGGTCGGAATTGAACTGGAGGTCTTCCAGTGTCAACTCTGCACCGGAACACAAATCGAATCAACTTCAACACCACAAGCCGTTGCCGTGGTTGCCGGAGTCAGGCAACGCCTTCACTCCACCTGGAAGCCCTTTTCATCGATGTTGGGTCCCTGCGTAACTCGCGAACGCGGCAGGTTTTTCCTCCCTGTCATGAGAATGCAAACATCGCACTGATGTCTCGTTCTATTCTTTGTCAGGAATGATCAAAGCTGGCAAGTCGTTCTGCCGGTATGCGGAGTTAAACTCGGCGATCGGACCACTGGCCAGGGCTTCCAGTTCTTGACGCAGCAATTGCCAGCGTTGGGTCAAGTGTTCGAGTCGCTCAAGAGACGATTTGGGCGGGCGCGGATCATTCGTGTCGAGAGAATTGCCAAGATAGGTCAACTCAGCGTTCAGTTGGTTTCGGAAATTGATGACATCCTGTTGCGTCTTTTGCCGGGGTTGAATCAACTGAACCTCCCACTGATTGATCTGGTCCATCACTGATTGGCCGAGGGCAACCAGTTCAGATTTGTCCTTCATCTTTTTCAATCGACCGAGTCGATCGGATAGTTGTGATTTGACTTGCCGAAACTGACTTACCGACTGATGGACTTCTTGGGCCAATTCTGAAATCCGGTTCAAGGCTATTTGCTGATGTTCGTAATCATCTTGGGTTGCAACCACGCGCGGATCGGGTTTGACGGCTACGGGAATGTCGACCGGGCCGATCCCATCCTGGTCCGAAGAAAGCCGAATCAGGTAATCGCCTGGAACGACGCGGAAACCGTTATGGCTACCCATCAAATGCACGTTGGTGACTCCGGGAATGGGGTCGGTCCGCAAATCCCAATGGAATCGATTGAGACCCGGCTTGGCGGGCAACCTGGGTTCCGGGCCTGGGCCACCTTCCCATTTTTTCACGTTTTTTTGCTCGGCGCTGCTGAGGGTTCGAAGTACTGTGCCGGCTGGATTGAGGACTTCCAGGGTGAGTGTCATTTTTTCGGTCCAGTCGTCGCCCAACTGGTAGTCAATGATGACGCCATTGGGTGGGTTCTGGCCTTGAAGGGGGGACGGTGGCGCTGCAGTCGGCGTCGATGAATCGGCCGAAAATTTGAAACTCGGCTTGGGTGCAAAGAGTCGGTACGCCGTCGTGTCCAGGTTTCCGCCCGACTGCTGAATCGGACCTAGATCATCAAGGATCCAAAAGGCACGTCCGGAAGTGGCGACGATCAAATCGTTGTCTTGAAATGTCAAATCGGTAATCGGGCAGTTGGGCAAGTTGAGTTGGAATGGATGCCACTTCGCACCCTGATCGAAGCTGATGTACAGGCCGCCTTCGGTGCCAGCATAAAGAACCTGCGCGTTAACCGGGTCCTGACGAACGACCCGTACAAAATGATCATTGGCGATTCCATTGACAATCGAAGCCCAGGATTTTCCGTTGTCCACCGTCTTGAACGCCATCGGTGCCAGATCATCAAATTTGTACCGAGTGACCGCTGCAAAAGCGGTGTTCGCATCGTGGGTCGAGAGATCAATCGCATTGATCAGCGATTCATCGAGCCCGAGGGGAGTCACATCGATCCACGTTTTTCCTTCATCGTCGGTTCGGTGGATCAATCCATCGTCGGACCCCACCCAGATCGTTCCGACAGAATGCGGTGAGGCCACCAGGTAGCTGATCGTGTTATAGACTTCTCCGCCAGCGGCTTCATTCGTAAATGGCACGCCTCCATCGCCATGCTTGTCGACTTCGTTTCGAGTCAGGTCTTTGCTGATTTCGGTCCAACGGTGACCTGCATCATCGCTGCGAAACAGAACGTTCGCGCCGTGATAGAGCACGCTGGGATTTTGAACCTGAACAGCCAGCGGTCCATTCCAGTTAAAGCGATACTTTTGATCCTTCGGGAGGGTACCGAGATTTAATTGCGGATAAACCATGATGCTTTTCCGCTCGTCGGTTTTCAGGTCATGCCGGTCGATCATGCCCTGGATGCTCGTTCCAAAAACCGTAACCGGATTGTCGGGATCGAAAGCCAGAAACGCACTCTCACCGCCCGCCGTCGGGAACCAGTCGTTTTCCCCGATGTCGCCGGAAATCGAACGACTGGCGATGCTGATTGAGGAGTTGTCTTGTTGACCGCCGTAGACCCGGTAAGGGAACTGGTGGTCGGTGATCACACGATAGAATTGAGCCGTCGGTTGGTTGTTTTGACTGGTCCAGGATTTTCCTCCGTTAAACGTAATACAACTGCCGCCGTCATTAGCCAAAATGATGTTGTCGGGGTCGGTGGGGTTAATCCACAAATCGTGTTGATCACTGTGGGGATTGGGGATTTTGACAAATGACCTGCCTCCGTCAATCGACTTTAACACGGGTGCATTCAAGACATAAACGCGGTTCGCATCTTTGGGGTCCGCAAAGATTTCAATGTAGTACCATGCCCGAGCGACCGTAGCTCGATCCGAGTTGACTTGTTTCCAACTTTCGCCAGCATTGTCCGACCGGAACACACCCCCCTTGGCGGCCTCGATGTTGGCGTAGACCACATTTGAATCGGCCCGCGATACATCAACTGCGACTTTTCCCATCTGATCGGGAAGTCCAGTCTTCAGTTTCTTCCATGTAGTGCCGCCATCGGTGGATTTATGAATGCCGGAACCAGGTCCGCCACTTCTGACTTTCCAGGGTAGACGTTGATGATCCCACATGCCAGCGTACAAGATGCGCGGATTATTTGAGTCCAGGCTCAAGTCGGCGGCACCGGTCGTTTCATTGACAAACAGGATTCGCTCCCATTGGTTACCACCGTCGGTCGACCGGTAGACACCCCGCTCGGCGGATGGCCCGTATACGGATCCCTGTACCGCCACGTAAACCACCTCCGGATTCAAGGGGTGGACTCCAACGGCGGCGATATGCCTTGAGTTTTTGAGTCCAGTGTGTTTCCAGGTTTTTCCGGCATCAGTACTCTTGTAGATTCCATCTCCGTGAGACGTCATGACGCCCCGGACGGCATGCTCTCCCATGCCGACGTAAATTACATTGACATCACTTGGTGCAACAGCAATTGCTCCGACTGATCCACTCTTGAAAAACCCATCCGAAATGTTTCGCCAGGTGATCCCGGCATCCGAGGTTTTCCAGAGCCCGCCTCCGGTACTGCCAAAATAATACGTTTGTGAATTCCCCGGGACACCGCTCACCGCATTGCTGCGCCCTCCGCGAAAAGGGCCGATGTTTCTGAATTTGAGCGAACTGAACTGCTCGGCGATGGATGGTGGAGTGCCTGGGCGCTGATCCTGTGCGTCGCAATTTCCGACGACCATGGAAACACAAACGATCAAGACAGGCGTCATTCGAATCATTGTTGTCATCTCTTTGGGCAGGTTAAACGATAAAGCCGAGTCTATCTGACGCATCGGCGTCTAGAACAATTGTTGTCTGAAACCACAATGCATTTACAACCACAAATCTTAATTGAAATGCTGCGACACGGTCTGTTTCCGCAGTCATTTTCCCGGCTTCAACCCCCTTTTCTACGGGGATTGTCGACAACTGACAGTGATCGGGAATGGATTACTTTGGAACTTGACATTTCCTACAATACAGGCGAATCAGCGTTCACGTTTTTTTCGCGAAACACGCACAAACCAGTGCGATTGATACTTCTGGAGTCAACCTGCAGCTTCATTCGATCGGACCCACGGGACCGATATTCGGATCAACCCTCTCGAGAGCCAAAGTTATGCGAACGATTTCAATCTTGACCTGTCTGGCTGCGTCGCTCATTTGCGTGAGCGTTCGATCTCAGGATGTGAGTGACACGAAACGTGACACGACCGATGATCCCTTCCGACAACTTGACGAGACTCTTCCGACGCCGTCTGAGTCACGTCTGGCGTCGGGTGCTCCGGGACCGAAATACTGGCAACAGAAAGTCGACTATGACATTTCCGTGATTCTGGATGATACCCATCAACGCCTGTCCGGTGCCGAGACGATTACCTATCACAACAACTCACCACATCAGCTCGATTTCCTGTGGGTTCAGCTCGATCAAAACCGTTTTCGGAAAACGTCGGGAGATTTGATGAGTCGTCCAGCGCCGTCATTTGAACAACTTCCATTTTCTCAATTGCAATCCCATCTCTATCACGAAGCTTTTGATGGCGGGTTTAAAATCAAAACCGTAACCGACGTCAACGGACAACCGATCCCGTTTACGATTGTCGACACGATGATGCGACTGGATATTCCCGTTCCCTTGAAATCCGCCCAGTCGATGGGATTGAAAATCACCTGGGAGTTCAACATTGTCGATGCGAAAAAAGCCGATTCCCGGGGCGGGTATGAGTTCTTCGAGAAAGAGGGAAATTACATTTACGAAGTCGCACAGTGGTATCCGAGGTTGGCTTCGTACACGGATTACGCGGGATGGCAACACAAACAGTTTCTCGGAGCAGGTGAATTCACGTTGGAATTTGGAGACTTCGCCGTCGCGATCAACGTACCGTCGGATCATGTCGTTGCTGCTACCGGGGAACTTCAAAATCCTGAGGAAGTCTTGACGAAAAATCAGATCGAACGACTTCAGGAGATCCGGAATTCCGGCCAGATCGGTTTGGTTATTACACCGGAAGAAGCCAAGGCAAACGAAACACGGGAAAAGGCGTCGGGAACCAAGACGTGGAAATTTTCAGCGAGAAACGTTCGTGATTTTGCCTGGGCGTCTTCTCGGAAATTCATTTGGGATGCCAAAGCTCATCCGAACGGAAACAAAAAAGTCTGGGCGATGTCCTACTACCCCAATGAAGCCAATCCGCTCTGGGGCAAATACTCAACTTACGCCGTCGCCCACACCCTGGACGTTTATACCAAATTCACTTTCGAATTCCCTTATCCGGTCGCCATCAGTGTCAATGGTCCGGTGTTTGGGATGGAATATCCAATGATCTGCTTCAATGGTCCACGTCCGGAGGTGGACGGCACCTATTCGCAAGGGACGAAATCCGACCTGATCAGCGTTGTCATTCACGAAGTCGGGCACAATTACTTCCCGATGATCGTGAATTCTGATGAGCGACAATGGACCTGGATGGACGAGGGCCTGAACTCATTTCTGCAGTTTCAGGCGGAGCGCCAATGGCAAGAGAAATTCGTTGATGAATGGGGCGATGTCAAGCCGCAGGGGATGAGGGATCTCATGTCAAGTTTCGACAAAGTTCCGATCATGACAAATTCGGATTCGATTCCCAGTCATCAATTTTTTCCCAACGCCTATCAAAAGCCAGTGATTGCCCTGAACGTGTTGCGCGAGACCGTGCTTGGACGTGAGCTTTTTGATTTCGCCTTCAAAAAGTACGCCAATCGCTGGAAGTCCAAGCGCCCGGAACCATCCGATTTCTTCCGGACCATGGAGGATGCTTCCGGCGTCGATCTTGACTGGTTTTGGCGAGGGTGGTTTTACACGACAAAACATGTCGACATCGGAATCCAGTCGCTTCGGGTCTATGACATTGATACTCATGATCCTGACATCGAGAAAGCCTTGCAACGGCAAAAGCGTGATGAAATTGACCAACGCGACTTGATCGCTGAGCGGAATCGGGACATTCAGAAATTGAATGATCGCTATCCCCAGTTGAAGGACTTCTACGATCAGCATGACTCGCTTGACGTCACGGTCAAGGAACGGGGGGAATATCAGAAATTCCTTGAAGGACTGGATGAAGATGAAAAAAAGCTGCTGGCACTGGGCCAGAAGTTTTATGTGATCGATTTGGAAAACATTGGTGGGTTGGTTTCACCGGTGATTCTGAAAGTGACATTTGCCAATCAGGAATCGGAACTGATTCACTTGCCGGTAGAAATCTGGCGGCAGGATCCGAACAGGATTTCCCGATTGATTCTTTCCAAAAACGAAATTGTCAAAATCGAACTGGACCCCCGCTTGCAAACGGCGGACGTCGAGCGGAAGAACAACTACTGGCCGCAGCAACCAATCGAATCGCGATTCAAGCTGTTTAAGGAGGAAAAGAAAAAAAATCCGATGCAAGAATCTCGTGAGGGAAAATAGCTCCGTTCTGCCTGGTCCAGTCCTTACTGGAGCGGTTGAGCACGATCGGGAAGACCCGTCAGGTTCGATCAACGCCGTCAGGTTCGATCGACGCTGTCATGTAGTTCAGCAGAATGGACTGACAGCGGATGTCGCGCCAAATGGCATCGCTTCTGGCCAGTCATTTCCCGATGTTTCGGCCGATGATGAAGCTGCATGCTATCAGCGCTGATTTTTTTTCCAATGAAAATGGTGGCGTTGAGATTTTCTCCCTCTTAGAATCAGCCCCTGAACAGGCTGAGGAAAGAAGAGGCAATTTCGTCCTCAGCGATTTGGTAAATGGAACAGCGAGGGCAATTCTGTGAAAAAGAAGCATGGAAAAATATGCGCGGTTCGGTCACGAACTTCGAGAACGCGGACCGAGTATGAGGCACTTGAACCCCGTCAAGTTCTGGCTTCTCTCTTCCCGACATACATCGATGGCCAGTTCACGTTCGGGAATGGCCCGGAATCCGCGACGCCCTATGACCTGGCCGATACCTTTCGCCTGGAAAGCAATCCGGACGCGACCAAGACCATCTACCTTGACTTCGATGGACATCATTCGGTCAACAATCAGTGGGGCCATGACATTGTATTCCCAGCCTTCAATCGTGGAGGCAGCGCCGGTTCCTTCAGCAACGCCGAGCTGCTGGAAATTCAACTTCAGTTCCAAAACGTCGCCGAGGACTTTCTGCCTTTCGACGTTAATGTGACGACGAAAGAGCCGAGCCTTGAGAAGCTGATTCGATCCGATGTCAGCGACGAGTACTATGGTGTGCGTTCGGTGAACACTCAGGCGACCGCTGGATTCGGAAACGGGATAGGCGGGGTTGCCTACCTGAACAGCTTTGACAATTCCCGCGACGATCCGGTCTTTGTATTTAACAAAGGATCGAACAACGGGGCGATGACCAACTCGCATGAAATCGGTCACTCACTTGGGCTCAGTCACGATGGATTGGGAAGCAGTACCTATCACCCGGGTGTCGGTAGCGGTGAAACGAGCTGGGGGCCGATTATGGGTGCGCCCTTTGGAGAGAACGTGACCCAGTGGAGCAATGGTGACTACGCCAATAGCACGCAGGCGCAGAATGATTTTTCGATAATCACAAAGCCCGCCAATGGTTTTGGGTTTCGGACTGACCTGATCGGCGACACGATTGGAACCGCCACTGAGCTGATCCCGGCGACCGACAATTCGGTGTTTCAATGGAACATCATAGAACGAAACGATGACATTGACATGTACATGTTTCAAACGGGCGGCGCCGTTTCCCTTTCCATCAACGCCTTCCAGGAGCGACCGAACCTGGACGTGCTGGCCAAAATCGTTGATGCTTCCGGCAATGTTGTCGCCCAAAGTAATCCTGCCAACGGAGTCGATGCCGGTTTTGACCTGACGCTTCAACCTGGTCGGTACTACTTGTCCGTTGAAGGGACTGGTAAATCCGGCGTTTACTCGGATTATGGCAGCGTCGGGTTTTTCACCGTGAGCGGTACCATCGAAGCTTTTGACGGAGGGGATGCCGTTGATGTTATCGTCGGGGAAACCGGCCGCCTTTCGATTGACCAGAATTGGCGGACGGTCACACTCAACCACGTTTATCTAGACCCGGTAGTGATCGCCGGCCCGGCAACGATTCGGGGCGGAGAACCGTTGACTGTTCGCATACGCAACGTGACCGGTTCCAGCTTTGAAATCCACCTCGATGAGTGGGATTACCTGAATAAAAAACACGCCTTTGAAACGGTGGATTACCTGGTCGTGGAAGCCGGTGAGCACTCGCTGAGCGATGGCACCGTGTTGGTCGCTGGAAATCAAGCGGGGCAAACTGAGCTCTGGTCAGATTACAGTCTAGGCAATGCATTTGCCGAGGGCGACCGACCGGTTGTATTGTCTCAAATCGTCACGGAAAACGATCCGGCGGCCGCCACGACTCGTATGCAGTTTACCTCTGATACAGAATTCCGGATCAAGATCCGCGAACAGGATGCCAACCAACAGAACCACGCTGCCGAAACGGTTAGCTTCGTTGCGATCCAGGCCGGTGTCGGCAACACCGGCGATTCCAGTTTTCAGGCACTGGTGACTCCCGATAGCGTAACGCATGAGAATTTCTCTCTCCGTTTTGGCACCAAGTTTGAGAGCACCCCCGCGTTTTTTGCCGATTTGCAGACGCATGACGGCGGCGATACGGCAACGGTCCGTTATCGAGCCCTCGATACTGGCGGGGCAACATTTTTTGTCGAAGAGGAGCAATCGAAAGATGCCGAGACCCGTCATACTGCAGAAGTCGTCGGAATTCTGGCGATTGAGTTTGGCGATATCGTGGCACAAGGCGCCGGTGCGGCAGGATTCCTGGATTCGGCCAACGTCGTGACCGGCGATGCGGCCCCCGTGTTTCTTGGCAATTCAATTCGATCCAGTTCAGCACATGATTCAGAGCTCTGGCGAGCGGTTCGCATCCAGCGGTCGTGGGGTGAGACAGCCTTTTCGATTCACGGACATGATATGGAGTTCGATGATCACAACGTCGTATGGTCAAGGAATTTTGCCGGTTTCCAAAACCATGTCGACCTGGTTGGTTTCAAGTTTCGCCACGAAACGAAAATCGACGCAGACCTGAAAAGGGTGACAGCTCAGTTCGATCTCGATGGTCGCAGCGTCGAAAGGAAGTTGGTGGGCGCGATTGAATCTCAACGAGTTGCTGAAACGCATACCCATGCTGGCGAAAAACAAATTCACTCGTCGCTTGATTCGCAGCCAGCACGCCGCGGAAAGTTCCAGTCGATCGATCGGGTATTTGAAATCGAGTTTGACTGGCTGGGCTAGTTCGGGATGCAGAATCGGCCCGCCGTTGAGTGGTCGGACTCCTGGTTCATTACAAAGCGAGCGACGGGATTCGAACCCGCGACAATTAGCTTGGGAAGCTAATGCTCTACCAACTGAGCTACGCTCGCAAACGCATCTCCGATTTTATTGAAGAGGCCCAGGGAAATCAATCAAACCGGTTGATGGAAGCTGTATCGGTGCGATTCCTGACGTCAATCGTTCTCGATAATTGAACAATGACGCTGCATGGCGATTGCCAGTTTGACGGCACGAATTGAAGTCCAAGGACTAGTATAACAGGAATGCGACCCGCCGATGCCGGAATTCGTTGAGCTCCTGCGAATACAGTTCGTGAATCGCGTCTGCCGGTTTGCCTCCGTTCAAGGCATCCAGCACGGTTTGGTCCGCCAACAACCGGTTGAAGTAGTCGGTTTGCCATTTGTCCGGATACAGGTTGCGCAGCTGGCAAGCGAATTCGAGTCCGACCCGAACAGGCTGAAAATCAACTCGATTGGTGATGATGATGTTCACTCCTTCGCATGCCTCGCCGGCAAACTTGCTCGCGTCTGGCGAAAACCGAATCGGAACAAAACGTGTACCTGGCAATCCGATTTCGTTCATCCGCCGCGCAAGTCGACGGCCGTCGATCCACGGCGCGCCTAAAACTTCAAACGGCGTATCGGTGCCTCGTCCCACGGAAACGTTGGTGGTCTCCAACAAACCGATTCCCGGATACAACATTGCTTCGGTCAGGTTACGCATGTTCGGCGAAGGATTTACCCAAACCAGACCCGTCTCGTCCCACATCATATCGCGCTGCCATCCCTGCATACCAATGACTTGCAAGTCCAATTGCATTTTCAACTCACCATTGAACATGGTTGCCAATTCACCAATTGTCATCCCGTGTTGTATCGGCAGGGTGTGGAATCCGACAAAAGACTCAAGTCCTGCATCCAGCACAGGTCCCGCGATGGAATGACCTCCCAGCGGATTGGGGCGATCAAGCACGACGAATCTCAGCCCATGCTCGGAGGCGGCTTGCATGGCCAATCCCATCGTTGAGACATAGGTGTAAAAGCGAGTGCCGATGTCTTGAATATCAAACACCAGCGTATCAATTCCCTTCAGGTTTTCGGCATTAGGTCGCCGCTCTGCGCCGTATAGACTGAAGATCGGCAAACCCGTCGTCTCGTCCCGCGTGTCCGTGATTTTTGCCGAGTCAAGTTTGCCTTCGATTCCATGTTCAGGACTGAACAACGCAACGAGCTCGACTTGCGGAGATTCGTGCAAAAGGCGAATGGTCGAGTTACCTTCCTGATCCGTGCCGGTTTGATTTGTGATCAACCCGACACGTCGCCCCCGCAGCTGCGCAAATTCTTGATTCCGCAGTACATCAATCCCGCACCGCACATCGGATTGCACCGACCGTCGCTTTTCCATCACCGCAGAAGCCCCGGCCGGGGCCCTGGGTTTATGTTGTCGCGGTTCGAGAATGGCAGCCGACGCGACGGAGCCAATCCTGGCGACCAGCTGATTCACGTCTCCCTTTCCGTTTGGGTGGACTCGATTGGCCAGGAAAATCACAAACAGGTCCAGTTCCGGATCCATCCATATCGCAGTTCCGGTAAACCCGCCGTGCCCGAATGCACTGTCAGTCAGCAAATCACTGCGATTGGAAGAATAGGGCGAATTGATGTCCCAACCCAGGCCACGCATGCCCCGTGGCGTTGGATGGTGACGGGTCATCACGTCGACGGCGCGTTCGCTCAAAATTCGGTTGCCGTTGTACTTGCCTCGCATCAGCATCATTTGGGCATAAATCGATAAGTCCTGTGCCGTGGAAAAAAGCCCGGCGTGCCCGGCAATTCCTCCGAGCGCGTAAGCCCGCGGATCGTGAACTTCACCCTGCATCCATACCCCCTCGCGTTGTTCCGTCGTCGCGGCACGCTTGCGCAACGATTCGCCCGGTAAATAGCCGGTCTCGTTCATGCCGATTGGCGCGTAGACATTCTTGCGAGCAAACTCATCGATGTTCTCGCCGGTTATTTTTTGTACGAGCTCAGCCAACACGATAAAGCCGACATCCGAATAGATGAATTTTTCACCTGGCTCGGAGATCAACTCGACGGCATTGATCCGCTTCCAGGCCTCCGGTACGCCGTCCTGATAGTCGGCCATTGAGTTATCCGCGATCAATCCTGCAACATGGGTTAGCAGCTGTCTGACCGTGATCTGATCCTTGTTGTGTTGACCAAACTCGGGAATGTACATGGCAACACGATCGTCCAGCCGCAACTGACCCCGATCGACCAGGACCATGATGCTGGTCGCGGTGGCAATTGGTTTCGTCAGGGAAGCCAGGTCGAACACCGTATCGACCGACATCGGCTGTTTTTCCGGAAGCAACTGCCGATGGCCATAGGAGCGTTGAAACGCGATCTTTCCGAGTCGACCAATGGTCACAACGCACCCCGGCATGCGCTCCTGGGCAATGTGTTCGGCAACCAGTTGATCGATCCTGACCAATTGCGAGCCGTCCATCCCCACGGCCAACGGTTTGGAATGCGCAAGCTGCGAGAAGACGGGCCGCTGGAGGGCAGCGATTGCAACGACGACCAGCAGTATCGGCGAAATCCAGTTGAGTGACATTGTAATTTCCTGTTGAACCAACTGCGTCAGGCGAGGCTATTTTGTTAAACGCATTGACGAATCTTCAAGCGAGTGATCTGGGCGGCGAAACCCAGAATCATCCAGTCGTCCGCGGCTTTCATCCGCCTTTCCGACTGGCAAACTTCGAAACAGCCAAGCCAGATGACAATGTAACCAGCGAACCAATCAGGCTGTAATAAAAACTGTTGATCGCATATCCCTGGATTCCGTAGGCGCACCATGGCTGAAAAGCGACACAGGTCAGTACTCCCAAGCCCATGGCGAATCCTGTCAGGGCAGCTCGTTGAGTGATCGGTTTGGGCCAGGCGGCCAGGAAAAACAATCCGAGAACGGGTCCGGTCGTAAATCCGGCAATCGCAAGCACCTGGTAAACCGTACTGCGACCGCCCAGCATTCGCTCACTCGCCAGAGCAATTGCCATCTGCCCGACCCCAAAAAAGACAGTCGCCAATCGACTAGCAAACAACAGTTGTTGATCGTTCAACCTCGTACGGGCCAGGGGAAGGAAAAAGTCATTGACCCCGACGCTGGCGGATGAATTAAGCGAGCTGGATAAAGTCGACATCGCTGCAGAAAAGACGGCAGCCAATGTGAAACCCACAATGCCTCGCGGCAATTGCTCGACAATAAAGGTAGCAAATACCTGATCGCCCGCAACAAATTCGCGAGCGTTTTCGCCAGCTTGATAAAAGCAAGCGAGTCCCACGCCGATCAGCAAAAACAATGCAAACTGCGCGGCCACCATCAGTCCGCTGCCGATCAAAGCCCATTTCGCGTCGCTCTCACGACGTGCGCTCAGTAGCCGCTGCACTGTCAGTTGGTCTGTGCCATGTGTTCCCATCGATAAAAATGCGCCGCCAAATAGTCCAATCCAAAATGTCATCGTCGGCGAAGTTGGGTCAATCGAAAAATCCCACGTCTGAAATTTATCGTGCGCCGCACCGAACTCGGCGAGTGAATTCAAGCCTTCCGGCAGCGTTCCAACCAGAACACCTAATGTCCAGATCGCGCCGATCAGGTAAATCACAAATTGAATGCAGTCATTCCAGACCACCGACCGCATTCCGCCAAAAAACGTGTAGATAATCGTGGTCAGGCCGACAATCACAATACAAGTCGGCAATTCCATGCGGATCACTTCGCGCAAAACGATGGCCGTCAAATACAGTCGCAGCGCATCGGCTACTGTGCGCGTAATGAGAAACAGTGCGGACGCCAAACGACGCGTTGTCTCGCCAAACCGTTGCTGAAGCACTTCGTACGACGTAAACAGCTTTCCTCGGAAATAGGCCGGCAACAGGAGCCAGGAAACGAGAATCCGACCAGCAACGAAGCCAACGGTCACCTGCAAGAAACGAAAATCTCCGTTGTTTGCTGCATAACTAACGCCCGGAATGCTCAAGAACGTCACCGTGCTCGTTTCGGTCGCGACGATCGATAGTAACAACGCCCACCATGGCAAGGAACGATCTCCCAGGAAATATCCCTGCAGATTTCGCTGCCGTCGACCGACCCATACGCCGAGCAAGACGGCAAATGCCATGTAGACTACGACAATCAAGAGGTCGACCGGACTGATGGCTAGATCAAACATCGACCTTCTTTGACCTGCAGGAATAGGCGAGTCGTATACATGCAGGCTTTCATTCAGTTCTCACTCCGCGTTAAGTTCATGTTTTCAGCGGCTGCGGGCTGCTGTATTCGAAGTGTTTTGCTGACTAGAATCAAGTGTATGTTTGAACGCCTCACGACCGAGGCACGCAACCCGGCTTCCGAGCAACTCGATCGTCACTCGGCGCTGGAAATCGTGCGCTTGATGAATCAGGAAGACGCCTCGGTTGCTGCCGCGGTTGGCCGCGAAGAATCCGCAATCGCGGCGGCGATTGACAGGATTGTCGAGCGACTGGGCAGTGGCGGACGACTTTTTTATCTGGGCTCCGGAACTTCGGGTCGCCTGGGTGTACTGGATGCAGCGGAATGCCCACCCACATTCAATACCCCACCGGGACAGGTCGTAGGGATCATCGCCGGTGGTTACGAAGCGCTGGTCCGTTCGGTCGAAGGAGCTGAAGACATCCCTGGTCTGGCAATTGACGATCTGAAGAAAAACGGTTTGTCGGCGCAGGACGTTTTGGTCGGAATTGCCGCCAGTGGTCGCACTCCGTACGTGGTCGAAGGATTGAGGTATGCACGCGAGATGGGTGCGTATGCAATTGGTTTCAGTTGCAATCAAGACTCAGATCTGGTCGCCGCTACGGACTTGATGATTACGCCGATTGTCGGAGCGGAGATCCTCTGTGGATCGACACGCATGAAAGCTGGCACTGCGACGAAAATGGTGCTCAACATGTTGACCACTGGTGCGATGGTCCGGCTTGGAAAAACTTATGGCAACCTGATGGTCGATCTGCGAGCGACGAACGCCAAGCTAACAGATCGCTCGCGCCGGATCGTCGAGGCTCTCACCGGTCTCAGCCGCCACGAAGCTGAGCGGCTTCTCGATCGCTGTAATGGCGAACTCAAAACGGCGATTGTCGTGCAAAAGTCCAGTTGTTCCGTTGCCGAGGCGAGGAATCGTCTCGAGCAAAACGAAGGACACTTGCGAAGCACATTGGAAGGACAACCGTGACCGCGGCACGTCTCGTTCTCGGTGCTGACGCTGGTGGTACAAAAACCGTGGCGTGGCTCGCCAATGTGCAACCTGGTGGTGATTTTGAAGTCCTAGGTCGTGGAGCTGCCGGTCCGGGGAACCCGTCTTGTGTGGGGCACAAGGCTGCTCTGGAAAACGTGGCATTCGCAATCCGCACGGCGGGTTTGGACGCCGGACTACCGATTTCACATGCAACTCAAGCTGTAATCGGGATGGCGGGCGCTGGCAGCGCCGAAGTTCAATACGAGATGGCTCGTCGGCTGCGTCGTCACACCGAAGTTAGCCGAGTCAGTGTCATTCCGGACGTTGAGTTGATTCTCCCGGCCGCGTTTTCCGATCGAGAGGGAATCGCCGTGATTTCCGGAACCGGTTCAATCGTGCTTGGCGCCCATGGCGAGCATCGAACACGCGTTGGCGGCTGGGGTTACCTTGTCGGTGACGATGGCAGTGGTTACTGGTTTGGACGTGAATTGATTCGGGCAATCGCTCGGGCGGCTGATGGACGGGGCTCCAGGACTGTCATGAGTGACTTAATCTGTGAAAGAACCGGGACGTCGAACGTGTCGGAGATCATCGCCTCGTTGTACGATGCGCCGAGCCATGTGCCCCTGGTTACCCAGGCAGCGAAAATCGTATTTGATGCTGCGGTCATCGGTGACCCAGTAGCGAATCAGATCATTGTCCACGGAGCGCACGCACTGGCGGAGATGATCGTGAATGCTGCCTCCCAGGTTGGTTACGCCCAAAACGAAGTTTCACTTGCCGTTGCCGGGGGGGTTCTCCTGGGTGCACCGGTGTATCAGGAACGTCTCCTGGCGGCGTTGAGTGAGCGGTCGATGAATCCCGTCCAACTGGCAAACGTTCGAGATCCGGTCCTTGGAGCTTTGCGATTGGCATCTTTCACGGATCGCTCCTGGCAGACGTGAGCACCCTTGCCACACAGACTTCGAGCAATTGAATTCAAGTGCAAGGTTCAAATGTTTTCAACCAATGGAGAGTGACTATGCGGTGTTCCGTCCCGCGAGTATCCTGTTCATCGCGCGTCCAGCTTATGTATAGATCGGTTCGAAAGTTGTGTCCCAGGCGCAACAATCGGCGGTGTTTCCGGAAATCAATCATCACAATTTCACTCAAACAACATGTATCTGCACGCAGGGAACTCCCAGCCAAACCAAAAGCCGTTGATTGCAGGAGTCAATTCTGACGCAGTGGGTCCAGGTTTCGGTAAAATGTATTGTGAATGCGCTGTTGTAACTTCTGGATTTTAATGTGCGTCGACCTCAACGGGACCCAGGGAATAATCAGGCATGCTGGTGAGTCATCGAAAGAAGTTCATCTACACCAAGACGGCCAAGACTGCGAGCACATCCGTCGAGTCATTCTTCGAACCCTACTGCATGGAGTCGGGCAAGTGGACATCCGCCAAGTTGCGAAACGCCATCGTTTCCCCGGCCGGGATCATCGGTCATCGTGGCAAATTACCGCGGTTCAGCGGGTGGCCTTTGCTCGGGCCACGGTGGTATGATCACATGCCCGCTGCCAGGATTCGCAGCCTGGTGGGGCAAAAGATCTGGGACAGTTATTTCAAATTCTGCGTTGTGAGAAACCCGTTTGAAAAGGTCGTTTCAGGTTTTCATTTTTTTGAGGAGCTTGACCGACGCAATTTGCGTCCGCTGGGAGTTCCCCAATTTCCGACCTTGCAGGAGCGATTCGCCAATTGGGTGGAAACTCAAGTTGCGCGAAAAAAGATTCTGTTCGACCGAAACCGGTTCGTGATCAAGGGCGAAGTATGCGTCGACTATGTCATCAAGTACGAAGATTTGAACAATGGTGTGCGACACGTGTGCCAGCAGGTCAATGTGCCTTTTGATCGCGACTTGCCACGAATGGTCACCGGTTTCCGTCCTCCGGGACACGGCCTGGAGCAATACTATGACGACAGAACCAAAGCGCTGGTCGCAAGGACCTACGACTTTGAAATTGAGTATTTCGGCTACGAGTATCCTGTCGACAGCACCGCTGGAGCGGAAAAGGAATAGGCAGCTGTTTCCGATTCCCGACCGGTTCTTGTTCTATCCATTGACGGATTATTGAATCGGAACGAGGCTTGGGGTCGCTTTTATCAACCGTTCAATCTCAAACCCCTCACGATATTTTCGCTGAATTAACGAGTTGGCCTTTTCAATGTTGGTCACCTTGAGGTTTTCATTGTCCCAATCTAGTTTTTGGCCGGGAAACCGGTTCGCAACTACCCCCAGAAGCAAAGCTTCCGTCAATGGTCCTGCCAGATCAAAACTCATACTCGTCGTGCCGTTCCCGAGACAGGCGTCGACCCATTGGTGATAATGATTCTCATCGGCGACCTGGGGCCGTTTGAAATCCTTGAATTTCGCCTCAGGAAACAGGACCGCTTCGGCGATGTGGGGCAGTAACATTTGACCCGTTTCACCAACAAACAAAGAGCCCTGCCCCGGCAACTGCGTTCCAGCAGGCAGCCCAACGTCCTCGGCGCCAGGTGGGGCGTCGGCACCGTCATACCATTTCCATACCATGGTGTCGGTCGTGTATTTTGTTCCGGGGAACTCGTACTCGACGATATTTTTTTCAGGATGGCCAACGCCCGTTGGTGGTCGGCACGTCGTTTTGGCCCAGTTCGGTGCCGTCAATTCCAACGCAGTGTAGGGAGTGTCGAAGATGTGGACACCCATGTCACCCAGAGTTCCGGTTCCAAAGTCGACAATTTTCCGCCAATTCGACTGGTGATAAACTCCCGGGACATACGGACGTTCGGGAGCTGTGCCCAGCCAAAGGTCCCAGTTCAGGTTCTTCGGCGGTGGTTGATTCCCTTCAAACCCGGGGCCGTCGTAACCCCAGTTCTTATTCGACCAGGCATGGACGTGGCTGACTTTGCCGATCACGCCGTCCTGAATCATCCGAACTGCCCGTTTGTAAACGGCCAGCGAATGAATTTGTACTCCCATTTGGGTGACCAGTTGATTCTCCCTGGCGATCAGCCGCATCTGGCGACTTTCGAAGACTTCATGGGTCAGTGGTTTTTGGCAGTAAACGGGCTTACCTGCCAGCATCGCAGTCATGGTTGCTGCCGCATGCGTATGATCGGGAGTTGAAATTACAACCGCGTCGATCGAATCTCCCATCCGAGAGATCATTTCACGAAAATCGCTGAAAACCTTGGCACCTGGGTGTTTGGCCAGCGCACCCTGAAGAATGTTGCTGTCAACATCACATAGCCCGGCGACCTCCACCATCGGGTGCGACGCGACCGAGTTCAAGTCTGAGCCCCCCATGCCGCCAACGCCAACATGTGCCGTCCGCAATTTTTCCAGGGACGAGACAGAGGAACGTTTTCGATTCGTGAACGTTCCCAGCGGTGCCACAAGACACATAGAACCAAATTGAACAAACTGACGTCGGCTGATAGATGGGTTCATCGATAATGCTCACTTGGATGCGGCGGGTTAAACATGGATACTTGAACAATGATACCAAAGAAGAAACAGGAAATGTGGCCTCAAAATTTACCGTGATTCAAGCCAGACCATCGACAAACGGGCCGGGTTGCCTGGTGCATGCGAGGGTCAATCCAGTGAAAAGACCCGGCAACAGACACGTTGACTCGGAAACGGTGCTTGCCCTGAGTCCCGAGTGATCCAACGGCGTTCCAAATCCAGTTTCCTGCAAAACGACCGGATGGTTGACAAGTTTCCGCGGATCACCGTTTTTTGTGAATTGGATCAGCCCCGCCACACCAGTCATTTCCCAGTTACTTCCGCCAGACTTCCATCTCGGTCAATCCGCTGCGCGATTTGCCGGTATGCGTAAACACGACCCGCAGTTTACTCGAGGTTACCTCGTCAAATGTAACAGTGTTTTTCGCACTCCCCCTGGGTTGATCAGGCGACCGCCGCACGTTTGATACTTCTTTCCACTGGCTGTCATTGCCGAGGTACTCAACGGAATACCTGGCTGGCGGCTGTACACCGCCTCGGTCGTCGTAGAGATGCATTACGATTCGATCAAACGTTTCAGGTTGTCCAAAGTCGACTTCCAGCCAGTCGCGCTCGTTCGGTGAACCGTAGCTTGTCCAGCGATTCATTGGAGTCGGCAGGTAAATCACCTTGCCATCAATCGCCTTTGAGGGAAGGCCGCCATAGATGTCATGGTAGGATGCACTGGCTTTGGGAAAACCCTCCCCTCGGGTATTGACCGCAATGTTGCCGGCCGGCGGTTCCGGGGCCCGGTAGGGTCGCTCGCCCTGCCCCCAGGCCTCAAATTCAGTGAGGCCGACCGGATGGGCAGCGTCATGGGCCAACCAAACCCGTAACCGATTCATTGGTAACGGCGGAAACGTGATCACGTTGGGCCGTCCTCCAATGGGCTGTTTCGGGGAGTGCACCTGGTTTGGTACCGACCGCCAAGTCATGCCATTCCAGTACTCAATTTCAATGCTGGTCGGCGTGACGATGTCGTCGTCGCCATCAAGCAAGAACAGCCGGACGGTATCAATTGGGCGGTCGGTACCAAAATCAACCATGACCCAGTCCGATTCCTCGTCCGAGCCAGCGGACGTCCAGCGGTTGGGCGGAGACAGGTCATAACGATAATGTCCATCACACACCATGCTGAGAGAGCTCTGCTCCCCAACAAACGACGCATCCATACGCGGAAAATAATCTCCATCGTTGTTGACGGCGTAATTGAATCGGACTTCCGATTCTGTAGGGACATGCAAGACGGCAGGAAAAGACACGGTGAGCTGCTTGATTTGTGGTGATGTGGCAAGCGGTTTTCCGTCGACGAGCACATGCAGTCCAGCCCCCAGTCCGTAGCGCTCGCCCGTTTTGTCCCAGTAAACCGTGACCAGATGGCCCCGGAATGGCACGGAATCCAATGCGAAATAGTCCCATGTCGCGGGCGCGAGCGGATCGATGGTCAACGATTCCTCGCGATCCGATTTGAGCCCGATCAATCCAGTAATCACAAGGTCGTTGAAACCTGAGTGGAAGTAATGCTCGCTACGGTTTGGGTAATCGTGTCCTGCCCACGATCCGGTATCCGGATGAAGCGCTTCGGCGATGTAGGGTTTTCCTGCCTTGCGCTGCGACACTGCGTAGTTGTGCAACAGCGTTACGTAATCGTCGCGCGAGATGTGATCCTGCTGGTAGTTTTGAAGCACGTTTGCCATGGCTTTGAGTGTCTGGGTGGTGGCAAATGGCCAGGATTGCCCGCTCCACCAACAGCATCCAGGTTGCAACACAAACATGGGGTCATTGCGTTCCACCGTCGTGGGACCAAATGGTGAGTAAAAGTAGTCTGGTTTCATCAGGAATTTCCACGCGTCTTCGTATCCTGCGTCCGGCAAGTTAAACGCCCAGGGAACGTAACCATGCAGTTCCCGCCCGTGGGGGCTACCGGCGTATTTGCCGCTTTGATAAGTGAGCGTGTGGGCCTTGACGATGTTGCCGTCTTTGTCCTGCTCATCTCGAGACGACATCGGGAAAAAAAATTGACGTTGGGGATCCCAGAGTTGTGTTTGAATTTGCTGCTTGATGCCCCTGGCTCGTCCAAGAAACTCGTCCGACAGCTCAGCTTTCCCGGCAAGCGCGGCGATTCGCGCAATTGCGCGAGCGTCGGCCCACATGTACGTATTGAAACTTGGCCGAAAGCCACGGTCGCCGCGCAGAATGTCTTTGGTCTGGCGGCTGTTGATGTTGAACTCCATTCCATCATCGTGGCCCGTTTGCCAGAACATCCCCATCCCTTCAACCCACTGGCGCTGTTGCCAGGCCTCGTAGTTCTTTACCAACTCCGGAAGGAGACCGATGACAAACTGTGTGTTCGGGTGCACCTCGTGAATCGCCCAGGCAGAATCGGCCAACCAACTTGAATAGTTGCGAGGCTGTGCGCCCGCGGTAAAAAACCAATAGCGCAAATAATCCCGAGCATACCGTGGGTCGTGTAACCAACGAATTTCGTTGAATTGGTGGCCCGACGGACACGAAATCGAGCCATAGGCGCCGGACCAGAAAGGACGGTTCGCGAATTCCGAAAATGAATAGCCGCTATTGGGCGACCCATAACAGGCGTGACGCGTGATGAGTTCCCAGCGGTAGTAGTAGGTCGTATTGATCTCGGGATCAGGACATTCGAAAAACGGAATGTTGGCCTTGTACCAGTCAAAATCGCGATTGGACCAGAACGTCTGAGCATCCAGTAACTTCTGCTTGTCCAGGATCTGTGCGTATCCAGGCGCGCAAGCAAGAAACATCGACAGAAATGCCGAAACCAAAGCAATACCGTAGAACGAGTGCAAAATTGTGAACTCGCCGATCACAGCTTCGATATCTTGGGTTTGGGCGTTGGCTCCATTGACGATTCTGGTTTGTAATTTCCCAGGTTGGCTGTCCTGATGGACGTTTTGCTTGACGTTCTGGTTTGACATGGAAAGGCATGGGCTGAATTGAGGCATTGGATCTAGACCGCTGTTGAAACCAGCAGGCTGTTTTGTGACAAAGGCTTGGGGTTGGGGCATGATTTTTCAATCAATCGCGTACCGCAGCGAAAATTCTCCTGGCAGCCGGAAAAACCGCGTTGAGCCTATTCCGTGTCCTCTGTCTTGGGTTGGTTGATTTTCTTGACGTCGGCGGCCAGGAAGTGTGTTTCGACCTCCTTGCTCGAGAGCACACGGTCGAACAGGGAAACTTCATCCAGCATACCCTGCAGATTTGCGAAGTTGTCGTTACGACCACCCAGTTGCCATTGTTGGCATTCTTCCGGATAAGTGACGGGAAGTTGACCATCGATTTCCTGTTTGCCGTTGAGGTAGACTTTGATGTTTGCCCCATCCCGTGTGAGCACCACGTGATTCCAGCTTCCACGCACCAGGGGTGTGTTGCCGGTGATTGCCTCCTCACGCTGGTTCCCGTTGTACACGAACAACCGGCCCGTCCACGCATGCGTTCCGCCGATTCCCAGGCAATCTCCCGTAACCGCGGCATTTTCATTTGCACCGCGTGTAAAGAAGTAGGCGGTGACCGGTCGGATTGAGTTTGACATTTCGTTTCGCATCCACAACTCGACGCTGTACCTGTTGCCAATTCCCGGAACATCGGCCAGCACTCGGCCGCCCGAGAAGTTTCTGGTTGTGGATCCGGGACAACGCGGTTGAGATTTCGGTTCATACGCGGCATCGAATCGTCCCATCTCATCGCGAGCCATTTTGTCGTCGGAATCATGCAGCCTCCAGTACGCGGCTGGCCTGGAACGTTGAACGGCATCGGCATATCGGGCCAGAGAAACTGTGTCGAAGGGCTTTTCGTCAACAATAGCCGGTGGCGGCAGACTCCTCGGGGGCGTGATGCCAGTTGCCTGGAAAAGTGCCTGGGCCTGATTCGCTGACAATGCACGGTCAAAAAGTGCAACCTCGTCCAACTTGCCATCAAACTGGCCGCCGATAATCTTGGATTCCGATTGATCGTTTGCGTTTGATGCCGTTTGCAATGCCATCGGCAAATCGATATCGAGTTCGGCCTGGCCATCCAGGAAGACGGCATAGTGGCTGCCTGACCTGGTCAGTGTAAGGTGATGCCATTCCCGGGTCACAAGCGGTGTCTTGCCGAGCGTCTCCGTGGAGCCAATCTGCAATGCGAGCCTCGAAAATTCACCCTTGTTACCATCAATCGAAAGCGATTCGTGCGTGCCGCCTATCTCCATGAAAAAAAGTCTGCCCAGGTCGCCACTTCGAACCGTCGGCAAGCCGTTCCAGAAACACATCGACACACTGTATTCATTTGACAGTTCAGGAATCCTGGCTTGCAAAGAACCGCCCGCGAAATAAACGCAGTGGTTTGCCGTTCCCTCGAAGCCACTGACGCTGGGTCCCGGAAGGCATAACGCAACTCCGCCATCAAACCTGGCGTGATGTTGCCCCATTGTGTCACTGGCGCGAGTGATATCCATGTCACCGAGTCGCCAATAGGCTACCGGGTTCAGTTTGATCACGGTACGGGCATAATCGTGGGGCGAATCAACATATTCTCGCCGTGGTTTTCCCGATACCGACTCAAGCAACGACAAAACCGTGTCGACGATTTTCGGTTCGGCTTGGATTTCGAGCCCAGCCGTCCGCGCTGGCCAGGTCGTGTAGCCTCCCAGGCGATGCTGTTCCGGAGGCGGTATGTAACCTTCGGCGCCATTGGCAAGTTCAAGGTTAAACGTGCTGCCAAGCGGACTTTGCTGTTTCAACTTGAGTCCCGTGATACCGAAGACTTCGTTCGGTAGCGCGGTAATACCCAGTTCACCGATCCGAATAGCCTGCAAAACGACTTCTGTTTCGGGATTTTCGTGAATCCACTGAGCCTGTTGTGCATAGACTTCGGGACGGTCGCGAGGCGATTGGTTCGCGCGACGGTCGTTTAACGATTTGGCCCATGCGAGCCGCTCCGTATTTGGAACGCGTCGTCGCAGCGCCAATCGTGACTCTGACATGGCGATGGTTGGATCCGATTGGTATTCGATCTGCTTGCAAGCCGCGAGGATTTTTTCGGCCATCGTTTGGGAAAACTCCGAACGCATCACGCTCTTCCGGGGCTGGCCGTAATTCATCCAATGCAAGTCCCCGCTGGTTCCCTGAGACATGATTCCAACAAAATCCCGAGCCGGTTTGTCACTGGAATCCACGATATTCGACTCCATCAAATCTGCGACCTCGCCAAAGTAGTCGGCTGAGAACCCTGCTCCACCGCCAAAGTAATGCATTGAAAAATTTGCCATCAGGCACAGTGGCGCTCCATCCTCTGCGGCTATTACACTCAGCACAAACAGCTCAGGATCAACCGGACCCGCAGGACTGACGTAATTGGGATTCTGATGGCCCGGGTGCATCATGGCCCGCACGGTTTGCTGACCGAAAGGATCGATTTCCATTTGATCACTTCGTGTAATCCAACGACGGCAGTTGGTCAGTTCACTGGCATCGATTGAATTCCAGCCAATCTTTGCCGGCTTCATGTTTTTGGCGGCAGCTACGATCGTATCCGCGACCCGGGGAACGAGGAATTCGACATAAATGTCGTCACGACTACTGCCCAGGCAATACGACATCGCTGAAGGCGCCGAATGCGTGTGCGTGGCGCAAATTAGAATTCGATTCGCCGGCAATCCGATTCGTTTCGATACGCTGGACTTGATTGCATCGCAGATGTCCGTGGGCAACATGCAAGAATCAACGACCGCAATCGCGATGGTTTCCTTTCCGTCAGCCAGTACGAGACACCGCGCATACAAGGGATCGTCCACACGATCCGACTCGGACTGAAGGAACCCGCCATTGCGTATCGCCGGTAATTGTCGTGGCGAAATTTCCAATCGCGCGGCACCGGCATGCAGTCGATCTTCCGCCGAGGCAACTCCAATCGACAGCATCATGCTACCAAGAAAGCATACAAACGATTTCAATTTGGCGTTTTGGTCCCAGCTCATTGTTTCGCCATTGGTGGCAAGTGGGAGTTTCAGTTTGGGACGCCCCGAACCGCTCGATTGACTTTGCGTGTCTGCTCGACGTACGATGTTCGGAATTGCCGAAATCACCGAGCCTGGTCAGCACACATTGATCTGGACGGTCGGCCAGTCCTGGCAGATGATTATAGGAAGAAAAGAAGGCCCAAATAAGATGCCGTCGGTTACGCCAGGGTTGCCTTCACTTATTCCGATAATCCACCTTAATCAAGGATTTGCATTGGCGGTGTAATAAGACCTAAACACGGTCATTCTCCAATCTGCCTGTTAAAAAATGGTTGATCAAACTCCCTCTTCGAATACCGATCCAGATGATCAAGGCACGATCGATTTGACCAGGTACGGAGCGCCTCACACGGTCAATTCGTCGAATGTTCCGGCCTCGCATGTCCGACCCCATTACGATGTTTGTGTCATTGGTGGGGGGATTCACGGAGTCGGAGTGGCCCAGGCGGCCGCGGCCGCAGGGTACAGCGTCGTGGTCGTGGAAAAATCGCGAATTGCCGAAGGGACGTCCAGTCGCAGTAGCAAGTTGATTCATGGCGGGCTGCGGTATTTGGAAAATTTTGAGATTTCGCTGGTTTGGGAAAGCCTGCATGAGCGGGAACTTTTGTTTCGCATCGCGCCAGACCTGGTTCATCGCCAAAAATTCTTTATACCCGTTTATGATCGAACCTCGCGCAAACCGTGGGTCATGAAACTCGGTTTGCTGATGTATGCTGTACTGGCAGGCGGTGGCAAGAACGCATGGTTCAAAACAGTACCCCGTTCGGATTGGAATTTGCTCGACGGACTGGATCAATCGGATCTCCAATGCGTCCTTCAGTACTGGGACGGCCAGACGAACGACGCAGCCCTGGCGCGCGCCGTCATGCGGTCAGCCCAGGATCTGGGCGCCGACCTGTTTTACCCCGCCCGGTTTGATTCGGCTGAGTTTGCCGGCGACGAGGTTCATGTCAACTTTCAATTCGGTTCGAACTCGGTCACCACGCGCGCGAAGGTCGCCGTCAATGCTGCCGGGCCATTCGTCAACGACGTACTTGACCGATTCACACCAACTGTGGTCCAGCTTCCCATCGATCGAATTCAGGGGACGCACATCGAGTTGCCGGGAGTCGTCACCCAGGGCTGTTATTACGTCGAGGCGAACGACAAACGTGTTGTATTTGTGATGCCCTGGCAAGGTCGTACCATGGTGGGCACAACCGAATCGAAGTTTGATGGCGATCCGGATGAAGTCACGCCACTCGATACAGAAATCCAGTACCTGAGGAATGTATACGCGACGCACTTTCCCGGTCGTGATCATTCGGTTATCAACCGGTGGGCTGGGCTTCGAGTGCTGCCGGCTGCCACCGGTGAGGCATTCCGACGCTCACGCGAGACGATGTTGCCCGTGGATAACCCTTCGCGTCCCAGGCTGGTTTCGATTTATGGCGGGAAGCTGACCGGTTATCGCGTTACCGCAGAAAAAGTCATGAAGATCCTCTCAAAGACTCTTCCCCGTAAAACGGCAACGGCCAGCACAAGAGAGTTGTTTTTGACAGATCCCGGCGGTCAATCCAGCGAATCAACAGGATAGGTCGTCGTTTCCGGCGAGCCTGCCGCAGGATTGCGACTGGGCTCTATCCCCCGATTGAGAAGTTGAGTCTTCTGCCGAAACATTGCAACGCACAGGACAAGTCTTGGCGGGAGCCTCAACCTCCCGAACACGAATCAAATTCCGGAGCTCAAGCCAACGCAAGCGGTTTGGGTTTCCTGCGAATCTTCGAATACAGCATTCGGACCAATCGCCAGCAGACGCGTACACCTTCCAAGATCATCAAGAGCGCGCCCACGAGATAGCTGATCCAGAGAATCAACGTCCATCCGTATTCGTACGAGTAGACTTCGCCGGGGTCAAAGTCCACGGCTGCAACCACGGCTGATATCGCAAAACCAGCCGTGATCACGAGGATCACAACAGAAATCCACTTCAACGTCTTCCATTGCCCCAGCAGCATCATCCGAATCACTGAGTACAAAAAAACGACGGGTGGCAAGACGATGCCGATGCCAACGGCAAGTGTTTCGTAGCTGAATTTGAACGGTTCGGGAACAAAGCTCCGTCGAGACGCGGTAAATGCAATTCCAACACTGCAGAAGACCATCAACAACAGCAGTGATTGAATCGAGAATCGTCGCTTGCGAACAACGTGCTTGATCCAGAACCAGGGGACGATCACGAACAGGAACAGGAGCGGCAGGCTAACCAGCGCGCCCAAACTCGCCTCCAGAGCAGCTGCCAGTGGTTCAGGTTCCTGCACGAACGGAATTGGTTCAACCCAGGGCAGTAACCGGAGATTCAAGGGGTCGTTCTGTGGCAGACGTTCGGACGGAACCATCAACCGGTCGCCATGAAACAGGGAAGATTCTGAACGTGGTGTAACACAGACGGTTTCATCGTCATTCATCAACAACACACGGGGATTGCCGGTTTGGCATTCCAAAACAAAAAAATTCTCGTGCGACCATGATTCGTTGTCGGGAAATTTGTCGGAGGCGGACCAGACTTGCGTGCCATTGGAGAGGTCAATTCCAAAGACTTCACGTTTTCCGGCGACCAAACCCAGACTCGCTTGATTGGATCGTTCAACCATAGAGTGCAAACGAAGATCTGTCGCTTGCGGTCGCATCCAGGACCACACCCGTTCCCTGTGGAAAGGATCGATCGCCGTGCATCCCGCATGATCCAGGAGGATCAACTCATCCACACCATCCTGATTCGTGTCATAGGCCCAGAGTCGAGCCCGGTTTGCCCGAAAACGGTTCCCCCGAACCAAGGGCAACCCGAAACGCGAGACAATCTTGCCCGCCGCGTCCAGGATGACCAGTTCTTCCGCAATTCCATTGTCCAGTTTGGCTTCTTCCCAGTCGGTCGTGACGCCGGGTTGGCGGGTCCAGACACTAACCGCGAAAAAGTGTTTTCCCTGGACGTGATCCTGAATCACGACTGGCCATGGCAATTGAACCTCATTTTGCGTCGTCTCCGGCATCGGTTCGGTCCAGTTCAGGGGAAAACGTTGGTTGTCGCCGGTGGCTCCGTTGATGACTCGCAATCCCGCCCCAACGCCGTTTTCGGTTCGGTGATCGTAGAAAGCAACGAGAGTGCCTTCATTCGGCGTGTCGCCAACGGTCAATTTGGGAAACGAAGCAATCTGGTGGTGGGCTAGTGGTACCACCGGAACCTGCCAGATCAAGGAACCGCTGTTTCCGTCATAGGCTCGTAATTGCAGCGTTCCGTCAACGATGGATCCGGTATTGTCCGTTACGGCACTCGCAGGCGCCAATACGTCCAGGATCCCATCGTGATTGAGGTCGTGCAACGTGAAGTCCATTCCGGGGTAGCCAATTTCGGTCGCAAGCAATGGAACTTTCCAGTTCAGCTTTCCCGATTTTCCGTCTATACGGAGCAGCCAGGTGTGCCCCGGTTCCAGGGAGTAAAAGTTTCCGTTGAAGGCTTCACGCGACTCATTGATAATCGCTGTCAGTTCGATTCTGCCGCTGGGGGATGCTCCGCTTTTGACTTCAATCAGGCTGGAATTCCACACTGGCTTTTCGGAGAAATTGCCCTCAGTATCCCAGATCCGCTGGCCATTTTTTCCAGACAATAAATTTGCAATCCGGGTTCTTCCACGTTGCCATTGGCTATTGGCAAGGACATCGTTACAGCCGTCATTGTTCAAATCGACGTCCAGGACAAACATGGATTCGTCCGGTGAGGAAGTGTAGATTGGTCCGGGTTGCACACCATTTTGCCACAGTGTTTTTCCGTCGCTCCCCGAGACCATTCGGTTGCCAAACGCAAAGTCGTCGATTCCGTCGCCGTCGACGTCGGCTGAGCGGGTGATGTTCATCGGCGACCGCATCCAGTTCAACTGCATTCGACCCCTGTACGATCCCAGGTGACCCTTGCGTAGAAAAAACAGGTCATCCAAATCGTCTCCGTTTCCATCGGCGACCAGAATCGAATCGATAAAATGGCCGTATCCGGTTACATTGCCGGTTCTGGGTGAAAATGCGAACAAGTCGGATTTGACCCCCACCAGCAACTGCGGCCAACCATCATTTCCGGGGTTCCACCAGCGGAGTGTCTCGCCATACTCAAATCGCTGCGTTCTGGTTTGGAGAGCTTGCCGGTTCCACCAGACGCGCTCACCGTCGCGACCTGATATCGCGTCCACGACAATCGTTTGCCGGTCCCAAATACCCTGGTTGGCCCGAACGTCATTGGTAACAACAAACAGATCCCGCCATCCATCATCATTGATATCCGGTCCTGGAACGAACCGGTCCAATTGCTCCCTGGGTGAAGCAAGCTTCTGTTTCCAAATCAGGTTTCCATCAGCATCAAAAACGCTCAAACCGCCGAATGGTTTTTCGACAGCCGCGGACATTCCCGAGCCATCGACATTCGAAGTTTCATCCGGCACGATGACTTCCAGTGCCCCGTCACCGTTAAGATCTTCAGTACAGGGCCAATTTGCAAATTCATTTCCGAGTTTACGTACCGCGCCCCAGGTTGAAAACAGCTTCTTCCTCCAGTCAACCTGATTCGTTGCGGTCGACCAGACAATGAGTTCCGTCGGCTCTTGTGGCGTTGGTTCGCTTTGCGCGTCGGATTCCAATGTGCTTGAGACGTCTGGGTCGTTCACAATCAAAAACAAAAATTCATCGGAGCCATCGTCGTCCAGGTCGGCTACTTCCGGAGTTTTGAGGGGAACGAAACCCAACGCGAATGATTGAATTTCTCCCGTCTCTGCATGCAACCTGACCAGTCGGTCGCCAGCCAATAGCCAAATCACGTTGGAGTTTGGTGATTTGGAAAACAGCGGGGGCGAAGTAGAAAAAAACGCCGCTCCTGTCTCGAAAACGGTCGAGCGATCTCGCTGGAAAAAACCACCCCAACTTTGTCCTTTCGAAATGACACCGCTTCCGGTATGCAGCCAACGCAGATCCAGTGGAATGTTCTGCTCGTCAAACCAGGAACCATCGAGTTCCCGAGTCCAAATTTGTCCACCGTTCTTGCCCGAAGTCAGTTCCAGCCAACGCCGAGGAGGTTGGTTCCGGTCATCACCCAGATCAAAGACGACCGTCAGTACATCGTCGACATCATCCCGATCCGTGTCCGGGATTGCGACCGGCGGATGGACGATTGCGCTGTCCAGCAACGAAGAGCCGAGATTGACTTTTCGTTTCGCCGTTGGATCAAGTTCGTCCAACCTTCGGAACCAGAGTGGTTTTCCTGTTTCGCCCGATAGCGCCAGCAACCAGGCCTGTTCGCCACCTGAAAAAACGAGGTCGCGCACTCGGTCGCCATCAAGATCCGTAGGAGATTGAAGCAACGTGGGTCGCGTTCGCAGATTGCGCTGGCCATTGGACTTGTTGCCAAAATTATTCCACCAACGAAACATCTCCGTCTCGTCCAGCGGTTTGACGGATTCTGCGATGTTGGTTTTCCAGATTGTTTTGCCGCTCGCGCCACTTCTCCGGATTACGAACTGATCGTCGATCAGGATCGCATCATCCCGGTCCTGGAATTTGAGAAATTCTACGATTCCGTCGTGTTCGATCGTCGGCCATAGTGCGGTGTCATTCAGGGAAAGTTCCGGCGAGAATGGTTGGCGACGCGAGCCACGCTGGACTTCCAGTTGAATGTCTTTGCTCATTCTCCTGGCTCCCGACAGGCGAACCCGATAACTCCCTTCAGACAGTGGAATCGGTTCCTGGGTTGGCAACGTCTGGCATTCCACCTGTTTTCCTTCGTCGTTGAAAATCGTGGCGACCAGATACCCTTCCTCTTCATTTGTTCGCAGATCGACATATCCCAACAATGACTGTTGATAGGCGAATCGACCAACCAAGCCAATCGCCAGGCACATTGTTACGGCCAATCCAGTGAGTGTGCTGACCCATAACGGTTGGCTTTGTTGTTTCATCCAGCGAATCGTCCGTTCCAAGCCGCTCACGCGTCGTGCCAGAATTGGCAGCCCGTTCTCAAACCGGTTGATTTCTGCTGCCAGTTCCGCAGCCGACGAATACCGCCGATGTTGCTCTTTGTGGAGGCATTTCAAACAGATCGTTTCCAGATCACGAGGAATGCCAGGCACCAGGACGCGAGGTGGCACCGGATCCTGTTCCAGGACCTGGACGAGAGTCTCTACAGGGGTGGCCGCCTGAAATGGAGGTCGACCCGTGAGCAGGCAATACAGAACTGCGCCCATCGAGTAAACGTCCGAAGTCTGATCGACCTGAGCAAGTTTACCGGACGCCTGTTCCGGCGGCATGTAACCGGGCGTACCCATGATTTGGCCAGTGGCGGTCAGTTGAGTATCCAGTTGAGTTTGTTTGGCCAATCCGAAATCGGTTACTTTGACCCGATCGTTCTCGTCCAGCAGAACATTGGCTGGCTTGAGGTCGCGATGAATAACATTGTGGGCGTGTGCATAGGCAATCGCGTCAGCGATTTGCCCGACATAATCGGCCGCGCGATCGGGCTTCAGTGGACCCTGCTGCAGAACCTTGGCCAAATTGGTTCCTTCCACCAGCGCCATCGAAAAAAAATGCTGTTCGCCAACCTGACCGACTTCGTAAATCGGCACAATGCCAGAGTGCTCAAGGCAGGCCGCGGATTCGGCTTCCGAGTAAAACCGCCGAATCTCATCATCGCTGGCAAGGCATCCGGCCAAAATCATTTTCAAGGCGACGGTGCGTTTCAGCTTGGTCTGCCGCGCCTTGTAAACGACTCCCATGCCGCCCCTCGCGATTTCCTCCATCAGTTCGTAATCACCAAACCGGGGATCTCGCGCATCAGTTCCCAGCCATCCTCGATCCGGTTTCGATTTTCCCGGTAGTGTGGTCGCGTCGATTGCAGGGACCGGCTTTGGCTCAGCGGGAATCGGTTCGTGCGTCGATTCAGACGCGATCGGTGCTTCATTCCCGGGGCCCATTTCATTCAACAATGCCGCGGTTATCCAGGCGGTGTCGATGCCAAGAGCCCGATAGTCGTCGGCGAACACGGATTCGCCTGAAGCCTTACGATACTTGATATCGATCGGAATCAACTGTTTTATCAAACGACCACGCAACGAATCATCAACGCGATTCGCATACACGTTGATCCAGGGTCGATTTCCAGTTGACCAAGCCAATTCAAACTCTCCACACAAACGTAATAGCGAACCAGTGGAATCGTCTGATGACATGATTAGGAGAAAGGTCTGGATGGGCGTGGGAGGTTTAACGGATTATAAGCCAACCTTCTGCGAGAAACAGAAACTCGGACCATTTTTTCCGAAACACGTTGACTTCGTTCGGCGACCTTTCGGCAGTTTGTTGACAACCAATGGACCGCCATTTGGCAACCGGGTGACCGATAGAACGCCGCGATTGGACCTCGAAAGCAACATCAAAGACGTCGCAGAACCTCCTTGGTGTTGCGAGGTCAACAGGCCCTGTGGATGGATTTGCGTCCGTGCTCTTTTTGAATTGCATCAAACCTACCGATTAAATGGCACTTCATTCACCCAGCGAAATCCCCTGTCCTTGACACGATACAGGCTGTCGTTGCGACGCAACGTGATTTCGATTCTCTCCCCTGCGACTTCACCGATCATCACGAGTCGATCATCGTCGAGTTGTTTTAGCTCGATCGATGATTTCGGAATTATCTGGTTCGTGTGAGCTTCCATTTCCAGGATGTTGTCCCTCTGGTTAACGGTAAAGGCAGCTTCGGCTCGGCCCTGCGTTTTGTTGAAACCGACCATGATCTTGTCTTTGAGGGAAACCCCATCTGCGGTGTATTCGTTTTGTCGCAGGAATCGTACCGACCGCCAGCCATTGTCGCTGTTGGCTTGATCCACGGGCTTTCCGTTGATCCGGTATTCTTCGACTTCATACTGCCCGAAATATTCTGGCACGTTGGCCTGGGCGGCCAAAAAACGCACTTGATTGTCAACGTGTTTGGATATCGGAATCGCGACGATGAAGATCAGGATTCCAAGCTTTACCGCACGCTGAATCCAGATGGTATTCGGGCCGGCGTAAGGCGGCCGCAAATCAAGTTGTTTCGTCGGGCGATTGAGAAACAGCACATTGGCGAGTCGAATTGAATCCGGCAGCAAAACGTACAGGGCCATGCAAACCAGGTGTGCGGAAAACAGTTTCACAGGAACGTCGTAACAGAAGTTCAGCATCATGACGTTTAACATCACGCCAAAAATAACTAACGCTCCAAGGGTCGCCGTACGGCGCCAGACAATCAGCAGTCCACCGACCATTTCGCCCAGCCCGGCAAAAACAGTGTAGGCACGGGATGTCCCCATGAACGACCAGACCACGTTCATCGGTGAAGAATCCCCCCAGTTCTTGTTGAATTGCCATTCACTGATGAGCGGAAACTGGTTAACGCCCCAAGAGACTTTCGCCATTCCATAACTCAACATCCAATAGGCCAAAACGTATCGAAGGTAGCTTCGCAACAGATCCTTTACGTTTCTGTAATCAGTTTTGCGCCAGTCGACGAGGGTCCAGAGTAACGCAATTGCCATAGCCATAATGAAAACGGTAAATACCTGGATATAGGAAAACGTGGTGTCGCCGCTACCGTTGGGAGGGACAAGCTCATCCTGGATTTTGAATACATGGTTTGCAACCCATGTTACGATCACCGTCGACTTTGTGGAGTACCAGGTCTGAAACATGCTCCCGTATTTTGGGATAAGGCTCGCAATCGGGACGGGGAAACTATACAGCAACCAGTAGGCGACCGAAAAACGAACCGCGAACTTTGGAATTATTCTGAAAGTGGATCTGTCGTCTCGATCCTCATCCAACATCGACTCATCTGGCTTTGTCGAGAACTTGTCGCAGGGGAGACCTGAAATCGCAAATAGCCCAAGAGTGATCGCGACCAGCCACAACCAGTGATTGAAAAACGGTTGGCGTGGAGCATTTTCGGCTTCCGCAAACGCTTTCATCAACACGGGAGAAATTCCAGATCGCGTGGTGGAAGATTTCGTTTTGTTTTCATTTTTTTCTCGATCGTTGGTTGCATCGAGCGTGACCCCGGTGGTTGGTGTATCGTCAGCTAAAACCTGGAATGTTGCATCGTCAAACCTCGTCTTGCATTTGCCCAGACATATCAGCCCGACGATGATTTTGTCCGCGTCTTCATCAACCCTAAGAACAATTTCGTAATGGCGCCACTCCTCGCTGGTGATGGGACGGTTCTGCATGTTGTCGAAAGCACCGACCGAATATCTGTCGGATTCCCGGTCAACCCGGAACCACAATTGTGCTCGTCCACCCTCGGAGATTTCGTCGGCTCGAACGGCGGCCCGGAAACAGACTGTCTTGCCACGAAATGGCCTGCCGTCGATCCTCATCGAAAGGTTGGCAAATGATCCAGTTCCCTGTCTTGAAGAAGTCGTGTCGATCAGGGCGGAGGATTCACCTTCGAAAACCAGCTCTGATTCCCGACTCAAGGCGGCTCCCTTGGGGGCGTTAAAGGTCCAGCCGTCAGGCAGGTTCTCGGTGCTCCACGTCTCCACGTCTCCATTGGTCAATTTGGTAGGTGGTTCAACCTGCGCGCAAACTCTCCCGCTGCTTAACCCGATGAAGAAAGCCAATGCCAGATTCAGCTGGGTCCGGAAACGAATCCTGAAAATCGATGACGAACTCGATAAATTCATGCCCTGAATTCCACCTTGGATACTTGCTTTGGAAACTGGACCTTCAATTTAACGAAAAAGGCGCAGGGATGAATCCGTTCATTTCGGTTAATCGGGAGTGCGTTACGAGAAAAACGTCAGACAAGAAGTGGCGATGTCGTGCCTCAACTCGATTCGCTTGACCAGGATTTCTATCATCGACAATGATTGACGTCGGAAAGCTCGGCTAGTTCGGCTCAGTCACGAAGTCATCCCGGTGGTCCGGCAGTCGCTGATCTTCGCTTGCCTGATCGCTGGCACATCCAGTCGGGCATTCGAGTTTCCCTCCAGGATTTTACCAGTGACCGGCATTCTGAATGGGAAGATTTGACCGGCTGACTTGGCGGGCCCGAAGATAGGGCGTTCTCCAAAAAAAAGTTCATGGGTTGGAATCGCCAAGGTGAATCCAGGGTTTCTCACCTGCCACGATGACATGCTAAAATCGCAGCGCGAATAAAAACCTCGAAACGGCCTGTGTTTTGAATTTCACGAAGAAAGCAGTAGGTGAAAAGTTAGACAATCAAGCTTGGTCGTTCAACCACAGGTATTCGGCATCCGCATTCGTCAATTCCGGTTGGGCGCATGGCCAAGGGTCGATGTGTCCCTGAGCTTTGATTAACAAGGAACCTCCGTGTGATCAACGTATTTGTTTATGGAACGCTAATGTTCCCGGAAGTCGCCGGTCCGATTGCTCGCATTGTCTCCGTCGGGGAACCCCTCACGGTCCGGGGTTTCAGGCGCTTTGAAGCTCGAACCAGAGAATGGGGCAACTATCCGGTGATTCGGAGAGACGAATTCTCAAGCGTCGACGGCATTCTGTTTCGTGAGCTTGGTGAAAAGCAATTGGCCCAACTCGATCGATATGAAGACGTTGCCGGCGGACTTTACGTCCGCAGTCAAATTCAAGTCAATCACAAAGGTGAAGACGTCTATGTTGATTTGTACGAATGCGGACCAGCACTGAGCGGACGACTGCTGGAACCGTTATCCAAACCATGGGACCCGGAGCTCTTTCAAACAAACGAATTGGACCGGTACATCAAAGAAATTGTAATCCCGTTTGTGCAGCATGAGTCCTTTACAGCGAGGTTCGAGAATTGAAAGGCCCCAACGGTAAACGGTGGGCGAATTTCGCAATCTGGAACCGCCAAGCGAACACGGCAAACTTAGCCAGTTAACCGCCTTGCTGAGACCAGGATGCGCTGCGACCCGTTTGGCTAGTGCTGCCAGCGTGAAATGAAATCGCCTAATACATTCAAAAAATGAGGTCGTGGCGTTTCCATGAAGGCTGCATGATCGCCGCCCGGGATCATAACCCACTGACGGTCCGGTGTCGCGAGCCGAGTAAAAAATCTCGATTGCGCATCGGTCTTGGCGAGCGGATCCAATGCACCTTGAATCAGCAGGACGGGGACCTTCAGTTTTGCTGGATCCAGTTCGTTCCAGTCAGCAGATTCGCGCCAATCGACCCTGATGGGATCGAAGGCGAGACAAGCTTTGACATAGGCGTCAATCGCTTTTTGACTGATCGTATCGGGGGTAATGAAGTCGCTGGCTGCCGCTTCGGCTGTATTGGTCAGTTTTTTCGGCTCGGAAGGCTCGGGTCCGAGACCCCGTTTACGGGCCGGGTCCAAAGGATATCCGAACAAGACAATCGCCGATACGAGGTCTGAATTGCGCTGTACACACAGTTGAGCCACCATCGATCCCAGGGACCAACCAAACACAACCGGAGGCTCCAGCCTTGGGTGGCGTTTGACCAGCCACTTCAGGACGATGGCGACATCTTTCGAGGCGCGATCTGGTGTTAGCCATCCCGAATCATCTCGTGGTGTTTTTCCATAACCCCGGGCATCAAGAGCATAAACCACATATCCGCGGCTGACCAATCCGTCCATCAAGGAGAGATTTTCACCTTCGACCTGCAGGTCAAAATCCGGAACACTGCTCCATGTCGCGCCGTGTAACAGCAATACGACGGCTCTGGGTGTTTCGGGCATTTTCGACCAAACGGCCAACGAATGACCGTCTGCATTAACCTTGTGCAGAAACGGTTCATCGGCTGAAACCAATCCAGTCACGACGGCCGAGACCCAGATCACCAGAATCGCGTTTTTTGCCTTCAGATGTTCCAGGGATCCTGTTTTCATATTCCCTTCTCCATTCATTGCCAAGTTTCATTGCCAAGTTGAACTTTAACCAGGGTCGTTTGTCCACGCCTCATGCTGGTTTTATTGGAGTATCATGCATGTTGTACCGCTTACGTTTCGCCAGAATCTGGTTCGATCGGCGTGCCGGTTTCATTACAGATAATCGCGTTTGTGTTTTCCTGTTCGATAAACGAGGGCCAAATGGTGGCTGGCAATGAACTCCGGATATCGGAATTTCGGGACTGGAATTCCTGGAACAGACCTTGTAGATTCTCGTTCGCGACCGCGATTTCAAACAGTTAACGTGGCTTTTCATTTACATGGATTTGACTTGTGATGAATTGATTGCATTCAAGTCAATATTGAACGCCCCCTGAATACGATTCGGATTACCGGAAGGAGCCTCAGATGTCACTTGCCAAGCGACTTTGCCTGACTGCTCGGAGTTCAATCAAGTGCCAATATATGCGTTTTGAAAACCGACATTCGGATTTCGAAGGTGTTTCTGTCGATATTGTTGGAAATGATTTGAGGTTGATGTACGACAGGGAAACTGAGTTTGTCGTGAGACAATCTGCGTGCCAACCGGACTGCGTGGATCGCGATTCCTGTTACAGCGACTGATCGCGTCGCGGACGAGTCTGCTTCGACAAGTGTCTGGTTCTTCTCGACGGAAAAAGTTGAAGTCTTTCCGAATGGAAAAGGCAGATTGTTCATCGTTTCGTATCGTGGAGGGACGCTGATCCGTGGTTTCCTTTCCAGAAACATGGCGATTTCAAGTCAACGCTGCAAACGGTAGAATTAAAATTGGAAACGACTTGTTCGTCTTGAAATTGTTGACTTTTACAAACGCCGAATCGGAACACAGCGGATTCTTCATGATTTTACGAATCTTAATCCTGTCCATTGGTTGGCTGTCAATGGTGGCCGGTCTCGGCAACGGGCAGGAAGTGAATTTCAATCAGGAGATTCGGCCAATCCTGTCGAAGCATTGCCTTGCTTGCCATGGAACCGATCCAGGACAACGAAAAGCCGATCTGCGGCTCGATCGCCGCGAAGATGCGCTGGCGGTAATCGAACCGGGAGACGTTGATGCCAGTGATGCGTTCGCTCGGATTACATCGAACGACGATGATCGAATGCCCCCTGCGGAACATGGCGGCGCACTTTCCATAGACGAAATCGACCTGATTCGAAAGTGGATTGAGCAAGGTGCCCCTTTCCAAACTCACTGGTCGTTTGTCGCTCCGGTCAAGGCTCAGCTCCCCGTGCTGAACGAACAATTATCCAGGTGGACACGGAACGAAATTGATCAATTCGTCGCGGCCAAGTTGTCTCAATTGGAACTTCAGCCTTCAGCAGAGGCAGAGCCTCGTCGACTTATTCGCCGTGTCGCACTTGATTTAACCGGTCTGCCACCTTCAATCGAAATGGTGGAACGGTTTGTCGCTTCACCGACAGACGAAACCTATGGTGAGATCGTCGATGAACTGCTGGCCTCGCCCGGCTACGGGGAACATTGGGCCGCGATGTGGTTGGACGTGGCACGGTACGCGGACACCATCGGATATGCTTCGGACACAAACCGGATCATCTGGCCGTGGCGGGATTGGGTCATCGACGCCTTCAATTCCAATCTGCCTTACGATCAGTTTACGATCGAACAGATTGCTGGGGATCTGCTGCCGGAGGCGACCGTCGATCAAATCCTTGCAACTGCGTTCCACCGAAATACGCTGAACAATTCCGAGGGTGGAACAAGCGATGAAGAGTTTCGCACGATTGCGGTCAAAGATCGGATTAGCACAACGATCAATGCCTGGATGGGTTTGACATTGCGATGCGCTGAATGCCACACACATAAATACGATCCGATTTCTCAAACCGAATACTATCAGTTTTTGGATTTCTTTAACCAGACAATGGATGAGGACAAGAACGACGAGCAGCCATTGTTGGATGTTTATCCGAAAGGTCGCGAGGACGAACTCGCTCGACTCGACGCGCAGATCGAACAACTGCAGCGAGAATTGGCCGCAGCGGAATCGGTCTGGAAATCGCTGGGTACCGATCAAAACGGCTCGCCAGATGAAACGCGGGAGAAAATTGAGAACGACGAATCGGCAGAATTAACTGCAGCGGAATACAAAAAGAAAACCCTCGAACCGCTCAAAACCAAACTTGAGGTCGCGATCAAGAATCGAAACGCTCCCATTCGTGTTCCGGTGATGGTGGAGCGAACATCCGATCAAGCTCGAAAAACACACGTCATGACACGAGGGAGTTACCTGCAACCCGCGGAGGAAGTGAAAGCTGCCGTTTTCGATGCATTCCCACCGTTGCCGGCCAACGCCGAGAGGAGCCGGCTGGGAGTCGCCAGATGGCTGGTTGATGCGGCAAACCCCCTGACCGCACGGGTGACCGTCAACCGGTTTTGGGCAAGGGTTTTCGGTCGGGGAATCGTTGAAACGGAAGAAGATTTTGGGACTCAGGGGTCTCCACCGTCGAATCAGGCGCTGCTTGACTGGGTCGCCGTCGACTTTCGGGAAAACGGCTGGGACGTGAAAAGACTCCTCAAGCAGATCGTAACATCATCGACCTATCGGCAGACAGGAGTGGTTTCCGTGGAACGCGTCAGGGCTGATCCGGTGAACGCCTTTCTTTCACGTGGCCCTCGATTTCGAATGCGAGCCGAAGTCATACGCGATCAGGCGCTGGCCGTTTCGGGTTTGCTTTCGGCCAAGCAGTTTGGTCCGCCCGTTTATCCTCCCAACCCCGTCAAATCCGTACGCAGCGCGTTCGCCGGCGATACGGTGTGGGTTGAAAGCCAGGGAGAAGATCGGTATCGCCGTGCAATTTATACCTACCTTAAACGTTCGTCTCCCCATCCGCTGTTTGATACGTTTGACATGGCGACGCGCGAAGTCTGCAACCTCCGTCGGGTTCGAACCAATACGCCGCTGCAGTCGTTCATGACATTGAATGACAGAACGTTTATCGAGGCAGCCCAATCGTTGGCCGCCAGGATGCTACTCAAGAGTGACTCGTCCACGAAGCAGATACAGCACGGTCTGGAGTTGGCGTTGCTACGGCCGGGAAGTCCGGATCAGATCTCTGCACTGGAACAGCTCTATTCGGAAATGCGGCAAGTCTACAGCGCGGCTCCGGAGGACGCATCCCAGATGACTGATGCGATGGAAAGTTTCGGCGTCGATGAGGAAACCAGGAGAGTCAAATCAGTCGAGCTCGCTGCGCTCACCGTCGTCGCCAATGTGATCTTGAATCTGGATGCGTTTTTGACAAAGTAGTGACGCGTCGTTGCGCTCCGTGAAACCGAACTCGTTCACGGGATCAATGGCTACCGGCGAAAATGGATGGCGATGTTTTTTCAATTCAAGACTGTCAGCAGCTTCGAATGAACGATTGAGAGTAACCAACCATGAATCTGAACCAACACCAGGAATCCGTTCGAAATCAAGCTCGGATGATGACGCGTAGGCATTTCCTTAGCCGTTGCAATTCAGGGCTGGGGACCCTGGCGCTGGCTCAGTTGGCGGGCAGCAGTTTAATCGGCGATGAGCGAGCTTCCGATACGGACAACCCACTTGCCGCCAAGCCGCCCACGATTCCGGCTCGCGCCAAAAACGTCATCTATTTGCATATGGCTGGATCGCCACCGCAGTTGGAGCTGTTTGATTACAAACCCGAACTGGAGCGGCGGAACATGGAGCCGTGTCCGGACGAGTTGCTGGAAGGCAAGACATTCGCCTTTATCAAAGGCAAACCGAAACTGATGGGACCAAATTACAAGTTCAAACAATATGGCGAATCTGGCGCGTGGATCAGTGAAACCCTTCCGCACCTCGCGACTTGCGCCGACGATATCTGCTTCGTCAAATCAATGTATACTGAGCAATTCAACCACGCACCGGCCCAGTTACTGCTGCATACCGGTAATCCCCAGTTTGGTGGTGCTTCGTTTGGTTCATGGGTGACTTACGGTTTGGGAACCGAAAACTCGAATTTGCCAGGCTATATCGTCATGGTTTCAGGGGGGACCAATCCTTCTGGCGGAAAAAGTCTGTGGGGTAGTTCCTATTTGCCGTCGATCTACCAGGGGGTGCAATGTCGGAGCGAAGGCGATCCGGTTCTCTATGTCGGAAATCCGAAAGGCATGACCCGGGAAACCAGACGGGCCAGCCTGGATACGATCAACACTCTGAACCGATTGGAACTTCAGGAGTATGGTGACCCGGAAACGCTGACCCGGATTCGGCAATATGAACTGGCCTATCGAATGCAGGTCGCCGTCCCGGAAGTCATGGATATTTCACGTGAGTCGAAGTCGACGCTGGAAAGTTACGGAGCAGAGCCCGGCAAGGCTTCGTTTGCAAATAACTGTCTCCTGGCACGGCGATTGGTAGAACAGGGCGTCCGATTTATTCAACTTTTTGACTGGGGTTGGGACATTCATGGCACCGGTCCCCACGATGACTTGCAGACCCAATTCCCGAACAAGTGCAATGGTTTGGACCGTCCCGCGACGGCCCTGATCAAGGACCTGAAACAGCGTGGCATGCTGGACGATACGCTGGTTGTGTGGGGTGGCGAGTTCGGAAGGACGCCGATGAATGAAGCGCGCAACGGTTCGAAGTATTTTGGACGCGATCATCATCCGGATTGTTTTACGGTTTGGATGGCAGGAGGTGGCGTAAAAGTCGGTTCGCATGGCGCGACAGACGATTTGGGTTACAAAGTTGCCGAGGATGGTGTCTCGGTCCGTGATCTCCAGGCAACACTCCTGCACATGCTGGGGCTGGATCCGTACAAACTGAGTTTTCCGTTTCAAGGTCTTAATCAGCGCTGGATTGGCCCTGCCAACTCGCCGGAAGTTCGACACGAGTTATTGAGTTGATACTTGGAAGTGGATTGCAGCCCTGGTTGTCGTGATTGATTGGGCTGTGAATTCGTATGGCGGGGTAAAGCGGTTACAAAATAATAAACTAACAATCCAGGGAGCGATCGCGCGACGACGAACGTCCCGGTCCTTGACCCCGAAGTCATTGCCAGAAAGAAGACAGGTTCCAAGATGTGGTTGCAAGTGGCATGTTGACTCCCCATGGGAGGGGTTGCCTTGCTGCGTGTCGCCACGATTTGGTTGCAGGGCGTGTGTTCATGAAGACCGCAATAAGATTCCTGCGGTTGGAGTGCAGGCGTTCAACCTTGCTGGATCAGCAGTCGCGAATGACGGTGGTAAGCACCCTCGGCAGGCGAATTTCCAATTGGGGCATGTTGAAAATTCTCGCAGGCTCGATTTTTGAAAACCTGTTTTTTCATTAATTTGAAAAAAGAGCCATCGGAAGATTCAAACGGCTTGTAACATAGATGGATCGGGAAAATCAAGGCCTCAATCTCCTGTTCTGTCATAGGACCAAACGGTGAAACGACTTCGAAACTCTAGCACCACGGCTGGTTTGTTTGTCATTTTTTCTGCCTGTCAATACTTGGTGGCTAGCGCTCAATCTCCCGACTCGCAATTACGAGGGTTTTTGGAAAACAACGGAGTTGTGTCGTTGGATCCGGGAGGAGGACATACTCAGACTCAAATTGATCTGGGACAAGCACTCTTTTTTGATCGTGAACTGAGTGGAAACCGGGATACGTCCTGTGCAACGTGTCATCATCCACAGCTTGCAACGGGCGATGGACTGGCACTTCCAGTTGGTACGTTTCCGGACAATCCGGGCGCTCTTGGCTTCGACCGAATCAAGGGTGCTGATCGCGAGTTTGTACCCAGGAATGCACCGGAGGTTTTTAATCGGGGGTCAAGCTTGTGGAAAAGCATGTTTTGGGACAGTCGCGTAGCCGAGGACGAGGATGGTAATTTCAAGTCTCCTGCCGGTGATCAACTTCTCCCTGGCCTTGATTCCGTGGTCTACATCCAGGCTATGTTGCCGGTGACATCACGAGATGAAATGCGAGGCAGAGCTGGCGATTTGACTTTTGAGGGAGACATCAATGAAATCGCAGAATTCGCGGATGAAAACTTGCATGGAATTTGGGCGGCGCTGATGGATCGCCTGATGGTGATCGAGGAATATCGGACCATGTTTGCAGCTGCTTATCCCGGAAAATCGCTTGACCAGATGAATTTTGCTGACGCAGCCTTTGCAATTGGAGCGTTTGAAATCGAAGCATTTACGATGCTTGATAGTCCGTTCGATCGATATCTGGCCGGTGAAAATTCGGCGTTGTCTCCCCGCCAGAAACGAGGGGCAATCTTGTTCTACGGTCAGGCAAAATGTGCGAGCTGCCATTCGGGACCACTGATGACCGACCAAAAACACTGGGGATTGGCAACACCGCAACTTGGACCAGGCAAGCCTCCTTACGGTCCTCTTGACGCGGGACGAGTTCTGATAAACAACGACTCAAAGGACGCGTTTGCCTTTCGAACCCCGCCCTTGAGAAACGTCGCAAAAACGGGTCCGTACATGCACAACGGTGCATTCAAGGATTTGGCGTCGGTCATCCGGCATCACGCCAGCCCGATCATGAGCTTGTCCACGTATCGGCCTTCAAGACAACTTGAACAAACAGAGTTGTGGTCCACCGTTCTGAGCGATTGGCAAACCAAGCTTCTGCTGGCGGCAACCCTCGACGGGAGTCAATTGCCACGTCGCTTAAACAATCGTGATATCGGAGACATTGAAGCGTTTCTTGAATCCTTGACCGCACCCGATCTGGAATCCCGTCTGGCGGAAACGATACCGGATCGGGTTCCCAGCGGGTTGCCAGTTGAAGGCCATTAATTTTCGGTGTCGTTTTTTTCGCGACGACAAAAAACCAAAATGACGGCTGCCAGGTTTCCGAAATGTTCGCGATGGGCAAACAGGTTTGCAGCGACCGGAACGTCGACCAGCCAAACCGTTCATAAGATCTTTCGTGAAGCGTGCCTTTTACGTCACGTTTGGCGGACTTCGAACACCGATCGCTGCCGATATTACATTTGCGAATACGGTTTTGGCACGAGAACATACTTGTGGTTTTTGCTGACGGTGCCCTTGTACTTCGCAACCTCTTTCAGCACTTGCCAGTCTGGATGCACACGAAAGGCTTGCCACGCTTCACCGCGAGCCGCTTCGCTGGCGTACATCGTGAGGTAGGTCAGGTTGGGAGTGTAGGGCCCGACGATTGATTGACCGATGAAAATTGGTTGAATCTTGCAGTCAAGAAAAATGGGAACTTCGCCCGCATTAAACATCTCGACTTTGAGGTTACCCAGACGTTCGTTCGGGCTTTCATAAATGCGAAGTTCGAAAACGCGATCCTTGTTGTCGAGGCTGCCTTCGGGAACCTTTGCAACCGGCATGCAGTCCATCGCAATCAACAACTCACTTTCGATCCGTTGATAAGGTGGCTCCTTGGGGTCACGATCCAGATACGATTTCGCAGCCGCCTGGTAGTCGGCATCGGATTCTACTTTTGATTTGACGACAGCGATTGAGTTTGCGTCCTCGTAAGGAATCACAACAACAATCCTCGCATTGCCGGTCTGGTCCGCATCGGAATTGGTAAAGACACCCACTGGCCCCACATTTTGACGTCCTAAAGCTGGTAACAGTGCCTTATTCAGATATTCGTCGATCGCCGCAGCGTCGCTGTTTTCCCCGAGAACGTAACTGCGCACTTCGTAATACTGGTCACCCATGGCGCTCGCGGCGGAGCTTATCAGACAGCCAAGGACGAAGAAAGGTAAAACGGATCGAAACATGGTGGGCTCCAAAGTATTTGACGGTACAGCCGATTCAGGATGAAGCCAAAACTTCGTGGCTTCCCCCGGGGTTGCTCACATCCTGAATCAAGAATTACTGGTATCTTAGCCTCAAACGCTCATGTCGCGGGAGCCGGTGTCTTGTTTGATTCAGGTATTAATGTTCACCGGTGCGATTTGAGTCGTTCGCGATGAAATCAGTCCACTGTAGGCACGGACCGGATCCGACGATCAACCGGACCCGGTCGGCGAAGTCACCGACGGTGATTGTCATTGTCGCAACAACATTGTCGTTCCGGCGGGAACCGGTGTTGCAACCGAGCTTGAATATCGAATTCTCGGAATTCGTTGTTCTGATTTGGAAACTGGTGAATCAAAGGACGAATTCTGGAATGGCTTCCATTAACGGGTTTGCCTGCTTGCGGCAGAATCCCAAATGATGATGCCTTCGCCATCCTTCGGCGTACTCAAATTTTTGCGACATTTGCCCGACTTCCCGGAGCATTTCTTTCATCGAGTCTGTATAGGAATTCAAACCCTGGCTGGTGTCGAGCCAGTCTTTCTGGGTTCGATGGAAATTGAGCATTTCCGTTTTCTCGTCAATCCTGCAGGTCACGTCCACGAAGATGTCTGGCCGAATCAAATTGCCCATCGCGTCGCGATTACCATGAGGTTGGGAATGATAGAGTGTGACGTCTTTCATCGTGGGTTCGCGTGGAGGATCGACTGGAAAGTTTGGCATTCCGCGGCCAAAGGCGGCGGTGACTGCCAACCGACAGGCCGAAGTATGATCTTCCATGTAATCCGCTGGCGAATGTAAGAGTAGTATTTCCGGAGCTACTTCGCGCATGATCGAGGCCAGCCTGGATAACAGGCGTTTTTCATAGAAGATTTCGAGGTCGTTGACCAGGCTGTCGTGATAGACCGCCCCGATGTAATCCGCGGCCTTTCTTGCTTCGTCGCGGCGAAGGCGCACAATTGTATTCCGGTCATATTGCGTCGTCCCGCACGAACCGTTGGCGATATTCATGTAGTGCAGGTCGAAACCTGCGTCTTTGAGCCTCATCAACGTCCCGGACATCATGAATTCAATGTCATCGGGATGGGCTGCAATGGCAAACGCGACGGGCTTCATCTGGTTGACTCTCAATGCATTTCACTTTCGCACGACCCAATTCCGTGCCGATAATAGTTGAACTGGACTTGGGGGTGGTCTGCGAGCAACGACATCGGAACCGAAGTATCTATGATCCGATTGGAGATCATCAGAGCGGTAAGTCGCATTCCAAATGCATTGTCGTGGTTCCCCGCTTGCCAAATGGAGACCTTTTCCGCCCGCCAGGTCTCAACCGGTCCGACAGTTACCGCCTGGGTTGGGACGTTCTGCACGACTCCGCCACCCGACGTACGCGCATTTTGAATGAGCGTCATGGGATGCAGGTCAACGACGCGGGTTGTCAGTTCTCGGTACTCCTGGGCTGGCGGAGGTTCTTCGAGATAGGGTTCTTCACGTCTCGGTGGATCGTTGAAGGCCCAGTGCTTGACCTCGCCCTGTCCGCCTTGCATGGTCACACAGCGGGCCTGAGTCCAACTCTCGATGTAAGCCCGAGTATCGACAGCAGGGAAATGCAGGTTTTCTTCCGGCATGCGAAGGTCCGGTCGAATGCGGTCAAAGCAAAGTTTCATGTCCGCCATTTTAAAACCAAGAGGAAAGTTGTCAGGAACTTCCTTGCCATCGATCACCCATTCATCCATGCCCCAAAAGTGCGCGTGCCGCAAATCCAACTCCAGCGCATTGACCAATCTTGCGACGAGGGGGAGCTGTTCGGTCGGCCCGATAGGACCACAGATTCCGGAGGGATTTGAATCACTTGCCTCCTGCCAGGCGTGGACATATTCAAGTGCCTCTGCCAGATAGAAATCTTCGAGTGTGTCATAAAACACGACTTGAAAACCCTCTCGCGAGAGCCCCATGAGGTCGTCTGGCGTGAGCCGTGCAGCGTCGTCGAGAATTTCCCGATCCAACGTTGTGTAGTCCCACCAATCCGGCGCCACGATGCTTCGAGCTCTCATTGTCAATTCCTGTTTCGCTTTGGTCCGATTGGTGTAACGTTGCCGCGACGTCGATTCGCCCACCCTCACTGAGACTGTTGTCATCCGTTGTCGCGGCCGACTAGTCGCCCGCCTTTTCCCGGACTTTGCGAAACGCGTAAAGCCCGGCAACGTTGTTCAGCGGCTCGATCATGTCGCGGTTTCGAATGGGTAACCGGTTTAACACCATGACGGAGCCCACTTTGGCCCGATCAACGATCATGTCGATGTCGATCACCCACTTTCCGATCGGTGAATATACATAAAAGACATCGTACTGCCCAAGATTCGCCGCGCGGGAATCGAATGCATCGCCCAGGACAAAGTCAAGTCGAGTTGCATCGAGCCGGCGTACGCGAAGGAGCCTTCGTTTGAGCACGTGGGACATTCGCATTATTCCCGGGTGTTTTTCAATCCCGGTTGCATGCGCTTTCGAATAGTGATTTACGGCGAATACATTGGTCCCGATTCCGCTTCCAATATCGACAAATTTGCTGGAAGAGAGCAGCAGTTTTCGATCCTTCAGTTCTGTCACGAGCGACTTTGCGAAAAGGCTGCCGCGCGAGTCGAGTATATAATGGCCGCGCAATTCGTCCCAGACTTCCGGAAAGCGGTTTCGTGATTTGGCGATCGCATTATTACCGTAGTGCGCGAATAGCGAGTCAAATTCCGATTCGTTGGGTGGCTGAATTTCATGGCCAATGTATTTCAACAATCGGTTGATTTCTGAATGAAAGATGGAATAGGGAGTGGTTGCCGGAAGCCTGTGCTTGATCGCCCAGGCAATCCTCTCATCTCTTTCGTCGGCGACGCTGTCGATTTCAACCGAAAATGGAACTTTAACCAGTGTTGAGTATTCCTGAGGGAGACGCAAAAGTATTTTTCGATTCAGTTGGGATTTCAGCCACTGAACCAAGCGATCTGGCAACTTCCTGGATTCCAGATCCTGTAACCACGTTTGCGAAGCGGAATCCAATCCCAACCGGATCCAGTAATGATGCGTGTTTCCGGCGAATCGAGAGTCGTCAAGTGTATAGAGCTGCTGACGCAGGAAGGTCCCATCGGCCAGGTCTCGGCGCAATCGAAGCAATGCCTGCGCGATCAGGTCGCGGTGTACCCCCAGAAGATTTTCGATAGGATCAGTCAAGAAACCCGACTCCATTTGCTTTGCGGGCACCCGACAACCTCGCAGAAGAAGTTCACGAAATCAAGCCGGTGACCATTCATGGATATGGGCAGTACCTGATTCACTGAAGTCATTGTTCCGGTGCACTTTGCGATCATGAGACTGGATCGGCGTGCGCGTGTAACGCTCATGGCTTGTCAAATCAAACGTCATTTCTTGAATTCGAATCCCGAGAGATCAGAATTGCCAATGAGCCCTGGACTCAGGATTCTCGTGGCTGGTTGGATTTTCCAATTACCAAAGCCACGAACGTCGACGCGTCACCGATTCGACCCGATTCAAAAAAGTCACGTCGACAGAGTGCTCGGCTGGGGAACCTCGGTATCCGAGGCAATTCCATTGGTCAAACCACCAGCGACGGGCGCCATGAAAATGCGCCGTAATTGTACCTTGAGGTCCATCATCAAGACGAATACCGCCGGGACCAGGAACAGCGTGAAGACCGATGACAGCAGTAGTCCACCGAGTACCACCGATCCGATACCGCGATACAGTTCGCTACCGGCACCCGGAAACACAACCAACGGCAATAAACCGAGGACGGTCGTGGATGTGGTGATCGCGATCGGCCGAATCCGCGTTCGTACGCTCTCCGGAATCGCATCGCGAGGGGACATGCCTTCATTTCGAACCAGGTTCAGTGACTGATGAACGATCAGAATTGCGTTGTTGACCACGGTACCGATGAGGATCACGAAACCCAACATCGTCAGCACGTCCAGGGCCTGAAAGACGAACAGGTTTACGACAAAAAGTCCGAGTACACCGCCAACCGCCCCCAATGGCACACTGAAGATGATCACAAACGGATAGAGCCACGATTCGAACAACGCTGCCATCAACAGGTACGTAATGGCCAAAGCCAGGAGCAGGTTCCAACGCAATGCTTCCCAGGCCTGACGAAGTTTGTCGGCAGTACCAGAAAGCGTAATCATGGTTTCGCCGTCAATCTTACCTTCTTCTTGCAGGACCGAAACAATCTGTTGGTCGATACTTTGCATCGCTTCCGTCAGCGGCATGGTCAAAGGCGGCGTCACCTGAATTGTAATGGCTCGAAGCCGTTCACGACGATAGATTGCTTCTGGACCACTGCTGTATTCCACGTTTGCCAGCGCGGAAAGCGGTACGACTTGGCCCGAAGCAGTCGCGACCGGCAGGGAAAGAATATCCTGAGTTCGTTCTGCGAAGAATCCTTCTCCCACGATCGTGATATCAATTTTGTCTCCACCAACGTAATAGTCACCGGCATAGGCCCCGTCGACGAACGCGTCAACCGAATAGCCAAGTTCTGACGCGCTGACACCCATTTCGGCGGATTCGAGGAGCTTGGGTTCGATATGGATTTCCGGGCTGGACAAATCGAGGCTGGGTCTGGGCATGGCCTGTGCATCAGGAATGACCCGCTTCACGTCACGCAAAACTCGCTTGCCGAGGTCAACCAGTTTGGTGAGGTCACCTCCTGTGATTTCAATATCGATAGTTCGACCACCCGACAATCCGCGTTCAAACAAACTGGATTGCTTGACAACCGCCATGGTGCCTGGAAACTGAGAGCCAACTGGCTTGACCAGCGGAATCAGCTCTCGAACCCGCGATGGATCGTCGGCCCGAAAACCCATGAATACCGAACTCCCGCGAACGGAGTAAAAATAGTAATTGATGGCGGGATATTCCAATTCAGCTGCCTCGGGGCTTCCCGGATCGACATCCCAGTAACGTTGCAGGTCGGTTTCCAGTTTTTCTCCCATCACCATCAATTGTTCCATGTTGTATCCCGGAGGAGGGGAAACACTGCAAAAGACAAAGTTCTGGTTTCCGGCCGGCAGGTATTCCACTTTTGGCCATAACAAGTAACTTACGCCCACGGAAAACGCGACCATGACGATAACCAACGACAGAGCTCGTCGTTTTTTCTGCAAGACCCAACGATTGGTGTCCGCCACGAAATTCGTGAATTTGCTTCCGATTGAGGAAATCAGGTGAACCAGCCGACCTGAACTTGAAGGGCCTGGCATGTGTTCAGGATCCGCCCCGCTCAATGATGAAGATTCGTTGCCGTTGGCGATATGTCCATTGGTGTGTCCGGCAGGATCGGGACTCCATGTACCGTTGCTGAAGGCTCGCCCGGTGTCGTCCGATGAGCCGGACTTACCGGCAAAGAGTCGGGCAGCCGCGGTTGGGATCATCGTAAAAGAAACGATCAGAGAGAGTCCAACGGCGCAACTTACCGCTAACGCGATGTCTCGAAACAGTTGGCCGGAGACCTCCTGAACAAATAGCACCGGGACGAAAACCGCGATTGTCGTCAATGTCGAAGCGACCACGGCTCCGGCTACCTCTTGCGTGCCCTTCGCAGCGGCCGTGAATGATGCCTCACCCAATTGTCGTCGACGGTAAATATTTTCCAGAACCACGACGGCATTGTCCACGAGCATCCCGACGGCGAAAGCCAGTCCTGCCAAACTGATCACGTTCAACGACCGGCCCATTAAACCTAACATCAGGAATGTTCCGACGATGCTAATCGGAATGGCCATTCCAACAACCAGCGCGCCTCGGCCGAACCAGAATCCTGCGCCCAGGGTAAGGAAAACAGTGATCAGAAAGAACCACGGAGAAACAAAAACCGAAGCTACCGCGCTGAGCGCAATTAACGGAATCGTGATCAGAGTTCGACGGCCGAGGTGCAGAAACAACAACAAGACGATAATCGTCAGCGCTCCACCGACCAGGATATTCTGTTGAACAAGCCCCATCGCCGATTTGATGTATTCCGTTTCGTCGTAATACTGAAAAAGCTCCAAATCAAGAGTTTTCAGGATTCCGTCATTGAGCTCAACGGTGGCCTCTTGCAACCCTTTCATGACCTCGAGCACATTTGCGTCTGACGAGCGGCGAACGCTCAGTCCGTTGCTGGCGATCCCGTACCGACGAGAAATACTATCCATCTTTTTGTAAGCAACTTGCACTTTTGCGACGTCACGAACATAGATCGGCGCCCCATTTTCGTAGGCCAGCAGTTGTTGTTCGACATGCTCAGGGTCACGAAACTGCCCAAGTGTCCGAATGACCCAGCGCCGCTTGCCCTCCCACAAATCGCCGGCGGATGTGTCCTTGTTCTGACTGGCAAGCACATTTCGAACGTCGGCAATCGTCAACTGCCGGGCAGCCAGTCGCTCCGGGTCGACGATTACCTGCAGCTCCTCCTGTTGCCCTCCGTATGTATCCGCTTCCGCCACGCCCGGAATTCGCTCCAAACGTGGCTCGATCAGATCTTCCGACAATTTCCGTACTTCCTGCAAGTCAACGTCGGCGGGCAGCAACTCCAAGAGTTCCGGGCAATGGTCCTTCTGTTCCTCGTAAACCTTCCGTAGCCGGAAGACTCGCAACCCAGTGTTCATCGCGCGTCGCGCAGGTTCCAGTGCGGCGGAGATTTCCGGGTGCTTGCGCTGGAATTCGACAATCGTCTCTGCCGACTTGGGACGAGCGGTGAGGGCAAACCTGGCGATCGGACTATCCGAGACATCGGAAGCCTCGATCACCGGTTCGGAAGCTTCGACGGGATATTCACGGACCTGTTGCAGCCGCGTGTTGACCCGCATCATGGCATCAGAGATGTTGGTCCCCACGACAAATTCAAGGGTAATTCGGGCGGATGAGTCCCGGCATTCCGATGACATCTTGATGAGTCCTTCAATCGCAGCAAGTTGTTCTTCCTGCTCCAGGACGATCTCGCGCTCGACTTCGCGCGGACTGGCACCTGGCCATCGCGTTTCGACCGTGAGTACTGGATTCTGAACCGCCGGAATCAGCTGCTTAGGCATCGTGAAAAGGCAGATTGAGCCAAACATGACCACAATCAACACCCCGACCCAAACCTTGACCGGATTTTGAATGAATGATTCGAAAATTTTCATCGCTTCTCGCGTGAGTTATTTGACGGCTGCGGCAGGTGGAACCGATTCATCAGGAGACTTGTGATCCTCCAAGACTTGGACGATGGTTACCTTGTCTCCTGCCCGCAGCCTCTCATTGCCTACGGTGACCACCAGATCACCCGACTTTAGCTGACCTCGAACCTGAATTAACTCTCCATTTGCAATACCCAATTCGACACGTACTTTCCGCACGGTACCTTTCGGCTCGGCACCTGGTGTTATCGGGTCTTTTGGGTTGGAAGTCGAATCAGGATCGACGATGAATACCGCGCAGTCCTTTTCATTAAGAACCAAGGCATCCTTTGTGACCAAAGGCACGCTTTGTCGTTGGCCAGTCGGAAGATCGACGCGGGCCAGCATTCCAGCCAACAGGATTGGGGCGCCATCACGAATCTGATTTTTCATCCGAATATAAACCGGAAAAGTACGCGCTCGCGGGTCGGCGACAGGTACGATACGCTCAAATTCTCCAATGAACAGCTGGTCGGGCAATTCGGGGAACTCGATACGGATCCTGTCACCGCGTCGGAGCTGGACCGCGTTCTCGGCAGTCGTCGGCGCCTCAATCTCTACCTCGTCCAATTGAACAACTTGTGCAATGGGATCGCCTTGGCTTATCCAGGCGCCAACCTCTGTATATTTCGCGGCCACAAATCCGTCAAACGGTGCAACGATTGTATGTTTGGTGATGCGGTCTTCGATCAGCCGCACCTTGTGCGTCTGCAATTGAACCCGCGTTTGGGCCTGTGCGATCTGTTCGACACGGGGTCCAGCTTCGATTCGTTTGAGCAGAGCTTCGGCTGCCTTGGCCGCAAACCGCGTCGCATCGGCCTGTTCCCGGGCATCATCAACGTCGATTTCACTCGTGGCGCTTGAGCCGAACAGTTTTTCCATCCGTGTCAAGCGGCTCGCCGCGTGCTTCTCAGCGGCTTTGGCACCGGCTAATTTTGCGCGCAACTCATCGATGTCTTCCGATCGAGAACCGTTTTCAAGCTCTGTCAGTTGTTGCTCGAAAAGGATCAATTCGGCCCCGGCGGCAGCCAATTCGATCTCGAGCGTTTCGGATCGTAAACGGGCCAGGGGCTGATTCTCACTGACTGGTTCACCGTGATCAATCAGAAACTCCGCGACCCTCCCATCTACGGCACTACCGATCGTGCTCGTTCTCAATGGATTGACAGTCCCAACGACACGTCGGCCTTCGTTGATCGGTGATTCAATTACTCGCGCGACGACCACCTTGGCAGGAGCATCTTTGGGTGATTCTTGCCCAGCGACGCTCGGCCCTGTCAACAAAACCAAACTGATAAGGGGTAGCAGCAGACAGATCGAATGACGTTGGAATGTACACATTGATCGAATTGTATGCGTTCCACCAAATACCTTGAAGTCTCGGGGAGAGTTGTTCATCTGTCTCACAAACGCAAATAACCAGCGGTAATCCATAAGACGCCATTATGATCGAGTTTCCAGTGCCAACACGCGTCTAAACCGCCAAGTGGAAGGAATTTTGCGCTCGAGCGTGTCCAACTTATACGCGCGATCCGCACTAACATACCGCTGCCAACCGACGAATACGACTCCGACAGATCCCGAGAGGGTTGGAGCTTCAATCAACGTGACGTTGCAAATCGAAACCGGCCGAATCCTGTATGTTGGCCAACAATTCTCGGCTACTGTTGTGACAACCAACGTGGCGCGTTGCCGTTTCCCGGTTCCAAGAACCGGGGTTGAAACCGCCGGGTAAATCAACCCCGGAACACGCGACGCTAAGGGTTTGCGACCACTCCCTTTTCCGGACTCGCTGAATGTTTTTCGACAAAACGGCAAATGAAAGGCGATTCAGCGATTTTCTGCCACAAACACGGAAACGGAATTGAAAATTTTTTTTTGAAATGCGCGCGAATTCAAGCACTGGTCGTCGTTATTCCTATCGGAAGCAAGTCGAAATCTGCACGATCCGCGATGCGTTTTGGTAATTGTCTTTTTTACTGACCATTTGTTCTGAACTATTTTGAAAGATACCAACCATGATGGCCAAATTTCACACAACCATCCTGTTCGTGATGGCGGTTGCCTTGACCGCTCCAATCACCGCCCAGGAGATTGTCAACAAGAGTCAATCAGAGAGCCCCAGTACGAAGCAACTGTATATCGACGTCGATTTTAAGGGAGGGAAAGTCAGCGAATATGTGGAGCTTCTTAGAAAACTCGACCCGAGCGCCCGAATTCTCTGCTCTGAATCTGCGGACAGAGCCTATGTGCCGACGATCAAGATAAAAGCGGTGCCACTGCGCGTCGCCGTCAATGCTCTTTGGACAGTATCTCGAAGCAGTTTTCGGCCAATCGTAATTGATGAAGAGAGCTTCGAAGACAAGAATCACAGCGAAGGATTGGTGTTTTCGATCGATCTGGAATCGCCTTCTGAAGAAATTCCAATGCAAGCAACGGTTGTCAATGCAAAGGATGCGTTGCAGGTCCTCGGTTCAGAAGACGCCGCCGAGGCCCTTCAGGCGACGATCGAAACTGGACTGTCCACCGTGTTTGCCGACAACGATGGACCTGCCGTCGTTGTGAAACTTCATGAGCCAACGGGCTTGCTGTTTGTCAAAGGACCGACCCAAAGAGTGAGGTTTGTACTCGAGATCATCGAACAACTAGCTCAAAATTCGGATCAATAATCATTCCCGACCTATGGGTGAATCAAATCGGATCGAATCAACTGGCGAATCCTGCATTGATACCACTGAAGTCAAAAATTCAGACTGGAACCCGGGAGCCACTCAACTGGTCGCGGGTTTCACTTCGTATTGTCAATGGAGATGAAGGTGCGTTCGAAATCTACTTCAATCAGTTTTTTCCGCTGATGTTTTCTGAAGCTCGACGCATTTCCGGTCGCGACGAAGCGACCTGTCTGGACATTGTTCAGAATGCCATGATCAAAGCGACGAAATCGATGAATCGTTTGAATGACGAGAAACATGCAATCGCCTGGACGCGAGTCCTGATCCGGTGTGCGACCTTGGATTGGCTCAAGGTGAAAGCCAACCGGCTGCCGAATTCAATTGAGGAATGTGTACCCGAATCGAGCGGTATTCTGGCTGCGATTGATTTGAGAGCCCGAATTTTGTGGGTCGAGAACCAACTTAAACAATGCCCGCCCCAGACGAGAAACATGATCGCACTGCGGTATCGGCTCGGGTGGTCGCTTGAGAGAATCGCGACCCGTTTTGGGCTAAAAGCGGGTGCGGTCGACGGGCGGATTCGGCGAGCCCTGCACAAGATCCGGGAACAGGCGTTGAACGAGGAATTCGAATGAACGGCGAACAGCAACACAACTTGAGCGAAGCCGGGGTCGTCCGCCGCAAACAAATGCTCAACCAATTGAAGCGGTCGGTCAGCGATAACCATCGGCGCATCAAAATGCGGAGACTGGCAGGCGTGTTCTCGGTATTGTTCGCGGCGACATTATTGACGGTTTGGCAATTCGCCAAACCCAACTGGAAAAACACTGTCGTCGATGATCAGGGCCGCCACCAGGATCCGTCGACGTCCGACCGGCACGACACGCTTCCATTTCTCGCAGCCGGCTCGCCGAAAAAAGTCAGACCCCCAGTATTGGAGTTTGAACTGGTTTCCGGCGACGAAATTCTTCAACGCTTGAACGAAGTTGGCCAACCGTCCGTTTTGGCTGAGATTGACAGCGAATGGGTCGCAATTCCGCTTAGCCGGATTGCCCACAGTCAGTAGTCGAACAATGCCAATCCTGATGATCGATGTGTCGAAACAAGGAAATCTCGTCGATCCTCCAGTTTCTTCAGGCCGAATCAAGGTCGCGATGGCGCCGAAGCGATCACGTTTTCGTTGGGGAATTCACCATTATCTGGGGTTCGTACCCGAATCACTCAGTTCAATTGGCGTCGCCGCCGCGAGGATCCAACCAGCAATCCCGCGAGAGCGCCGAGTCCCAACAGTCCGGTCGATGCTGGCTCCGGAACGGAGACCACCAACGCCTGAAATGAGCCAGAGATTGTTGCGTCGTTAAAAATCAAGCGACCTTCGGATGTATTGACAACAATGAAGTCCCATCCAACCAACGTATGTTGGCCGCTAACCGGACCAAGTGAAGTAAGCATGTCCCAGCCATCGAAAGCCGGGTTGGAATCACTCAGATAGACGTCACCGCCGTTGGTTGGCGGTTTGTTGATGCCGACGGTATCCCTGTTATCGATGTAAATCGTGCGGGTCGGCGTAGTAAAATCAAAAGTCCCGATACCCACGAGTTCAATGGACGCAGAGTCATGCAGGATATCCAATTGATTTGCTACCGAAGACGTGAGGTTATCAGTGTTTCCGATACCCGTAATCGTAAAATCTGTGTTCGAGAATGGATTACCGTTAAGTGTTCCCGACGCGTTGAAACCTGAATGGGTAAAAATGACGACATCAGCGCTGGCTATCGCTGACTGGCATACGATTGCCACAAGACAAAGCATAGTCCAGCGTAACGATTGAAGTTTGTTTCGGGAAATCACGGCTCACCTCTTGAAAGCGTATGCAATGGGTTTGAACTTCAATATAGTTTATCTTTTTGCCATTCCCAGGAATTTTCGATTTTGATGTGTGGTTGGAATTTGCGGTGATTCGGACGATGGCTGATTGTCGATCCCAACCTTCGAAATTCTCAAAACAGGCAAATTTGATATTCCCCAAAAGAGGGGGGTTGGGGATCAAGCGGCGTTCAAAAGCCTGGAAAAACTGGCTAAATGGTGGGTTGATTTCCATTTAAATTTTGTAATGCCGCCAAATGACGCCTGGCCGAATCCTTGCAAACCAGCGGGGTCGAGATGCGATCATCGCGATCGTTGTTCACACAATGGCGGACAACATCGACCATGATCACCGGACGAAAGGTGAAGATGAAAACCGGTGGCCTTCCCGGTTTTGATTGTCGGGGTCAGAACTTTGGATCGTGCGAGATTCGCGGATTTGAATCGCTAAACACGCTGTTTCCTGAAACGAGAACTTGGATTCACTTCCTCGAAACAGGCCATCTGCGATTTCAATAAAACTCGGAACCGTTTTCCTTGAAACCCTCGAGTGACAGGATGACACGCCCTCATTCGTACGATTTGGCAGAAAACCGAGACTCGCAAGCTCGAATTTCTATCGCTACGATAACGCTGCCGTCCGATCAGTTCCACGGCGGTTTGTCACCATGGCATCTAAGTGGAAATCGAAGTCAACGCAGCAACTGCAACCGGATTGAGGGAATAGCAATGGAAGTGAAATTCAGGCGTAACAATGTACTTTGGCTTTCAGTGTCTTGCTTGGTTCTCGTCTGCGTGTGGTGGCAGTCGGTTTCGGCTCAGGTGTACAGTCCTGACCAGTTCAGCGAAATGAAATGGCGAGGCATTGGCCCTCACCGTGGCGGGCGCACCCGCGCCATTTGTGGCGTCCGCACGCAGCTGGCCACTTTTTACCTGGGCGTATGTAACGGCGGCGTCTGGAAAACCACCGATGCCGGCCGCACCTGGTTGCCGATCTTCGACGATCAACCAACTGGATCTATCGGTTCAATCGCGGTTGCACCCTCAGATCCCAATGTCATTTACGTGGGAAGTGGTGAAGCTCTGCATCGTCCCGACCTTTCTGTCGGGGATGGGATCTACAAGTCCAGCGACGCCGGTTCGACATGGACACACTTGGGGCTCCGCGACGGCCAGCAGATTCCAAGTATCTCGGTTGATCCTAATGACCCTGACCGCCTGTTCGTCGCCGTGCTTGGCCACCCATACGGGGCGAATAAAGAGCGAGGAATTTACCGATCCACCGATGGTGGTCTCAGTTTTGAGCAAGTGCTGTTCGTTGACGAGCATACCGGCGGCAACGATGTCGACATCGACCCCGATGATCCGAGCGTTGTTTATGCCACGCTCTGGGAAGCGATGGAAGGACCCTGGGAAAATGCCGAGTGGTCCGGGACAGGTGGTGGCATTTTCAAATCGACCGATGGTGGCACGACTTGGCGAAAGCTGACGAAAGGACTTCCCGAAGAAAAAGACGGCGGAGTGATTCAGGTCAACATGACAATCTCACCGGCAGACACCAACCGTATCTATGCCACTGTCGCATCGGGGCAAGTGGGAATCTATCGTTCCGATAACGCAGGAGAAAGTTGGCGATCGATCACTGATGATCGGCGACCAGCTGGTCGAATCGGCGGAGGTGATCTTCCCATGCCAGTTGCTCATCCCACAGACGTGGACACCGTAATCTCTACCAGTACCGTCGCCTGGAAGTCCATCGATGGTGGCAGGACCTGGTCGGCGCTCAAAGGCGCACCCGGCGGCGACGATTACCAAAACGGCTGGATCAACCCGGACTACCCAGAGATCATCGGACTTGCCAGTGACCAGGGTGGGACTGTGACGGTAAATGGAGGGCTGACCTGGAGCTCATGGTACAACCAGCCGACGGCTCAGCTATACCATGTCGCCGCAGACAATTCATTTCCCTATCGCGTTTACAGCGGTCAACAAGAAAGCGGTTCCGTTGGCATTGCCAGCCGTGGCAACTACGGCCAGATTACATCCAGCGATTGGCAGACGGTGGCGGTGGACGAATATGGCTACGTCGCTCCCGACCCTCTCGACTCTGATATCATTTACGGGGGGCGAAGCGTCGTGCGTTTTGATCGCCGAACCGGGCAGGTATCGGAAGTCGGTCCGGCAGGTGAGGGGTTTCGCAGGGTACGAACTCAACCGGTCGTATTTTCTGCGGTCGACCAGCGAGTCCTTTACTATGCCAACAACTACCTCTGGAAAACAGTCGATGGTGGCCAAAACTGGGATCGATTAAGCGACGATATGACGCGCAAAAGTTGGGAGCCCCCTGCGAGTATTGGCAAGTACCGCGAACAGCCCGATGCGCAATCGAATCAGCGCGGCGTGATTTACACTGTCGCTCCGTCCTATCAAAACACCGATCGCATCTGGATTGGTACCGACGATGGGCTGGTCCACACGACCAGTGACGGAGGTAAGACCTGGAATGATGTAACTCCCGCTGTGCTGGGCCCGTGGATGAAAGTCTCGATGATTGACGCAGGACGTTTTGACAACGATTCAGCATACTTGGCGATCAATACTCTCCGCCTGGACGACATGCAGCCGCATATTTACCGAACGCATGATGGTGGTGCGAACTGGACCGAGATTGTCAGCGGTATCCCAGCTGGCGCACCAATCAACGTTGTTCGTGAGGACCCGCAGCGAAAAGGTCTGCTTTTCGCAGGTTCCGAAACGGCGGTCTACGTCTCATTCGACGACGGCGATCACTGGCAGTCGCTGCGACTCAATATGCCTGCCTCTTCCGTACGTGACCTGATCGTTAAGGATGACGACCTGGTCGCAGCGACTCACGGGCGGGGTTTTTGGATTCTTGATGACATCACACCGCTACGACAACTCAGTAACGCGTCAGTCGACCCGGATGCGAAATTATTCCAACCGCAGAACGCTTACCGGGTGCGCTGGAACATCACGACCGACACACCCTTGCCGCCGGACGAGCCGACAGCGCCCAATCCTCCCGACGGTGCCATCATCAATTACTACCTTTCGTCGCCTGCGGTGGAGCCGATCACGTTAGAAGTGTTTCACGAAAATGGCGAACTCGTTCGACGTTATTCCAGCGACGATCCGGTCTTTAAACCTGACCCGCTGACGGCTTCCGTTCCACTGTATTGGTATCGCCCACCACAGATCCTGTCGACCGAGCCCGGAATGCACCGGTTTGTCTGGGACATGCACTACCAGGGACTGGATGGAGACGCTCTGACCGAGCGTTTGCCGATCGCTGCGGTCAAGTACAATACTGTGTCGTCACCCACAACTCCTCGTGTCGCGCCGGGTGTTTACACGTTGAATTTGACGGTTGGCAAACACATCGAAACGCAGACATTGACAATCATCATGGACCCGCGAGTCAAAACCGCGCAGGCGGAACTCGACGAGATTTTCAGCACGTCTCGCGCGATATACTACTCGGTTGTCAACGCTCGTGAGGCGATTAAAAGGGCCGACGAAATTCACGAACAGATAACGGTTCTACGGCGGCGAGCTAACGGCGGCGCGGCGCAGTCCTTGACGGAGTTTGACACCAGACTCATCGCATTGCGCGGCGAATCGCCGACGGCGGCAAGTCCCGGTGAACGTCGAGGTCGCCGTGGTAACGGGATCGCTCCCATTCCTGAAACACTCGTGGGAGCCAGTTTCGCAGTGGGTCGGTTGATGGGTTCGCTGCAAAGTGCAGATGTTTCCCCGACGACGGCCCAGCGAGAAGCCCTTGTCAAACCCCGAGAAGCACTTGCAAAGGTGATGTCGAGCTGGCAGGCGATCGTCTCGACGGAGCTCGAAGCACTGAATCACGAACTCGGTGCTGCAGGACTGCCCCCGGTGACACTGAAATAGGTTCAAAGCGATGTCAGATCGGATTCTGAAGCTACTCCCCAATTCGCAGTTAAGACATTCGTACTCGGTCCGCCCTGAATCAATCGTTATCCGATTGACTCCGGCAGCTTTGGGTGCGAGGCCGGTTCCTTTCAGGATGGGCTTTCGGATAAAAACAGTTGCCTCAAGTTTGGGCGGCGTCGATCCGGTTCCGATTGCCAGAGTTCTGTCACAGCCAGAAATAAGGGTTGGTCGTATTGGAAGAGGCTACGAGTCATTGCGTTTACTTGATCAACTGGACTCGTGACCTCGTCCACTACCTAAAAATCAAGACTTGAAGCTGCATTAGCCGCTCACGCTAAATGGATTCACAAACCGACCGAACCAGTTTTTAGCAAGTCCGCTCCGGGTCTTTCTCCGGTTGTCGGAAGCAATCCTGTCAGTCTGCCAATTCGAGAAACTCAATAAGCTCCCACGACAGACTCTCCTCGTACCGGTTGATCAGGAGCATCGCATGGGATTTCTGATCCTTCTCAATGCAGTAACGCAGCAGCCCTTGGATTTCGTGGAAAAGCAAATGGACATGTGGCAGGATCATCCTCAAACAATCGGTGCTCTCATTGTTGATGGACCGGTAAACATGATCGAACTTAATGTAGCAAATCTCCCAGTCAATCGACCTGCGCAACAGATCCAAATAACCGTATTCAATCGCGTAGGCGGCAAGATCGGGGAACTCATTGACGCCGTAAACGGCAGCCGCGCTGTTCGATTTTACTGATTCCCATAGCCGATTTTCGATTTTCGAAAGTTCAGACGGTTTTCGATCCAGATAATTTCTCATCTCTTTGACGGCTGGAACTCGATAATCCAACATCAGGAAATCAGCCAGCCAATCGAGTGAATCGAATTCAGCCTCCGTTGTCGCTGCCAGAAGTTTCCTGAATTGTTCGACTTGATCCGAGGACCTGCTTTTTGCGATCAGGTCCAACAACCATCGTTCCGCCGGGCCAGGATTGGCCAAGACATGGATTTCTGACGCAACCAACTTCCGGATACGGGAAGTCATGGCCGACCGAATGATGGGATCAATCCCACCGCGTCGGCGTGCCTCCGCTAACTCGGGATTCAGTTGTTCAGCCAAATTCTGATCGAGCGCCAGAGCCGCTTTAAGATCGGCGATCGCCTGATCCAGGTTGTTTCGCTGTAATTGCGACAGACCTCTAATCCGATAGGCGTCTGCGAATTGCGGATTCAATTCAATTGCTCGGGTACTCGCGTCGACCGCTTGATAGAATTCCTGCGATTGAAACTGTGCCTGTGCAAGCAGGCCTCTCGTTTCCCAGGAATCACCACCTTCCAGAATTGCTTTTTTCAATATCTCGCTGGCCACGCCCGGGTTGCCGGCGTCCAGGGATAGTTTGGCCCGGGCCAGAACGGACGGTGCCAGTTCAATCGACGGTTTGAACGATGTCTGGGAAACATACCCCAAGCGCTTGGCCTGAAGTATCGATTCCTCGGCCCGATTGGATTGCCCCATTACCGACAAAGCCTGACCTCGGACCCAATACGCCTTGCCGTTGGTCGGATCCAGTCGAATCGCTTGCCCGCAATCGGCTGCCGCCTGGGACCAACGGTTTAACTTGGCTGCCGCCATCGCTCGGAGGACGAGTGTTTTCGCATCGAGTTCATCCTCGCCAAGCCAGATCGCGTCATCAAAATCATCCATCGCTATTTGTGGAAACCCTTTTTCCAGAAAGGCGACTCCTCGGAGCTGAAGCGCCTCCGCATTCAGGGCCTTGACTTCATCGGAATCGTTGGAGTTCGACCACGAGTGACGCAGGATACTTGTGTAATTCTCGATCGCTTCATCCAAATTACCCTGCTCGACGGCTTGCATTGACTCTGCGATCAGAGCCCGCAGCTGTGGCGACTCGCGGTCAAATTCGCTTGGTCCCGGGTCCCGGTCTTTGGCAACAGATTCGCTGCGCTGTGGCAAAGTTACCTGGTCCGTATCTCCGCAGCCCAGGCCCGAGAGTGTAACCACCCCGGCAAGGACCAGCCAAACGGGTTTTGCAATCTGACAACCAAAAACGGTGTTCATGGTTCTGGACCTGTGATCTAGTTTGGGTGTGTATCGCTGGTTCCATCATAAATTCACTGACTCGGTTTACGCCACAACAAAATGTGCGACTCAAGTTGATTTACCCACGTCAATGGGCGACACATAACGATTAGGCAGCAGATAGGGGTATTGGTCGTTCAACGACGCCAGACCGGCCTTTGGGCGTTGTTTTGTTGAATCGCTGATTTATTGCTGGGGACAATCTATCTGACCGCTCATCGCGAACCGAATACGCAACATATTGTCGATTCCGGCGACAAACTCGTGTCAAGGCCCTTTGTATGGCCAAGACCTGAACCCACGAATCTCATTACTCGACCCAATCAAGGCAACGCCCAGCCGGTTGACCGGATGGAAACAAGAGCGTTGTTGCGTCAATTCGTGACGGCAAGATGGAAAACTTCAAAATCCGGAAAATCAACAAACACCGGAATGACGATCGACAACACCTGACACTTAGCGAACGGGTTGCCGAAATTCAGCTAGTCGTCGGTGACCGCGATCGAAATCGGTAAGGCACCTGGGCGATTAGCAAACTGGAACCGAAACATAAGCTAATCTTGCTGATTGTTCTTTCCGATTTCCCATCTGGCCCTCAACGTTTTGGCGTAACACTTGCAGTTTTAGTTCTTTGAATCATATTGAGCTTTCAATACAACGACCTGTTGCGCCCGCCAAATGCCGTTATTGTGCGATACTGCACGATAGAGTGCTAAAGTGCACACCTGTATCAGATAGTTGGGGAAAAACTCACCAACCGGTTTTCGATTTACAACTAAACAGGGGAAAATACAGTCTCATGGCGTCTTCATCCAAAAACGGGAAAGCAAAGCCCAAAGTTGCCGGGAGCAAAGCCAAGCGAAGTTCACGGACCCGCAAGGTCGCAGATGGTGATGTTTTACCAAGCCTGGAACCGCTTGCGATCGAAAAAGTTAGCGTTGCCGAAGCGGTGACAGCGGCTCAGCAGTCCAAAATTACGGCAGTCCGCGACATTATCGATCAGACGCCACCGCATGACATTGAAACGCTGGCCAGATCCCTTGAGGTCATCATTGCCGGTGCTTCCCCTGAGGACGCGACGATTCTCAGGAACTCATTACTGCATAAGGCGGTTCCGTTGGGAACCAGCCGACGCGGGGGGCCGGACGAGCAATTGTCCGAGGGATGGCGCGAAGGCGCCTACCCTTATCGCAATTTGATGTCGCGTAAGAATTACGAAAAGCAGAAATATCAACTCCAGGTTGAGCTGCTCAAATTGCAAGCCTGGGTCAAGAACTCCCGGGCCAAACTGGTCATTCTCTTTGAAGGCCGAGACGCAGCGGGCAAAGGAGGAACCATCAAACGGTTCATGGAACACCTCAATCCACGGGGAGCTCGCGTTATGGCTTTGGAAAAACCGTCGGAGGTCGAACAGGGCCAATGGTATTTTCAAAGATATGTACAGCACCTGCCAACGGCAGGAGAAATTGTGCTGTTCGATCGTTCGTGGTATAACCGCGCAGGCGTCGAACGCGTGATGGGATTTTGCAGTTCGGATGAATATGCAGAGTTCATGCGCCAAGTACCAGAATTTGAACGCAACCTGGTTCGCAGCGGAGTCCACCTGATCAAGTTCTGGTTTTCCGTCAGCCGTGAGGAGCAACGCCGACGGTTCAAGGAACGAAAGGCACACCCGTTAAAGCAATGGAAGTTGTCACCTGTGGATCTGGCTTCGCTCGATAAATGGGAGGAATACACGCGGGCCAAGGAAGCGATGTTCTTTTATTCAGACACACATGACGCGCCTTGGACGGTCGTCAAGTCCGATTGCAAGAAACGAGCTCGTCTGAACGCGATGCGCTACGTGTTGCATAATATTCCTTACAAGAACAAGGATCTGGATCGCATCTGCCCAATCGATCCGCTGTTGGTGGGTCGCGCCAACATCGTCTATGAAAGGGGAGAGCAGCCAGAGATTGAGGCACCGGCGTAATCTGCCACAGTCGATGAGCTGTCGTTTTCCGGTCAGCGAACTAATATCCAATAGTTCATGCGAAGCGCCGTGATATCCAGGTTTTGGGTTGATTCGCTGCAGGGGAGTGATCTGATTACGGGAAAGTTAGTCGGTGGATGTGATTACCGCGGTTGTGAACGGATCGTGAAGGTGCTTCTCGACCGCAGAGACTCACTTCATGGAATCCTCCCGATACTCTGTTCCCGGGATGATCCAGGATCACTTTGAGCTCCGACGCGAATGTACGCGCTCGTCGAACCGGCCAAGGTCTGCCTTGGGAAGTTCCTCGATGGTTAACGGCTTGGTTTTTTCGAGGTTTTCAAATTGTTGCCACTCCGGTTGAAGTCAAAGTTGACCGTGGCCTTGATTCTTTCTGGCTTGCGTTGTCGCCAGTGCGTTTTATCAAGTAAGATAAATCGACAGCGGAGGCGGTTTACCAGCCGACTTCGCTGACGACTTAGGCAATCGGCCGATGGGAACGATCGCTGCGACCTCGAGTGCTCTGTCTGCCGCGAGTTGATCTAACTGGGTTGGGTATGCACATTCGACTGCTGATTCTGATATGGGTGCTCGCCGTTGCCGGTTTGGGCGGGGTCTCGATTCCGGCCGACAATCAGCAGGAAGATTCGAATGTCAACATCGTCGAAGAATTCAAATCGAAGGTATATCCGCTGTTGATGAGGGAGGAAGGCGGCTGTTTCGATTGCCATTCGTCGGGCGGTAACTCGGAATTGGTCTTTTCCGGGAATGTCGAAGAAGACCTGCACATGCTGATTGACGGCCAGTATCTCAGCGAATCAGGCCCGGGTTCTTTGGTGGCTCGATTGGCCAACACGAACGAAAAGCTTCGCATGCCCAAAGATGGCGACGCCTGGAGCAGGACAGAGATTGACCAGCTGGCTGCATTTCTTCAGTCGCTTGAAAAAGACAGGCCGTCTGGCGATCAAGCGGCCGACGAACGATTTCCCCGGGCATTGTTGCTACCCTACCATGGCGATCAATCCGGCAAGATCGACAATCAGTTTATTTCGTATCGACAACTCAAAGCAAAAATCGCAGTCGTCTTTGACGACGACTGGGTTCGCGGCGGCAAAGACCTGTTTGCCGAAAACGTCGCCTTGTTCGGGGGTGCCGATTTCAAGAAGCGATTCAACGAATCTCGAGAACCGAGCGCGGCGTTTTTGACGGGGCTCGAAATGCTGGCCAATGACGTTGCCCACCACGCGTATGCACGGCGACACGGGCCATTTGCTCAATGGCCGGAATTTGAAAAATCACCGCTTGAAACGGCATCGCCGACCAGCGAATACTGCGAGGCCATTGAATGTCTGTACAGGAAAGTGCTTTTTCGATCGCCAACCAGCGTCGAACTCGACGAGGCCTACCGGTTGCTCCAGGAGATCTATCGTGCCCGAGATTTGATCAGAGACCGAAACCACCAACTGACCTTTGAACTGACTGTCACAGACCCGCTGACCCACTTCCAGCGCAAACAGTTCGTTGAAATTCCGGTCAATGGAGACCGTCTGGAGGTTTGGCAACAAATCGTAAACCAGTCGGGGGAGGCAGCGAGTGAAGACGAACCGCTCTTGAAATGCGTTATCGGACCCGTGGTTGAGCTGCATCCTGAGACTGCTGCGCAGCGGTTGGTGATTCACAATCTGGGAACGAATCAAAATGTGTCCTTTGCAGGAGTTGAGATTTCACGCGTGGACGGGGAAGTCGATTCTGTTCAGACGATTTCTGTTTCGTCCTCAGAAGTGCAAGTCGATGGAGCCTGGGAGCTGGTGGATCGTGGCGGGGCCAAGAGTCTTGAAGATCGAAACAATCACAAAGGTCAAAGCACGATTACGGTACCGTTGACGGTTGCCAACGCGGGGAAGTACCGACTGACCTTGTTATGGCGTGCCGATCCAGGCAATGCCAGAAACGTGCTTGTCGAGTTGTTTGCCAAAGGCGCGGGGAATCAGCTTGTTTCGCCGATCAAGGCCACGATTCCAGAACCGGGCGAAGCGCATTTTTATTACGATTGCGGTGAAGATGCGGTGGCTTTTTTTCAACCTGAGCCGGCATTCCAGTTTGATCTCAATAGCTACGTTGAAATATCCAACCGGGGTACTCGCAAACGTGTAACTGCCGGCGCGGTTGAGTTTCTCCAACACCCGGATTCGGTTCATAAGATTCTGATCGATAGTCTGCAGGCAGAAGGTAATTCCGGGTGGAGCCGGTTCGATGCAGGCCGATTCAATGCCTACAATGTCAAAGGACAAAAACTCCATGACGACAACAAGCAAAAAGGCGAATTGTCGTTGCGTTACGCGCCGAGAGCCAAATTGCCAATCGACAAACCCGAAGAGAATCCCCAGCCGGCATGGAATCCCGACGAATTCTACGATGTTCGGATTTACTTTCCGGGTAAAGTGGACCAGGAACCGCAAGTCCCGGTGGTCGTGAAGGCTGTGCGATCTTCGCCCTTGATTCAATTGCAATATCCGTTGATCGCCAAATCGGATGCCAAAGTGAAATTGGATGCATCCGCGAGTTACACCGTTCAGCGCAGCGAGTTGCGGTATTCCTGGCGGCAGATTTCTGGATCGCCTGTCGAACTGCGCGAAGCCGAACAACCGACCGTTGAATTCATCGTTCCGCGTCCGGATATTGATCAGTTCGCCTGGAGTTCGTTGTGCGCCGGTCTCATGCGACATCCCGATTTCCTGTTTACACGTCCTCCGTCGTTTTTTTTGACGGCCAGCGAGCAGGATAAACAGCACATGCAATTATTGAAAATTGCGCTGGATTTGGTGGGCCGCCCGCCGACAACGGAGGAAATCCGTAAGCTGAACAAGGGGTTGAGAATTCCAGATTTCGTCGATCTTTACCTCGATTCCAGTGAGTTTCGCGATTTTTATTTTCATCGAATTCGTTTGATGCTGGAGTCCCATGGAACGGAACTGGATGATGAACCTGCACGATTATGGAGCTACGTCGCCTTCAATGATCGACCATTCCAGGAGATTCTTACCGGTGAGTATTCCGTCGATACCGAATTCAAAAGGAAAGAACGACCGGTTTATTATGGCAAAACAGGATTGCTGACGACTGCCGGGTTCGTTCATGGAAAACCGGGCTTGCCGCATTACAATTATGCCGCGCAGGTCTCCATGTTGTTTCTCGGTTATGTGTATGAAGTTCCCGACGAAATTGTGGAGCAACGTGAGGGGGTCACGGCGCTCGGAACGACTGATCCAGATTCAGCCTGCTACAGCTGTCACAAAATCCTGACCCCTCTGGCGTTTCAGCGCATGAATTGGACGGATGACGGAGTTTTCCGTACCAGGGATGAAAACGACCTGCCGATTGACGCCAGTGACCGTGGTTGCGTCACCGAATATCCGTTTGCGGGAGTCGGTATGGTTGCATTCGCCAACCAGGCCGTTCGAAAAGAGCGCTTCATCCGGACGATGATCAACACACATGTCAATTTTTACTTTGGGCGGCCCATGCGGCATCGGCAGGATGAACGAATGCTTTATCGTCGACTATGGGACAACGTGCACGCGAACGAATTCAAGATTCGCGAGCTGATTCGGGCGATCGTGACCTCACCGGAATACCTTGACGGCGGTAGTAAACCGGTTCAGGCAGAGTAAAATTGAGTAAGGCCGTTGTTTTTTTGAAGTGATTCATGTCTGATCCATGTCACATTGATGATCAAGTGAGAGCCGTGCCGGCCACGCGCGTAACGCCGCCATGGCCGTCCCGTCGACGATTCCTCAAGCGTTCGTTGGCGTCGCTGTCCGGACTCACCTGCTCCGATTTTTTGTCGCATTTTGCCGCCTATGGCATGCCACACGAATCGCATGCGGACCGATTCGCATCTGAGGCTGTCGCCGCCAACGAAAATCCACATTTTCTCGTTTACTGGTTTCTGGAAGGCGGGTGGTGTGGATATGACATGTTCAATCCGGTCAACACCGAGAATAACGTCATAAACCGGCTGGAGAACATCAGCGAAGAACGTTACCGCGTGCTCGATTGGGGGCAGGACGATTGTTCGATTAACACCCAGGGAAATATTCGCTATGGATACCTGGCCGAGCCTGGAAAAGAGCTTTTCAAGGAAATGGCTGTCCTCAGTTCAATGCACACCGGATCAGGACATTCACGCGATCGTCTGAAAGTCCACATGGGGGATTATGGGCTCAAGCCAACCGACGAACGTCAAGACGACGAAAGATCGGTCATGCAAGCCTTTGCCGAGGTATATGGCCAGCCTTATGTCTTGCCGAGTCTTTCCTGGCATTGGTGGTTATCCGATGGAGAGCTCAATGAAGTTCAATACACCGGTCGCCGTGGTTATTGTGCGGCGCTCGGACCGTTTCATGCGCACACGATTTATGCCGGGACCCCGGCGAAACTTCGAAAGCTGTTGTTGCGTGTCGAAGAGGCTTCGGGTGATGACGTGGCACGCAAGGTCGACGGATTTCTGCAAAACGCTCATGCTGAGATTTTGAAGGACGAGAATATCGATGCGGTTCGAAGCTACCATTCGGCGCGCAACATCCATCAACAGCTGACCAGTCGGGGTCGCGCGCTGGACCGTTCTCAGTTGAGGCAGTTGTTTCAGGATGCGGCGTTGCGCGAGGAGTTCGGCGTCACTGCCAAGGATGAACTGGTCACTTATCGAAGCGTCAACGGCAACAAAGCTCGCAGCAAGTTCTCGCCCAATACCAATGTTCAGGCGATGATGAGTTATGAAATGATGCGGTCAGGCCTGTCCTGTGCATTTTTTATCGAATCTCGCGACGTCCGTCGATTTGATTCCCACAATAACCGGAAAAACCTCTGGAGTGGCGAGGAAAAAAAACCAAAAGGCAACTCGGATCAAACAAAGATGATGAAAGAGGATTTGTGGAACCCCCTCAAAGCGTTCGTCAATCGGCTGAAGAATACCGAATACGGTACCACGCAAACATCGCTGTTTGATCACACGAATATTGTGATTACCTCTGAATTTGGACGATCCATTCACGGAGACGTTGGTGGAATCCTGAAGAAGAAGATTTCCGAGGAAAAGAAGAATGCCGAGATTGGCGGCCAGGATATCAGCGCTCATTGGAAAGTCACGTCGTCGGCGTTTCTCGGCGGCAATGTAAAAGGTAATTCGCAGTACGGACGAATTGGCGAGAAAACGTTGATGGCAATCCCGATCATGCCCGATGGAAGCCTGGATCCGAATTTCGACCCGACGACCGGTGAATTATTGACCGACAAAACCAGGCACCCTCAATCAACCATCCCCAACCACGGCGACGTGTATTCCACCGCGTTGCAATTGAGTGGAATTGACCCTCATGGGAAAGGTCGAAACCAACGACCGCCAATGCAATTTGTCGTCAAAAAGTCGTAATGAGTGTGAGGTGGCCGTTGGCAAGAAGTCGATTCAATTTGCCCTTGCAAATCCTGTTCGAAATTGGTGATTCGAATCCTGTCAGAGCCATCTGGACGAGTGGGGATTCATTGACAATTAAAAGCGTTTACCGGAACCAAGCAGAGGCAAAACGAAAAGGAGGCCTGGGGTCCGAGCGAAATTGGTTTTGTTGGTGAGCACAAGTTTTTCGAGAGTCGTTTCAGAGAAAGGTCGGGTTTGCACATGCTCTCCGACCGTCGATAAAGGACGCGAATCAGTCCAGGCTCGAAAGCGAAATTGCGCTAACGACTGCGACGGCGCGCCAGTCCCGTCAACGCGAGGCCGGCAAGTGCGAAGTGGACCGTGATTGGCTCTGGGACGGATGCGACCGGTTCAATCGATCCGCTCAGGAAGAATCCGTCGTGAAATCCATTGCCGCCAATCGAATATTTGCTTGCGGTTTCGGCCAGATCAAGAAACGCTGGTCCGTCAGGCGTAAAGGGTTGTTGCAATACCAGCTTGATGTCGACGCCGTCGTCGTGGACATTGCCGTTGAAAGTGATTTCGATTTGGCCAACTTCAATAACCGCGATAAGGTCATCTTGATTGTGGGATGTGTGGGGGATGTCCAGCGAAGTGAACTGACCTGTCCCGTTCGGAAAATCGCTGGCATCGAAAGTCCATGAAAATGTGCCTGTCATCTGGGTACCGTCGTCCAGAAAGACATTGGTGAGTTGGAAGTCGACGATATCGGCACTCGCATTTAGGACAGCCAGATTGGCACATCCGAAAATAATCCAAAAACAGAGGTTTTTGATCATGTCGCTAAACTACCTTTCTGTCGGAGGCAATCGCCAGATTGAACCAGTTATGGTGCAGATCCGTCTGGCACTGCCGCACAGCGTCGCCTTTGACCGGTTAGGCGATGATCTCGTCGATTCGATTTCCGATCTCTTTCCGTAAACGCTTGCGACCGGGGATGACCAGTCGATCTGCGTCGAGGCCAAGTTGGTGTAACACGGTTGCATGGATATCGGAAACATAATGACGATTTTCCACCGCGTGAAATCCTAATTCATCCGTCGCACCGTGAGCCACGCCGCCTTTGATCCCACCCCCTGCCATCCAAACGGTGAAGCCAAACGGGTGGTGGTCCCGGCCATCATTACTTTGGGATCCCGGAGTACGACCAAATTCGGTACCCCAGACGACGAGCGTTTCATCCAGGAGGCCGCGTTGTTTCAAGTCCTTCAACAGTGCCCCGATCGGCTGATCGACCTGTCGGCTTAATTTCGCATGAGACTTTTTTAGTCCCGTATGCGAATCCCATCCGCCGGCACCGCCGTTACTGCCGTGGTAAACCTGGATGAACCGTACGCCCTGTTCCACCAGTCGGCGAGCGGTGAGCATTTGACGGCCGAACACCTCGGTCTCGGTCTGCCCCAGTCCATATGCGTCGCGGGTTCGTTTCGTTTCCCGGTCCAAATTGACAATTTCGGGAACGGCGGTTTGCATCCGAAAGGCAAGTTCATAGGCCAGGATTCGCGCTTCGACGGCACGATCATCCGGATTGGCATCCGCTGTCATTCGGTTGAGTCTGCCAACCAGGTCAAACTTTTGCCTTTGCTCCTCAATCAGCGTGCCTTGCTGCGGCGCGATATAGGGCATGCTTTGAACGGGGTCGACGACCAGCGGCACACCATCGTATTGGGGGCCCAGATAGTTCGCACGATGTGCCTCCTGGCCGCCGCAACAATCTGCCATGGGCGTTCCCAGGACGATGAATTCCGGCAAATTTTCGTTGATCGTTCCCAGGCCATAGGACGCCCACGATCCGATCGTCGGGAAAAACCCGTCGACGCGATGACGACCGGTATGAAACTGCAGTTGGGCACCGTGATTACTGTCCTCGGTCCACATCGAACGGATCAGACAAAGATCATCGGCGCAGTCACCGACGTGGGGCCACCAATCACTGATTTCCAGCCCGCTCTGACCCCGTTGTCGAAATCCAACCTGGAGCGGATAGCATGTTTTGCGGATGAAGCCATTGTTGGGATCAAACGCCACCACACGTTCGTTTTCCAGAAACTTGGAATTCAGCACATCGCCAAATGGCGTTTCATCGATGGTTTTTCCGGCGTATTGATTTAATGCTGGCTTTGGATCAAACGACTCAAGGTGACTGGTCCCGCCAATCATGAACAGCCAAATGACACTTTTTGCCTTCGGCGCATAATGTAGTAGGCCAGGGACGTCCTGGTTTCCGGAATTCGATCCCAATGTATCCCGTTGGAGCATTGCCGAGAGAGCCAGGCTGCCAAATCCAAGTCCTGAATGCCTGAGGAATTGGCGCCGACTCGAGGTTCGATTTGTAACTTGTTTTGAACGCTGCTGATTCACGGTTACCTCACCGTCACAAAATCATTGTGGTTCATTAACACGTGAACCAGGTTTTCACTGGCGCGGGTTTCGGGGTCTTCAGAGGCTTCCACGGTCGCCACGGCTCCATTGGAAAACGCGTCAAGTTCCTTCGAGTTGGACAGAAGTTGGGTTTGCCGGACAAGGAAATCAAGACTTGCTTCAATTTCCGATGGTTCTGCGGGTCTGCCAATGATTTGAAGAAACGCCGCATTCAAGAATTCGACAGGTTCGTTTTTGCTGCAATTCGAATCCTGACGCCGCAACTGTCGTGCGATCAGTCTCGCGTTATCCAGACAGATCGAGCTATTGACCATCGCGAGGGCCTGTTGCGGGATCACGCTTTCCGATCGACGGTAGCATTCGTTGGGATTGGCCGCATCGAAGAGGACCAGCATTCGCATCTGTTTTTCGTACGCATGGCGCAGGTAAATGCTCCGGCGAAGCGACTTTTCACCGTCGGCGAAGTCAATCTCGGGACCACCGGTCATTGAGTCCAGTCGCCCGGAAACCGCCAGCATATTGTCCCGAATGATCTCCGCGTCCAGCCGACGCGCATTCATGCGCCATAGAAACCGGTTGTCCGGATCGATCGTTCGGTTGTTGTCGGCGACCCCCTGGGAAACGACATCATCCGACGGCGAGGATGAAGCTTGTTGCCACGTCTGTGAGGTCAAAATCAGTCGATGAACGTGTTTCAGGCTCCAGTTCTTTTCCATCAGTTCAACAGCCAGCCAATCGAGCAGTTCCGCGTGTTCTGGCTGCGGGCTGCGCAGTCCAAAATCAAAAACGTTTTCGACGAGCGGTTCTCCAAAGTGACGCATCCAGATCTGGTTAACTGCCACACGTGCCGTCAGCGGGTTTTTCTTGTTTCCGATCCAGCGAGCCAATGCGAGCCTGCGACCGGTGCTGGTTGAGGGGAATTGCTTGTCGAAGGGAGTGTATTTAACGTTGTCATTTGTCAACGCCGTTCGGGCAATCCCCAAATCCTCTTTCGCTTTGGCCAGTTCTTTCGAGGCCTTTTCGATTGCGGCAGTTCGTTTTGCGTCCGGTGGATCTTCGGGTGGCAGCTGTTGCAATGCAAGCTCTTTTTGGGCGACGGCAAGTTCAGCGAGCTTGGTGTTGAGTTTTCGTTCCGACATGGCTGCCGAAGTGGCCCGTAGCCGATTTAATGGCTCGTCGTCCGGTTGATCCAGTTTCGCCTTCTCAGCTGATAACCGCGCTTCGAACGAGTCGACACGCAATAACGCGACCGCGTACCGAAGGGTCGTGACCGCATAATCAAGTGCGACAAACGAATGGTCCAGGGAGGCTGCTGACTCTTTCAACTGGCGTTCTGCTTCTTCCAGTTGGTTCCTCAGGTTGGCCCGTTGTTCGCTCACCACAAAATCACGCATGGCGGGAAAGTAGGATTCCACCGGTAAGGGCACAGCGTGAACCTCGAAATGGTCTCCGAGAATCCCGGGCGGCTTGGGCGTAATCACCAAATCCTTGCAGGGGATTTTTTCGTTGCCTCCCTCGAACAGGAACGTCTTTGCCGAAAGGTCGGCGTCAAACGCCCGTGGCAATCCATCGATGTTGACGTCGAGCTGTCCCGGAACGCGATCGGTCCGAACCTGGTGCGGCTCGAAGATGGCCCGAAATTCATAGTAGGCTTGCTGTGAAATTGGGTCATATTTGTGGTCGTGACAGCGAGCACAATTTATCGTCATGCCGAGAAAAGCCTTTGCGGTGTGTTCCACCGTTGCATCCAGCCAGATGTTACGGTTGCTGGCGTGGTAGTTTCGGGCCAGGAATCCGGTGGCCGCGAGCGCCTCGGGGTCCGTCGGCGCAATTTCGTCGGCGGCCAACATTTCCAGGATCATCTGGTCATACGGCTTGTCGCAGTTCATCGAATTGATAATCCAGTCACGCCACCGCCAGATGTGACGTTGGCTACCGCGCAATTCCTGTTTGTAACCGTCCCAGTCGCTGTACCGCCAGACATCCATCCAGTGCCGCCCCCAACGTTCACCGTAATGGGGATTGTCAAGCAGTTCGTCCACGACCTCGTCCCAGGCTTTCGGCGGAAAATCCTGCAGAAAATCATCGATTTGTTTCCTTGAGGGTGGCAAGCCGAGCACGTCAAAATAAACCCGTCGGAGGAGCGTGTGACGATCCGCCGGGCCAATCGACTCGAGCCCCATCGATTGCTGTTTGCTGCGTATCAATGCGTCGATCGGGTTAACTGGAAGTTGCGAATCCTCGCTTGCCGGAATCAATGCCTTGCGGGGAATTTGATAAGCCCAATGATCGAGCGGGTCGCCTGGAACTTTCTCGTGCTCGGGAATGACAGCACCTTGGTTGATCCAGGTCCGCAACAATTCAATCTGCCTCGGATCAAGCGCTTCGCCAACACCGTGGGGCGGCATACGCTGATCGGGATCGGTGTCGACGACACGGTCCATTAACAGACTGGCCGATGCCTTGCCGGGCTCGAGAACATGACCACTGGCACTTCCGGTCACGATCAACGTACCGGCGTCGAGTCTGAGACCCGCCTCCTGCTTCAGTGACCCATGACAAGCGACGCACTTTTCAGCCAATAAGGGTTTGATGTCACGCTGATAATCAACGTCATCCGCCAGCGCATCAACAGCGACGATTGAGCCGATCAACCACAAGATCAACCACGCTTTCATTTGCGGCTCCAACCAGGAAATGGGCCCGACCAGCAGATGTTCGGTCACCGGTCGGGTTGTTTCAGCGTAACATAATATTTTGACGACAAAGTACCAGTTCTTTCGACTTTGCTAGAAAGAGCACCCAAAATCAATCAAATAACCGACAAGTTCCCGGGTTTGGGAAATTGCATTTTTCCGAGTAGAAATTAGAGTGGAAGACTTACTTTTCATTTCCCGACAGATGGTCAACAAATGCCGCGCCTCATCGAACTTCTGCTGCTTTTCGTGATTCTTTTGGTCGTTGCCCCTGGTCAATGTCTCCATGCTCAGTCATCACCAGACAAGGCAAATGACAAAGGCCCTGCCTTCACCGAGCCACCCGGAGACAATTGGACGTTCGCATTGACAGGCGAGTTCGTGGGAGTCGTCAAGGCGAATGACAGGAATTCCGAATTGCTGGGACTGCAAATTCGAGCCATCAGTGACGATCAGTTTGACGCCGTCGCTTTCCTCGGTGGCTTGCCTGGCCAAAAGAACCACCAACCGGAACCGATTCGGATGATTGGAAAAAGATCTGGCGAATTTGTAGTGCTCTCGGGCGGCCCTTGGGCAGTGATGGTTGAGAAAGATTCTTGCCGATTGGTTGATCTGGAAGGCAACAAAGTCGGTAAGCTGAAAAGAATCAATCGGAAAAGCCCCACGCTGTATGCCAATCCGCCGGAAGGCGCAACGGTTCTGTTTGATGGGACAACAACCGAACAGTTCGTGAACGCAGAGATGACCGACGACGGACTGTTGATGCAAGGGGCCGATGTGAAGCCCATGTTTCAAGACTTTAATCTGCACATTGAGTTTCGATTACCTTACATGCCGCATGCCGATGGACAGAAACGAGGCAACAGTGGTTTGTACCTGCAGAGTCGGTACGAGTGCCAGGTTCTGGATTCGTTCGCCCAAACTCCAGCCATTGACGGCTGCGGCGCACTTTATAAATTCAAGGCTCCCGACTTGAATATGTGCTTTCCTCCACTGGTCTGGCAAACATACGACGTTCAATTCACGGCTCCTCGCTGGGCTGCTGACGGTACCAAAATTCGGGACGCCCACGTGACGTCGTGGGTGAACGGAACCAAAGTTCAAGACGACGTCGCGCTGGCGAACAAAACGGGCGCCGGCAAGCCCGAAGGCCCGCTGCTGTCGCCGATGAAGTTTCAGGATCATGGAGACCCCGTCCGGTTTCGTAACGTCTGGGTCGTTGACCGTGGCTTGACCAAGGTCGAGTTCCCGGTTGTTCCAACCAAAGACCAGATTCAGGCCGCTATCCGGGCCGAACTGCAAAAGAAAAAGGAGCGAGCCCGGCAAGTCAGAAAACGGGATGCAGAAGCCAAACAGGCGGCAGCCGAAGCAGAAGCGGAGTTGCTCGAAATCTATATCCAACTTGATCAGGTAAAAACCTCTCATGATAACGACAGCACAAGGGAAACGTTGATCGCGGATCCAGACGACGAAACGGCTTCGAATTCTGACACTGAGAAAAACTAATCAACCTGAAGCGAAACGAAGCAACGTCGATCGCAGACGAATCCGACGCCGACAAAAAGGTGAAAACAGGCTTGAAGTCCCGGATAAATGCCGAGAAACTGCTGGATCAGGACGACACGGCAAGTTTCAGCGGTCGGCATGTCATTCAAACATGCACATGGGGTTCGACGACCCGTTAGACTATCGTGATCAATAGAAGGTTGTCCTTGGTTTGATTTGGCACGATGGAATGTCTCAACGAATGACTACATTTGGCTGGCTAATGGTGTGCTTCTGTGTCGCACTTCCAGATTCCAGTTCTGGCGAAGACGAAAACGTCGAATTTTATCGCGATCGCGTCAAACCACTTCTCAAGACAAGGTGTTTTGCCTGTCATGGTGCGATCAAGCAGGAGGCGGACCTCCGATTGGATACGGGTGCCTTGATCCGATCTGGCGGCGAAAGTGGCCCGGCGATTGACCTCAAGGAACCGGACCAGAGTCTTTTGTTGCAGCGGATTTCGGCGTCCGATCCAGGTCAACGAATGCCTCCCGGTGGGGAGGCGCTCACGCCGGAACAGATCGCGATTTTCAGCCAATGGATACGCTCCGGGGGTGATTCACCAGAAAACGACAGGCCGCAGATCGATCCACGCCAGCATTGGGCTTTTCAACCGATCGGAAAAATCAAACGGCCAGGTGCCGAAAACGAACATCCGGTTGATGCCTTCATTCAAGCTCAACTTTCTGCCAATGGACTTTCGCGGGCACAACCGGCGGAGGCAAGGACGTTGATTCGTCGTTTCTATCTTGATCTTCATGGTCTGCCACCGGCTGCGGAAGAAATCACGCAATTCGAATTGGCTTTCAACAGGAATCCAACACTTGCCGTTAATGCATGCGTGGATCATCTGCTTGCCAGCCCGCGATATGGCGAACGCTGGGCCCAACACTGGCTCGATCTGGTGCGGTACGCCGACACACACGGCTTTGAGGTCAACACGCCGAGACCCAACGCCTGGCCTTATCGCGATTATGTGATTCGCGCTTTCAACGAGGACAAGCCGTACGACCGATTTGTGTTTGAGCAAATGGCGGGCGATTCTGTTGGTGAAGATGCGGCGACCGGCTTCCTGGTTGCCGCCGCGGTGTTGCTACCTGGACAAATTGGAAAAGACGACGCCTCGAAACGACTGGCCCGTCAAGACGAACTGGACGAAATGATCGTCGGAACCAGCGCGACGTTTCTCGGTTTGACCGTGGGTTGCGCCCGCTGTCACGATCACAAATTCGATCCGATCTCACAACGAGACTACTATGCGATGCAGGCTTTTTTTGCCGGTGTGGATTACGGCGATCGGAAAATCCGGGACAACCTGCAACAACAACGCGAATCTGAATCAGCCAGGCTTGAGCCGAGAATTGCCGAACTGACGGAACAACTTCGCCAATACGAACCGATCGCATTTACTGGAACAACGATCATCCTGGACGACGAAGACGAATCGCGAGGGACTTCGCTTGCTCAAAAAAATGGGAACGGAATTAATCCGCCCGGCGCAGGAAGAGGTTACCGGGATGATCCGGGCGATGCATCTCACGTCGCCAATCTCAGTCGAGGGCGCTACACCTGGTGGACGAACAATCCGGGTGAAGATGTTTTTACCTGGAACCCCGAATCGAGTGGGCGATTTCGTTTTTGGATCTCATGGGGGGTCGATGGTAGTGACGACCATACGCGCGACGCGCGTTATGTCCTGGATCGAGATGGCGATTTGCAAACATCGAACGATCAAACAGAAATTGCCAGGATCGACCAGCGCTTTTTCTCGGGTGTCGCGGAGGGTGAATCGGAACAGGCGCCGTTATGGAGTGGGTTGTTTGATGCCGGAATTCACGAGATAACTGAAACGACCCGCTTGATCCTTCGGGGTGGGGAAACCGGGACGGGCATTACGGCCGACACGATTGTTCTCCAGGAAGCATGGCAGGGTTCCGACGGTCCAACTGGCTTCCTGCAACTTCGCGAACCCGTTCAAGCGAACCGCAATCTTGAGCGGTTTTCACCCGTCGATGCGAAATTTGTTCGATTTACCACCCACGCGACCAATAACGACAACCAGTACGAACCCTGTCTCGACGAATTACAGATCTTCACGGTTGATGGATCACGGGAGAATATTGCCCTGGCGGCCAACGGGACAAAAGCAACGTCGTCCGGCAACCTGGCTGAGGCAGGTATCCACCAGCTCAAACATATCAACGACGGGAAACACGGGAATAATTACAGCTGGATTTCGAATGAAAAGGGGCACGGCTGGGTGCAATTGGAATTTTCGCAAATCGCAAGGATCGGTCGGATCGAATGGGCACGCGACCGCGAAGGCAAATTCAAGGATCGGTTGCCGGTCGATTACGAGATTGAAACCTCGCTCGATGGAGTGAACTGGAAAACCGTCGCGAGTTCCGCCGATCGAGCTCCCCAGGGTACACCCGCCGTCGCGTTCCAGTCGTTGACTCGAAACGCTCGATCGAATCCAGACCTCCAGGGCCTGGTCGTCGAATTGAGAGATTTGCAAAAAAGAAAATCGCAACTTGACCAACCGAGGCTGGTTTACGGCGGAGTCATGCGGGAGCCGGATGTGATACACGTACTCTTGCGTGGTGATCCGGAACAACCGGTCGAGGAGGTCGCGCCCCGGACTCCGGCGATCTTCGGTGGGGAGGCATTGTCGGAAGACGATGAACGGAAGCGTCGCGTTGAATTGGCAAACTGGATTGCCAGTCCGGACCACCCGTTGACGGCTCGCGTGATCGTCAATCGTGTCTGGCAGTATCATTTTGGTTCCGGCCTGGTCGACACGGCCAGTGACTTTGGCCTCAATGGCACTCCCCCTACGCATCCGGAACTCCTGGATTGGCTCGCGGGAGAATTGATTGAAAGCGGCTGGTCGTTGAAAAAGCTCCACCGCCTGATTTTGTCGTCCGCGTCGTATCAACAATCCGCCGCGATGAATTCCCGTGCTCATGGAGTGGATGCCGATTGTCGGCTGCTTTGGCGATTTCCGTCGCGTCGTCTCGAAGCCGAAGCGATTCGCGACAGCATACTTTTTGTCAGTGGCCAGTTGAACCTGGAAATGGGTGGACCCGGTTTTGATTTCTTTAAATCCAGAGGAGGACTTTCGGGATTTCCGCCGGTCGAGAGTTTCGATCACGATGCGCTCCGGCGAATGATTTATGCTCACAAGGTTCGAATGGAAACCGTTCCTCTCTTCGGTGCGTTCGATTGCCCTGATGCTGGACAGCCAATGCCTAAACGGAGTCAGTCGACAACAGCGATTCAGGCGTTGAATCTCTTTAACAGCCCATTTATCGCGGAGCAGTCCCTGCGGTTTGCTGAACGAGTGAAATCGCAGTCGGGCAATTCGATCGAAAGTCAGATTGAACTGGTTTTCATGAATGCTCTGGGCCGAAAACCGACCGACGTTGAGGCCGTAGCGACATTGCAGGTTGCCCGGGAGCATGGGCTCGATGTCGTTTGCCGGGTCATTTTCAACAGCAATGAGTTTCTGTTTTTGCCATAATAGTTTTGTGCGAGTATGCCATGCAACACGGACCCTGGCGATCAACGCTGGCCCACCGTTGCGCGACGGATTTTTTGGATCGTGAAAGAAAACACCGGGACCGCGATTGTCGCGTTCCCTGGAACGATAGACCATGAACGATTGCTCTCCAACTCGACGGGATCTACTTGGCTCTGCCGCCATCGGTCTGGGCGCGATTGCGTTGGCCGACCTGCTTCATCGCGAAGGTTTGCTTGCCGACGACCGGCCCGCGATCGATCCGGCCCGGCCATTTGCCGTCCGCCCGCCACATGTGGAACCAAAAGCCAAACGAGTGTTGTTGGTGTTTTGCGCCGGTGCCTGCAGCCAATTGGAGACGTTTGACTACAAGCCCGAACTGATCAAGCGCGACGGCCAGCCATTCCAGGACATCCCGCCGGTCACGTTTCAGGGGCCATCGGGGGAACTCGCAAGGCCACAGTACAAATTCCGGCCCCACGGAAACTCGGGAAAGATGATCTCGGACCTGGTTCCCCATATCGCGGAATTGGCGGATGAAATCTCTTTCGTTCATTCGTTGACCAGCAAGTCCAATACGCATGGCCCGGCGGAAAACTTTCTTTCAACCGGGTTCATTCTGGACGGGTTTCCCAGCATGGGAGCCTGGATCTCGTATGCGCTGGGAACTGAAAACCAGGAGCTTCCGGCGTTCGTCGCCATTCCGGATCCTCGCGGTGTTCCCCAGGCCAGTGTGAACAATTGGGGACCTGGGTTTCTGCCTGCCGTTTTTCAAGGGACGCCACTAACCAGTTCACAGCCGATCCGCAACCTGAATCCACCCGCCGATATTTCAAAACGAAAGGATCGAGCTGCGAAATCGCTGCTGCGAATGCTGAACGATGAGCACCTGTCCCGGCATCCAGGTGATTCCCGTCTCGCGGCCCGGATTGCCAGTTACGAACTCGCAGGCAAGATGCAATTGTCGATGCCGAAAGTTTCCGTGTTATCTGACGAGCCACAACACGTGATAACTTCGTACGGTGCCGATTCAAAAAACCAAACCAAAGCCGAGTTTGCCCGAAACTGCATTTTGGCTCGTCGCTTGATCGAAAATGGGGTGCGTTTCGTCCAGTTATTCAATGGCGCCTATGCCAGCGCCGGGGCACTCAATTGGGATGGCCACCAAAAACTGCGTGAGCAATACGATACCCATGGCGAAATCATGGACCAACCCGTCGCAGCGTTATTCAACGATTTGAAGCAGCGAGGATTACTGGAAGACACGCTTGTTGTCTGGTGCACGGAATTTGGGCGCATGCCAATGTTTCAAAAGGGAGCCCAGGGGCGGGATCACAATCCCAACGGATTCACCGCGTGGCTTGGCGGGGCTGGCATCAAGCAGGGTTACAGCCATGGCGCGACCGACGAACTTGGTTTCAAAGCGGTTGAGGATGTTTCTTCGCTTCACGATCTTCACGCTACGATCCTCCATTTGTTGGGACTCGATCACGAACGACTGACATTCCGGCACAACGGATTCGAACGCCGCTTGACCGATGTGCATGGCAAATTGATCGGACCGATCCTGAGTTGATCAATTTTGGTACCGTTACCTGCCAGTAATCGCCGTTTGTTTCCTGGCCATCGGCAAACATTCGATGCGAGACTGCGATCGATTCTGAATAGGCGACAGCCAATCGCGGCTTCCGGTCAGCCCCTCTCTATTAACCCGTCGGATGCTCGTGAAACTGATGTCCATGCAGCGTGTGGATATGACTGCGAACATGAGTCATGTTCTGGACAATCGCCTCGGCTCGCATGACATCGGCGTGATTTCCGAGAACGACCACCAGGTTGTCGCCTGTTTTGACCAATTCTTCATATTCGTTCAGCGACGGTAGATCAACCGAGTCGTCTTCGTTGGCGTGTTCGACTCCAGCGATCCCGCCAACGATTCCTCCGGTTAAACCACCCATGAAAATCATCGCCAATCCGAGTCCTGGAAACGGAGCCAAAGTTGCCGCGACGACACCCGCTGCGGCACCAAGTCCACTCCATCTGACGGCGCTGTTGACCATCGATGTTGCGGTCGTGTCGTGAACTTTGGGCGTCGTGATTTCTGGTGCTTCGTTTCCCACGCTGTGTGTGACCAGTTCGATTTTGTCGACGGGAAACCCCGCTTTGTGTAGTTCTTCTACGACGTTTTTTGCGGTTCCCACATCATCAAATACGGTCACCAAGGCCTTGGTTGCGGCACTGGAATCAGTCTTAACCATTGTTTTTCCAATTCTATTAAAGACATGGATTTGAGCTGGCCGCCGATCAAAAACCTGTCACCTAGCGCGCGTGAGAAACGTAATTGGATCAAGACAACCGGGGTACATGAATGAGCAACTATCATGCCGTCGCGTCGAATCAGCCTTGGATGATTCGGACCTCTACTGATTCGTTGGTATTCCAAGATTCGTTTGGAATCCAAGTTCACCGGCGGGTATGGGCAGTGTCCAACCTCGGTCAAATCCAGTTTCCTGTTTGTGATTTTCAAGAATCAACCTCCCGGGCGATACCAGACATTTGCGCACAGGTCGAGCGATTCCGCTCGTCGGTTCAGCGCCTCGAGTGGCGGCTGGCAATGCGAATCCAGTGGAATCAAGTTCCTATCGGCGTTTCGTTTCTGTCAAAGACCAACGCAATGGTGGGATATCCCAACGTCTCCGTCTGGAGAAGGATCGGAGAATCTCCAGTGCATTACGGGTGACCTGCTCATACCCAAGAAGTGATATCCACCACCAATTGTGCCGATTTCTCGGTGTTTGGTTGTGCCGGAATTTTGGAATCGGATGCAGGTCGACCGCAGATTTCCGGCAGCGTCGAAAACTCGATTCAATGTCCCCCTCAGGGTTTGAGCCGGCCTCAAACGCATTACAATTGCAGGAGAAATTCCGGAACCTGTTAACAACTCATGCCGAGTAATACGATGCCACAGTTGATTGGATCGCCGACCGTAATCGAAGCCGCCGGGAACAAGCCCAAGCGGATCGAAGAATTTGTTGGCAGGGTCAACACAGGCGATGAGCAACTGAGCGTGGCAATAATGAAATCCCCCGAGGGTTGGTTCGAGCCGGGACAAACGCCTGGTTTTCGTGAGTGCACGATTGTCATCAACGGCAGCCTTCGCGTCGAATCGAGAGATGGCGAATTCATGGTTCAAGCAGGTCAAGGTGTGATCTGTGAAGCGGGGGAATGGATTCGATACAGTACTCCCGAAACTGGCGGGGCTGAATATGTGGCAATTTGCCTTCCAGCGTTTTCGCCGAACACGGTCAACCGGGATAATGAGTGAATTGATTTCAAGGAAGGTAGATACAATGCGAGCCAGATTTTTTTTGACGTCTATGATTGTGTTGCAGTCGCTTCTAGCCTGGCAAGCTGGCGTTGCCAGCTGTCAGGAAAACAAGCCTGTCAACAACCTGGTTCAATTGCGGGTTGAATTACAGTTGGCGCTGGACACTGTCGTAGCGGAAGAAAAGTTGCCAGGTGCCACATTGGCGATTTGTTTGCCCGATGGAGGATTGGTCAACCTTGCGTCCGGTTTCGAAGATCTCGAATCCAGGACCCCGATGTCCATTGACGGTCAGATGATGATTGGAAGTACGGGAAAGACATTTGTCTCGGCGGTCGCACTGCAATTGGTATCCGAAGGGAAGATCCAGCTCGATGATTCGGTTAGCAAGTATTTCAGTGATTCGGATCAGAGCTGGTTTTCGAGACTACCCAATGCCGAGGCGCTTACGATCCGATCGTTAATGAATCATACGAGCGGGTTGCCGCGTTATGTCTTTGCCAAGAAATTTCTGGCGGATATCAAGGAGGCTCCGATGAAATCGCACTCGCCTCGCGAGTGCATTTCGGTCATTCTGGACACCGAACCCAAGCACAAGGTTGGTGAAGGCTGGGGGTATAGTGATACCAATTACATGGTTCTCGGATTGATTATTGAGAAGGTCACCGGAAATTCGTTCTATGATGAAACGCAACGCAGGCTTTTGCAGCCTTTGAAACTCAAAAAAACAGTTCCGACGACTCAGGCCAGGCTACCTGGGTTGATGCAGGGATACATTGGAAAAAATAACCCTTTCGGGCTCCCCACCAAGACGGTCGAAAACGGAAGTTATGTGCTCAACCCCAGCTTTGAATGGTGTGGCGGCGGATTCATGGCAAGTGCCGGAGATTTGGCAAAATGGATTCGGGCGCTGCACAGTGGCGAGGTGCTCGACAGTAAGATTTACTCGCAGATGATTCAGCCCGTTGACTTTCGAACCGGAAAACCAGCCAAGCAGGGCTATGGCCTGGGAACATTTGTGTGGCAATCGGAGATTGGTGAATTCCTGGGGCACGCTGGAATGATGCCGGGCTACCTCACGCAAATCGAATTCTCGCGGCTTCACGGTTTTTCCCTGGCGTATCAAATGAATACGGATGAAGGCTCGTCGCGAAAAAACCACGAAAATGTCATTAACTTTGCCAGAATCGTGGCGGAGCATGGGAGCAACCATCCGTAATCCGAGTGGGCGTTGCCCTGCCGACTGCTTTTCGTCGGAATACGTTCAATCAACAAGTCATTCAACGCCAACTCACAGTCCAGGAAACGCGGATCATGTTTGAAACACGTATTCATCAAATTCTCGGTCAAGTCGGATCCCTGGCTTTTCCGGGAGTCTTCGACGCGTTGTCGGCCGCGATTGCTGAAAAAAATGGCTTCCCAATGGCCTTTATTTCCGGCTATTCGGTGGCGGCGACCCGGATCGGCGAACCCGATTTTGGATTGCTCACACAAACGGAAATCACTGTGGCGGCTCAGGCGATTTGCAACAGCGTTGACATTCCGATCATCGTTGATGCAGACACCGGGTATGGAAATCCGCTGAACGTATACCGCACCGTGAACGACTTGATCAACGCCGGTGCCGCGGGATGTTTCCTCGAAGATCAGCAATGGCCAAAAAAATGTGGACACATGCGTGGCAAAAAGTTGATAGACCGTGACGAGTATGTTCAGAAAATTCGCGCGGCCGTCGATGCACGAAACGGGCGCGACTTTTTTATCGTCGCTCGCACCGATGCAGAGCAGGTACTCGGTCTTGATGAGGCCATCGCACGTGTCGAAGCCGCTCGAACTGTGGGCGCGGATGCCAGCTTTATCGAGGCGCCCGGTAGCATGGAGCAGCTTGCGGAAATCGGCAGGCGAGTCGAAGGACCTCTGGTTGCCAACATGATCGAAGGGGGAATGACGCCGGTTCTGCAACAGAAAGAGCTTGCAGAAATGGGTTTTCAGCTGATTCTCTATCCGCTGTGCGGGCTTTACGCTGCCGCTGCCGCTGTCGATTCGATTTACGCGAAACTCAAGGCTGACGGCACCACGTTGGGTGCCAAACAGGAGCTGATGAATTTTTCACGATTCAATGAACTCATCGGCGTCGAAGAGAAATACGCAATTGCGGAGAAATATGGTGTTAAATAGCTGGTTTTCGTATCCAGTTGATCGGCTCCCAGCGGCGCTGCTGGAATTTGAGGTTTTGTCACCCAAGCCTCTTTAAGACCTCAAAATGTTGGCGAATGCGACCTGGCAACTGGCACAAAACTACGGTCGCTCAAATTGCTTGAATGATTCAAGCCCCAACTGCTCCTGGTTTGTCATCGTTTCTTACTTTGGATTGAGATTAGCGGTTAACGACTCTGCCGTGATCGATTCAACGCGTCGTAGCAGCCCATGATTCCACCAACAGGAAGCCAGAGCACAATTGGCGATGGATTGCGTAAGCGTGCAATGCCTATTTCTCCGATTGGGTGGAAGCCCCGGTCTTCCGCAGGTCAACACAGATAATCTCCTCATCGTTTCGAACGTACATTCGACCGTTTGAAAACGCCGGATGACACCAAACAATGTCACGCCCGCGAGTGACACCCGTTGGCTTGATCAATGCGGCGCGGTCGATTTCCTCGAATCCATCCGGTGATAGCTTGACAATCATCAATTCACCCGCATCGTTGAAGATGAAATTCCTGTCTTCATGCTCCACGATAAAGGCAGTCGAAAAGATTACCGGTTTCGACCCCATCCAATCAGGTTTGGTCCATTTTACCTCTCCCGATTCAATTTCGATGCAACGGAAAAGACCGTTGTCTTTTGTGTCATTGGCCACGCTGTAGGCAAACCCGTTTTTGACCAGCGGCGTCGTCATCAAGGTATTGAGGGTCGAGCGGTTTCTAGGATCAGTTTTGTAACTTCGCCTGAGTTGTGTGACCGACGGAGGATTTGAGCCGATTTCCAGCAGAACCGTACCCTTGTAGTATTCACAAATCAAAAGCCTGTTTCCAAAAATGCGGGGAGTGGCAACGGACACTTGCGATTCGTTTTTTTCTTCCGGAAACTTGACACTCCAAAACCGTTTGCCAGTCTCCGGATCGAGCGAATCAATCGACTCGGTGTGCCAGTAAATAAGCTGCCTGCCGTCGGTGTGTTCGAAGATGACCAACGGGGCGTAACCGATGTCGGCGGTCGTGACCGATCTCCAGATTTCGGCGCCGGTTTTCTTGTCAAATGCGACGATCCCGGAACCTTTCCCGCCAACCGCGACCAAAAGCCTGTTTCCATCGACATAGGGATGGGAGGCAAATCCCCACAACGGCGGTTTCGTATCGTAATCGTCCGTCAGATTTTTCTCCCAGACAACGTCGCCAGTGGCCGCCCGCAAGCATATCAGTTTTCCCATCGCTCCAAGTGTATAAACATATTCGGTATCGACAGCTGGCGTGCAGCGAGGGCCGGTCGGGTAGGCGATTTGGTAAGGACAGTCATATTCGTACGTCCACACCGTGTCGCCGGACTTGACATCCATGCAGATCACCCGCTCGCTGCCGGGGATTGATCGTGGTCCTGGCGTTTGTGGTTTGTCCCCTTCGACCAATCGATTACCAACCACTCGGTCCATGACGTAAAGTCGATCACCCACGACGGCCGGTCCCGCGTGGCCCTGACCAATTTTCGCCCGCCAGAGAACATTCGGACCTCCTTCCGGAAAAGTATCCAGAATGCCGCTTTCGCGCCAAACTCCATCATGTCTCGGTCCCATCCAGTGGGGCCAATCGTCCGCCCGGGTCAAGCAGGATGATCGTGGGATCCCGACCCATGCAATCGACAACAGAACAAGAAAAATGGGAACGCGAGATGTCATCGTATTGTTCCTGAAAGTTCGGCGGCTTTTCACAAAAGCTTGTAACTCATTCTTTTTTGCGGTCCGGCGGACCACCGAAAAGCCAAAGCTGGTTTTGACTTCTGACAATCAAATAACCTGATGCAAGCACCGGTGTCGCATGAACCGATTCTCCCAAATCGGCCGTCGCCAGCACCCGGGGCTGTTCACTCGTCGATAAAATGGTTAATCGTCCTCGTTGCGAAGCAAGGTAAATCTTCTTGTCGCCAGACACAATTCCGGCATAGTAGGGACCGCCGGACGCGAGCCGTTCTTGAAACAAGAGTTTTCCCGTTTCAGCGTCCAGGCAAGTCACGACGCCCCCATTTCTCACAGCAAACAGTTTGCCATCCAGTACAATTGGACTGGGGCATTCGGGAACTCCGACTTCATGCTGCCAGGCAAGTTTCGGGACGGTATTCTGTTCGCCGGGCCTCAACGCGATGAAGCCGTTGGCGTGCTCGAACGAATCAACCCAGGCCTTGAGACGCGGATACTCGTCGGTCTGAATTCTTCCGTCCTTGTTTGCATCCATCTCCCGGAAGAACATTCTCAACGGATGATCTCCCTGACCGTCAGCATCGGGACGCGACAAAACGCTTTGGTTGGATTTGGATTCTTCCAGGTCAATCATCCCGTCACCGTCGACATCGCATTGTTCAAGCAATGCTTCGAAACTCGGTAATCCGATTACCTCGTTGTTCAATCGCATGTTGTAGGACGTCGTGATAATCAATCCATGGTTGACCTGCGGAAGGGTGATTGGTTCGTCGGCGAGCCCGGGAACGGACCATATTTCGCGCCCGTCGACCATCGAAATACAACGTAGATGAAACGGCTCGTAAACCAATACCGTGGTGTCGGCCCCTTTGGTCCAAACGACGGGCGTTGACCAACTCGACGCTGGTCCCGGTTTGCGTCGTTCCCAAATGACTTTACCTGTCAATGGATCGAGAGCCTGTAAAAGCGATTCGTCTTCGTTTCCCGCGAAAACTAACAGCTTACGATCGACGATGATCGGTGAACTTGCCGATCCGAACATGTTTCGGTGGAGCCTTTTTTCATCACGCCATAACTCGGTTCCGTCTAAATCGTATGCGACGACTCCAAAGGAACCAAAGGTTGCAAAGATCCGTTTCCCGTCGCTCACGGGTGTGGGTGTCGCGGGACCGTGTTGCGGATGAGTTCGTTCAAATACCTTGACTTCAAGGTCGCGCTGCCAACGGAGTTTCCCCGTGTCCAGTTCGAAACACAACGTCGACAATTTTCCGGGTTCGTATCCAGTCAAAACAATCGAGTTCTGGACGACAATGGGAGACGAATGACCCTGAGCGATCCTGATTTTCCAGATTAGATTCGAATCAAAATCCAGTTTCTCCGGCAACGGATCGGGCGCAAGGTAACGCCCTGCCCCGTCTGGGCCGCGGTACTGCATCCATCCAGTCTGCTCGTCTGCCTGGGTTTTCGCCAGTTGAGCAAGGCCCAATACCAACCAGGACACCGTGATCAAGAAGAATCGAGGGGGCATGGGCTGTTTCCATATCCGTCGAAGGTTTGCAGAAAACTTCACCAGAGGACTGGTGTTCTGGCCTAGCCTTCTGCCAAACGGCAACGCAAATTGCCCGGAAGACCGGGTTCCCAATCCTCAACAGTGATCAATACATCGGAGCATCGATTATGATCAGTGCTCGTTGACGGCGGTAGCCCCCAACAGTTTTAGGTTCAGTACTCCGCCATTTATGAGCATTTCGTCGAGGGCACACGTCACGTCGAATTGACTGACTTCCCCATTTCCATTTCTTTCAACGTGGAATTGCACGGACCTGCGCATCAGTTCCTTGATGAATGCCGGACTGACCCCCTCGGTTCGTCGCACAATTTCCTCCGTCACCGTGTCGGCGAGTTTGATACCGGTCGAGTAGAGCCGAACAAGCTTGCTGCGTCCGGTGGCATCCGGAAGTGGGTATTCAATCGCCTGATCGACCCGTCCAGGTCGCGATGCCAATGCAGCTTCCAGTGTTTCCGGACGATTCGTCGTCAGAATGAAGATGATATCAGTATCCGGCTTCAACCCGTCCATTTCATTAAGTAGTTTATTCAACATGACTTCTTCGCACGCGCTGTTCATGCTGGCCCGGTCCCGGGCGATCAAATCAACATCCTCCATGACTACGATGCTGGGTTGCAGCAGTCGCGCCAAGGTCATGTATTCGCTCAATAAACCGACTTGTTCGGCGGAAATCAACAGTGTCGTGTGATCGTTGAGAGCACGCGAGAGATAGTGGATCGTATGAGTCTTCCCAGTGCCAGGAGGGCCGTAAAACAGGATGCCTTTCTTGGTCGACTGGTTGTAGCTCGCCAGTTGCTTGCGTTGTCGAACAAATTGAATCACATTTCGTTCGAGCAGTTTCAACGTGGATTCCGGCAGGATGACCTGATCCCGTTCCACGGTTCGTAGTTTGTGTACTGCGATACCCGCGGACTCGCCTGTGTATGAATGTTCCGCCTGCTCAAGCGAAAGTACCTTTCCGCGGTAAGACTCGGCCTTGAGAACTGCGACCTCCAGGTGCTGAAAGAACTCCTGAACGATTTGAGTTCCGTCCGGTGAATTCGGTGCGCCAACCTGAAACTGAATACCTGTAACATGTCCGTAATTGCCAGCCGGCGACAGCAAGACGGCGAACCGAATGTTGTTTTTCTCCAACAACCAAAGGCCGACCTTCAGCACTCGAACCGGCGAATCATTACCGATATCCAACTCTTCGTATTCTGGAGGAACGGACAAAGTCGGGTAGTGAGAATTTTCGACAATGCAGTCGGTCAGCGAAATACCTTCATGCGCGAATTCCTTGCGAACTCCACAAAAGTGCATGACTTGGGTTTCTGCGGTAAACAACCGGTCAATTGCCCGTTGCAGGTCGGCACGTACCCGGAACGGAAACTTGCGTTCCGAGATCGTTACGTTTTCGCTGGCAACCGGATGGAAATGCGATTTCAGCATTTCGACCACCGGTTGGCGAACATCGCTGTTATGTCGGTTCGTTCTGAATCGCAACGCAAGACAGGTAAATCCACTGCCAAGCAACAGGCCGATCAAGAGCCCTCCAAAGTATTCCATGGTTTCCTCTGAATAAAAGAATTGTCTGAAACCAGTTCATGCAGGTTGTTCCGAATCCTGACCGAGTCACGACAAGTATTTTGAACTTCGGGTTCGGCTGAATCCATGATTGATTGTCCGTTTGTCGCTTAACAGGCATCGCGGAAATTCAAAGAGCAGATCCGGCATGCTCGATGACGCATTCAATCTCGCGGGGATTGATGCCAAGATGCAGGATTCGGCTACCGGATTGGTTGATGGGATTCGTACTTTTGCCGATCACGATTCCGCGTTCAGGCGCGTCAAACGTCTTGACGACTTTGCCGAAGACCGTTCGTACTTCAGCGATCGGCTGACCTTTCTCAACAATCTCCCCCAAATGAGGAAATACCTTGAGGAACCCTCCTTCGTCGGTGAAGGTCCAATAGGATCGGTCGCAGAGGGTGGTCTTTTCCAACGGGCTGAGCAAAGTGCCGGGCAGCATTTTCAAGAAAATCAACTGGTTATGAATCCCGGCCAGGCATTGTCCAATGACACCGTGTTGAAACTGATGCGGATCTTGAAGTTCGGGAGTAATCGAATGAATTCCGCGCGCCGATGCATGGCCGCGCAGGGTGTAGTCGTTGGGAGGGTTGTCGAGAATGATCTCGGGGTTTTGTAGCCGGGCCATCGTCGCCGAATGCTTGTCCTTCATGTTCGCGCGAACATAGTAGGTGTTGACTCGTCCAAAGCTTGCGGTGTGAAGGTCCACGAGATAATCAAATCGCTCGATGATCCGATCAACCAGACGGTGCATGAAAAGCTGGCTCATGTTGCCCCTGGGATTGCCTGGAGCAACGTGGTTCAAGTCCACACCATCGTTGAAATTGCGTTGCTCGCGCACCAGTCCCGGTGGATTGGCGACCAGTACGCCGACCAGCGTCCCGGAAAGCTGTTTGATTTGCAGGTCCGAAAACAACTGCTGAACGACGGCGATTCCATTCAATTCGTTGCCATGCAACGCCGAACTTACGCCGAAAATTGGTCCGTCCTTTGTGCCCCTGGCAATAATCAAGGGAATGCGAATCGGTTCTCCGATTCCGTTGTTGATGATGTGTAACCAGACGCGAGATATTTCGCCTCGCGGAAAGTCGTTGACATCAAGCCGTCGAATGGTGGGTTCGTTGTATTCTAGCAATGGAGGTTACCTTGTTCATGGTTTGGCATCAGGCTTACCCCATCAATTTAGGGTTGTTTCAGAAAACAGACCAGCGGCATCCGACTGCCGATCCTGATTGAAGAAAATCGTCACCAATCCAATTGCTCGATATCCAGCTTTATTGTCTGTCGGCTTTCGACGTTGAATCTGACGGGTTTTGTATTGCCGCTTCCTTTCTCGGCAAGCTCTGGGATGGACTGCCCGAAAACCGGCGTGACGAACCGCTTTTGCAACAGAAATCGTGCATCGTTCCAATCGGTGCGTGGCGTTGAGCCGACATGACCTCCATCCGGTTTGCCGCACTTCGGGCACGATAAACCGCAAGCCGAAAAAAGGCGAAATTCAAAATCAATCGGAAGTCCACGGATAGTTCAGACGGTGAGCCGAATATCAATCGTCACTGTTTTGCTGGCTGCGAATGAGGCATTGACTGGCGATTTCGTAACGGAGGGCAGCGGAAAGCACTACCCGAATCAGTGTGCTCTTTCGGTGTGGGTCGACGGTTTGATTGCAGATCCCTTCGATGTTTCAAAGAAAGTTCCTGGTCTCCAAACTGCCGACCGTATTATCGGTGTTCGTTACCCGACTGGTGTTCGTGGAATCCAAACCGGAACGTCGGAAGGTCTGCTGATTGACGACTTTCATCCCCTTGAGCAAATTCAGTTCGTCATTGATTATGAGAGAAATCTCAAGTTCATCGTGAAGAACTGCTAGAGGGCCTTTCAAAACCTCTTTGCCACGTTGATGAGGCAAGCGAGGTTAACGAATCCTTGAAATAAATGATGATAGAACTCATACCTGGTTACAAGTCGCCTGAAGTTTTGGATCCAGCTGATGGATCGCTCGACCTTCCACCGACGTTTGTATCGCCGGAATGCTCGCCCGTCTTGAGTAGGCGGCTTTTTTCGATTGGCTTTGTGAG
>JAHEBQ010000101.1 GCA_024642205.1 Planctomycetaceae bacterium | reverse complement strand
CCGCGCGGGGGCGGCCACACAATTTACACCGGCGCTCACGGCGAACCGGGTATTTCGGTCGAGACGCTTTAGCGATCTTCGATTTTTTTGCCACAACAAAAGCCTGTAAAAAAGTCTGTGTAAGTTCTTCCGAATGAGCCTTGAGGCCCGGTTTTTTATCACTGACCGAACTCGTGAGAGTCCGGGATCTTGCAGCATTCGAAACGTTTCCGCATCGACTTGCCGACTTCCAACCAAATCAATCTTTCTTCTTCGAGTCCTTGAACGGCATCCCGAACAGGCGAAGCAGTTCTCGTCCCTCGTCATCGTTTTCCGTGGACGTCACGAACACGATGTTCATCCCCTGGGTTCGCGTGAACTTGTCCGGGTTGAGTTCGGGGAACACACCGTATTCATTCAAGCCCAGGCTGTAGTTTCCCCGGCCGTCGAAGGCTTTCTCACTGATTCCGCGAAAGTCGCGAACTCGCGGAAGCGCCAATGACAGGAGTCGATCCATGAACTCATACATCCTTTCGCCGCGGAGGGTCACCTTGCAGCCAATCGCCTGACCTTCACGCAAGCGGAAGTTGGCAATCGACTTGCGAGCTTTCGTGATGACCGGTTTTTGACCGGCAATCAAAGCCATTGCCTGGCTCGCATCGGCCAGTTCTTTCTTGTCCTGGACCGCCGATCCAACTCCCATGTTGATCACGATCTTTTCCAGCTTCGGCAACGAAAGCTCGTTTTCCCGTCCAAACTTCGTTTTCAGTTCAGGCAGAATGGTTGATTTGTAAATTTCTCTTAGTCGAGCCATGGTTTCTTCGTTTCTGGTTGGCCGTTGATGATTCCAACAGCCGGTCTGGTGTGTCTCTGTACTGAATCACTCGTGGAAATATAACGCCGGCGGCAAACAAACACCCTAAATCACTTCGTTGGCCAGACTGACGATTTTCATGTAGTTCTTTTCTCGCAACTCACGGGCGACCGCACCAAAAATACGGGTGCCGCGCGGGTTTCTGTCTTTGTCGATAATCACGGCTGCATTACTGTCGAACTTGATATAGCTTCCGTCTTCGCGACGCGTGCTTTTCTTGCAACGCACGATCACCGCTTGAACAATTGCCTTTTTCTTGATGTCGCTGCCAGGAATCACACTCTTGACACTGCAGACGATCACGTCACCCAGTCCGGCAGTCCGGCGGCGCGACCCTCCCAGGACCTTAATGCACATAATTTCACGGGCACCGGTGTTGTCTGCGACGGCAAGTCTGGTTTCTGCTTGAATCATGATTGATCAGTTGTTTGAATGGTGTATCTGTCGTTTAAGGGCGGCAAGTTATTCCGCCGTACCTTCGGTCGCGGTTGAGGCAACCGGTTGAGCTTCGTCGCTGGTTCCGTCAGAATCTTCCTTGAGCTTGCGAGCTGCTTTCATCGCCGCAACATCGACTTCACTGCTTTTCTCGATCACGCTGATCAGGGTCCAACGTTTCTTTTTCGACAAAGGGGCCGATTCGATGATCTGGACCGTATCGCCTTCTTTGGATTCGTTGTTTTCATCATGCACGTAACAAGTCGTTCGATCGCGGTAGATTTTTCCGTACTTGGGGTGCCGAACCAGACGCGCAATCTGAACAACTCGCGTTTTGTCCATTTTGTCGCTCTTCACGCGACCGGTTAAAATTCGTTTCGGCATTGCTTTTTTCCAGTGTGTTTCTAACTCTTGCTAATTTGTCTTTGTGCCACGACGTCGACGAGAATTCAGGAGTTGGCAGGAGCCTGCTTGGCCTGTTCCGCTTCCATCTCGCGTTGGCGCTGAATCGTCTTGATTTGAGCCACCAGTTTTCGGTTACGCTTCAGTTCCGAGGGTACGTCCAAACGGTCAGTTTGTGCTTTGATTCGCAGCTGAAACAGATCTTTGCAGGCCTCTTTGAGGACCGCATCCATCTGTTCGTTACTCATTTCCCGGAGTTCTGATAGGCTCGACATGATCAGTTCGCTTTGCGCTTTTCTGTTGAATGGTTTGTGACTGCGTTATTCTGGTTTCTCTGGTTTCCAAGCCGAACTCAACCGAAGTCGAACTCAACCGAAGTCGAAATCAACCCCGTATCGTCGCTCGATCTTTACATCGGGCGACGTGATACCATCCGTACGCGAAACGGCATTTTGTGAGCCAAACGAGCGAAACAGATTTTGGCCTGCTGCTCGGTGACACCGCTCAATTCATAAAGGATGGTGCCGGGCCTGATCGTGGCAACCCAATATTCAGGCTCGCCCTTACCCTTGCCCATCCGCGTTTCCAATGGAGTCGAGGTAATCGACCGATGGGGAAACACACGAATGTACAGTTTTCCAATTCCGCGAATATATTGTTGGGCCGCAATACGGCCTGCTTCGATGGTCTGTGCCTTCAGCCAACCTGGATCAAGCGACTGGAGACCGTAGTCACCAAAGATAACGGTATTCCCACGAGTGGCGTTACCTTTTATATGACCTCTTTGGACCTTTCGATGCTTGACCCGCTTTGGCATCTGAGCCATCGACTTCGTCTCCGTAATTACCTTGGTTAATCCAAACTTGAACTCCGATTTGCCCCTGAGCGGTCAATGCTTCACAAAAACCGTAACTGATTTTTGCTCGAATCGTGCTCAAAGGAATCGAACCGCTAATATGTTTTTCGCGTCGAGCCATTTCCGCTCCACCGAGTCGGCCGGCCAACTGGATCTTGATCCCCTTGGCACCTGCGTCCATCGATTCTTCCGCCGCTCGCTTCATGGTGCGGCGGAAACTGGCTCGTCGCTGTAGTTGTTCTGCAATTTTTTCGCCGACCAATTGGGCCTGCAAATCAGGTCGCCCAATTTCTTCGACTTTCAGATTGATTCGGCGACCAATCAGGTTCTGCATCTCGTTTTGAAGTCGCTCGACTTCCTGACCTTTTTTACCAATGATCAAACCTGGACGAGCAACGAACAGGGTGACTTTGACCTCGTCCCTGGTACGCTCAATTTCGACCCGGTCAATCCCGGCGGCCTTGTAGTTTTGAGTCGGGTGTTTGGCCACAAAGTCGCGAATTTTCTTGTCTTCCACCAAGAGCGTTGCGAACTCTGCTTTGGGAGCATACCAGCGGCTTTGCCAGCCTTCCATGACCCCGGTTCGAAACGAAATTGGATTTACTTTTTGACCCATCTGTAACTCACTGAACGATGATGTTTTTGATGTACCGGTTTCTTAAACTTCGTCGATGCCGACGCGAATATGCGACATCCGCTTCTTGATCATGAACGACATGCCGCGTGCCCGGGGACGAACCCGTTTGAACATCGGTCCCCCGTCAATGCAGACTTCCGAGATAAACAAGTTGTGTTCATCGACGATCCGTCCGGGATTCTGATCGGGATCCTGGGCATTGGCGAGCGCACTTTTGATGACCTTCTCCAGCATCCGGGCACCACGATGTGGCTGGTACCGAAGGATGTCCAAAGCTTCGTCAACAAACTTGCCACGAACCAGGTCGGCCAAAGGTCGAACCTTGCGGGGGCTGATTCGTGCGTAACGATGTTGTGATTGGAATGCCATATTATTGTCTGCGTCTAAATCGTTTCTATTTCAATTCCGTGTCGCTTCAGCGAACAACCACGCGTGTTCCTCCTGGCCCATGGCCAAGACGGCGTTAGCGCTTTTTGCCGCCACCGTGACCCTTGAAAGTCCGCGATGGAGCGAACTCCCCAAATTTGTGCCCCACCATTTCTTCAGTCATCAAGATTTTGACGTGCTTGCGACCGTCGTGAATCAGAAAGGTGTAACCGATAAATTCTGGAATCACAGTGCAAGCCCGGGCCCATGTTTTGATGGGCTCCTTGGAGCCGGCAGCTTCCGCCTTTTGAACTTTTCGATAAACCTTTTCGTCAACGAAAGGGCCTTTTTTCTGTGATCTGCTCATATTCTTTTACGTTCTTGTGGTTGACAACCAAACTGTTATTGTTCGTTGGTCCTGAAGCGTATGGTCCAAATCCTACTTGACTTTCAACTGGCCATAACGCCTGGACTTGCGGCGGCGAACGATGGCGGCATTGGAAGCCTTCGCCAGCTTTCGCGTCCGTCCACCCTTGGCTGGAACGCCCGACGGACTTACCGGGTGGCGACCGCCCTTGGTCCGACCTTCACCACCACCATGCGGGTGATCAACCGGATTCATCGCGGTCCCTCGAACGTGTGGACGACGACCCAGCCAACGTGAACGCCCGGCCTTGCCCAACACAACCGAGCCGTGCTCCGAGTGACCTACTTTGCCAACGGTGGCACGGCACGTCGCCGGGACGCGGCGAATTTCACCGCTGGGCAACGAAATCTGGGCCCACTTGGCTTCTCGAGCCATCAGCACCGCACCAACACCGGCACTGCGGCAGAGGATGCCGCCCTGACCCGGTCGCATTTCAATATTGTGAATCGAGGAAGCCAGGGGAATGTTCTTCAGGGGAAGGCAGTTACCAACGGTCGGTGTCGCCTCGGCTCCACTCATGACGGTCTGACCAACCTCAAGACCTTCCGGTGCGATGATGTAACGCTTCTCGCCATCCACGTAATAAATCAAAGCGATGTAGGCACTTCGGTTGGGGTCATACTGAATCGAGTTGACAACTCCCTTGACGCCATCCTTGTCACGTTTGAAATCGATAATTCGATAACGACGCTTGTGTCCGCCGCCGCGATGACGCGCCGTGATCACACCCTGGTTGTTTCGCCCAGAACTTTTGACCATTGGTCGCAACAGGCTCTTCTCGGGCTTGACGCCTTTCGTCAGTTCCTTGAAATCGCTGACACTGGCGTCGCGTCGTCCTGCGGATGTCGGGTTGTATTTTCTGATAGCCATTGCCATTTTCCGTGTGGTTTAGTGTTGCGTTGCTTGTCCGAATCGCCATTCGATAATTGCGAAACCCCAAGGTTTCATTTTCTGTCGCGACCAGCCTGTCGTACCCTGGCGTTCCCAGCCCGGTTGGATGTTGGCGACACCATTCCTTCAAATTAAAAGAAGTCGATCTTGTCGTCGGGATGCAACGTGACGATCGCTTTCTTCCAATCCTTGGTTCTCCCGTAGGTAAACTTGTACCGACGAGGTTTGCCTTTCCGCGTTTGGGTTGAAATACCCGTAACCTTGACTTCAAACAGCTTCTGAACTGCATTCTTGATGTCGGTCTTGGTGGCCAACGGGTTGACCTTAAACGTGTACTGGTTCAATTCGGTTGACTGGAACATCGCTTTTTCGGTAACCGTCGGCTTCAGGATGACCTGATGCGGTTCAAGAACCAGCTTCTTTGGAAGCGCTGGCTTGCGGTTTCGTTTCGTGACTACTTTGCCCATCGTTTTATTAACCCTTCGCCTCTACGGTTGCCGAGCTTGCTTTTTCCTTCAACTGATCCATGGCCTCTTTGGTCACCAGCATGCGATGCGGCCTAAGTACCGCCAGAGCATTGAGATCGCCGACCGGGAGGACTTCGACTCGTTGAACGTTTCGGGCACTCTTGTAAACCATTGGCGCGTGTTCCGCCGTGGTAATCAAAGTACTCTTGCCTTCCAGCCCCATGGCCTTGAGCATGTTTGCAATCACACTGGTCTTGGGAGCGTCCATGGAAAGACCATCCAGCACCAGAACCTGATCGTCCTGGATCTTTCCGGCGATCGCCATTCGAGTTGCCAGTCGAACCGCCTTGCGGGGAAGACGATACGAATAATCGCGATTCCTGATAGCAAATGCATGCCCACCCCCACGCCGGATGTTCGTTCGACGACTGCCCGCTCGGGCGTTACCCGTCCCTTTTTGGCGGTACATTTTTTTCTTGTTGCCGGCGACCTCAGCACGACTCTTCGTCTTGTGCGTACCTTGCCGAGCACTGGCCTGGTACATCAAGACGACATCGTGCAACAACTGCTTGTTGATCGAAGACGCAATTTCCGATGGATCGATTTCGTACTTACCGATCTCTTGTCCGCTGCTGTTGTATACAGGCAAACTAGCCATAATGGAAACCAACCTACTTCTTGTTTGTTTCTTGAATTACCAGATAGCCACCATTTGGCCCAGGGACTGCGCCCTTGATCAGAAGCAGGTTATTATCCGCGTCGATCCTGTGAAGGCCGAGGTTTCGAACCGTGACCCGCCCGGCACCATATTGACCCGCCATCCGCTTACCCTTGAAGGTGCGACTTGGCCAGGCACTCATGCCAGTACCACCGGCATGCCGGTGACATTTCTTGACACCGTGAGTCGCTCGCTGGCCGCTGAAATTGTGTCGCCTCATGACACCCGAAAAGCCACGCCCCTTGCTGATCCCGATGACATCAACTCGCTTGACTTCTTCGAAGACATTGACATCGACGTCCTGACCAACCTCGACACCTTCCGTTTCCCCTCGAAACTCACGGATGAACTTTTTCGGTTCGCAATCGGCCTTGGCCGGAACCGCAACCCCCTTGGAGGCCAGCTTGACACCCCGCTTGGATTTGATGTCAGCGACGTGCCCTCGCTCAGAACGAGCAGCCTGGCTTTGACGGGATCGCTTGTCTTTGGCTGGACGTTTCTTGTCGTCGTAGCCCAATTGAACGGCCGAATATCCATCTTTCTCATTGGTGCGAAGCTGAAGGACTTTGCAAGGCCCCGCTTCGACAACTGTGACTGGTGTCGCAACTCCCGTTTCGGGATCAAACACCTGCGTCATCCCGACCTTGCGGCCGAGTATGCCTTTCGTCATGACTATTCGCCTTATTTGTTCAATTGGACCTGTCGTCAAGGAAGCCTAACCAGCAAATGCGGTTAGCTTGTCCCCGCGACTTCCGTACCATATGTTCTTATTTGTTTTTGTTTTCGAAAACCGGCAGGCTACTTGGTCGACGCCTTGATTTTGATTTCGACACCTGCAGGTAAACTCAATTTATTCAACGCTTCGATTGTCTTGGCCGTCGCCTGCACAATGTCGATCAAACGCTTGTGCGTCCTGATCTCAAACTGCTGACGAGCCTTCTTGTTCACAAACGGGCCGGCCAAAACCGTATATCGTTCCACCCGGGTTGGGAGTGGAATCGGTCCGTGAACCTCCGAGTGAGTTCGCTTGGCCGTTTCCACAATCTCGGCGGCACTCTGATCGAGAATCGAGTGATCGTATGCTTCCATACGGATTCGGATTACTTCATGAATACCAGCCACGCAGTTCATCTCCCAACAGTGTTAACTCTTCACACTCGTAAACCGTTTTGGCCAAAAATGCGTACCGAAAGTGATTCCGGTCGAAAAAACCGGATATGAATTCGGTGTGAAGATGCGTTTCCCGGCAGAACTTCCGGGAAAACCGATGAATTTATGGTCTTGAAGGTCAATCGTCAACCGCAAATAAACAAAATACTCCCAAGATTTTACTGGCCGTCGGGACCCGCCCCGGCAACTGAATGACCCTCCGTGGTTGCCCGTCGATTCAGCTTGCTCAGTCCTCCCAGTCGGCCGGCAGGGGGTTCTTCAATAATTCAGATTTCGACGAACTTCTGGAGTGGATCAGCGATTCCCGTGCGGGCAGTCCGATAACTGATCTCAACGATTTCGGCCTGCCCACCCGGGAGTTTTCTGGTTTTCAATCCGAATGTGACTTTCGAAAACCGTTGAAACAGCGAGAAAGCGAAGAGCGACACTATCTTCCCTGCGGTTGTACGATTGAATGCCGATCTGGGTCCTGTGCGACTTGGGCCGAGGTTGATACGCAGGTTTCGAACCAGTTAAACGGTTCGTCAATTCTTCGACTCAGCGACCATGTTTTGTAGAACTTTCCCTGGTCAATCCCTACAATAAGAGCCAGTCGCAACGGACGGTTTGTTGGCAGGTGTTCGACCATGGAGTTGAGATGAATCTATTCTTTCGGGCGTTGGCATTACTCTTGTTGTTCCTGTGGTTCTCGTCCGGTTTCGCATTGGCACAAAATGGTCTTGGCCGCCCAGTCGGTATTCCGGTGCAATTGCCCGTCGTTTCAGTGTTCAATATCGAAACTGCCGTGAGTGTTCCCGATGGCGGCACGATGAGCCTGGGTGGTGTTTCGCGATACTCATCTGGGCGGAGTTCCCGTGGAATACCTGGAGTCGGTGGGCCGCTTTTCCAGAATCGCGGAATGGGTTATTCCTCTGGGGGCAGTCACGCGGTGGTCACGGCGACCATTTTCTCTAACAACGAAATCGGCGAGGCCCTGCTGACGGAAGGTGATCGGCGAGCTCGAATCCGAGAATGCTACGATCCCAACGGCACGTTGGCTGTCCAGGCAAAAGCTGATTTTATCTCGCGAAATATTGGACGCTCTCGAAAGTAATGATTGAAATCGAGAACCTCCGGTTCCGTTATCCAAGATCCGATTTCCTGCTCCATTTGCCTCAGCTATGCGTTGCGGAAGGGGAAAGAGTTGCGATCGTTGGACCAAGTGGCTGCGGCAAAACAACATTGCTTAACCTGATTTCCGGCATTGTGGTTCCCGACTCAGGCCTGGTTCATGTCAATGGAACTCCAGTTTCCGGCATGTCTGATTCGGCGCGACGCGACTTTCGGATTGCCGGGATTGGGATGGTGTTTCAACAGTTCGAGTTGGTTGAATATCTCGATGCGAAAGAAAATATTCTGTTACCTTTTTCGATCAATTCAACGCTGACGTTCGACTCCTCCGTTCGGACTGATGCGTTGGAACTGGCCCAGACGATGGGGCTGGGCCAGAAGTTAAGTCGGCGTGCATCGCAGCTTTCCCAGGGTGAACAGCAGCGCGTGGCGATTTGCCGGGCCTTGATTACGAAACCGAAAGTCATCCTGGCCGATGAACCGACAGGAAACCTTGACCCCAGGAACAAACACCTGATTCTCGATTTGATCTTCCAGCAGGCGGAGCGAAACGGTCAAACGCTGGTCGTCGTGACTCATGATTTGGGGATCCTTCCCGGGTTTGATCGAACGATCGATTTTGAGCAATTCCGCGTTGAGACAATCACGGGCGAGCGTTCCATGTCGACCGACCGTTCAAGCGAGAGCTGCCAATGAAGGGAATATTTCATCTGGCGTGGAAATACGTTCTGTTTCACAAACTGAAATCACTGATTCTGATTGCTTGCATTGTATTGACGGCGATTCTTCCGATCGCCATCAAGCTGATGGTTTGGCAGTTCAATCAGAAAATCGTTGCAAGAGCCGAGAGCACACCGGCCGTGATTGGTGCCAAAGGGAGCGACCTGGACCTCACGCTCAGCACGCTTTATTTCAAAACGGGATCGGTGGATACGATTCCTTACGCGGAAGTCGCAAAGGCCCGCCAGGACAACCTGGCATTGGCGATTCCAATTCACTCGATGTTTACCGCTCTCAATCATCCGCTGGTTGGGACTTCGCTTGAGTACTTTGATTTTCGGGGACTGTCTCCGAAATCCGGCGTGCTGTTCACCACGATCGGCGATTGTGTATTGGGTAGCAAAGTAGCGGCCGCGTTGGGAGTGGGGCCGGGTGATCAGATTATTTCCGATCGAGACAATGTACTGGACCTGGCGGGTCAATCGCCGCTCAAGCTTACCGTTGCCGGCGTGCTCAACGAATCGCGCACACCGGACGATTGGGTGGTGTTTGTCGACCTCAAGACGGCTTGGGTGATTCAGGGATTGGGGCACGGTCACCAGGATTTGACCAAAGAAAAGTCGGACAGTCCAATTCTGATTTCGCGCGACGACGGGAAAATCGTGGCCAACAAAGGCGTCGCTTCGTATATCGAAATCACTCCCGAAAACATTGATTCATTTCATTTCCATGGCAACATGGACGATTTTCCGATCACATCGATTATTGCGGTGGCCGGAGACGTTAAGAATGAAACCATCTTGCAGGGTCGTTATGATTCCGGGTCGGCCAAAGTGCAATTCGCCAGGCCTGCCGTTGTCGTTCGCGAGTTGATGTCCATGGTCTTTCGAGTCAACCAATTCTTCAATGCCAACGCTATCCTGATTGCGATCTCGACCGCACTTCTACTGGTATTGGTCGTTCTGTTATCGCTTCGTTTGAGAAAACGGGAAATGGAAACGATGTTCAAGCTCGGTTGCAGTCGCGGCACGATCGCGATGTTACAAGTCGGAGAAATGGGGATCATTTTCGGCGTGGCGCTGATCCTGTTGTCCTTGGCGGTATGGGGAATTTGGTTGATTTCCGGAGACGTGGTCGAGTCGTTGTTGGTCAACTCGCAGTAGGGCCAAAGTGAATCGCTCGTCGAGCCAACTGCTAACCGCAATCGACAGGGAACTTCCGACAGATCCAACGGATGATCCCGTTCGAGTCGTCCTCCCTTATGTGAGGCCGACTCGCGTGGCACACATCGATCGTGTTCGTAGCCGAACGAACATGGATACAATTAATCCATTTCCTGCTGAAACCGTTCAAAACGCCAGTTGTTTTGACAACGAATTCGGCTGCTTTACAATGGGGAGGAGCCGGATTGATGAGCAAGGATACTGCCACGTTTTACTTTACAACCGCTTCTTCTCGAACGCGTCATGTCCGAATTTGACCCCTATCTCAATTGGCTGGGTATTCGCGCGACGAGCCGTCCCCTCAATCATTATCGGCTGCTCGGACTGGATTTGTACGAAGACGACCCGGGTTTGATCTCGTTGGCAGTTGATCGACAGATGAGGCAGGTTCGTGAACATCAATCCGGTCCTTATGGCGATGTTTCTCAGCAAGTTCTGGAGGAACTGTCTCAGGCCAGGCATTGTTTGTTGATGCCAGACCGGAAAGCCGAATACGACGGCCGTTTGAGCGAGTCGATGAGCCTGGTTGGTCCCGCGTCAATGACGGGATCGCCCCGACAAGCTGATCCGGGTTTGACAGCCGATGTCATTACCGTTCCTGCTCTCGGACACACGCCGACTCCGGTTGTACAGCCGATGTTCGTTCCTTCCCGGAATGACATGAATTTACCTTTAACGGAATTCGTTGACCCTGGATCATTGCCGGCAATTGGGATTCGAACCGATTCCACTGCACGAGTGAAAACAAAAAGGCGTGAATCAAAACAGCTTGCCTGGAGTATCCTGGGGTGGATTTCCGGTGGATTGGCAGCCGTCGGGGTTGCCGCGGCATTGATGGGTTCGGGGCTTGTCGGTCACATCAAGCCCACTGGGATAGGTCACACAACGTCGGCTGCCGGAATCAAGGAGCCAACGGGGATATCCAGAGAACCGCTGCAACCCAATTTCGAGGGCACCCTCGGAATTGCCGCATCCGAGTTTCACCCTTCAAGCGCGGATCCGCCCCCAAAGCCGGTCCGGCCGGCTGTCAAAACGGTGGAGCGACCAAGTGGTTCAATTTTTCCGGACTCGTTTGTCGATGATCCGCCGGAATCCGATCCTCTCGCTCCCGATCCTGGGCGACGGGCCACGGAAAATGATTCGACGAACCGCTACCGGACCATGGAGAACGAGGCCAGGTCATTGGAGAAGTTGAAAGACGCCGGTGTGAAAGCCAGGAGGACACTGGCGCTCAATCCCGACGACCAGACGGCAAATCTGGATCAAGGCGATTTTCTGTTTGTCATGCATGACGATTTGGATGGCGCCCTGAAACACTGGGTCAAGTCCGGCGACCCTCAATTGAACGAGTTGGCCAAACTTGAATTTCGTGTCGACGATTCAAACGGATCTCAAATCGTTGAATTGGCCGACGCCTGGTGGGAGTTCGGAAGATTCAATCGCACGCTGCGGGACCGCACATCACTGAAAAGAGCGGCATCGCTTTACGAAAAGGCGCGGCGAATGCTGGCAGGGCTTGAAAAACAGGCTGTTGAATGGAAACTGAACCAGCTGCAGGAGACGGCGCCTGATTGACTTTTGCCAAAACAGGGGTTCGACTTTTGGGATTCTGATTCACTGACGACACAGGCCAGTAATGTCTCCACTCAACCAGGTATCCCCTCAACGCATTTTCGGCCATTTACCGGCAACCTGTGTGACGATCGCAACGCTGTCCATCTGGTGCGTTTGTCTGACAATGGGTTGCATGAAAAAAGGGCCGGCACCGTCCCGGGCAGGGATTCGCGGTAAGCCATTGTCGAATCAAATCGTTGCTGTCAGTTATCCACTGCAGTACTTGACGCAACGAATTGCCGGAGATTCGATTGACGTGACCTTGCCGTTTCCCGATGGAACCATCGACCCCCAGAACTGGCGTCCGTCGCGGGAAGCCATCGGCCAGATGCAAGCGGCCGATTTGATCATCGCCAACGGGACCGGCGCGACGTATGCCAATTGGCTGACGACGGTCTCGGTTCCGGATTCGAAGATCCGCAATACGGCCTCGCGTGGACTTTCACTGTCAGATTATATTGCCGTTGAAGATGTTACCGTTGTCCATTCGCATGGACCCGAAGGCGAACATTCTCATCCGACGATGGTCGCGCGAACCTGGCTTGACCCGGCGATTGCGAAAAAACAGGCTGTCTATATCGCCGCTGAGTTACAAGCGGTTTACCCGGACCGCGCGGAAGAATTCGTTCGCCATCTGAAAATGTTGAGCGACGACCTGGACCAGCTGTCCGATCAAATCAAGTCGATCAAAAGGACCGATGCTCACGCCATCATGACGGCAACTCCCAAGCTCAAGTTCTTTGCGCGGTCCGTGAACCTTGGTGACAAACACCTGACCTGGTTTGAACCGCCCAATGCCGAACGTGCAAGGTCGGATTTAAAGAAGATCCTGGAGATTGCCCAGCCCAGGCCGGCTTTATTGTTGTTTGACGGAACATTGCCAACCAGCGAACTCGAGGAAATCCTGGAAGAAAACGGGCTGACTCCGATCGCAATCGATCTCATTGATCGAAAAGCCGAATCCGGAGATTTTCTGACTCAGATGCGGGCCAACATCGAGGCGTTAGCTACTGCGATGGAGAATTAGTGAACGGATTTGGGGAGGACAGATCCAATTCTGCAAGTAAGATGGATTAATGACCTTCCGATTCAATCTCAAGTGGATGCTGTTGACTGTCGCACTGGTGGGTACGGCGCTGGCATTGGTAACCCAGATTGGAATGGGAATCGCCGAGTTTGAGGTCTGGGAAAATAACTTGCGCCTCGACGCCGATGGATTGGTTGTAGGGGACCTTCGCCTCGGGTACCAAGGTGGCGAGTATTACGGAACGACGTGGCCGTATGAGTGTCAAATGAACCAGATCCGACTCCCGGACCTGTTGGATCTAAGGCCGGGGTTGAAAACCAGAATCCGATATCGCATGACGGCATTGGGACCCCTCAAGAAACAGGATCCCTGCGGTTGTTTTTTGACTCGATGCCTGGGAATCAACCAATCCGATATCGTGGGTTATGTGACCTTCAAAGGCGGAACGGAGGTGGTGATCAATGGCCGACAATAATCCTGCCTGTCTGCAAACGAACCATAGCCTGCGAACAGCAGTCCGATTCCCGTTTCTGTTGGTTGCCGTGTTGATTCCGTTGTTGAACCCGACCGGTGGATATGCAAGGTGTCGGACGGTCGATCCGTCCATCCAGGGTTCATTGAATGATCCGAATGTTGAGCTGACCCGTGCCCGCGAACAGCTCAAGGCAGCTCAAAGGAACTACGAGACCTTAAAACGGCTGAGTGAACAAGGGTCAGTCAGCCAGCGCGTGCTACGGTGGTCGGACATGCAGCGTAAAGTCGCGCTGCTTGAATATTCCAGTTTGCTCAACCCGAGCCGTCGTGAAAAAAACTTGTTACTCAAAATGGAAGTCATCCTGCAATTCCGTTCCGATGAACTAACCGTCATCAAAGAGCTTTACCAACGTGGATCCGTTTCGAAAGTCGATTACCTGCGTTCGGTCGCAGCCCATGATATTGCGG
>JAHEBQ010000100.1 GCA_024642205.1 Planctomycetaceae bacterium | reverse complement strand
GGCCAGGAATTGTGAACCAAGGCGAAGTGAGTGCCGCCGGATCCGGAAATTGTAGACCTCTCATCAATAGGCATATCAACGCAATCAAGCTCAATCCGACAAACGAATGACTTGCCCCGCGTCCTAGCCATCCCACGTTTCTCAAGGAAACCGCAAAGGCCGCCGTCGAGGCGTAAGTCAGAACACCAGCGAAAAAAAGAAGTATGTCCTGCATTTCACTCAATGACCGGAACACGGGAGGCGCCTCCCCAGTGCGAACTACGGCCGAGAATACTGCAAGCAAAATTATCTCGCCAACCAAATAGAGCGGACCTGCGAGAATCATCCCGGCAAAACCCAGTGTCGAATAGAATCGCTCACCGGCCATGAAGAGGGTCTCCTTTAATGCGACGCACCCTCCGACGACCGCGGCAGCCGCCGTGATGAGAACGACATAACGCATCTGATTGTCAGCCGGACTTGCCTCCCACGGCGGACCGAGTCCGACCCAGAGAAGTCCGATCAAGCCAAACGGCAGAACTAGAAGCATTCCAGCAATGGCCGCCAATCGCGTTTCTGACGCCTGCGCGACAAATGCCCGACCGGCGAGCATCCAGATCGCGATCGCAATTGCAGCAAAGTCAACTATTCCAATAACTTGATGAAGAACTGAGGCGCGTAACCCAGGGATCGGGGCGACAGTCGCGATCGCAACAAACGGGCTCGCACAGAGGAAAACGTAACTCACACGTTGAGAAGCGCGGCGGGCCGGTTGATTTAATGCCATGGTGACACCCGTCTGACTTTTGTAACGGAAAGTTTCCTGATCACGCGGCGGATGTTTGTTCACGGATTGGCAAAAAGGCGTCTAGTTTTTGAAAGTCATGTATAGCAATTCTTTATGCAATTTTCAAAACAATTTCACGTATTACGTACAAACATGTGTTCGAACTCCGGAAAATACGAGTACCGATTATCGATAGTTCACCGCGTAAACTCCTGCAACAAGACGTTCGTTTGTTGGGGGCAGAAACTGCCAAATTGGCCAAATCCGCGATCCAATGTCCCAGCAACCTAATTCCGCCGTTTGATGACCACGGTTTAGATGTCCCGAATTACGGTCCCTTTCTTACACCGCGCAGCATACACATGACTTGATGAAACTCAATGTGTTTTGCCCGTGGAGTAGCAACGATCGCGCAAGCCTGTGCATGTTTCAACGGGAATTCGGCGTTTGATATAATCTCCCGGGATCCTGCCACTATGGTCCAAAAATAGATTCTTATGTTCCGCGTCTTTTTTTGAATTGGCGAATCCGGTTGATCTACAAGATGGCCACGCCTCCCTTTACCAATGAAGGTTGAGGGTCGCGATTGAAAGGTTGATTCATGATACGTTTCCGATTGATTCTGTTGCACGCTTTCGTGCTGGGAATTCCTCCATCGGTTGCATCCCAGGATTCCAGAGATTCGCTGGTCTTTACACATGTCACCGTCATTGATTGTACCGGATCACCAGTCAAACCGGACATGACCGTGATCATCACCGGCGATCGCATCACGTCTCTGGGAAAAACTGGCAAAGTCAAGATTCCTGACGGTGCGACGGTGGTCGAAGCTACTGGCAAGTTCATGATCCCCGGGCTCTGGGACATGCACGTGCACCCACGACATTGGGACAGCGCGCTGTTTCTCGCCAGCGGAGTGACAGGCGGTCGATCAATGCATGGCTTCCCAGAGTTCCTGGAACTACGCAATTGGGCTGGTCAGATGGGTGGGGAATACGACGGGACAAAATTGAAAAGTAACGGCAGCGGTTCGGGGATTCAACTGGGAGGGTCACCGGCGCTTCCAATTTTGCGCAGTCGTGTTGCCGGCCCGTTGATGGACCGTTCGCCAGCGACCTATCCAGGTTCGATCGAGTTTGTAAACGTGGCGGATGCCGAACGCGTGGTTCGGGAAGTCAAGGACGCGGGGTACGATTCCCTGAATTTTCACATTGGACTGCCACGTTCGAGCTACTTGGCGTTGGTCGCAGAAGCCAAGCGGCAGGAGTTCCCTTTCGTAGGTCACGTGACCCGGGGCGTGAGCGCGATCGAAGCCTCAGATTTGGGCCAGTCTTCGATTGAATTGATGACTGGAATCTACGAGGCGTGTTCGTCTGAAAATGAGAATACGGTTTCCAAAAGGTCTGACGTTTTGCGTGAGACGTACGACACCGAGAAGGCTGAAGCGTTGTTCGCGCGCTTTGTCAGGAACGGGACATGGCACGTACCTACGCTTAACTATTTGCGGGGTCAGGCATATTCGGAGCGGATGGCGTTTACACACGCTCAACGCTTGCGCCTGATGCCGCGGGATTCTGTAAGTTTGTGGCAGGCCGCCGCGCAGAAATGGCTCGTTAGCGCCCCTGAATTGATGGAACGTCTGAATCGCAATTTTAGCCAAGACCTACGCGTCATCGGCCAGATGCACCGGGCGGGTGTCAAGATCATGGCAGGCACTGACAGCCCCAATCGGTTTTGCGTGCCGGGATCGGGACTGCACGACGAACTTTGTTTGTTTGTGAAGGCTGGGATGACACCGCTGGAGGCGTTGCAGTCGGCAACCTTCCGACCCGCCGAGTTTCACGACATGCTGAACGACCTCGGTTCAGTGGAGCAGGGCAAATTGGCGGATCTGGTTCTCTTGGATTCCAATCCCTTGGAGAAAATCGAAAACATTCGAAGGGTTGAATCGGTTGTCTTTGGCGGGCGCCACTTTACTCGGAACGAGCTTGATGACATGCTCGCCGTACGATTACTGGAATACTCGATTCTTGAGTTGGCTGAATCGTTTTCGAGGGACAAACTGGAAAGCACTCTTAGAGACCCGCTTCTCCCGCGCGTGATTCGGCTTCGGATTCAGGACGCCGTGGATATGCGTACAAATTTGCGAGTTCATCGCCATGTGAATCTGCCGTCGGGCCGGGACGCTTCCCTACTTTTCACCCACATGCCCAACCTCCGCAATGTTTATCTCTCAAATACCGACATGAACGACGTAGGCCTGTCGCGCCTTGCCCATTCAAAAAAAATTGAAACACTCGAAGCAGACGCGACCCGCGTCACTGACAAGGGCATGGCACACGTTCGCCAGATGCAACAGTTGCAAGAGTTGAGCCTTGCCGACACCTCGATAACCGACCAAGGCTTGAAACAACTTTCGGGATTGTCGCATATGAAACGTCTGAATTTCGCCGGTACAAAAATCACTTCGAGCGCTTTGGCTGATATCCGTTTTTTTGATCTGTTGGAGAAGTTAGCTCTCGATCGAACGATGGTGACTGATCAAAGCCTCAGCCATCTCATATCCCTGCAGCATCTGACAACGTTGTCGCTGGACGGCACCGACGTCACCGATGAAGGGTTAAAGCATGTACAGCAACTGAAATCGCTGAAGAGCTTGAATTTGACGAATACCACCGTGAGCCTGAAAGGAATCAAGCAATTGAGGCGGGCGATGCCGCAATGTGACGTTGCGATTTCACCCCCACAGCTGACGGTGACTCTTGTTCATCCTGCTCGAAACGACTTTTTCGAGAAGGGCGCTCCCGTCCTGCTTAAGGTCAAGGCACGCGCAACGACCGGGGCAGAAATTAGCCGAGTCGAGTTTTTGGTCGATGGTGCCATTGTTTCTGAAAAAAAAGAGTCTCCATTTGAGTTCCTTTGGAAGGATGTCCCGAAAGGTCGTCATGTTGTTTCGGTGCGAGTTGTTGACGCGACAAGACAAAAAGAGGTTGAATCCCCGTCAACGCCTGTATATGTCGGAATTCGGGGAATCGAAAGCAGGATCACCACATCCACAGACGACGTTGAAGAGGCCGAAGACGGAGCGATGCATACGGACAGGCCGAATCTGCATTTCGCTCGCAATCGGGAACGTGGCTTTCAGGTTATTGGACTTCGATTCACTGACATCGCCATCCCTCAAGGCGCAAAAATCACGCGGGCGTACGTTCAGTTCACGGCCAATGGTCCAGGTAAAGCGACGACAAGACTGATCATCCGCGCCCAACGTTCACCGAACGCACAAACATTTAATCCAAGAAAGAAAGACGTTTCATCGCGTTTTATGACCGACTCCGCCGTCGAATGGTCGCCGCGGCAATGGTTGGAAACATTGGAACAAGCTGAGAAACAGCGAACTTCAGATCTCGCAAGGATTATCCAGGAAGTTGTTTCTCAAGGCGAATGGAAACCCGGCAACGCCTTAGCCCTTGTCATTGCTGGCCGAGGGTTTCGAAATGCCGTAGCATTCGATGGCGACCCAAAAGCGGCCGCATTACTATACGTTGAGTTTGAACCGTGACACTTTGCGATAACGGCAGAATTGATGGATCTTTGCTTTAGTGATGTCATCCCATTTGGGCCGGTGGCAATCGAAATGCGGCTAAGCGATCAGTTGGTCTTAACTAGAAAGAAGGGCGATTCGAAAATCGGTGGGTTTTCACTCGACAAAAAAACGACTGAGTTGTTCAGAATCTTGATGACGGTGATACCGGATTGGCGCGAAAAAATCTAATTTGCATTTGGTTAACGCATACCATGCCGCCGAATTGAAGCGCATGGGTATTAGCGGGTAACTGACCCAACTCGATGAAGAGTACCGTCGCAGAATGAACCAGATTGCAATCACTGCCAACGGCCAAGTTCTGGTGCCCGGTGTTTTCGCCAAGACACGAAACTCCTCAAGAAAAAACCAAGATACAGAATAAACAAAAAAGCCCAATCGATATCTATGATCGATTGGGCTCCAAATTGCTCAAGGCGCAGGGAGGTCGCTCCCACTGGTAGACGATTGGCTACGACTATTTCTTCTTGCCCAAATCGATTTGTCCGGAGATCTCATAATCGTAGAACCAAACGGCATCGGAAAATGAAAATGGATGATTTATTGCGGTCACATCGAGCGGCAAATCCGCAGGACCCACCTTGGAGAATCTTCCGGTTCCGGCATTGCCGTCTCCATCAATGTCCTGAATGTCGAAATTGCCGATCCAGCTTGCGTCAAAAAATCCATCGTCCCGAAACTCCAGATAGATTAAACCGCCGCCGGAGAATTCGATGCTGGATCCATTCTTTGCGGTAAATCTACCCTCGCCTACCCATGGAACAGGCGGGATGTTTTCCAGGTCGGAAAGGTCAGGTGGATTGAGAGGAACTGCAAAACCTAATCCAGACGTTTTGCCCATATGAGATGTGTTTCCAATTCCACTGAACTGGCCAGCGTTTGGATCCTCGGAGTCGGCGATGTATGCGTTGTCAGTTCCGATGGACTTAAAAGGGACAATCTGGGCAAAGGCATCAGGGGCGGTCGCGATCATCGTTGCAACAATCACAAGTACAGTCATGGCGATTTTCATCAGGGCTCCTCGAAACTTGGTAGGGGGCTTGAAAGGGATCTTGATCCACATCGGACCAGTAGTTTGAAGGTCTTCTGGTTGGCTTGTCAAGCATTTGAGCGAATTGCGTTACCAGGTTATCCGACGATCCTCGTTCGAGTTGATTTCGCTTTAGCGGATTCTGTGCTGTATGCCTTGGCGCGGAACACACGCCACAAAATACGTCGGTTAGATGGGGAAGGAATTGGCGGAAACAGGCAAATCCGCGAGCGTAGTTATCAGAAACGACATCGAACGTTTGATGACCATGGCATGTGACCCGTAAAAGCGTACGGATATTCAATTAACCTTCGTTTGCTGGGGACAGAAATGACCAAATTGGCCAAATCCGCGATCCAGTGTCCCAACAACCTGTTTTTAAATTTTGATGACCACGGTTTGGGCTAATCGAAAAACGGATGGGTATTCGAATAACGGTCGATTGATCCTCACCGCGAAACACGTATGAGTTTTTGGGATTCCAGCCAGCGGCGGCGGGATTGAAGTAAGGTAGACCCAGACCGCCTCGTCTATTTTGATCCTGTCTATCCTTGCATAAATTGGATCAGCGGAATGCCCATACAATAACAAGAGCACGTAATTTGGACAATCACTTTCGTGCCTATTTCGTTTATGAAAATTGCAAACAGTTCTACCTATTTGGACGGCGAAAAAACTTTCCGATTAATCGGAATAAAATCACGATAGCCAAATAGCGCAGCGATCTCCTCGTCTTTAAGATTCTTTCCTTCAGGAGAGTAAACCTTGCAAACGGAACCGTCGTATAACGCTGCCAAGAGAAACTCGCCTTTCTTCAGGGACTTGACTAGCTTTACGCCATCTTTTACATCGATGTCTACGGGCGTTGTCCATTTGCCCGCATCGACAGCAGGATTTTCCATAAGAGCTATGGTGTTGGAAGTTCCATCGGCAATCTTGGCAATCGTCTCGGGTTGCTCATCGTGTTTGATGGCACAGATCAAGTTTCCATTTCCCAACTCAAATGCTTCTTTGGCCTGACCGTCGACCAGTGGCTTGTTTTTGGCAGAGTCCCAAGACTGAGAAACGTCAAACTTGTTGTATTCATCGTTAAATTCCAAGTAAGGCAACACCAAGACACGCCAACTCAAGTCTTTGCTGACTCTACCATCCCCCGTCGACGCCATCGGAAATTTTCGGCGAACAGCTTCATAGTTATGCATGCTCACGGCCACCGACTTCAACTTGTTCATATCCCCATCCCGCGCATCAACGCTGTTGGTTAAATTCCCTTCTGTGAGGACGCGGCTGTTACTCGAGCTTTCGGATACTGGCGTCTTTGAGTCTCTTGCATCACTCGTGTTTCCACTTTTTTCCTGCTTTTTACCTGGATCAGCAGCAGCCGTTTGTTTTTCTTTGCCTCCAGAATCGGAATCGGATTCCGATTTGGAATCGCTTCCACATCCAGTCAAGACAGCAACCAACAATAACAGCATCCATCGTCGTATCATTTTCATTTTTCCTGAGGTAATCTTCAGATTGATTGAGTTGTTTCATCTAGTACTACAGCGCGAGGTTGGTTTTGCGATTTGAACGTAAGTCGATTGCCGATAAGCAGTTAGTCCCGAAAACTTTGAATTGGAAATCGTTGACAACGAAACTGGTCGTTGATTGATATCAACAGCAAAAAAGCCAGTTTATGTGGTTCAAATCCGAACCAGTGTTGCACGCATTTTTTTGACTCGGCGCTGCAGTACTAGGCTAACAAAATTAAGGCAACATTTAATGGGTGCAAAACGAAAAAATTGCTCCAGTTTTTTGAACTCGTTATGAATTGGTTGGTCCGGTCGCGCCCTGGAACGGCCTCACCAAAACCAGCCTTGCCAACTGACTCCTTGCTTCCTCAGAAAATCGCCGGTCGCGCCCACGTGTGTATCGCATCCGGCATCGCGAGTTCGGTGACGAGCGAGCTTACCCGGGCTGTGCGAAGAGCGTGATCAGATGTTTTTTGACCAAGGTTTAGGTGTCCCGCAATACGTATGACTTATTAAACAACCGAGTAAAAAACGGTGGGTCTTGTTGAAAAAGTGGACTTGGCATTTTACGGAGACACGGGTCAGAAATTGGCTTACTGTTGAAGTGAAACGTGATTTTCACGAGGTAAGCCATGCAGGGACGGCATGCTTTTGAGCCGACGTCACGAAAGACGATTGATTTGGAATCGTTTGTTTCCGAGGACCACTATCTTCGCAAAGTGGATCGAGTATTGGAGCTTTCATTCGTTGTTGAGTTGACAACAGAATGCTATTCCAAAAGTCACGGCCGTCCGTCGATAGCTCCGGAAGTCTATTTCAGAATTCTGTTGGTTTCTTACATCTACAGGATTAGTTCAGATCGGCGGCTTTGCGAAGAAGTTCGTCATAACTTGGCCTACCGTTGGTTCTATCAATTGTCGCTGGAAGATGCGGTTCCCAATCATTCGTCAATAAGCCGAATCCGTGATCGTTTTGGAGTAGAGATCTTCGAAAAGGCCTTCAGTCAGATTGTCGTTTTGTGCAAGCAGAAGGGCCTGGTCGCAGAGCAATGCCGAGTGATGACCGATGCATTATTGATCGCCGCGGACGCAATCTAAAATTCGCTGGTCAACAACGAACCCAAGGAAGCTAAGAAAGAAGACGAAGCCCAACGTCAAGGTCGCGGAATGATTGGCTCCTGTCCGCAACGCCGTGTCACGAATCAAACGCACAGCAGCCGCACCGATCCAGACGCGACATTTTCCAAAAAGAAAGGAACGCCTCGACAGCTAAAATACAAGGTTCACACGAGTATCGACGCTGATAGCCGTGTGATTCTCGATACGGAAGTTACGACCGGTGCGCGACATGACAACCAACCGTACTTGGCTCAACTCGCGCGGCTCGTGGAAAAGTACAACATCAATATTTCCGAAGCGATTGCCGATCGTGGCTACGGTTCGGCTGCGATTATTCGAGCGATTCAAGAGAAAAGTGCTTTGGTTTTATATACTGTTGTGGAGTGGCCGAGTTGGCAACAGCAAGTATGTGAGAGCTGGGTTCATTCACGAAAAGGAGCCTGATCGCATTCGATGCCCAGAAGGAAAATACTTACTCCCTAGTTCTTCGATCATTCATAACCATCGACGCCACGCAAGTTCGTCATCGGACTGTCGTGCCTGCAAACACTCGGCTGCTTGTCCTGCGGAAAAGAAAAAGAAGCTCGACCAACGTTACATCCGCCGCAACTTGGACCAGGACTTGTTTGAAGAAGCGCTGATTCCATTGCGTGATCCAACGTTCCGCAAAAAGTTGTCAGAAGGAATGTGGAAGATCGAAGGGCTCTTTGCAGAAGCGAAACAGAACCATGTGCTCGCATGAGCCAGGTATCGCGGACGCGCAAAAGTACAGATTCAAGCCTGTCTAACCGCTTTGGTTCAAAACCTAAAGCGCCTCGTCTTTTTATTCTTACTTTACTTCGGTGTATCCGAAATCAAATTCAAAAAGCCAAATTAAGAACTCCATTCAACTTCTCCAACTTACACTTTTTCAACACGCCCGGTGGTTTAATGACACAGTAACAGTAAAAACGATGTCAGCTGGATACAGCAATTAGTCCGTGAAGGTGTTTCCGAAAGACGTTTATCATCGCAAGTACCACACGACTACCATTGCGACCGGAAACTCGGTTCGTGTGAAAACGGCAGGGATCGACCGGCAAGGTAGCTTTGGGAGACGGCGTTGCTGTCAACGGACCTTATTGGTTCTAAGAACCGCCAAGCTCGACGCAACACGAGAATCGAAAGAACCGGGCCCCATACACGCACGGTTTTTTACGCGCGAACGGCGACGACAAAGTCAGATCGTCGTCTGTCGCCAACGCTTCCTCCAATTGTTGGCCAAACGTGTACCAATGTAGACGCTGCCCGCAACGACGGCCATGCCGAAGAATGGCCAAACGAAGACGATCCACGGAGCTTTGTCGGCGAACAAAAAGAAGATCGGGATGAAAATCACGAAGGCGACCAACATCCCCAGACAGCCGCTGACCGCAATCGGAAGCATGCGTCCGACGCCCAAATTCATCTGCATCAAGGTATCGCCGGTCGCGATCAGCTTTGCCTGAGAATCTGCCGGACCTTCAATTAGAATTCGGTGTAGTTCGGTCACACGACGCAGACAATCCGCGAGTTGAGTCGGTCTCACGCGTTTCTTATGCATCCAGATCGCCACATGCGAGTCGCATACCTCAACACTCCATCGTTGGTCGACCAGAAGTGACTTCAGGAACGGAAAGCTGATCGTTGCTTCCAGTCGCCGCAGCGCATCCTCCGCAGCATCTTCTGTCGCCGCGGCTGATCGATTGCCTTTTCTACTGAGTCCGCGGACCACCAGCCAGTCGTCATTGAAACGTTGTATGTCGCCGCGATCTTCCTCAGATGCGAATTGATCGTTTGTGGAAAATTCTACGCCGTCAAAACCCATCGCACCGATAATCCATGATACGGCATTCTTCTTTAGAATCTGAACCGGGACAAGCTGGCCTTCGGGCAAGGGCAACAGGAAGATCGTCTGATGTTCCGTCGTCGTGCTGGTTCCAGATTGTGACGTTGACGAGTTCCGTGACGTCGTAGTGCACTGCTTCTTGAGGTCAAACACCTGCACACCGGTGCTGTGGAATTCGCCGTAAAGCAGGTTGGTGCCCTCTGCCCAGTCGTCAAAAACGTGCAGCGGGCCCGAAATCCCCAGTGAAGACTTGCTCACTTTGCCGCGATAACGCAGTCCGAGTAATCCTGCAGCGGCTTCCAAAGCGGCGTTGCGACGGTCAACAATGTACAAAGCGACCATCGAACAGATCACGGCAAAGCCCGCGCCAATCGCCGCGCAAAGGTAAATATTGTTGATCGGCCACGGCTGACGGTCGAGGATACCGCCGCCTTTCCCCGCGGTAAAACGATTCATGAAATACCAGACGATTGCCGTCAGAACGGCACCGGGGATCGCATTCGCCAGGCTTTTCAACAGTTTTGTCATATTCCAGTCTTTCGAAAAAACCGGCAACGTTTGAACAATATACTGGAGCGAAATCGCAGCGTTTTCCAGCATCAGCTCGCGTCGACATACGGGCCGTTCCGCATCAGGGGTCTGCGGTAACAATAAATTTATTCTCAGGTTTCCCAAAGTCATACTGGAACCTGGGGGAAGATCGCAACCACTGCACCTGATCGAGATTTTATCCAAAACGACTTTGGCCGTCATTTGGGCGGTTGTCAAACATCTTGCCGTAATTTTCTCCGCCAGATTTGTCCCACAGTGCTCCTGCGAGTCAATTTCGCCGAAGCGGAATTCAAATCCCTACCGATCGAGCACAACTTACGGAGTCCGTGGGCTTTCTCCGAGAGTCGGAGTCCCGCATCGTAAACAACCATCAACAGGGCTTTATGCTTGATGTTCTCAATCACAGAAAACAGTTGCTGAATCTCTTCGCGGCTGAGAACGACCGGTAGTCGCCGTTCCCGTTTCGGTCGTGGGATCGAATCGAACGGTTCCAGGCGTCCCAGTGACTGTTCAAACAAATGCCGCAGTGCGTTCCGCTGAATTACGCAATAGCTGCGAGACATCCCCCGGTTAATCTCGGCGACCAGAAATCGCTTGACGTCTTCCGCGGTCGCATCTGAGGGAGAGTGTTTCAAGAATCGAGAAAATCTCTCGACCGCATGTACATATACCTTGATCGTGCCGGCAGAGAAGTTCCTCAGTTTCAGATCATTGATGGATCGCTGCCTCAGAGGAGTCATCGCAGCACCTTTCCAGAACAAGGATTGTGTCTAGGAAAGATGCCTCATAAACCTACGAAGCGAAAATTGGAATAGTCGCTTTATTCGTTACCCGGCCAAAACGGCTTTGACCTCGATGTTCCCGGCGAAGCGGTTTAGTTCAACGTTCTCCAGATGGGACGCCTAAAAAACAACGAGCTATTGACACAACGACTGGAATTGGGCCTGCCTGCCCCGGCAAATGACTGTCAGGAACTTCTATTGAAAAAGTTGGCAAGAAATCGAGATAACATGCGAACACCCACACTTGGTCCCAACAAAGCATTTCAAAACCAGTACTTCGCTCCGAGATTCAACCAAGGTTGACAGATGAAAGCAATCGTTATTAACCCTGAGACTGGCCTAATGCGAACCGGTTGGCGAATACTGTTTTTCATGGTGATTTTTGTAGCCTTTTCGTTTGGCAGCATGATCGGCGTTCGAGCCATCCTGGGTGGTTTGAAGCGAGGGTCCAATCTCCAATTTGCGGTTTTGGCGATTTCAGCGACGGTCGCCGTATTCTTGGCGAGAAAATATCTCGACAGGAAAAGCATGACGTCCCTGGGATTGAAATGGGATGTTCATGCGATGCTGGATATTGTCGCAGGCGTTGTGAATAGTGCCATCGTTATGGCCTGTGTCTTCTTTACCTTGTTGATGACAAGCTTGATCCAATTCAACGGATTCAATTGGTGGCGGGAAGACTCGGTTAATATCGATTGGGGCATCGCAATGATACTCCCGGTTGTGTTGTCCACTGTTTTTCAATTGGCGATCGTCGCCTGGTGGGAAGAAATCGTTTTTCGCGGCTATATTTTACAAAACATGATCGGAGGACTCGGCCTAACCTGGAGTGTTATCCTCTCGTCGGCGGTTTTTGCAATTGGCCATGCATTCAACCCTGATGCGACTGCCCTATCGATTCTGCTGATTGCCTTGATCACACCGCAATTGATCTATGCCTACATCAAGTCCGGTCAGTTGTGGCTGCCAATAGGACTACACCTGGGATGGAATTTTTTCCAGGCATCCATTTTTGGATTCGATTCAAGCGGACAGGCTTCACCCAGTTTGATATCCCAGACTCCGGTTGGTCCGGATTGGCTTAGCGGCGGTGAGTTCGGCGCCGAAGGAAGCATCATCATTATTCCATTTACACTTCTTTCGTTCTTTCTGATTCACTATTGGGTTCAGATGAACCCGCGACCGAATCGGTCAAGTCCCGTGCGTCAAGACGTCGTGGGGCCATCCGAAGAAAGAACGATTGGACTTGAAGTTTAACGACCAGGCCAAAAGTGACATTCAAGGATTTGGCCTTACGAAACGCGAGCCTCGGATTGGGCCTTGCGAGGTCTCAGCCTGATTGAGCAAAGCCCGTCGGGCCCGGTTGGGCTTTGCGGTGGTGAGTTTGGGTCGGAGGCCAGTGTATTGGTGATTCCAGATGTTCGGCTGGCTCTCCAGATCATGCGTTTGTGGGTCAGAGCAGCAATCGTAAATCGACTAACGGCGGTAGTTTCGAGCAGCTCAAAAATTAAAACGGTCCGGTGGTCGACGAGTTCTATGTGGGTTTTGGATGATCGGCAAGTTATCAGATATTAGTGTCAATGTTCGACAGAAGACGTTCTTTCGCCTGTTTGCCTGGATTTGCAGAATCGCGCTGGCTTGTGCCTTCGTTCCAGCCGGTTTAAAGAAGATGGTCGGCCAGCCATTCACGCTTCTTACTCCAGAATCGGGTACTGTCGGTTACTTCTTTGACGCGCTGTTTCAGACTGGCTTTTACTATCAGTTTCTCGGCTGGTGCCAAGTCTTGGCAGCCATCATGATCTTGATCCCCCGGACTCGATTGATCGGTGCGTTGTGTTTCAGCGCGATTTTAGCAAACGTCCTCGTCCTAACTTGGTCAGTTGGGTTTGTCGGCACCAAGTGGATCGTATTCTGGATGACGTGGGCAAACGTATATTTGATCGTCTTTGATTTTGATCGAGTATCCACACTTTTTGTCAGCTCAACGGTTGGTTTCGAGCGAGGTCAAGGCAGATTTCGAAGTGACAAAAAAAACGACAACATCACATAGCAGTTCCCTCGGCCAATCGGAACCGGTGGCTAAGGTAAAGAGCAGGTTCAGGCTCCCGCTTAACGGTCGTTTTGTGCATCGCCCTCTGTGCCAACATAGGTGAGACAACATTGAAGTTTTTTATTAAGCTTGAGGGCTTGGAGAACTTTGATGTCAGCAGCGGAAAAAAAAGAAACAAATATGTCGCCAGAAGTAACCGAGAAGGCGACCCGGCGTCGTTTTACATTGGCCTACAAGGAACAGATCCTTGCCGAAGCTGACCAATGTACGGCTGCGGGTGAGCTTGGTGAGTTGCTTCGTCGCGAAGGGTTGTACTCGTCGAACCTCAGCAGCTGGCGTCGGCAGCGGGATCAGGGCACGCTGGCCCCCAATCAGCGCGGACGCAAGCCAAATCCGAACAAAAAAGAAACACAGGAAATGGCGAAGCTCAAACGTGATAATGCCCGACTCACCGAGCGGCTTCGGCAAGCCGAGTTGATCATCGAAGTTCAAAAAAAAGTATCGGAGATGATGGGGATCAAGCTGCCCGAGACGGGCGATTGATCGCCGCGGAAGAGCTAGGCCGGCAAGTCGGTGTGAGCAACGCCTGTGACGCTTTGACAGTGTCCCGGGCAACGCTTTACCGACGACGCCGGCCACCTTTGCAAACCGTCAGTCGCGGTCCTTCGCCGCGGGCGC
>JAHEBQ010000007.1 GCA_024642205.1 Planctomycetaceae bacterium | reverse complement strand
CCTCGGCTCGACGATCCCATGCTGCGCGAACCTCCGCCGGGATTACCTCGACTGGATGATCCGCCACCCCGCATACTGCCACCTGAACTTCCGCGACTTGCCGATCCCCCGCCTCGGCCTTGGCTGCCACCCTTTTGAGCCCAGACAGACGCCGGATCAACAAAGACCGTCGCCAATACACAGCTCACCGCGATTACCAACAATTTTTCAGGATTCAGACGCACGGCCAACTCCTCAGGAGGGACTCGAATTTGATTGGTTCATCGAAGTTCGATGACGACGGATTATCTCACGCCATTTTGTTAATTGTACGCAAGTCACATGCCAAATGGTGAGGCCCTTTTCCGCGAATCGCCGTTTTCGCTGATCCTGGCCATTAATGACATTTCCTAACCGTCATAAACCAATGCTCGCTTCAAGTGCAGAAGGCCCGATTTTTCCTGGAAACAAGTCAACCCCTGACAATTCCAAAATGGCAATGACGCCCGACCTGCGTGTCAACGCCCGGATCTTGCTTGACGGTCAAGTCGTCCGGCAAGAAGATGACTTGCGAGTTGGTGATTCGAAAATCCGTTCGGAACAATCGAGATCAGCTCACTGGGTCATTACTGGTTGGGAGCAATTCATGACGAAAGTAATTTCACCATCCGACGTCGCGTCCGAGTTATCCGAGCTCTGGTGCCCCCGAATTATCGGGGTCGTGGACGACTCGTATGTCAAGGTCGCGAGAATCAAGGGCAGTTTTACCTGGCATTCTCACGACGATCAGGACGAGATGTTTTTTGTACTCCAGGGGCACATGCAGATCGAAATGGAGCACGAAACCGTCGAGCTCGACGCTGGCGACATGTATATCGTCCCCAAAGGTGTCCGACACCATCCGAACGCCGAAAAGGAATGTCACATTCTGATTTTCGAACGCAAATCGACGCTGCATACGGGTGAGCTGGTTACCGAACGAACGCGGTCGATCGAGGAACAAATGGGATAGAATCAATCACCCTATTCGGTGTCTTAGAATCGCAAACGTTCCTCGAATCGCCATCCGTCACTTCAATTACTGTCGCGTTACTGAATTCCTCTCACTGCCTTGTGCGGAATTCATTCGCTGCTATCTTTGCCGTACTTACCAGGTTCCGATGAAGCGGGTGTTAGTGCTCTTTTTTCAGAACTCTCCAAACCGATTTGCGGGAAACTCTCGCCAACAAGAGGAAAATCAAATGAAAGCTGTGACTCGATTGTGTCTGTGTGGAATGTTAATGTTCTCGTTCATGGCAATTACGGGCTGTAGCGAAACCAAGAAGGATGGCAAGACTGATACGAAACCCGCGGTAACCTCCGGAACGGATGCTGCTGGAGCGGCCGACAAGAAAGATGACGGTGCCGAGTCCAAATAACCTGCGATTTTTGCAGGTGGTACGGTGCGTTCAGTTAGCTGGTCAGCTTGGCCCGGTCTCGGAACGACACCGTTTTAGTTTTCAAATCCATTCGGTAAAGGTTGCGTCCCCTCGCAAAGGCGGTCTCCAAAATCGAGAACAAAACCGAACAGCGGGGCCCTCGCATAAACCAACCCTGCTTCAGGAATTTGAGTTTTTTCCGTAAGTATTCAGTGACAGAACTGTCCTTTAGTTAATCAGCCCATGATGAGGTTATTCAACAGGCATCATGATCGGGTTTTACGGTCGGTCATTAACGGCGACTGGATTACCGGCAGAATCCGGCGGCAACGAACACATGAATCTAAACAGTCGTTTTAATTTCCATCACGCCTTTGATCGGTGCGTCGTCATCCGGGCAACCTACATGGCGCTGATCGTTGGTACCATTCTGGCCTTGATCAACCACGGCGTCTGTATTGTTCACGGTAAATTTGGGCTTACGTGTTTGTTTCAAACCGTTTTGACGTTTATGGTGCCATATTTCGTGTCGACGGTGTCAAGCGTTCTGGCGATATCCGATTCTGATCGCCAGTCGATTGGTGAATCGACGACAAGCCCCAAGCCGCCTTCTTCCTAGAGATTGCCAAACACTCACTCATGCCCGATTCTGGTAAAGGTCGATAGTTCACCGGATGGGAGAGTTGGCGAAACATCGTCATCGGCTTGAGCTTCCAGACGTACCTGCCGCATTGGGCTTGGATTCCGGTGTGTCACGATCGAGATTCGATTAATTTTTTGATCGATTCAGCGTCGAGGGTTGGGCCTGGCTCGGACGTGGTTTCCTGATTCGGAGTTGGCTCTGCCACCGGGTTGGATTCGATTAATTTTTTGATCGATTCAGCGTCGAGGGTTGGGCCTGACTCGGACGTGGTTTCCTGATTCGGAGTTGGCTCTGCCACCGGGTTGGTGTCGTCGTTTGGAGAACTCGTCGCAACCCTGCTGGGAGTAACGTTGATGCTCGGCTGTGGGCCAGCGGAGGACATCCAAATTGAACCCAAAACGACGGCCAGAGCAAAGACGACGCAAGCGCCGACAAACAGAAACACCAAAACGCCAGCCAACAGGTCATTGGTTTTATTGTCGGTACGATAGGCGTTGAGGTAATCCCCCTGCTTTACCGGTGGCTTCGGAGATGCGAAGGGTGGGTTTGGGCTGTCATTAATGATCTCGTTCACACGATCAACAAGCTGGCCTGCAGCATCACGATTTTCCTTTTTGAGGTACACGCGAAACGCGCCGCTCTTGCTGTTGGGTATCGCGCTGACCACTTCGAAGCGATCGGCCTGAATTTCGATGTACGTATAGATGAGTCCTTTGTAAAACCGGATAGCGCTGATTCTCTCCAACGGGATTTGGACTTTTGCCGCCGCCCATTTGTGGTCGACCACGGAATCACGAACTTCGTATTCCAGATCCAGATGTGATTCAAAGCCGCGTAGCATCCCAAAACCCGATGCGAGGCCAGCATAAATTTCTTCGATTTTGATCGGGAACGGCCGACAAATAGGAATGGAATCGGAGCCAAACGTGCGCGTTGAATCTGCCTGGAAAGCACGATTGGAGACCGGTGTTTCAATGGACTTGCAGGCAGTTTTGATTTGACTTGCCTGTTGGTATCTTCGATCGGGATCCTTTTGCAGCGTACGCATCACGACGTCGTCCAGAAGGTTGGACACGCAAGCCGATTTTTCACTGGGGAGCGAAAACCTGCCTAGTGGCAGTTCACCGGTCAATAATTCGTAAAACACGACCCCTAACGAATAGAGATCCGCCCGGTGATCGACCCTTTCCGGGCTCTCAATTTGTTCCGGCGCCATGTAATTCCTCGTCCCAAGCACTTGGCAGGTGCCGGTCAGGGTGAAATCGTCAGACGTTGCCTGGAGGAGCTTGGCCAACCCGAAATCCGCAATCTTGAGGTTTCCGTTCTTGGCGATCAGGATGTTCTCTGGCTTGATGTCGCGGTGAACGACTCCATGATCATGGGCGTACTGAAGTGCCTCGCAAACTTGGGGGACAATCGCGAGAGCCTCCGTGGTTGTGAGTAGTTTTGCCGATATTGTGTCGCGTAGATTTACGCCATCAACGAATTCCATCGTCAGGTAGTAATACGACCCGGCCCGTCCAAAATCAAATATCGTCACGATGTTCGGATGTGCAAGCTTCGCCAGTGTTCGGGCTTCTCGCAAAAATCGCTCCGCGAACGCGGGATCGCAACTGAGACGGGGAGAGAGTATTTTCAGGGCAACGACCCGGTCAAGGTTGATCTGACGAGCCTGGTACACAGCTCCCATGCCGCCATGTCCGATCAGGTGCTGGATCTCAAGATTGGGAAACTCCGAAACCAGCGTTTCGATTGGTGGAACGTGCCCCTGGTCCAACGCGCCCGGATAGGCAGCTGCCGTTGCCGCGTTGGTACCTCCGTTCATGGCCAGAGCCATCAGGCATTGCGGGCAGGCACTGCCCGGCAACTCGGAAGCCAGTGGTTTGCCGCATTGAGGACAGACGACGTTTTTCGATTGAATCATGATTTTGCCAGGGAGAAAGCCGGTTGGTTCCTAACCCTATATAAACGGTGCCCGGTTTAGGGTTACAGCGAAACTCTGAAAAACAGAAAACATTTGAAACATGTCGCCAAACCCGACCTTCTGGCAACCAGGAACCCATTGTATTATTCCAGGGCTTGAAACAGGGATTTGAGTTCCTGGTCAACATCGGCAGGATCTTGAACGGTTTTGGCAATTTGCAACCGGAGTTGCTGTCCATATCGTTGGCGTAACCGGTGAACCGCGACTTTGAGTGCACCTTCCCGCATCCCCGTTGCCGCGGCCAATTCGGCATAGGGGCCGTTTTCTTCGCCGGTCAAGTAACCCTGAAGGACGTCGAACAGTTCAGATTTTCCGGATTGTTCATATTGATCTCGAACAGCCACCAGGGTCTGCTCCAGAATCGACAGGGCCCAGTTTCTTTCAAAAGCCTTTTCCGCCGTCAAATCTACCGCCGGCTGCTCGGTGTATCGATAGTCCGCGTCCTCGTAGTCGATGGAGAGAATCTTCCGATCGCCGCCCCGTTTGAGTGTTTTCCTGGCCCGCCAGTGATTCGCAATAAAGTTGCTCATAGACGTCAGCAGGAAAGCTCGAAAACTTCCTCGCGACGGTTCCGCATGCTGCAGTCGTTTTTTTTCCAGAAGGTCCGCGAAGAACGACTGAGTCAAGTCTTCGGCTTGATCCCGATCGAATCCACGGCGCCGGACAAACGCATAGAGCGGATACCAATACTGGAGGCACAGCTCCGAAAGCGCATTCTCGACGCCACTGGATTGCGAGTCCGCAGCTTCCAGGACCATGCTCCACGAAGTCGTGGCAAACACACGTTTGCCGGCGTTTGATCGAGAGCTCGAGTTATCTGCATCGGAAGTCATCATTGTCCAATTGAGTCCAACCAACTCCCGATTTCAAGCGAGCCACCGACATTTACCGAGACCTCCCCGCAATCCATCCTCCGAACCGGGCCACGCTAACGATCTTTCGTGACGCAGAAACTGGTACCTGCACCCATTCTCTCGGGTCAGAAAATTATGTAATTGCGAACCCGATCCCTCGTTGATAGATTGGATAGATTGATAACTGTCCGCCGTGGACTCGAAGAGACGTCGACGACGTTTTAATTCGAGAATTGTCGGGGCGACTGGCTCATTTCATGACAACAAAAACCCCCGCGGACCTATGTCTGATTTTCGGTTGACGACGATTCGACTTCTTCAATCATTCGCGTCAGGATCTTTCGGTTTTCCCCACGGGGACTGCGCTCGGTGAACCTCAATCCTGATCTCTCACGATTCGGCTTGCCGGCAACCAACCTGGTCGAACGATTGCGTTTCTGGTCCGAACAACGTGCACAGCAACCCGCCTTCTTTTTTCTCGACGAGCAGGACGAGGTTACGCAAGTCACTTATTCGCAATTGGACAGGCAAGCCCGAGCGATTGCGGCCCAACTGACATCGTTGGGATTCCAGGGGAAGCGAGCTCTCCTGTTTTTTCCACCGGGACTGAGTTTTGTTGCTGCTTTTTTGGGATGCCTTTATGCAGGAACCACAGCCGTTCCGGCTTTCCCTCCTCGGCGAAATCGTAACATGGCACGCGTCGAAGCGATCAGCGGCGACGCTCAGGCCGCGGTTGTGCTCACCGTTGATAGTGTTCTCGAACGCTCGACCAGCGTTCTGGATGATGATTCAGTGCACCTGACGGAAATTCCCTGGCTGGCAATCGAACGGATTCCGCTGGACCTGGCCGATACATGGGAACCCTGCGCTTTGAAGGACGACACGTTGGCCGTTTTGCAATACACGTCCGGGTCAACTGGTGAGCCCAAAGGTGTAATGCTCTCTCATTCAAACCTGATGCACAATTGTTCCATCATTACCCATGGATTTGGAGCAAATCAGGAGAGCGTGGGGCTTTCCTGGTTGCCGACCTATCACGATATGGGCCTGGTTGGCGGAATTCTCAATCCATTGTTTATCGGTCGGCCCAATGTTTTCATGGCACCGATGTCATTCTTGCAGAAGCCGATCCGGTGGCTGCGTGGGATCAGCCGATTTCAGGTCACGATCAGCGGCGGCCCCAATTTCGCCTACGCGTTGTGCAATGAAAAAATCACCGACGCCGAATGTGAAGGGCTGGATCTCAGTCGATGGAAGGTCGCATTCAATGGTGCGGAACCGGTTCGCGCCGACACATTGGCCACGTTCGCCGACAAATTCGGGCCGTTCGGTTTTCGTGCAGAAGCTTTTTATCCCTGCTATGGCATGGCGGAGGCGACGCTGATTGTCAGTGGGGCGGAACGAAAACAACCGCCACGGGTCCGCGCGTTCGACGCGAACTCACTGGAAGCCAACCAGGTTGTCCCAGTATCGGAATCGGATCCCACGGCGCGGAAACTGGTCTCGTCCGGTCGAATCCTCCCGGAGCAAAACGTGTCAATCGTTGACCCGGTGACGTGCCTTGCGTCTCCCGAAAACCAGGTTGGCGAGATTTGGATTCAAAGCAAGAGTGTCGCGCAAGGGTACTGGAACAAAGCCGACGAAACGGGATGCGTGTTTCATGGAACGATTGCCAATCACGGTGGTGAGACAAATCGGTTCCTCCGTTCCGGTGACTTGGGGTTTTTTCATGAAGGCGAGTTGTTTGTCACCGGCCGATCAAAAGACCTGATCATTATTAACGGTCGGAACCTCTACCCTCATGATATTGAGTCGATTGTCGAAGCCTCTCACGAGGCAATTCGAACCGGTGGCGGCGTTGCATTTTCGGTTGATCGTGAAAATTCCGAACAGCTGGTCATCGCCCAGGAGTTGGTTCGTGAACACCGAAAATACGACCTGGTCGAAATCACAGCGGCCATTCGCAAAGCCGTTTTTGAGTTTCTCGACGTGGTGCCACAGTCAATTGTTCTGTTAAAAGTCGGGAGGCTGCCAAAAACGTCCAGCGGCAAAGTCCAACGGGGTGCTTGCCGCGAGCTATACCTTACAAACCAACTGGAGTTCCTGGCCCAGTGGCCCCCCACTGAAGTTTCGATCGGCCAACCCGCGGGCGAACAACTTTCCTCGTCTTCGCCGACCACCGCAACCGTTCACGTGGGTTCGCCTGAGTTCATACAAGCCTGGCTGGTTGGCCGAATTGCCGATCAACTGAAGACAACCGAAGCAAAAATTGACGTCAACGAGACGTTCGCCCATTTGGGATTGGACTCAGTAACGTTAATCGGAATTTCGGGAGAATTGGAAGACGTGCTGGGTGAAACGGTTTCTCCCAAACTCCTGTTTAACTACCCCACGATTTCGGAATTGGCGGACTTTCTTTCAACCGACCACACAACGGAAGCAACGGACAAATCAGTGATTCCAATGCACCGCGAGCTGGAATCAAGGTCAAAACGCGCGGTGGTTCACAACAGACTGGATAAAACAAATTCGGCAAAATCTGTTCATGAACTCCTGGCTGGAATCGATAATCTTTCGGCTGCAGAGACTTCCGCACTCTTGAGGGAATTGTTGGAAGAAAAGGCCCGGCAGGAGATCACGACTTACCCACTGTCCCACGGTCAACGCGCTTTATGGTTCATCTATCAAATGGATCCTGGCAGTGCGGCATACAACATCATGTATGCCGCCCGGGTTCGCGCAGATCTCGACCACCAGGCGTTTTGCCGTGCGTTTCAGTCCCTACTCAATCGACATGAGATCCTGCGCACCACCTATGCACTGCATGACGGAACTCCCCTCCAGTGCGTGCGACCTTTTCAAACGTTTGATTTGCAAGTCGTCGATGCCCGCCATTGGAACCAGGATGAACTCGAAGCCGGAATTCAGACGCTTGCCGACATTCCATTTGATCTCAAGCATGGACCCGTCTTGCGTGTCCATTTGCTTGAACGAACCGGCGCTCAGCACATCATGCTGTTCGTCGTTCATCATATTGCCATCGACTTTTGGGCGTTTGATCTGTTGTTGGGTGAACTCGAGCTGTTTTATCGCGAAGAAACAACCGGTGAGCAAACGAACCTGCCGGTTCCCAAGGCCACTTATCATGATTTCGTACGCTGGCAGGAGCAAATTCTTGAACACTCCGAAGGTGAACGGATGTGGGATTATTGGCAGGAGGAATTGCGCGGGGAGTTGCCACTGCTTGATCTCCCAACCGACTTCCCTCGTCCACGATTGCAGTCGTTTCGGGGAAAATCTCATCCATTCAGACTACCCGGTCCACTGACGGATCAGTTGTTTGAATTTTCCAAGGCTCAGGGGGTAACACTGTTCACTACTTGCCTGGCAGCCTTCCAGGTATTGCTTTACCGATACTGCGAACAGGAAGACATTGTTGTCGGGTGTCCCGCCGGCGGTCGTACTCGATCTGAATTCGAACAGGTGTTTGGCTATTTCGTAAATCCAATTGCATTGCGCGCCAATTTATCAGCTGATCAATCGTTCACTGGATTTCTGCAACAAGTCCGCGAGACATTGGGAAAAGGGATTATTCACCAGGACTACCCGTTTTCCTTGCTGGTCGAACGACTTCAGGCGCCTCGCGACGCGAGTCGTTCGCCGGTTTTTCAGGTAGCGATTGGTTGGAACACACCGCGCAGGTTGGACCCATCTTTGGCTGCCGAAGGGAATTCGGATAATCAACCGATCGATCCCGGGTCGCTCGGGCTCGAGCCGTTCCTGCTGGGGCAACAGGGCTCCGCATTCGATTTGATGCTGATGTTCCTCAATTGTGGCGATTCCGTTTCCGGGGTGATTCAATACAACGTGGAACTTTTCGATGAATCATCGATCGCCCGAATGGCTCGACATTACCAATCGATATGTCGGAGTATTGCTGACAACCCGGAGCGTTCAATTGGTGAACTGCCGTTGCTGAATTCCAACGAGAAACAAACCCTGATTGAAACCTGGAACGACACCGCTGCCGAGTATCCCCTCGAAACCTGTCTGCACGAGATGTTCGAAATTCAAGTAGCTCAAACGCCAGAAGCAACGGCTGTTGAATGCAAGGGGCAAAGCCTGACGTATCGAGAACTCAACGCACGTGCAAATCAAGTTGCCAGTCACCTTATCAAGCTTGGCGTGGGCCCGGAAAACCTGGTCGCGATTTATGTTGATCGTTCCCTGGAGATGATGATTGGCTTGCTTGGCATTCTTAAATCGGGCGGTGCCTACGTTCCCCTGTCTCCAGGAACACCTCGCCAACGCCTGTCGTTGATGTTTAAACAGTGCCAACCCTCAGTCGTGTTGACACAGCAAAGACTGGCCAATGACCTGCTTGGTTTGCACGGCCAGCTGGTTTGCCTGGACGACGACTGGACAACGATCGCCAATAAAAACTGCAACAACCCGATCCGGCGTGTCAGGGCTTCGAACCTGGCCTACGTGATTTTTACGTCGGGGTCCACTGGTCAGCCCAAGGGAGTCGAGATTGAACACCGATCTGTTGTGAATTTCTTGACGTCCATGAAACGGCATCCCGGGATAGATGGTGGCGACGTACTGTTGGCACTGACGACCTATTCATTTGATATTGCAGTACTGGAGCTGTTCCTTCCCTTGACGGTCGGTGCCAGGGTCGTGATCGTCGGCGACGGAATTGCCTCCGATGGAATTCAGCTGGCCCGGGAGCTTGAGGTATCGGGGGCCACGATGGTTCAGGCGACACCGGCAACGTGGCGACTTTTGGTCGAAGCCGGTTGGCGCGGCGACCCGAATTTACGCGCGTTATGTGGAGGCGAAGCATTATTGCCAGACCTGGCCGATTCGTTGTTAACGCGTTGCCGGTCACTCTGGAACATGTATGGTCCGACCGAAACGACAATTTGGTCCGCCGTCGATCGTGTGGACATCAGTTCCAATCCGATTCCGATCGGTCGTCCGATTGCGAACACGCAGATTTTCATCCTTGACCCGTTCATGCAACCCGTTCCACAAGGTGTAAAGGGCGATCTGTATATTGGCGGTGACGGACTGGCTCGTGGATATCTGGGTCAACCCGAAATGACCGAAAGAACATTTGTCGACAGCCCCTTTCGACCAGGAACCGGTACGCGACTTTACAAGACCGGCGACTTGGCCCGTTTTCGAACCGACGGCAAAATCGAATTCCTCGGCCGGCGAGACTATCAAGCAAAAGTGCGAGGGTTCCGGATCGAACTTGAAGAGATCGAAGTTCAACTTTCAGTCCATCCCCAAATCCGTCAGGCCGTTGTTATGGCGACAAGAAGCAGTTCGCCTGATGGCGACACCCGCTTGGTCGCTTACTTCACGTTCTCCGACGAAGTACCGGGTACCAGCGAGCTGTGCGATTTTCTCAAACTCACCCTGCCGGACTACATGATTCCGTCCGTCTTTGTTCCACTCGTCGAATTCCCGCTGAATTCGGCGGGGAAAATTGACCGCCCCGGATTGCCGGAACCGGATACAGCGCGCCCCGAACTGCGGGCTCCCTACGTCGCACCTCGCAATAGCTTGGAATCCATTTTGTCGGAGACGTGGGAACGTGTTCTGGGTTTGGACAGAGTCGGAATAAACGACAACTTTTTTGAGCTCGGTGGAGCATCGTTGCAAAGCCTTGAAATCGCAGCGTTGGCACTTGAATCCGGAATCGAGCTTTTGCCGGCGCAGTTGTTTCAGCATCCAACCGTCGCAGAACTTGCCGCCAGCGTGCGGATGCAATCGCCGGGCGCTGGTCAGACCTTCGGAACAAAGGTTGAGGAAAAAGTTGATCCGGACATTGTCGGCATTAAGGTCACGAAAACACCGAATCCGCGCGATAATGAAAAACCTGGAACCCCTTTTCCCAATATCGTGATTGAGAGCCTGGGCGTTTATTTACCCCCGAATTCCGTGGCAACCCGAGACGTGGTCGCTGGCTGTACGCACAAGATCTGGTTTCCGTTGGAAAACATGACCGGAATCAAATCCCGGCGAGTGTCTGCGGATGACGAGTTCACCTCAGAAATTGCCTGCAATGCCGTTTCCGAATGCCTTGAACACTCCAGATACACGCCCGATCAGATTGATTTGGTCATTTGTTGCCATATTGGCCGCGACGAGCAACCTGAATCTGCCGCGATTGAGCCCGGTACTGCAATGTACGTGAAACAACGATTCGAATTCCCGAATGCGATCGCCTTTGACATAAATAATGCCTGTGCCGGGATGTTTACAGGTATCGGTATCGCGGAATCGTACATCCGGTCTGGCGCTGCGCGTCGAGTCCTGGTCGTTAGTGCCGAGCACATCTCGCCGGTAATGAGAACAGCCCAACGGGAGATATCAGGATTCATGGATCCACGCATCGCCTCGTTGACACTGGGAGACGCAGGAGCAGCGATGATCCTTGAACCCGCGAGAGGTCATGCAGTCGGATTTGAGGAATTGTACATGTATTCACTCACTCAATACAGCGAGATGTGCATTGGCAAGCCAACCGAGTTCGCCCATGGTGGTCCGATTTTGGTTGTTCCAGATCCGATCAAACATACTTCGATTGCAATCAAGAATTCGATCGCCCATGCCAAATCCGTTTTGGATCGGAGCCATTGGGCACCGGAGGACATTCAATGGGTCATCATGCACCAAACATCCGAGCGTTCCCTCCTCGACGGGGCGAGGGCAATCAACCAGGCATTCAAACGGAAAATCTGCACACCGGCTAATACGATCAATAATCTCGCCGATCGCGGCAACACTGCTTCGACGAGCCATTTCGTTGCAGTCTGGGACAATGTGTTGAACGGCCGGATCCAGGCCGGTGATCATGTCGTTTTTGGCATCACTGGTTCAGGGCAGACAATCGGAACAGCCCTCTACACATTTGATGATCTGCCCGATCGAATTCGCAGGCGAAGAGCCTCCGGGACGCCTGTCGTCAAACGGGTCCGTGTCGAATCACCGCCGAATGTCGCCTGTTGTCGTCAACGAAGAATTCGCATCGAGAGCCTGGGAGTCGTGGCGGCCGAAGACAATGTAGCGCTCGAGACGATCCCGTTGGTCACCGCTGCGGTGAACAACTGTTTTCAACGATCGGAGTACAAACCGGCTGAAATCGACGTCGTGATATTCGCCGGCGTTTACCGCACTGACTTTATTTCTGAGCCGGCACTGGCGACGATGATCGCCGGCAAACTAAAAATCAATGACGCAGTTCGTCCGACCGATTCTCAGCAGACGTTCGCCTTCGACGTGATTAACGGTGGAATGGGAATGATGACGGCCTGCGAAATTGCTTCCCGGATGATCCACAGCCAAACCATCCAAAACGCGTTAATTATCGCCTCGGAAGTCGAAAACAATCGCAATCAGTTCCCGGACGATTTGATCGGCATCAAGGAGACCGCATCGGCAATCATACTGGATCGGCGATCACCGGCGCGCACCGGGTTTGGAGATTTTGTCTTCAAGTACTCCCCGGGGTTACTGGACGCCCGCAAGGTCACCGGCCAATACACACCGGCCGGCCCGCGCATCATCCTGGAACAGGATCCCAATGTCGCCGGGCTTTTCCTGTCGATTATTCCGGAAGCAGTGAACGAGCTGCTGGCTCGCGAGAGATTATCGTTGTCAGAAATCGACATCGTCCTGCCGCCGCAGTTTTCTCACCATTTTCTGTGCAAACTGGCGATTGCCCTGAATGTTCCACGCGACCGATTCGTCGATATCGTCGACGAAGGCCAGGATTGGTTCACCTCCTCGATGCCGTATTCGTTCCACGCCGTCGAAACAAGGTCGCTGGCCCAAGCAGGAGACATCGGATTGGTGGTCCAGGTTGGCGCGGGCTTGCAGGTCGGTTGTGCGATCTACCGCTTTTAGAAACTCATATGTTCCGCGCTTTTTTAGAATCGGCTGTGCGGTACCACCGCGGATTGCGAGGAGCGCCAACCGCATGGAAACCCTGGTTGGTCTCGTTGCTGATCGCAAACATGATCGCCCCCTGGTTCTGGATGAACCAACTGGAAGCTCAGGTTGTTTTTGGTGTGGCGTGTTTAAATTACCTGACTTTTATCCTCCTGACCGGCTTACACGGGTTTTCGAGAATCCTCGGTTTGGCACACGTTTATTGGATTCCGTTGCTTATTTTTCTGTGGACGCGTTTGGCGACAATTCCCCCCACGTCAGGTTTCGGAGCCTGGATCCGAATTGTCATCCTGTTGGATGCAGGGTCAGTATTGCTGGATGTCGCAAATGTTGTTCAGTATATTCGCGGCGATCGAGCGGAAATGTTCCAGGATCGTTAACCGGACAGGTGACGTCGGCTTGATCCCGGAGCTGCGACTCAACTAGATGGCCGCATCGCAAAGTTCAAGATCAACCGGCTCATCGTTCGGGAGGCTGATCGCAACCGCGGCCAGGAAGGGACTATCCAGGTTGGGTGCGAAAAACTGCCAAGCCTGTGGGCGGTCGTGGACCCTGAGACCGAAGCAGACTCGGAGACGCTCCTCGACGTCAAAATCAAAAGACACGTCTTGCAACGGCAATGTCATTCCGAGCCCACGCGCTTTGATGTACGACTCTTTGAGTGTCCAAAACCGAAAGAATGTCTCGATACGCTTCGAGGCAGGAACGGACGCAAGAACCTCCTGTTCGTCAACGGACAGCACGCGCGGCGCAAGTCTTTCGATCGCAATCGCTCGCCGTATGTTTTCGCAGTCAACGCCGATCTCGCAGTCAACGGTAACTCCACACAGGATCAGACCGTTGCAATGAGAGATATTGAAACGCAAAGGCAAGGGGCGGCGGCCGGGTTTGATCTCCGGCTTTCCAAATTCGTTTTGTTGGAAGCGCCAGTCTTTCGGTTCAACGTTCAGATAACGTGACAAGGTTGAACGCAAGAGGATCCGGGCGATCAGAAATTGATCTCGATCCTTCTGGAAGATAAATCGCCCGTGCCGACGGTTTTCATCCGCCGACAGCAGTCCGACGTGGCGAGTCAACCAACGTTTTCGGATCGCATCCTCGGTACGAATCTGCCAGAGACGCACCTGTCCACGTTTTAGTTCGCGTATTTCAGACAAATCGACCCCAATTCCCAATTCGGCAGTAAGCGTGGGCTTCGGAAGCTCGTAACCGGCAAATCAAGCTACCGCCGAACACCAGGTTTTTCAATCTCACGTTCACAGGAGAGAAATCTGGCTGGTACAGTTCCGCAGGGAACGGTAAAACATTGACTGGGCGATGGAGAAGTTGGATGGAATATGTTTAAGAAGCTTGTTATCAATTGTTTTCTGGTGGTTTGGTTGGTCGTGTTGGCAATTGATGCGGCGCCGGAACTGGGAACTTGGCACAAGAATCTGAAAGACAGACTCGATTTCTACCTTGATGTCACTGGACTTTGGCAAGGGGGGTGGCAACTGTTCGCACCAGAGCCTGACAAGATCAATGTTGCCATTACTGCTAGGGTTGCTTTTCCCGATGGTCGCGAAGTCGCATGGCGATCTCCCGATTGGCGATCGATGTCTGCCTGGCAGCGGTTTCTGCGTTTTCGTGAAGCTGAATTCGTCGACAACGTACGGCAGGATAATAATTCCAGTGCCTGGTCCGACTATGCCGATTACCTGGCTCGGAACACGGTTCATCCCGATAATCCAGAATTGAAACCAACGATGATTGTGCTGACCCGGGAATGGGTTTTGATACCGCGGCCGAACCCAACCAATCTCTGCCAGTTTCCCGAGGTCCCGGCCATGAACAGAAACTTCATTTTCTTTGCAAAAGACTATTAGCCATGAACAGGTCATTCCTGGGTGCCGAAAAGGTATGTCATGCGTGGGATTTTTTTTTCACCGAAAATCCGACCTGTCCATCTTCGGTCCGATTCGAATTGCGTATGCAACGCTGCTGCTGATCAACATTCTGGCCTGGTTGCCGGATCTGGATACCTGGTTCGGTGAAACGGGGGTCATGACACTCGCCACGTCACGACGGGTGATCGATCCGGACACGATAACGCTTTTTCAATGGCTACCAAAGACATCCACCACCTTGTGGACCTGCTACCTCATCTTGGTCGCCAACGGGGTTTGTTTGCTGGTGGGATTGTTCTCGCGCTGTCAGTTGGCCAGCATATTCGTGTTGTACACGTCGTTTGTTCACCGCAATCTGTTGATATTTGACGGCGAAGACGTTCTTTTTCGACTGATGGCATTCTACCTTCTGTTCTCACCGGCTGGAAAATACTGCTCTATCGAACGCTGGTGGGTGACCAGGAAAAATTCTTCGCTGAATCGAGCCCCCGAAGGCTATGCGATCTGGCCACTGAGAATGATCCAGATTCAAACGGCCATGGTCCTGTTCTTTTCCGCAATTGAAAAGCTGAAGGGCGCCGAGTGGTTTGGCGGAACTGCAATCTATTACGTTTCCCGACTCGATGACATGTTTTACCGGTTTCCGGTTCCTGATTTTATTTTTGAGTCGCTGATATTGATGGCGATGATGGCCTGGGCGACGCTGCTGCTGGAACTGGGAGTTCCGATTGCCGTTTGGTTCAGTCAAACGCGGCGTGCCGCTTTGGCCCTCGTGTTTGTGTTTCACCTGTCACTGGACTACATGATGAATCTGAATCTGTTTCAGTGGATGATGATGGTCGGCTGGATGTCCTTTATCCAGCCACAGGACTTCGCTGCTCTACGGACATTTTTGGGATTCAAGCCCAAAAACCGAGTCGACTCCCCCGTTGGACAGACGCAATCGCCCGGGCAAATCGGCGTGAAAACGACTGGAACAGGTTGATGGCCGTCAGTCTTCCGAGATGCTACGATAGTCGCATGAAATACGCCGATGACGAAACTCCTGCCTACCTGACACAACGAATGTTCCTTGTGGGAATCCTGTTGTTGATATTGTCGGGCTGCGGAACTGCGCCTGAGACGAACAAGGTCGAGAAGGGCCTGATCGAAAATGAAGCTCCGGTGACCGGCGCAGACAATGCTGTCGACCGAAATCAGGCCGCGGAATCGATTCCCGCGATGGAGTCGGCAGCGAAGGCCAAATCCAACCAGGTTGCCGTTGACCCCGCGCCGTTTTGGGACGCCGCGTTGGAAGGCAGGATCGAAGCCGTTCGTCATGCCATCGAATCGGGAGTGAACGTGAATGCCGCCGACGACCAAAATCGAACAGCCTTGCTGCTGGCAGCGTTTAATGGCCACACGAAAGTCGTCAAGCTTTTGAAAGAGAACGGGGCATTGATGGATCAGCGCGACATTCAAGGACGTACGGCACTGATGTTTGCGGCAACGGGTGCCAACGCGGAAACCGTTCAGTTGTTGCTCAAAGAAGGGGCCGACGTGAATGCCACCGACAAGGTGGAGGGATTTACCGCACTGATGCATGCCGCCGCCGAGGGGCAAACCAGGGTTGTCAAGATTCTCTTGACATATAGAGCTGACCCAAGTATTCGCGATGTCGATGGAGACACCGCGCTGGACTTTGCAACCCAAAATGGCCACGGCGAGGTGGTGAAACTATTGGCAAGGTAGCGGGCGGGATTTCCGTCTGCCGATCCTCCATTTCAGTATCCGGCAGGTCAATCCAGGATCAGGCGAGTTTGTCAATAGCGAGAACGCCTGAATCCCAAACCTGACCGGGTTCGAATGCCGGATGTTCCATCGCGGGACGAAAGCGGAAGTGACATCAGGCGGCGCGGTGATGGGCCTGATGATTCGGCGTTGAACGCAGTGCAATGCAGCCCTGGGCAACCGTGCATTTGCCGGGAGGTCCGACACTTGCAACCGGACAGAGAATGTTCCCATCAAGTTGATCCCACATCCTGTCCAGTGTGTAAGGCACTGATCCAGAACTGACATTGCCAACCTCGCTAGCCATTCCGTTGATCACGTCAGCGGTAAATCCAGCGTCTCGCAATTTCATCTCGGCAAACCGGACGATTCCTGATCCCGCCTGATGCGGCACGATGTAACGAATGTGTTCCGGTGTCAACCCGGTTTCCACGAGCATGTTACTGGCTGCGCTGGCCATGGCACGAGGTGCCGTATCGGCAATGCCCATTCCGTCCAATGAAAACACGACCCTCTCTGGGTCGACTCGCTGGCCACCGTCGAACGTAGGCGCCAGCACCTGCTTTCGAAGAGAAAACCCGAAGAAGGGACGATTCGTTGGTTTCTCTTCGACATGCGCGCCGAGCAATTCGAAATGAACCGGGTGCCGTTTACTGTCCATCCGGGAAATCATGGTTGCGGTGGCGAGATCGCCGAACAAGGGGGACGACTGGCGACAACCGTAGTCTGTAATCCGACTGATCCGACTGGAAGTCAAAACGAGAATAAACTCTTCCGGCTGAAGATCAATTGTTGGGTAAATCTCTTCCACGACGACTGACAGAGCGGTGGCGTAACCGGCGCAGTATGTGTTCGTGGCGATCACCTGGCGCGGCTGGATCGCCATCCGCTGGACAAATCGGTGCACAGCCAGATCCAGCTGTTCCTGCCGGGCCCGCTCCGCGTTCATCAATTCCCGGGCGACTCGCATGGGCACGAACGAAGGAGATGTGAAAACCAGACCCGCACAATTGAGCATGTCGCATCCTGTATCCCGAACCAGTTTTTCGGTTGCGTGAATCGCCAGGGCCACTTCGTCTTCCATCGAAATCGGTCGTTGCAGGATACCGGTATGCTTGACAAATTTCTTGGCAATCGATTCAAACCATTCGTTGGGCAAAATCCAGGGTGGCTGAAAGGTTGATACCTTGGAAATACCGATCGACTCATGACGATCACGACAGGATAGTTGGGTGCTGATCATGCTGAACGACGACTCATGACTAAACAGCAAATTTTAATCGGCAACCGACGGTGTCCTGTCGGTCGCCCTTTTCCATATTAATTCAGTCGGATTGGAGTTGGGTTGCATTTCGTTTGATTTCGGGATTTGTGCCGGATTGAACTTCGACGGCGAGAATCCCCCGCATATCCCGTCAAGCTGAACATTTGCACGTCAAACTGTTTCGATTGTATGACTTCTTCCGTCAACTTCTTACGCGAGCTCCATTCCCGTTTGACTTGCGACCGTGAGAATATTTTGGCGGAGAACCGGGTAACCAGCCAACTCGACCTCACAGAGCAAGACCCAATAATTGCCGGAAATGCCGAATGGTCCATTCAACCTGGTATGCGTTTCAAAAGACTACACGTTGTGACAAGCGGTAGATTAAGCCCATGAATCGGCAACGACCGTTCACTTGTTTTTCAAGATCAGCTCCACAGGTCGATGGTCACTGGTCTTGTCGGTGTCAGGGAAATCATTTTCTCGAACGATAACCCGACTGGAAGATTCCCAGGTTTTCGCGACACCGGCCAGGAAACTGAAATCGAGGAGCGAATCAACATAGTTATCGACTCCATCGCCATCACGATCAGACCAGTTCGTATCGATCAACGGTTCAGGGCGTACCCATTTCCAGACGTTATCCTGCATAAACTCGTCAAACGCCTTGTTTCCCTTTTGCGTCGCAAACACGAAATCCAGGTTGTAGTCTCCGATCGCCACAACTGGGTTCGACTTGTTTCTCGCCCATTCACGAAGCGTCCGGGCTTGCGACTGACGAAATGCTTCGTCTCCACGAGCCAGATGATTAACCAGGAAAACAACTTCTTGTCCATTGTTCCTGTCCTTCAGTCGAACATACAAGGGAACGCGGTGGTGCCCGTCATCAAATACGAATCCGCCAACCTCTTTCATTTCTTCGTTTTCGACCAAATCGAATTTCTCGCGGTTAAACGCCATCCACAAATGATCGTCTTCCCGGTCTTCATTGGCTCCCGAGAGGCCGCGAATAAATCGATATTGATCTGGCCACTTGTTGTTGATCGCGAGTTCGAATGTCTCAGGCTGGTCGACTTCCGAGAGGCCAATCACGTCATAGGGCCCAAGTTCCACCAATTGGGCCGCAACAATCACGGGATCGCTGCCACCGGATTCGACGTTCCAGTGCAAAATCGAATAGGTGAACGCCGGGCTGGAGTTGATCGCCTTGCCATCTTCTTCGGATGACAAACCTCCGGATGACGAAGCTTCGAATCCAGACGTGTCCTTCGAATCGGCCGCAAACGAATGGTCATTCTGATTGGGGAGATCGACCCCAGGTTTTGCCGGGTTGCATCCAATGAGTATCGCCAAACAGACTGACGTCACCATGATTGCAAGATGGAATGGACAAATTGATATGATTGGTTTCTTCACGACGTCCTCAGCAATGGTTCAATGTTGAATGGACCAAGATACAAAATTTGCAGCGAATTCAGGAGGAGTCTGAAGTTCGAATCGAGGTGGATTCCTGTCGCAGGATCTTCGCGTTGAAGTTTCGAGTTGTTGCGACTCGTTTGGCAGAAACGAAGGGGAGATCTGCTTGATCTACAAAACACCGGAAAGATTCAAACTCCCCGGTATTACATCACCGCTCCGTCACCATGGGTATTCACAGTATGGTGCGGCGGCATTGACCTCAAGGAGCTGGAGCTTTCCATTGATTCTCAGGAAAATACGAATTATTGCCTCAAGTTGCAAACGCTCACATTCGCGGTGGTTGCCCAGCGAAGATTCGGATACCTCTGTCGCTCGACGAACGTTCGAACTGGCATGGCCGTTGCCTGATTCGGCGTCAGGAAATCCGCTGTTCCAAATCAATTGCTAACATCCAGACAACGACCGCGTCGAAACACAGATTCGAGAGTCGTCCACAGTACGGACAACAATCCTGGAATGCTTGGCAAAACCCGCGTTCCAAGCAAAACGACCAGCAATAGCAACCCACCAATGTGTTATTTGTATGTCAACGTCAAGAATCCCTTGGCGCAGCACCAATGGGATCAAGTGAGCGATTGAGCACGGATCAAGGCGATGACGCACGTGATTCAAGGGAAATCCGTCCACTGTTCATGCTTGTTGGACGCTAACGTTGCGTCGGCACTGAACTTGCATTAGGAAAAACGGAAGAGATTTCAAGTTTTTTGATCGCCAACAAAAACGACTATCTCATTTGTCAATTGCGGAAGTATTTTTTTTGACGCCCTGCGTCATTCGAACTAATCGAGAAATACCAATGTGTTCCGATACTGCCAAAGAGAAGGTTATCGCCGAGCGTCTACTTCGTGAGGGTGCTTTTCCCCATGAGGTAGCCGAACTTCAATTGCTGGAAACCCATATCTCATGGGTCATTCTTACCGGTCGAATCGCCTACAAAATCAAGAAGCCCGTCAAGTTTGATTTTGTCGACTACTCCACGCTCAGCTTGCGGCGTCGGTATTGCCTCCAGGAAGTCGAGCTCAATCGTCGATTCGCGCCGGATCTATATCTGGATGTAATGCCGATTTACGAAATCGACGGGAACCTCGTGATCGGAAGTACATCGATTGAGAAATCGGAGCCCTCCAATATACCCGTTGAATATGCGGTCCGAATGAGCGAGTTTTCGCAGGATTCCATTGTCGCCGCTCGACTGCAGGACCCTGATCTAACCCGCGATGCTGTCGATCAGTTTGGTAAATATCTTGCCGAATTCCATGACATGATCAAATCTAATCCCCCGTCCAACGAGTGCGGACGAATTGAGCGCATTGCCAAGGATGCTCTGGACAACTTTCCGACGCTGCTGGATGCCTTTCGCTACGACGTTCGCCATGAACAAGTCCAGCTATTGGAACGTTGGACCGCGCTTGAGTTGCCCAAGCTCGATCCCAAGTTTAGACGACGGCTCGATGCCCGAAAAGTTCGCCGCTGCCATGGTGATTTACATTTGAAAAACATCATCCAATTGGACGGAAGGTTAATGGCATTTGATGGAATCGAATTCAATGAGCAATTCCAGTGGATCGATGTACTTAGTGAGATCGCGTTTCCGGTAATGGATTTTGTCGCCCGGGGTCGAGCTGATTTGGGTTGGCGCCTCCTGAACTCCTATTTGGAAACAAGCGATGATTACGGTGATCTGGATGTCTTACGGTTTTACCTCGTTTACCGGGCGCTGGTTCGAGCCAAAGTGACCTGGCTCAACCCGGCCAACCACAAGGCAGACGTCCGTGAAGAATACTTTGTCGGCGAATCAGGTGCGGATGAACTTGCGGGTCCCTGGGACAAGTATCTTGATGCTGCGTCGTATTTCTCATCAGAGCTGAAACCGAGGCTCTCGATTACCCACGGTTTTTCCGGAAGCGGCAAATCGACATTGGCACTGAATTTCATCGAGAAGGAAGGAGGATTCCGGATCCGATCTGACATTGAACGCCAGAAACTGGCGACCCGATTTGAACCAAGCGACAAGTATTCACCGGAAATGAATGACTGGGTGTATCAACACCTGGCAGAACTGGCTCGGGCTGTGGTGTCCGCCGGGATGCCCGTTGTCATCGACGCGACGTTCCTGGAGCAACGACGGCGAGCGCTGTTTGCCATGCTTGCCAGAGACCTGGGGGTCGAATTTCAAATCCTCACGTGTGACGCTCCTTTTGAAGAGCTGTGTCAGCGCATCGAGCACCGTGGTCCCGATCCATCTGAAGCGACCCTGGATGTACTTAGATTGCAGATGAAAAACCATGAGCCGCTAACCACCGAAGAGCTGCAGTTCGCAAAGGCACTGATCCAATGAATCGCGTAACTGACTCAAGCATCCACATCAACAGTATTGATGCGTTCCTGCCAGACGAAATGGCCCAACGCGCCGAAGTGATCGGCGTAAAAAAGGCCAAGCTGGCTTTTGGAACGATGTTTTTGCTTGCCGTTTTGGCGGGCGCCTTTATCGCACTGGGTTCAGTTTTTTCAACGACGGTGACTGCAGGTGCCGCAGGAAACCTGCCCTTTGGCGTTACGAAATTACTGGGCGGCCTGACCTTCAGTTTGGGACTGATCCTGGTTGTCGTTGCCGGAGCGGAGTTGTTTACCGGTAACAATTTGATCGTGATGGCATTGGCAAACGGCAAGATCACCATAAGGGAATTGCTTCGATGCTGGTGGATTGTGTTTGCTGGAAATTTTGTCGGCTCGATCGCCACGGTCGCAATTGTCTACCTTTCTGGCCAATGGATGCAAGGCAGCGGCGTGATCGGCCAAAACGCTCTCGCAATCGCCTCCACAAAATGTCAATTTACTTTCCTCCAGGCAATAACGCTGGGCGTGCTCTGTAACGCGCTGGTATGCCTGGCAATCTGGCTTTGCTACAGCGCTCGCAGCACGACGGACAAGATCCTCTCAGTCATTCTTCCAATCACGGCATTTGTGGCCGCAGGTTTCGAACACTGCGTTGCCAATATGTACCTGATTCCCATCGGAATATTCATCAAGACGTTCGCGCCGGCTCGATTCTGGGAAATGATCGGCAAAAGCAGCGGCGATTACCCGGCTTTGACCTGGGACAATTTTCTAATTGCAAATTTGTTTCCCGTTACTTTGGGTAACATTTTTGGCGGCAGCGTGATGGTCGCCCTGGTGTATTGGACAATCTACCTGAGAAATCCTCTCGTTGAAAAAGGCTAATTTTCCCGCGTGCCAGTCAACAAACCGAGAATCGGGAAAATCACCCCGGCACCAAGTGATTATACAAAACCTCCACGATCACAAAAACGATGCCGGGCGACTCTATGACAAACCGCGTTGACATTCTAAATCATGGAGTTCATTCTCCTTGGCGTAATAGTCCTTCCGGCTTATAGGCAACCGTTCGCACAATGTCGGAAGCAGACAACATTCCGATCGGTTCTTCCAGTTGGTTCACCACGGGCAGGTGATGGATCAAGTTGTCGGTCATCACTCGTGCCGCAGCGATTACGGTATCCTGCGGAAAGACACGTTGTACATTGGCTGTCATCGCACGTGAGACCTGCAATTCCTGGCCTTCATCGGTCAACGCCCTAAGTAACGTCCTTTGGATTGTGTTGTCAACCAGCGGGAGGATCGCTACGTCTGCCTGCAAACGATAAGTCAATGAAATCAAATCGGTCATCGACAGGATTCCGCACAACCTGCCAGACTCGTCGACGACTGGAATCACGGACAATTGATCCAGGTTCATGGCCCGAATTGCATCCACCAGGGGTGTGTCTTTTCTGATCGACAAGACTCCCCGGGTCATGATTTCGCCCACGTATGTTTCGGCATTCATTTCATTGACCTTCGTTGTCTGAAACAACCGCGAACGGTCCGGCAGTACCTGTCGGGTTCCGGCTACAGACAACTAAAATGCAAATCTTGCGCCACAAAACAAATTTGGACGCTGTCGATCCAATTTCCTGAATCTCGGTCGCACCTGGAATTCCAGCGAGCGAACCAGCGCACGTCGCCCAATTTTTTCGATAGAATACTCACACTCCGGGAAATGGCCTGAAATTTGCAACATTTTCTGAATCATGCACAGTTTGACTCTATCGATGAAAAGATGAACTCTGGAGTTGTCTCGGGGGACCGGCAGATTCAACGGGAGTCGGGAACTTCAGGATTGCGAGTCGATCAGGCGGCCAACAAGAAAACAAATTAAGTCAAAACTCGTTCCAATATCTCATGGCGATGGATAATTGCCATAGATGACATTTGCACTGCTCATCCCGCAAGGATATAAATGGCCAGACCACTGTTACTGCATCAGGAAGTAATGCTGCTTGCGATTCGCGATGACAAAGGAACGTTCTCCAATGGAATGTATTTGTATTCTGTCGCTGGAGCGATGGTTAGCGAATTACTGATGCAACAACGAATCATTGCCGGGAAGGACAAGAAACAATTCGTCGGCTTGATTGACCTGTCCCCGACCGGTGACCCGATCCTGGATGAACTGCTGGAGAACATACATGTATCGACAACTCCAAAAAGCCTCCAGCATTGGGTGATGAAGGCTGCGAACATTCCCAGGCTGAAACACCGCATCGCCAGCCAGTTGTGCGATCTGGGCATCCTGCGACCCGACGACAAGAAAGTCCTCTGGCTTTTTACTCAAAAAGTCTACCCCGAAATCGATGGAACCTATGAAGACGAAATTCGAAACCGGATGGCCAGAGTGATGTTCGATGACACGGTCAAACCTGACGGACCAACGGCGGTTCTCATCGCATTGGCAAGTCACGCAGGACTTTTGAAAGCAAACTTTGCCCGTGAAGAACTCCGTCAACGAAAAGACCGCATCAGACAACTTGCCAACGGTGACATCCTTGCCGCCGGGGCGACCCGATCCGCCATTCAGGCTGTTCAGGCTGCGATCCTGGTGGCAGCGATCATCCCGGCGATGATCGCCTCAACCACCGCGTCGCATTGAACGAACTAAGCGATGGTCCAGTTCCATACCGTTTGCAAAAGGGATGACATTTCCGAAGGATCGGGGAAGATGTTCGTCATCGACGAACAACCCATCGGCATCTTTCGTATCGATGGTGAGTACTTCGCTCTCGACAATCGTTGCCCACATGCAGGCGCATCATTGGCCCACGGGATTGTCCACGGAGACACGGTTGCATGCAGGATCCATCACTGGCACTTCTGCATCCGGGATGGAACGTATCTTGATGAAAGCGAACCAAAATTCAATGTTCGCTGTTTTCCCGTTCGAATCGTCGGTCAACTGGTTCAAGTCCAGATCTAGAGGACGCTCTTGTACCGACTGAATTGCAAACGTATTCGTCCTCCCAGGCAACGCTGGTTGTGAGGCAGGACTCGATGAAAAAAATGAATTCCGTCAGGGAATTACGCCTGCGGTTGTATTGAAAACGTCCAGGGCGGCGAAACCCAATGACACGACCGTCTGGACGATCGCTAAAACGATCAGAGCGATCATGATCGCGTACTCAACTGAAGTGGCAGCTTCTTCGCCATCCAGTAATCCGGTCAGTTCCTTCGTCAACAACACGATCCTCCCATTGCAAAGTCCGAATGGTCAATTGTCACGTGAGAATTGACAACTCAAAGCGTAATTTAGGCTACCTCATTACAAGCCTCTTTTTGACTGGATTCGCAGCCGCGAGTTGCAAATCTCCCCTCTCATTCCAAATTCATGAGTCTCGATCCGATTCTACCGATCTTCAGTCCGCCCGGATGTAAATCGGCGCACGACCAAGCCTGGTAAACTGGCACCAAAAGGCAACCTGTCCATTTCTGGTCGCCTGACGGGACTGGCAAGAAAAAACCACCTCGCCAATTCCGACTGCAATCGTCAAGCGCCGTTGATCCTGCCCCCAAAACAGCGTGCCATTTCGGCAACGGAGACACAACACGGGCCCGATTGGTTGCTGATGCAAACGCCATTCTGCCGGCCGTACCGTCGACGGAGGGATCGAGTTGCTGTGGGTTCGAGAAGTTCGATCCGCCGACCCGGATTATCGCGAGATGGGCCCTTCCAGTGCCGGACCGGGCAGCTGCTTGGTATACTTTGCGGAGTCTGGCAACATTTCCATCAACTTTCGAGAATGGGGCAAGCTTGATTCACCGAATAGTCATTGTTGCAGCGATCGCCGTCGCGCTGCTGGGATTGGTTATCTACAGTCAATCGCGTTTGCAGCCAAGTTATGTTTCGGGTTTGATCGAAGCCGAGGAGATCCGGCTGGGCTCTCGAGTGGGCGGCCGAGTGAAAACGGTTCTGGTCAACGAAGGCGATCATATCAGCGCGGGCAAACCGTTAATTGAGTTTGAGGCCTACGATCTACTCGAAAGGGAACAGCAGGCAATCGCCTTGCTCGCCGAGCGAGAAGCAGTCCTTCGAAAATTAACCACAGGCATGCGAGCTGAGGAAATCGCGCAAGCCAAGTCGCGATATGATCAAGCTGTCTCACAATTGGACCTGACTGAGGCCGGTCCTCGACCGGAAGAAATTTCGGCTGCCGAAAATCGCCTGAGATCCGCGATTGCGATTGAGCAACTGGCAGATCTTGAAAACAATCGAATTACGGAGTTGTACCAACGGAACGCGGTTTCCAAATCCGAATTCGATATTGCGAATGAAAAATTGGCTGTGGCGAAAGCGTCCGTTTCTGTCCACAAAGACGAACTTGAGATCCTCCGATCCGGAGCCCGCGAACAGGAGATTGAAATTTCCAAGGCGAAAGTCGAGGACTTGAGACTTGCCTGGGAGCTGGCCCAAAAGGGATTTCGTGCCGAAGAAATCGAACAGGCCACCGCTGCCCGGGATGCGGCGACAGGAGCCCTCAACGCACTGCGAAAACAAAAACAGGAATTGACAATCGTAGCCCCCGCCGAGGGAACGATCGACTCACTTGACCTGCAACCGGGAGACATCGTCGGTCCCAATGCGCCGGTATTGACGATGCTTTCAACGGAAAGACTCTGGGTCCGCGCCTACGTTCCGCAGCGGTTTTTACAGTTGCAAGTTGGGCAGTCATTGACGGTTACGCTCGACAGCTTTCCGCGGGAAAATTTTTCCGGTGAAGTCACTTTCATATCTCGTCAGGCCGAGTTTACTCCCAGCAATGTACAAACCCCGGACGACCGGGCGCGACAGGTCTATCGCATTCGGGCAACATTGCTTCAAGACGATCGTCTCAGGCCGGGAATGACCGCAAATGTCTGGCTCGAATCAGCGAGCCAGACAAAATGACCGAGCCGGTAATTGAACTGAGCAGCTTGTCGAGACGATTTGGGCAGTTGGTGGCGGTCGATGATGTTTCATTTTCGGTTGAGCGTGGATCAATTTTTGGCCTACTGGGTCCCAATGGAAGCGGAAAATCGACGATCATTCGCATGCTCCTCGGTATTCTGCCACCTTCCTCCGGGAGGGCAAGCGTCCTCGGTCTTGATGTCGCTCAGCAGGCAGAAGCAATCAAACCGGGCGTCGGTTATATGTCACAGCAGTTCAGTTTGTACGCGGATTTGACTGTACTGGAGAACCTCAATTTCTACGGTCGGATTTACGGCCTGAACGCAAAACGACTTGCCGAACGTCGTGCGGCGGTCACAGAACTGGCGGGGATCGGTGATCGCCTTGACCAAATTGCGGGAACGCTGTCGGGTGGCTGGAAACAACGACTCGCTCTGGCGTGTTCGCTGATCCACGAGCCCGATGTCCTGTTTCTGGATGAGCCGACGGCGGGCATCGATCCGGTGGCACGTCGGGAATTGTGGGATCTGCTTTTTGAGCTTTCCGGTCGCGGAGTTACGTTGCTGGTGACAACACATTACATGGACGAAGCCGAACGCTGCACCGAAGTGGGGTACCTGTATTTGTCCAAGCTCCTGGTGCTCGGAAAACCGGAAACGTTAAAACAACTTCCGCTGGTCACGCCACCGGGCACAACCCGATTCGAGCTGAAGGTTCCTTCGCCAACTGTGCAACTGGCTCGCGCGCGAAAAATTGCTGGTGTTCGAGATGCAACCTTGTTCGGTGAAAAGCTTCATTTGTTAACGGACCAATCGCTTCAGCCGGATCAAATGCGGGAACAACTTGGACTTGATATCAGTGAATTCGATATCCAGTCCGCCGACCCGTCGCTGGAAGACGTTTTTGTGACGCTGACGAGCATGGCCGTAAAACAGGGCCCTGACGTCGTACTCGCGCCGGTGCCAATGGAGCCAGAACCAGTCGATCTGGCAACCACCATCGGATCAGAACCGACCAAGAAATTTATCGAAGAACCCAACGATCAAACAAACCGACGCTTGCCCGTAATTTCCCCCCGGCGTGGCAGGGAACTCAATGGATTGTGGGCGATTCTGGTCAAGGAGTTCGTGCATATTCGTCGCCAGCCGACGACGCTTTTTTTCATGTTCGTCGTTCCCCTGATTCAAACGATTATCTTCGGTTACGCGATTAATACAAAAATCGAGAATATACCGACCGTCGTTCTGAATCTGGACGGGCGAACGGAGTCGCTATTGTTGGTCGAAAAACTCCGCAATACGAGGCGTTTTAAAATCGTCAAACGGGTTTTTGATCAATCGTCTTTCGATCAGTCCATTCGTGCTGGTCGTGCCAAGGTCGGCGTTATCATCCCGCCCAACTTCAGTGATCGACTGTTGCACGGCGAACAGTCTCACGTCCAGGTGTTGATCGACGGCAGCGATTCTCAAGTCGCGTCGACCGCACAAAACTCCGCTCAGCTCCTCGGCCAAAACATTTCGATTGAATTGGCACGCAGAAAAGGTGAAGCGATTCAGCTTGCACCGGCACGAAACGCGGAAGGGCAGGGGACGTTGGCGATTGAGGTCAGAACCCGGTTGTTGTACAACCCGGACCTGGAAAGTTCACACTTTTTTGTGCCGGGACTGATTGGTGTTATTTTGCAGCTGGTCACGTTGTTTTTGACTTCATTCGCGGTCGTTCGTGAACGGGAGCTGGGAACACTGGAACAGTTATTTGTAACTCCAGTCGGGCGAACGGGCCTGATTCTCGGAAAACTGGTGCCCTACGCGATCGTCGGATTCGTGGAACTTCTGATTCTGCTGGTCGCGATGATTTACCTGTTCGGAGTACCGGTCAACGGCAGTATCCCCGTATTGATCTCGCTTTCATTGCTGTTCACGGTTTGCTCGTTGGGACTGGGACTGTTCATTTCGACAATTGCGAAGACGCAGATGGAGGCTTTTCAATTGGCGTTTATCGTCACGTTGCCTTCAATTCTGCTTTCCGGTTTTGTGTTTCCCCGAGCCGAAATGCCCTTGCCGATTTACTACGCCTCGTTTGCACTTCCCGCGACCTATTTTATTGAGATTCTACGAGGAATTATCCTGCGGGGAGCAGAGTTTGCCGACCTCCTTCCATCGGTTGTCGGCCTTTCGATTTGTTGCTTTTTCGCGCTGGTCGGCAGCGTGATGCGGTTCAAGAAACAACTCGGATAAACCTCTAACGAACAAAACCTCACCCTGGAGGCAAGACGTCAGTTCCTGCTCCAGGAGACAGGATCAAGATTCCTTGATTCCTTCGTTGACAATGGGAGGAGCAGCCGGTGGTTCGGTAACCGCCAAAACCGGCCTGTGTTTCCAGCCACCGCCGCAGGTAAATTGCTTCCATCCCTGTGTAAGCCAACGAAGCAGCGCAAACGCCAGCCAAAGCGCCCAGAACAGCATGAGCAAGCGATAGTACCATACCGATACCGAAACGATCATCGGCTGTGGAAGCTGCAACGAAGCGCGCGGCTGAAACCATTTGAGGTAGGTCTGCGACGAACCGTTACCGACAATGAACATCTCAGGGTTGCCAAGTAATCCAGCACCAACCACGACGATCAGAATTCCCAGTGCGGACAGGGTGACGATGACCAGCCCGAACTGCCGGAGGTTAAATAACCAGTACCGGACACTGGACGAGTCACTTGTTCCGCGCCATGCCAACAGGAACAGCCAAACCACAACCACCATTCCGGCAGCAACATGAACCTGGGTCAAGCCGATCAGGAGTAACACCCATTCAACGCGTCCCAACGGCGACAATTTCACGCTACCCAACAACAACGCCGCTAGAACGGCAAACACAAGAAACGTCCAGAACCGAACCGCAGGTCCTTGCGTAGGACCTTGCGTCCACAAAACCCAGCGGCTTGCGGGAATGGTGATCACGGATGCGACATTCGCTGCATCGACCGGAAGTCCAACAGAACCCGAGGAGACAATGGTCTGCATTTCGTCGTTTGTTTGCCAGTTGATGGCAACGGTCTGCTTACCGGGTCGGACAGGAACAACAATCGCATCACCGCTCCTGCGAACCGGAATCGGCTTGCCGTCGACCTGAACGGAAGAGATTTCTGCCTCGGAATCGACGGTGACGGGAAACTCACCACCGAGGCTGCATTCGAGATCGAGGCTCATTTGCATCGTGCGCTGACGTCGACCGAGCGAGGTTTGATGCGAAACCCGCTGGACCGTCATCGTCTCACCGCTGACAGCGTTTGGGTCGCTGAACGTCAATGTCACTTCTTCCATTGGCCACGGTTGCCACACCGGGATCAGGTTCTGCTGTGTCGATTCAAAAATCGGGGCCAATCCGCTGCGAGACACATTCCAAACGGGAGACGATATCAAGCGCCATTGCTCGACCCATTGGTCCGTGTCAGGTGCAATCAGATGGATTGCCTGACCAACCGGCAATTCGCTGGTCCAAGAAAATTCCTGTTGCCCAGCACCCATCCGGACTTCAACAAAGCCGTTGTCGACCGTCATATTTGCCGTCAGGACATTTTCACCCTCGATCAATGGAACCTTGATCGAAATTGCCTTACCCGCACCCGACAGCCGCTTCACCGTGTTGCGAACCTGCCATTCCAATCCCGTTTCGAGTTGCCGTTCAACCGCGACGATCGCGTTAAACTCCTTGCGATCATACTCCGCCGCCCCTGGGGTTGCCTCTCGTTGGAGTGCAAAAAAGATCTGCGTTTCCGGAAGCCCATTGGGCCCAATCCCGGTCACTGTCCAACCCGGTGCCTCAACGGAAACCACTTTTGGCTTGAGAACGAAAGTCCATTCCCATTCCGAGACTTCGGGCAGTCTGGATTCCACGATGACATGATGTACGCCCTCCGGAAGCACTATCCACAAATACCCTTGTTGCCGACAGATTAACTCCGCTGGCTTACCATCCACCTTGACCGAAACGGGGGACCAGGTTGGAAGCCGTCCGGGAAGCGGAACAGCGACCTGGGTTGCGGTGTGGATTTCGGCATCCATTACAATTTGATTGTCTGCCAATGACAATTGAACGCGTGGAATTTGAGCGGCGTGGGGAAAAGCGTCGGAGGGTTCGAGCAATCGTTCCCGCAACGTATTTAACATCCCTTGGTCAGGGAAATCCTGGGCTAGCAGCGGTCCGCCAGGAAGGCAAATGACAACGACCAGTATTCCCGCCAGGGTGCGCCGATTCAAAATTGGAATCCACCCCAGAAGCCGGGTTTTGCCTTCCATGACCAGAATTGCCGCCAACCAGATCAGCAGCCCGATTCTGACAACGGAGAGGATTCGATGCTGGTTCAATGAAATAAAAATCGGCTGAATGATCTGCTCTTTGGAAACCGGACCGTCCCACTGGCAGAGCACCTGATTCCAATTCCACTCGGGTTGCGCTGGACCGGTTTGAATGCGGGCCTTGGGGTCGTACAGCAAATTGGAAGAATCAAATCTGGATTCCCCTCGAGCTTCTCCCGGAACATTCAATTGGGTGGTCATATCACTCGACTCATAAGCGTAGTCCGCCACCCTCGCACTGGCGAAGTAGGCTCGATTCAGGAACCAAAACATGCCACGCTGCGAATAATTGATCCCGGGCCGTTCGAGCTGAGGATAAAGCGTGTTTTGGATCTGTCGCCCGAGGAAAGGCGCAAGGTTGACGACGAGTATTCCAATCGCCAGGAACTTCCAGCGCTTGATCCACTTGTGCGCTGTGCCGTCGTGAACCACTTTCAGCAACCCGACGGGAATGAGCAGGAACAGCCACGTGATTCGTGGAGAACCCGGCTCATGGTAGGCCAAACCAAACGCCAGAAACGCGACGACTCCTGGCCAGAACCCCCACATCCTGAATACGGCCGCGCTAAAAACAAGCAACAGGAACAAATCCAGCAGCGTCCACGCGGTCAGCCAATCTCCTTCAACGTGGTCTGCTCCAAAGAGTGCAAACATACGCCAACCTGGCGGAAGACTCAGCGTCACCGACATCGCATCGGCACCTGCCTGCCACCCCGTCGCTGGAATTGCCGCGGTCTGTTTCAGGCGACCGATCGCCTCCATTTTCAAATTGCGGTTCCGAATTTCAACACCATGGTCGCCGGTTGTCGGGTTGGACGTGATCAGTTGTCCCAGGCCGTTCACTCGTACCGAACCGACTTCCTGCCCTTCAGCCGTATCGAGTCGCCAAATCTGTTGCATCCGCCCGGTGACCGTGTCACGATACGTCGCACCTTGGCCGTCCGCGTCCAGCCAGAAATGACGGTCAACGCTAAGCCCTTCGGGCCGCTGAAGCCCCATACCCCGCATCTTCTCTTCGATATGGATTACGTTCTTGGTGTCCCATTGAAAAACCGGAAGTCCACGCCACTTTTGTGGAAATGTCGTTTGCACGACATCCACAGGCTCGAGGCCCGTGATTTCGGCAACTCTAAACGTCGGGTCAGACTTGAAGCCAACCAATTCGAGATTCGTAATGGGTTGGGCCGCTTCGGAAAACTTGATATCGCGAGCATCTGTCGAACGAAACGCGTTAACACTCAGTGTCCATTTTCCCGCCCGAACCTGGGCTTTCATCCGACCGACGTCGTCCAACGCGACGGGCAGTGGACTGTCAACGTTCGCAAGCTTCCAACCCTCCGGCAGAATCCAACCCAGATCTTCTTCGCGACTCTTGCCCGAGACGGTCAATACGATATCGGTGCGCAGCCAGGTTGGAACGCCATCCTCTACCATCCGGTAAACCATGGCAGAAATGGAATTCGCTTCGGCCGGCTCAATCCGCTGACGTTTCAACCACACAAATCCATCGTCATCCCAGTTGGGTTGTGCTACCGGTTTTTCATCAACGGTCAATGTCAACAAACCGATTTCCTGTGGAATCGCAATCCGTTGCGGCATGCTGTCCCAATGAAATGTCCCGGACAATACGTAACGACCGCTCGGCAACTGAACGGCGGGACGGCCACTACGTTCGACAACCGGTATCGACTCGCCGTTGGCCAAAACTTGCTGTGGCCAGGCATCATTGTTTCCCGGAAGCGGAATCCACGCTTCCGAAAAGCTCTTTACGGTAATCTCCCAACTGCCTGTCGATGGACCCGTCGACAATACCAGTCGCGAGGGCCAGAAGCTGATTCTCTTGCTGGAGTCATCATAAACAGACGGACTGTTGCGATCTTTGTCGTTCCAGGTTGCCCACTCCTCCCACGGCTTGAGCACATCGGGAATCGCCTGCGATTGCGCGTCGACGGCCTGGCTGAAGACGAAGCTACCGGCGAGCAGGCCGATCATGATTACCATTGACGTCAATTGAGGCTTGAAGGAGTCGATCATGTTGATTTCCCATTTCAATGAAGCTTGCCTGTGCGGCATGGCGCGCACATAGACGTGCACGGTCAAAACCGCGCGCTGTTTCGATTCACCGTATTCAGAGGGATCGTAAAACGTGGTTACGGTGCAGTTTTGGATATTATTCGAATCGACCAAACCAATCCAACACTCTGACAACGCGGTAGACCGGCCCCACGTTGCAATGCATCCTCCACTATTATCAAACGAGCCGAGCGATCAAGATGCAATCGGCGTGCCGAGAGCCGATTGGTCATTGATTGGACGGGTTTCCGCAGGATTTAAGTCTCCCTCCCCCACAATTTCCGACTTCTGCCAGAAGAGGACCGGCGAAGTACCTGAAACCGTCTGCTATTGAACGCTTTTTTCCCTTTCCGTGTGGCATGTGTTTTGCAATTTTTGTCTGGTATCGAATCCTGCATATCCACAAGGTGAAATCATGGGCGTCGACCTAACAACCGAATATTTGGGACTGACTCTTAGTAACCCGTTGATTGTCGCCGCTTGTCCGCTCACTCGGGAGATCAGCCAGATTGAGCGTCTTGAGCAAGCAGGAGCGTCCGCCGCCGTGATATTTTCGTTGTTTGCCGAACAGGTTGAAAATGACCGACTTCACCAGACGGATCGTGCGGAACCGGCGAGTCGCAATTCACCATCCGAGTCGCCCCTCCCGCAGAAATATGTCGTCGGAATAGATGAATACCTGAAAAACATCGAACTGGCAAAAAAGGCCGTGAAGATCCCGGTCATCGGAAGTCTCAATGGGAGCGATGTTGGGGAGTGGATGCAATACGCGCGGTTGATTGAACAGGCCGGGGCAGATGCCTTGGAACTAAATGTTTATTTCGTTCCAACGGACCCAACGATGACCGGTAGCCAGGTCGAAGAGCGGTACATCGATATCGTAGCTGCGGTTCGTGCCCAGGTCAAAATACCCGTGGCTGTCAAGCTGGGCCCGTTTTTCAGCTCCTTACCAAACATGGCCGCCAGGCTCAACGCCGAAGCGATCAATGGGTTAGTTCTGTTCAACCGTTTCCTGCAACCAGATGTCGACATCAACACATTGGAAGTCAGCCCCCGACTTACGCTAAGCACTCGCGACGAGCTTCGGCTGCCGCTCCGCTGGATCGCCATCCTGAGGTCACAGCTGTCCCTTTCCCTGGCAGCCTCCAGTGGAGTCCATTGCGCTGAAGACGTTGCCAAACTGATTCTGGCTGGAGCGGATGTTGTCAGCATGGCTTCGGCACTGCTACGTAACGGACCGGGCCATGTGACCGTCGTCCTGGATGAACTGGCTGACTACATGGCCGACGAAAATTTTGAGTCGGTCACAGACATGCGAGGATTCGTTCAACGGCGGCCCGGGACAGACACTACGGCCTTGGAACGAGCGAATTACATCAAAACAATTATTTCCTACGACGATGAAGCTCCCGTGTAACTCGTGTGTCTCCTGGGTCGCGGATTTTCAATTTCAATCCGCATTCCCCGACGATACGGCGTAGCCCAAGCTCAACGGAGGCAACCTCGAATTCCAAGTAAATCCAGAGTCATCGAATCAGGACCGATCGCGAATGGACGGCCAATGGGCTATCCTGTCGTCAAGGTAATGCTTCGCAATATGTCTTGCTGAAGTCCCCTGCCGAAAACTTATTGAGCATCGGTCTCGTTGCGAAAGGTAGATGGGATGCGTCTTGTTACGTCTTCGTGGGTCATCGGTTGTTGCGTCCTGTCGTTGTCGACCGGCACGTCCGGGATCGCTCAGGATCCGGTCTTGCACGTCCGTCCCGTTCCGTCTGAAGTCCGCAGGCAGTTTCAACTTGACGAATTCTACCAGAAGTTCCTGGATGTCCAGGGTTTACCGGTCGTCGGATCGAAGCAGGTTTCCGACGCGTCGATTCGAGAAGCAGCCTGGATTGTCAATAAGCTGATCGGCCATCGTCCGGATATCCTTGAAGCCATGGCTACCAACAAGACTCGTCTGGCCGTAATGGCTTTCAACGAGTACACGACCGATGTGCCGGAACACAGAAACCTCAAGTCACGCGTCTACTGGGATCGCCGCGCTCGCGGCTTGGGTGCGACGCCCCGAGCGCCAGCAGTCAGCTGCGGTGAAGAAAACCTGCTTGGCTTTTCGGGAGATCCCTACTTCAATGAGAACATCTGTATTCACGAATTTGCGCACGCGATTCATCAAATGGGGATGAAGGAAGTTGACCCTGGTTTTGATGTGCGACTCCAACAGGCCTATGAGACTTCCATTGCCGACGGCCGCTGGAAAGACACCTACGCGTCAGGAAATCGGATGGAATACTGGGCCGAAGCCGTGCAAAGCTGGTTTGACGATAATCGGGAAAATGATGCCTTGCACAATCATGTTAATACTCGCCTGGAACTCAAGGAATACGATCCGCAACTGGCCCAACTCTGTGAGCAGGTTTTTGGGGATCAGGCCTGGCGTTACCAAAAGCCGTCTTTGCGGGATCCGGCAGATCGCGCGCATTTAGACGATGTTGATTTCAAGAAACTGCCAAGGTTCCAGTGGCGCGAAGAGCCGATTCCGGAACACCCCAAGGTCCTGATCCAAACCACCGCTGGCGATATCGAAGTCGAATTGGACGCGATCCGAGCACCCAAAACGGTGGCCAATTTCCTGTACTATGTGCATCAGGGTTTTTATTCCGATGGCATGTTTCATCGTTCGGTAACCGCGGATAATCAACCAAACAACGCTGTCAAGATCGCCGTCGTTCAAGCTTCCGCCAATCCGCTGGAAAAAGAAAAATTTCCCCAGGCCATTCCGCTCGAACGCACTCGCGACACGGGGCTTAAACACGTTGACGGATCAATCTCAATGGCTCGCAATGACCCGGACACTGCGCTCGACGATTTCTTTATTTGTATCGGCGATCAGCCCGAACTCGATTTCGGTGGCCAGCGGAACCCGGATGGGCAAGGGTTTGCTGCCTTCGGCAAAGTCACCCGGGGGATGGACGTCGTTGGAAAAATCCACTCGGCCCCGAATGAGGACCAGACGTTGGTACCTAAAATAATGATTCAACGCGCGATTCGACTGAACTAGACGTCACCCTGGCCCAAACACCGAGCACGCCGCCAGCCGAGCAATATCGAAAACGGACCCAACGAGGCGAACAGGACCGGAGTTGCCCCCCCCTCGCACACGACGGAACCGTGGTCGCCATCATTTCGGCATGGCCTTGCCAGTCATTCCCGCGACTACCAGCCCTTTATCTTTCCGGAAACAACCGCTCTTTCAGGAACGAATAGGCCAGCGCCTGCATATACGCCCGCTGGCGGTTATTGGCAGCACCGCCGTGCCCCCCTTCGATATTCTCGAAGTAGGAAACATCGTGTCCCTGGTCATACATCAAGGCCATCATTTTGCGGGCGTGTCCCGGATGAACCCGGTCATCACGGGTCGAAGTTGTAAACAACATCGCCGGGTACCGGGTCGACTTTTGGATGTTCTGGTAAGGCGAGTAGCTCTTGATGAACTCCCACTCGCCTGGCGCATCGGGATCACCATACTCCGCCATCCAACTGGCGCCGGCCAATAACAAATGGTAACGCCGCATATCCAGCAATGGCACTTGGCAGACCGCCGCCCCAAATAAATCGGGATACAGCGCTATCATGTTTCCGACCAGGAGACCACCATTGGAACCTCCCTGAATACCCAATCGCTCCTTCCTCGTGACTTTTCGTTTGACCAGATCTTCGGCAACGGCTGCAAAATCCTCGTAGGCTCGCAACCGATTCCGTTTCAACGCCGCTTGGTGCCAGCGCGGCCCGTACTCGCCACCGCCACGGATGTTGGCGACGACATATATGCCTCCCTGGCTGGTCCAGGCCCTGCCAACTCCCGCTTGGTATTCCGGCGTCAACGATATCTCAAATCCGCCATATCCGTAAAGCAACGTCGGATTGTCGCCGTTAAGTTCAACGCCTTTTTTGGCCACCATGAAATAGGGAATGCGGGTACCGTCTTTGCTGGTCGCAAAATGCTGGCTGACGTCCAAGCCTTCCGCGTTGTACATTGGCGTCAACTGCTTTAGCTGGTCCGGGTCACCGCCGATTTCACCATAGTAAAGCGTCGTCGGCGTCAAATAACCGCTGGATGTCATCCAATAGGCATTGGATTCGTCAGCGTCAACCGGTCGAACGCTTACGGTTCCGATACTGGGAGTTCCCTTCAAAGGCTCGCGCTTCCAACTGTTGCCATCGGGTGTCAAGACGTAGACTCGATTTTTGACGTCCTCCAGGACATTCAAAACGATATGATCCTTGGTCGGTGCATAACTGGCCAACGATGTATTGTCGGTTGGTTCGAAGGCAACATTGAATTCCCGATCACCGGCCATGAAATCATCAAACTTTGCAATCAACAATGAGCCGGCTTTGTAAGTCTTGCCTCCAACTTCCCACGGTTTGCGCAATTCAAGCAAAAGGTATTGGCGAAACACATTTTTGTTGGCACTGTTGGGAACATCGATTCTGGTCAGTTTGCCGTCGTCTGACCTCAGGTACATTTCGTCATTGTAAAACGCCAATGTTCGCTGTACGAAATTTCGTTCGAATCCCGGCGAATCATCATGACTCGCACGAATGTACATATCTTCCGGCAGGCCTTCGTAGACCACCTCGGCGTTTTCCAATGGAGTTCCACGCCGCCAGAGCTTTGCGATTCGCGGATAACCAGAGGAGGTCATCGTGCCTGGCCCAAAATCCGTAAAAATGAAAACCGAGTCGCGATCAATCCAGCTGATTCCTCCCTTGGCTTCCGAGCGCTGAAAACCTCCGCTGACAAACTTCCGGGTTTTCAGGTCGAATTCTCGAGTGACCGAAGCATCCGCTCCACCACGAGAGAGATCGATCAGGACAAGATCATGGTCCGGTTTTAATATCGACGCGCCGCCCCAAACCCAGTTTTCGCTTTCCTGGCTGGCCAACTCATCGAGGTCCAGCACCAGTTCCCATTTCGGATCGTCTTGGCGGTACTCTTCCAGCGACGTGCGTCTCCAGATGCCACGCTCATGATCCTTGTCTCGCCAAAAGTTGTAATAGTAGTTACCGGATTTTGACACAAAAGGGATTCGCTCGTCCGAATCAAGAATTCTGAGCAAATCGTCGCGCAAGCCTTTGAATTCAGTCGAAGATTCAAAATGATCCTGCGTCGCTTTGTTACGTTCGCGAACCCAATCAAGTGCTTTTGCCCCGGAAACATCTTCCAACCACAAGTACGGATCTTCATCCGCCGTCACATCTGAAATCTTGCGGGCAACCGTCGCCGAGCTTTCCTCAACTTTGTCCTGTGCAAACATCGGGACTGCGACGAAAAACACCCAAAGAAAAACCAATTCTCGATAAATCATGGCTTGGATCCTGACCTGGAAATTCGATTCGAAACCCATCAAATCGGTCCGTCATTATAGGCGATCCCGGTCGGCCGACGAGCGGTACCAGAGCGATTTCTGGCGCTCGTCGCCAATGCGTCTGCTGGGCAATTTCCAAGGTACACATTCTCACAAGATGCGGGGGATCGAATCGTGTGGGGAATTGATTCGTGCGGGGAATGGGAATTAAAGGAAACTCTTTTCGATTCCAGCCCGAACCACCCGTTCCTGGAAAAATGAATGGCTATACCAGCCAGTTCGGACGGAAGATCATTACGATCCCCAGCAACAGGATGACAGAACCGCTCAACAGCTTCAGCCATTTGCCCTCGCTTTCCTGGAGGCGACGATTGGATAATGTCGCGACCACGATGACAACGAGGATTGTATCGTCCAGCATATAAGCGCAAATATAAAGTCCGAGGTACGCATAGTTAACCCAGGTCGGCAGGTTTTGCATTGTCAGGACACCTGTATATAGCGCGGGCAATCCGGCTGTGCACAACAGTTCAACCACGTTGACCACGATCGCAAGAACGACGGCGGCCACCAGCGCGGTGTAAAGATGATTGGCGGAAACGATGGAACGCACCCGGCGGTAGATACCCGGTTTGGCTGACTCGGGTATTGAGAGGGTTAATCCCTTGTGAAAGGCAAAAAAATCCTTGACGTTCACCAATCCGACGACGATGGCGAGGATCCCCAAACCGATTTGCACGGGTCGCAGGAAACCGATCAGCTGAAAGACGTTGAACCAGGCAGCGATAAACACAAAATACGCCAACCCACTGACGACGACAAAGGTTCCCGCCACCAGCAAGATCTTTTTACGCTCTTTGAGACTGACCAGAACGGACAACAGAAAAACCAGGACCCACATCGCGCACGGATTGAATCCATCGATCAAGCCGATCAGAAACGTGAAAGCAGGCAGGCCAATTTTGCTGACACTGATCCTCCCAAAAACCGGGACCTCGACTTCATCCGAGTCCATCCCCGCCGATCCCGGGCCGAAGATAACGGTAGCATCCCCGACCTCATCGGGGACCCCTGCTTCCTCTGGCAAGGGAACGTCATCGGGAAGCTGAACTGCTTTTGGCAAACTCGGTTCAGCTGGATTCTCCTGCCCCTCTGGCTCTTGCGCGGAATAGCGGTTGGAATTGCCGGCGGACCTCAAGAAGCTGACCGGCAAAAGCGACACCGACAGGCGACTTTCGGCGACCGATCCTGGTGTCCAACGAAAACTCGGTTCCCAACGACTTAAGGTCTGAATTCGACTTCCGTTGGCCTGTTCGTCAAAAAAAAAACTGGGCCCATTCCCATCAGCCCTGGGATTTGCAGGCTCAATCGATCCGTTTTCACCTTCTTGCCTGGGGGCAGGATCGTTGTCCGGGAAATCAACTGATCGATCCTGGAACAGAATCTCAATCTTGCTACCAGTGGTTTCGGCCGTCTCAAATCCAACGACCAGGTGGCCAGCAACTTCAATGCACGGGAACGACGCTACCTGGACGTGATACTTGGCCGCGAGGTTTTGCACTTCTGCACGTGCTCGAAAATCCGAAATGACGTCAAAGTATTCGATTTTGATTGCCGGCCACCGAAGTATCATCTGATCCAGAAATTCCTTGCCGGCTTTACAGTGCTGGCAGCCCGGACGCAGGTAAGCCCGGATGTTCAGCAGATCCTCTATCTGCGCACCACTGGATTGCGCATCCCGAAATCCGACCTTCAAACGATCGCACAGATAAAATGTTGGCAACCCGGCTTTTTCACGGCCGGCATTTTTTGAAATCTCCCAAAGCCGCTTCAATTGTTGTTTGTCGCTGAGGACGTCGTAGGTCTTGATCTCTATCCCGGGTCGACGCTGCTGCAACTGCCGCAAGTACTCCTCGGCATTGATCGATTGCGGTGAGTCGCTTCGATAAAAAAGCTCGATCACGACGTTATTGGTGACCCGGGGCTGCTGAACCACATCCTGCGCTCGAATTTCAATCGCGGCGAAAACGATTACAAGAATCAGCAGTATCGTTTGAAGGTGCGAGTTACTTCCGGGGAATTTTTCGTTCAAGTCCATGGTCAAATGCCAAAAAAAATCTGTAACCGTCAAGTCCAAGACGCAAAAGCCGTGCCAATGATGAATGTGTTCTCGATTGATCAAGTGTGCCCGTTCGCACATTGATGTATCAATTACGAGAACACCTGATTCGTCGGAGCGGCGTCGATTCTCAACCGCCCGGTAAACTCACGATCGCCGGTTGGAGAATCAGGAAACGGTGGATGCCAGGAAGCCGGGCGCCGGCACGTGCTTTGCATAAATTCTCTTTGGCAACCATGGAATCGGATAAATGCAAACAAAAAGGGCTGACCCATTGAACTCGATGCGTCGAACACTTCTCGAGCGATTTGCCGTGCTTGTCGTCGTGGCGTTTGCGATCGCCACACCTCCGACGTTCTACACGGCCTTTCGCGCTATTCAGACCAAGGCCAACACGGTCAACGATTGGCTGCCCAAGAGTTATACCGAAACCGGTGACTTGAAGTGGTTTCGAGAACATTTTGTTGCCGATCAATTCGTGATTGTCAGTTGGGAAGGCTGCCGCTTGGGTGACAACCCGAAACAACAAGATGCCCAACCGGATGATCCTCGGATCGAACGATTGGCTCAGATGCTGGTTCCTCCGAATGACATCCGGAGAGACTCAGATCCCGGCCCAACGCCTCTCGACGGATGGAAGCAAGAAGCACCAGGACGGACGGGCGATTTCAGTCATTACTTTGCGTCGGTTACGACTGGAAGAAGGTTACTCAATCAACTGACTTCCAAAAAATCCGACGTTCCCTATTTTGAAGCCGTCGATCGACTCACGGGCTCCCTGATCGGACCTGATGGGCACCAAACCTGTATTGTCGTAACGCTGACAGACGAGGCCGTAGATAACCTTCGCGGCACCATCGGGCGAGCCAATCAAGGGTGGCTTCAGATCCGGCACTCCAATGGCGTGCTGTTTCAGGCACTCGAGGCATGCGAGATCGACCTCGAATCCGTTCGAATAGGGGGGCCACCGGTCGACAGCGTGGCCATCGATGAAGAAGGGGAGCGAACCCTGTACCGGTTGGCAAGTCTGGCAGCACTGGTCGGCATGCTGCTGGCGTGGTGGTCACTACGAAGCATCAAACTTACGTTGATCGTATTCGCCTGTGGCGTTTTGAGCGCGATAACGAGTTTGTCGGTGGTTTACCTGTCCGGGAATACGACTGATGCGTTCCTGCTTTCGATGCCATCGTTGGTATACGTACTGGCGGTATCAGGCGCCGTACATCTGATCAAGTACTATCGTGATTCTGCGGAAGAGCAGGGAATCGAGGGGGCTCCTGCCAAGGCCATTCAACTCGGCTGGAAACCGACGTTGCTGTGTTCCGTCACGACCGCCATCGGACTATTGTCCCTGTATACCAGCGATCTGACTCCAATACGGAAATTCGGCATGTTTTCGTCGGTTGGTGTCATGTTGATGTTGATCATGTTGTTCGTTTTTTTGCCCGCAACACTCTATGTTTGGCCGATTCGTGTTTCTAAGAAACTCGGCGACTCCGACCTTGCAGAACCCAAGCGGAAATCGAGCTTCCTTTCGCTCGACGAGTTTTGGCAGCGGTTTGGTGGTTGGGTCATCCGCCATTACCTCTGGGTCACGATCGCCTGTACCGTGTTGATCGTTGGGGTCGGATCAGGTGTTACTCGCGTTCGAACGAACATCGACTTGATGAAACTTTTCCATGGCGAAGCCAGAATCCGGCAAGATTACCAGTGGCTGGAAGCCAATGTCGGCAGGCTGGTCCCGATGGAAATCGTGTTGAAATTCAATCCAGATACAATTCGCCGTGGTGATGGTACGCCCCTGGATCAGCAACGATATTCACTCCTGGAACGAGTCGAAACCGTGGCGATGATCGAAAAAACCATCGAAAGTCGTTTTGGACCCACCGGAGAGGATGTCGTCGGCCAATCACTTTCACCGGTGACGTTTGTCTCTCCATTGCCCAGTCGCCGGCGAGACTTCAGAACGTCTCTCCGTCGCTCAGCAATCAATACAAGACTCGAACAGAGTTACAATTCGCTTGGCAATAGTGGGTATCTCACAACAGACGCCCGGGACGGATCGGAATTGTGGAGAATCAGCGTACGGGTCGCGGCATTCAAAGACGTTGACTACGGCGAATTTACGGATCGGCTTCAAAGCGTCGTCGACCCGGTCATTGAACAATACAATTCGGCCATCGCCGAGGGGGTCCTTAATTCGCAAAATGGGTCCAACGAACACGAAACGGGAAAAGCGATTTCCGCGATCTACACAGGTGTCGTCCCGATCGTCTACAAAGCTCAACGGGCTTTGCTGGATAGCCTGATCAAGAGTACCTTCTGGTCGTTTTTCACAATCACGCCGTTACTGATGTTCGTTTCGCGAGGTGTGCTGGCAGGGTTGGTCGCAATGTTGCCCAACTGGTTGCCGGTACTGGTTGTGTTTGGCGGAATGGGATGGCTCGGATTTCCCGTCGCGATCGGTTCGATGATGTCCGCCAGCATCGCATTGGGGGTCGCCGTCGATGATACGATCCACTTTTTGATGTGGTTTCGTGTCGAACTGGACAAAACGGGTGATCGACGATTGGCAAGTCTGGCCGCGTATCGCCGTTGTGCTTCTCCGACGCTTCAAGCGGCACTGATCAGTGGAATTGGACTATCCTTGTTTGCATTCAGCACTTTCACGCCGACCAAACAGTTCGGCCTGCTGATGTTAACAATTCTGCTGACCGGAGTTGTGGCCGAGTTGGTGATGATCCCCGCGTTGCTGGCGGGTCCCCTGGGACATGCATTTCGACCTAATCGAAATCGAAGATCAGGATCCAATGATCCGGCACGAAAGTCTGGCGATTCGTCCAAAACGAGCCAAGCACCGACCGAGAAAAGGACCGCCTAGTCGTTTGCTTGAACGACCAAGGCGTTGGGCCTTAGCCGAAAATGGAAACCTGACAGGATCTGGACATCCGACTCGGCCCGCGATGCCGGGTCATTGCTCCGCGAGCAAACCGGTTGAAACTCGGTACAAGTGACAATGAACACCGATTCACCTCAAGGGCCACTCAAGCGATATCGTATTTTTCGAGCAGCCGATAGAGCGACCGCCTGTTGATACCGAGCGCTTGCGCCGTTTTGGTCTTGTTCCTGCCGCAGCGGTTATAGGTATCTTCGACGTGAATCTTGTTCAATGTCTCCAGGTCGACTTCATCGTTAATGGCCACCAGAAGCCTTTCTGGTTCTGCATCAACAATCGCGCTGGGAAGATTCTTCAACTCGATTTGGTTTTCCTCTGCCAGAACCTTGGCTCGTTCGATCGCGTTCTGAAGTTGTCGTACGTTCCCCGGCCAGCTGTAACTCGTCAGACGAGACATGACGTCGTCGTCGATGATCCAGTCTTCACCGGCAAACCTTTTCGCGAGCAACTTGATATCACCCGGTCGTTGCCGGAGTGGGGGGAGCATGATACCCAGTACGTTGATCCGATAAAACAGGTCCTCACGGAACTTCTTGTCTTTGACTTCCTGTTCGAGGTCACGATTGGTAGCTGCAATCACGCGCACGTTGACTTTCCGCTCAGTAATGGAACCCACGCGACGCATCGATCCGTCTTCCAGAACACGGAGCAATTTGGACTGCAGTCCACCGCTCATTTCGCCAAATTCATCGATAAATAAAGTCCCGCCGTCCGCAATTTCAAACAGGCCTGGTTTCGCCGCGATGGCACCCGTAAAGGAACCTTTTTCATGGCCAAACAACTCGCTCTCAAGCAACTGTTCGGCCAGTGCGGCGCAGTTAATGATAACCAAGGGCTTGTCTGCCAGCGGACTGGATTTATGAATGGCCCGTGCGACCAATTCCTTTCCCGTTCCGCTTTCACCCTGAATCAAAACCGGTTTTCCAGAATCTGCTGTCTTTTCGATGAGGCGAAAGACCTCGCGCATCGACGGAGATTCTCCAATCATCTCGCCTTCGGGCGTCTGTCGCTTGATGACTTCTTTTAGCTGTTTGTTCTCTTTTTCGAGTTGTTGAGTCTGGCAGGCACGCCGGATCATGCGATCGAGATCGTCGAGTTTTGCAGGTTTGGTCACGAAGTCATAAGCCCCCTTCTTGATTGATTCGACGGCATTCTCAATCGTGCCACCTCCGGTCAACATGATTACTTTGGGGGGCGGATCCCGCTCCATCAGTTTTTCAAGCACGCGTATTCCGTTCATGCCAGGCATATGAATATCCAGCACGACGACGTCAAACTTCTTGTTCGTCGAAACATTAATCGCCTCTTCGCCGTCCTCGGCCTGATCCACGATAAACCCCTTGCGGGCAAAATACCGGGCTGCCGACTCTCGAAAATCGGCTTCGTCATCTACGACCAACAAGTCAATCGCGGCTGCCTGGGCGATCGATTTCTCTTCGGTTTCTGGTTTGGCGTCCATTTTTCCTGCTGATGATAGTTCGGGCAAAGGCCGTTCAGGTGCGGTGGGCATGCTCATGTTCTACCCTTCGAGTTTGATCACTTATTTTGTTCATTACAAGCCTTCAAGGCACGTCATCATGTTGCTTCGGACTTCAAATCGGCAAATTCCTGGCTGTTCTGCCGTTGCCGCAGAACCATCACAGGGCAAGTGGCGTGTCGCAGGATATTGGACGCCGCGCTTCCGAGCAGTCGCGCAAGTCCACGGCGACCATGTGTTCCCAACACCAACAACTGAGGTTTGTTACGATCGATGAACTCAAGCACCTGTTTTGACGGCGTCCCGGAAAGATGGTGCCGATGAAGTTCGACCCCCGGAACATTCGTCATGATGCTTCGAAGTCGTAAGCTGTCCTGAATGAGGACGTCGGGAGAACCAAGGCTCGCCGGCCAGGCAGCGTTCTTAGGATCCGGAAACAAAGTCACGTGAACCAGATTCAGCTCGACACCGAACCGTTTTGCAAAGCTGGCGGCGAGGTCAATTACATCCTGATCATAGTCGTTCACATCAATCGCACAGATTACGGGCTGGTTGTTCATGGGATTTTCTCAATTGCATCATCGACCTGACAAGCAGAATTTTCACTCATTTGCCGGAAATGGGTTTTTGATTTGATGGCAAGCACGGGACAACTCGCGTTGCGAACAACCGCTTCGGCAACGCTGCCCATTGTGACGCGGCGCCAGCCCGTGCGACCATGAGTTCCCATCACGATCAAGTCGACGTCGTGTTCATCTGCGAAGTCGGCGATCGTGTTCGATGGTGATCCGAATTCGATTTCATGTGAAGCCTTGATTCCGCCGATCGTCGGCTGTATTTCCTCAAGCCGCTTTTGATCCAGTTCGGCTTCCTTTTGCAAGTCGACGTAGGCATACGAACTGAACGTAACATCGGGAAGCGCAACATGCAGGTAAATGATTTCTGCACCACTCGACTCGGCCAAGAGCGACGCGTATTCGTTGGCGGCGTGACTGAAATCAGAAAAGTCGATAGGGCACAAGATTTTTTTGAGTTTCATTGACGGCCTCCGTTAGAAAAAACGAATGCCATCTCCTATGCAACACCTGTGCCAGCAGAACCTGTCGAACCGGGTTGGCGTTCATGCCGTGCTTGCGACTTCACGCGACAAACAGACTTTTGTCGAAAAATTCCGCCGTGCTCGATTCGAAACGGCCTGCTCGCGACCTCCGTTTTCCAGTTTCCGCCGTGTCGACAATCACCACTTCGCAATCCATCCAAACCATAAGCGTGCGAATTCGCTCACCCCCGCTCACTTTTGCAATATGGCAGCTCGACGACAAACTTTGCCCCGCGGTCATGGTTGCTGTCGACGAACAAAACGCCGTGATGGGCTGAGACATAGCGGCGCGAAATTGCCAACCCCAAACCGGTTCCTTTCGTTTTCGTGGTAAAAAAGGGGGCAAATATGGCCTCCCGATCTTCTTCGGCGATTCCTTCACCCTCGTCGGAGACTTCGATTCGAATTATCGGTTTCGGCCGAAGTTGAAACGTCAATCCGACTCGAATCGTGCCGGAGTCCGAAGTAGCGAACAAAGCGTTTTCCAACAGGTTCCGAGTAACCTGCCGCATTCGGTCGCAGTCGAGAAAACTATCAGTCGGAAAATCGTCGGCCTTTTCCACCTCAAGCGTTACGCTCTGCCTGATTTTTCTGGCGTCAAGGATCTGCTGCCAGGTCTCTTGCAACAGCGATTCGAAACAGCATTTGCGCCGCTCAAGAATGATCGGAGCCGAATAGTCGCGGACTTCTTCCAGAAGTGAATGTAAATCATCCAACGCATGCTGTATCTTGTGAACCAGCTTCAGACTTTCGGGCATTCCCTCCAGATCGAGTGATAGTTCCGCCAGGCAAGCGTGAGAACGCTGGAACGCGTTTCGGCTCTCATGTGCCAATCCAGTGACCATTTGACCAATCGCTGCCAGTCGTTCGCTCATCAAGAGCTTTTCCTGCGCCACTTCGATTGCGGCCAGGTGTTTCTTGCGCTCGAAGATTCGGCCCAAAACGGATCTCAGCACATCGGGGTTGATCGGCTTGAGCAAGAAATCGTAAGCTCCACTCCGTAGCGCCGTAACGGCCGTGTCAAAGTCTCGCATCCCGGTAACAACGACGACAGGCGCGTTCGGTTGATGCTTGATAATGATCGGAATCAGCGAGTCGGCATTCTCATCTGGAAGTCGCCAGTCCACGATGACAGCGTCAAAGGAATCGCTTTCAACGGCATTGATCGCCGGTAAACAATGCGATTCTGACTGGATTTCGTAGCCATCCAGGGACAGGATGTCTTCCATATTGCGACGAGCGTCATCGTCATCTTCAACGATCAGGACTGAAAAGTCACGAGGCACGAGCAATTCCGAATGTTGTTGGACCGAATGCAGGAGGGAGTGGCCACTTCTTGATACCATCCAAATTCACCGATGATAGCATATGCCAATTGTTCGATAGATCCAAGATCGTTCTATTCGCTGGACGGAAGCCAACGCCCCGATTTGGATTGAATTCGGGTTTCACGCAGCCAGGATTGAGCCGACTTGATTCGATTTTTTGAACACAACCGGTCCAAATCTCTCCCGGTTGGGAGAGATCGGAACACGGCTGCCGGGGTCCTCGGAACAGCTCTTTGAATGCTGCTTTGGCTGGCGGGCCATTTCAATTAACTGGCACCACGCGAACGTTCTTAACTCTTGATCGCAATTTTTCGAGGTTTTGCCTCATCCGACTTCGGAATCGTGATTTTCAAGACGCCATCTTTAAATTCGGCGACGGTTTCGTCTTCGTTGATCGCGTTGGGAAGCAAAACCGAACGCGAAAAGCTACCCGAGTATCTTTCGACGCGGTGGAATTGCTTCTTTTCGTCTTTTTCTTCCTTTTCTTCGCTGCGTTGGCCCCGCACCGTCAACGTGTTGTTGTCGATTTGAATATCGACATCGTCCGAACAGACGCCCGGCAAGTCCATTTTCACTTCGAAAGTCTGGTCGGTCTCTGCAACATCCATCGCGGCGCTCACGATCTCTCCCATCGGACCATCGCGTTCGGTCAAAAACTGATCAAACAGATCATCAAACATTTCACGTGGAAAAAGTCGACCCATCGGGGAACGGGTCACAGCATTCGGACGTCGGGTAGTGAGTGAGTTCTTGTTCATCTTCTTTACTTCTCCTTGAAATGGGCTGAAATTCTGATTGGAGAAAAAACCCGTTACTAGCGAGCCTTGATTCCGCCTGTTGTCTTCCAACTCGGTAACGAAGCTTTATCATTCTGGATTGACTTGTCTATTTGCCAGACAGGACTGCCAACGACGATTTGGTTGATGATTGCATCAACGCCCTCGATGTCGCGGACGGCTTCCTGGGCCAACTGTTTCAGATAATATGACGGCACCTTGCCGGACAAACAGAGCCGGCGATTTCTGCACTTGCAGTGAACCCACCTTGTTCGACCTCGAAAATGCGGATGGGATTCAAGCAATGCCCTGGCACGCTCTTCAATCGCTTTGGAAACACTCAATCTACTGGTTCCCATCCCTGGCTTGATAAGTCGATCGATCGGCAAAATAGCAATGTCTGTGATGTTGGGCATTTGTCTGATCTCCAGCAACTGGTTCTTCTTGATCGATGAATTGCAATCAATGTGCCAAGTTTGTGGAAAACAACCATCACGCAGAATTGACGTTCCAACGGGAGAAGTCTCCGTGTGCTGTCATCATCAATGGGCCAAACCGCACGGGCAAGTCCGGCATGTAGCGCGCAAAACCTATGAAATCCAGTTGTCCGTTTGTGCTGGCATTGGACATCTCAAGCGAACCAGCGAATCCCAATCGCTTCATTGAATCCAATCAAACCCGAGGCCACTTTCATCAACGCATCGCATTCCAATTTGACGGAACCATTGGTTCGCAACAGTTCCTGGAGATCGCGTGCCGAGCGTTCCTCGAAAATCGCTTGCCGAAGATCTTCCGTAATTTTCCCAACTTCAAAGATGCCGATTCGGCCATGAAAGCCTGTCCCCCGGCAATTGTTACACCCCATGGGTTTGAACAACTGGTCCGGGACGTCCAGTCCCGATGCAGCAAACTTTTCGGATTCCCCCGACGTTGGAGAACAAGCTTTCTTGCAATGCGTGCATAACCGACGCGCCATCCGCTGGTTAATGACACCCGACAGATTGCTTGCCAGTGACCGTTTGTCAACGTGCATGTCGAGGAGCGCGGTGATTGTCGAAGCGACATCGCGCGTATGCATTGTCGAGAAAATGTACTTGCCGCTGCTGGCCGCTTGCATGCCAATGGCGGCCGTTTCCGGGTCCCGGATCTCACCCACGAAAACGACGTCGGGATCCATTCTCAAAATCGTTTTGAGACCTGTTGTCAACGTGATCCCGTGCTTTGTATCAACCGTCATCTGGCGGACAAACGGGACAGAAAACTCAACCGGGTCTTCGATCGATACGATATTTTGTCGCTCACCGCTTACGGATTGCAACATTGAATACACCGTTGTCGTTTTTCCGGATCCCGTAGGCCCGGTGACCAACACCAGGCCATCATTGCGGTGCATGACTTCCTCCACGGACATCAGGGCGTGCTCGGAAAATCCGAGCACATCCAGTGAAAGACCGATCTTTTCAGGATCGAACAGACGAAGCGCGACCGCCTGCCCGCCCGCAACCGGGGCTGTCGTCAATCGAATCTCTAGGTCTCCCAGAACCTCTGGCAATCGCAGATTAGCTTCCTGGGGTCGAAATGGATCTGCGATGTCCACATTCGCCAGCGTCTTCAACTGGTTTACCAGGTGCAGGGCGACATCTCCGTGTAATTTACAATACTCGCTCAGTTGGCCGTCGATTCTTAACCGCACCAGGTGTTGTTCGTTGTCGGTGGGATCGATATGAACGTCGGTCGCGCTCAATCGCCTGGCGCGCTTGACAAGTTCGATGGCCGGCGAACTGGCGGAAAAATCAGGCACAAAGGCCTCGGATTCATTCCGTAAATCGATTGACTGGTCCGCATGCCATTTTCCATTTTCATATCGCAACCACTGTCGATCTTCCAACTCATCAAACAGGAGGATCGCGGTCGTGGCCGGAATTCGTAATTCGCCCACTAACCGTTGATGCATGCGCGATCGTCCATCTTCCATGCTCTCGTCAATTCCTTCGCTGATCGAAGCTTCCAGGACTGTCGCTGCGCGGCTCAGAGACGCCGTTTCACCGTCCCTGGGGCCGAGCACCAAAACCGGGCAGGGAGCTTCCCGCAGCACGTGTTCGGCAACGCTGCCCATCGTCAGATGAGCCAATCCCGAACGACCGTGAGTTCCCATTACCACCAGATCGATTTCATTGTCCTGTGAATATTCAACGATCACGTTCGCGGGCTGCCCGCCAATGACTTGCTTGACAGTATCCAGCGACAGCTCGGCACGGGCATCAACCATCGCCCCGATTCGTTCCAATCGATTGACCTGATCTCGTTTGTCGAAATCCCGTCCAACCACATGAAGCAAATGCAACCTCGCTTTGGACTGCTTCGCCAAATCGCAGGCGTAGTTGATGGCCTGGGCGCTATTTCGACTGAAATCGGTGGGAACGAGGATTTGTGTTAAGAGTGCCATGGCGTATTAATTCCTGTAAACTGCATTGAGCTACCACGTCTCGTTCGCAATCTTCATGCCAACATTCAAACGAAATAAATGCGGCTGGCCGACTGCCGCGCCACCGGATTCGACAGGCGCAAAGGACGCGTTACAACAACACTTCGGGGTTCCGTAGATCAGTATGGATGGGCGATATTTCACGAACTTGCGCGCCAAACCGCACGAACATGTCCGCAATCACATGTAGTTGAGACAAGCGGACTCACGTACAATAGGCATGGAAAATGCTAAGTGGGCCGCTGGACTCAATTGAAAATTTCAGTGCGGATCGCCGACAAAATGAACTTGTAAAGGGATGCCATGGAAAACGGATACGAAAAAATCATACTGGTTACAGATGGCTCCGAAGCCGCACATGCAGCAGAACAGACCGCTCTAGAACTGGCCCAATTGCATTCGGCTTCGGTGCTGGTCGTCGATACGGTTCGGCGCCCCTCGCTGGCTTCCAAGTGGTTAACCAGCAATGCCGAGGACCTGTTCGAGATCGTGGTCGCCGACAAACGGAAACGCCTCCAAAAGGTCGCCGCGGTCTTCGATCAGTGGAAAGTTGATGTAAAAACCGAAATCCTGTTCGGCAATTCGTCCGAAGAAATTGCTCGAAAGGCGGTCGCAGAAAACGCCAACCTGGTCATTCGATACATGAAAGGACACAAAAGCCGGCATTTGAGCTCGTTCGGTACGACCGCGCGTAACCTGATGCGCGTCTGCCCATGTCCATTACTCCTTGTCGACGACGAAACCATTTCTGATCCGCGGGTCCTGGCATGCGTCAACGCCGAACACGATGACAAGGAAAACGAGGCAATCCTCGCCGAAGCCAGACGGCTGGCCAAGACTTCCGACAAACTGACTGCCTTGTATTGCTGGAAATTCTATGGTGACGAGTTCATGCGCGAATACACCAGTCAAGAAACGGTGAATTCCTATCTCGAAGAAGCTGAGCAAGCGTATCTCGGGATTTTTGATCATTTTCGGAAAACCCACGAACTTTCGGCCTTCGGAGAAAACGTGATCGTCGAAAATGGTGATCCCGTCGAAGTCATTCCCGACGTCTGCCGAAAAAAGTCCGTCGATGTCGTGGTCATGTCCAGCGCCTCTCAAAACCACCCACTGCATCGGCTGTTGGGAAGCACCGTCGAAGCCGTCCTGGACAACCTTCCCTGCTCACTCCTGGTGGTCAAACCCCTCGGATTTAAATCCCCAATCAAACCCATTCAAACCCAGGAAAAGTCGGAAACGAGCTAAGTGCGACGGTGAAAATAACATTCGCACTTGAAATGCTGGATTAAGTTGATTCATTCGCAAAAGACGCTTTCGGTCTGGTTGATACCCGGCCGCAAATGAATTTTCTTAATCGATGGGTTCGTGAGCCGTGTCGTGCCAGCTCAGTCACACTTTGTCCGGTTAGAATTTCCTGTTCTGACGGAAGTCCTGGGTCGCATGACCGCCATTTTCGGAAGCTGTTCGTATCTTACCCGGACGGTGGTGCACAGTTCCGTGTCCGTGCTGTAGTCCGGATTTCCCGGTCCTTGATAACGAATTGACAAGGGACTCAAAATCAGACAATGACTCCAGGGAGGTTTCAGCAAGTGAAATACATGACCCTCTGTAAGCTATGATCAGGGCGGTGATCTCCAGACCAGCTACAACGATCAGCAAGCCCTGACCATGGCGGTCATGGGTGGGTCAAATGCGAAATCTGTTTTCACCGTCCCTCAAATTCTATTCACCGCGGCAATTCGCCACGGTCACGATGGAACCGACCCGAAACCTCAAAAGAATGAGTGTGTTTTCTGGGTTCGTTGGAGAGCAGTGATTCCGTCAGCAAGTCAATCCGATTGGCTTCGAGAAATACTCCGATGACTCCATCACAACCAGTCATGTCTTCGTCACGACAAGCATCAAATCATATGCCCGATTTTCGGTTCCAGTGCCGAGCAGGTATCAAACATCTCACGTGACAGAAGTGCCATTACATCATCGATGGAGATAATTCCAACCAACCGATCATAATCATCGACCACCGGAAGTCGTTTCACCCTGGCGGTACGAAAAAACATCGTCACATCCAGCAGATTCATCGATTCGTTGATTGTCTCAACCGACTTTGACATGACTTCACCAACCAGTGAATCCGGAGTCGCTGCGCCCAGCGCGAGGCACAAACCGATATCCCTGTCGGTGACAATGCCGATTACTTTTTGGTCCTCCACGATCACAATGGATCCAATTTTTTCTCGCTGCATCAACGCCGCCGCATCGTGAAGCCGAGCGTGCCTGGTCAAAGTAAAGGTTTCCAGCTGCTCACGAAAAAGCTCTTTCAAAATCATTGTCTTGCTCCCTTGAAATGTGTCCGGGCTTGAGCGACATCAGAGCCCAGAGGTATCGGATAGTGCAACTCAGCCGTTTCCCAAATTAATTTGCCCAAGCCAGACTTCAGTCCGGGATGCCTCGGCAGCCGCCGAGACATCAATGCACTTGGGTCTTTTTCCTGCCCTGTCTCGACGCCCCGAAAAACGGAAATATTCTTGATTTAAGCCCTGACTTGAGTCAGCCCTGATCCAGACCCGCCTTGTCATTTTCTGGCTCAAGCTTGTCCTCCAACGACAATTTCAACGCCTGCTTTGGCGCACGATGACCAATGCGGGATGATGTCGAATTGCGGCCAGCTCCGTACAGGATCGCATGCTGCATCTTTCGACATGCCTGAAGTGCAGAATCAAAAAATGATTCGCCATGCGCTGAGACATGAATTTCTCCCTCCGGCAACATCGACGCTTCGATCTGGCACAGGAAATCCAGTGATTTTACATGGTCCGCTTCGTCTTCCAGCCGGACCGTGAGGTGTGCCACCCGGTTCTTTACGGATTCCAGCGCAAATTTCACTTTGCGCTGAATAAACTCTCGGACCATTTCTTCGTTTTCGACATGGTTGGTTACGATTTCTATTTTCATCTTTGATTCCTGTCGGAATGACGCGCCGAGTGCTGCCCCGTCCGCTTGACCTGCCTCCTTGATTCCGGTACGGGACAAATGACCTCCAAACAGTAACTTGAAAAATTGCAAACGCCATGCCATTTGCCGCTACATTGAATTGGGACTGTCTTGAAAAGAGCGAGAGAACTTCGGTGGGCGAATTCGCCCAAAAAACGTGACGGTTCTGGTCGTCACCGTTATCGTTTTGACCCCATTCGCGACGCGGGCCGAAGCGATTCCGGATGTTCATCGATTGGCAAAACCAGCTTCTGAACTTCAATCAGGATTAACACCACGACGCCCATCGCGACGCAAGTCAAGAGCTCCCACCAGGCTAATGATTCCGTTTCAAACACGTTTTGCATACCTGGCAAATAGATTACGGCGAGTTGCAGGGCACAAGTGAAAGCAATCGCACTCCACAGCCACCCGTTTTGGCGAATGTTCCTGGCGAACAACACCGGAGAATCGGAACGACATGCCAGGGCATTGCCCATCTGGGCGAACGTCAGTGAGCTGAAGATAATCGTTCGCCAATGATCAACGTTTTCGATTGAGGAGAGCAGGGTTCCCGAGAGCAGTGACAGGATCCCGATCATGGCGCCAATCCAGACCACAGCAATCTTCATTTTGCGATTGAAGATGGGCTCGTCGAGTCGGATTGGCGGGCGGTTCATTGTGTTCTTTTCCACTGGTTCCACCGCTAACGCCAGCCCCGGCAAACCGTCGGTCACCAGGTTGATCCAGAGAATTTGGAGCGGTATCAATGGCAACGGAAATCCAAACAGGAGCCCCAGCGTCATCACCAGGATTTCACCCACATTGCTGGACATCGTGTACCGAACGAACTTGCAGATGTTGGCATAGACGATTCGGCCCTGTTCCACTGCTGCGACAATCGTCGCGAAGTTGTCATCCAGCAAGACGACATTGGCGGCCTGCTTCGAGACATCGGTTCCGTTTTGTCCCATGGCGACTCCGACATTGGCCTGTTTCAACGCCGGCGCATCGTTGACCCCGTCCCCGGTCATCGCGACAACCTCCTGGTTCTGCTGCAAGGCCTCGACGATTCGTAGTTTGTCGGCTGGCGCAACTCGCGCAAACACCGAGGTATTCCGCACATGATGACGCAACGTCTCGGCTGGCATTTCGCTCAACTCATAACCGGTCATTGCCGTTTCGTCGCAGGAAATACCCAGCGATTGGGCAATATGTATGGCGGTCAGCGGATGGTCGCCGGTAATCATGATTGGACGCACTCCGGCTTGACGACACCGGGCCACAGCGATTCCAGCTTCCGGCCGGGGCGGATCGGTCAGCCCGACCATCCCAATGAAGGTAATCCCGGACTCAAGCTCGGAAGCCGACAAACCGCTTCCGACTGACCGAAATCCAAAAGCCAATACTCGGGTTCCCTGGGATGCCATTTCATTGACCGAACTCTCAATTCGTTCCCGCCACGGCTCGTCGAGCGTCTCGACGTGATCATCCACCCAAACCCGGTTGCAAATCTGAAGTACCGCATCTATCGAACCTTTGACAAACGCCACATGATTGAACCCGTCCAATGGTTGAGTCAATAACTCGTTCAGCGGCAATGCAGTCGAATGAGCCTGGGCCGTCTTGACGTCGTGTACCGTTGTCATCCGTTGTCGTTCGGAGCTGAAGGCGACCTCCGAGGTTCTTGGGAATACGCTCAGGAGCTCGAGTTGATTAAAGCCAAATTTGGCGGCGACTTCCACCAGCGCTTTCTCTGTCGGTTCCCCAACGGCGGTGTGCTGGTTGTCGGATGTCGATTGCTTGTCCGACTGTATGGAATCCTCCTGGTTCAGCTGGGCATCGTTGCACAGGCAACCCGCGACCAACAGCAATTGCATGGACAGTGATTCGGCGCATGAATCGTCCTTTTCGACGACCATCCGGCAATTCGCCGTATCGAGAATCGATGCCGTCATCTTGTTCTGCGTCAGCGTGCCTGTTTTGTCGCTGCAGATGACGGTCACCGAACCCAGAGTCTCGACCGCAGGCAATTCGCGGATCAGGGCGTTTTGCCTGAACATCCGCCTGGCCCCGATCGCCAACGCGACCGTGGCCACGGCAGGCAAGCCTTCGGGGACCGCCGCCACTGCCAGACTCAGCGCCGTCATCAACATCAGCTTTGCATCCTGTCCAGCAAACATCCCACCGATAAAGACCATCGCCACGATAATGATCGCCACCACGGCGAGTGTCCGGCTGAGCAGCCCGAGATGAATTTGAAGGGGCGTCGGTTCAGCTTCGACCGACTGGAGCGAAGAGGCGATCCGGCCAAGTTCGGTTTCCATGCCCGTGTTGGTTACCACGCCGACCGCATGCCCCCGCACCACCATCGTTCCCATGAAACCCATGTTGGTCTGGTCACCGGTTAACAGATCGGCTTTGTCCAATGCATCAATTGTCTTTTCCACCGGCAGCGACTCGCCGGTCAACGCCGACTCGTCAATCGATAAATCCGCGTTCTCGATCAGCCGACAATCCGCGGGCACAAGATAGCCCGCCTGTAGCGTCACAATATCGCCGATCACCAGTTCATTGGCCGGAATGTTCTTCGTGTCGCTGTCGCGCCGGACAACCACTTTGGGAACCAACAGCTTCTTCAATTCCGCCAGAGATTTTTCTGCCCTCAGATCCTGCCAGAACCCCAACAACGTATTGATGACGATGATTGCCAGAATCGCAAGTGCATCGCTGGTTTCATGGACCAATAGCGAAACCAGCATGGCCACAACCAACAACAAGACCAGCGAGCTCTGGAGTTGAGCCAAAAATATCCGGAACCCGGTTCGCCCATTCGTTTCAATCAGTTCGTTTTTTCCCAGCGTCTGCAGACGACGATTGGCTTCAGCGCCGGTCAATCCCGACAAAAGGTCTGTTTTCAACCGCGTGATCGTCTGCTCAGGTGCAATTTGATACCAATCGCAATTGCCGCCGCCGACCGCTTGCTGTTGCTGAAATGAAGTGGCAGTCTCCATGTTTGCCCACCCTGATTTGCTCAAACTCGCTGAGCCTGTTTCATCCGGTTGATATCACTGACGTTTCCGATCACCAACAACGTGTCTTCCAGGTCAATCTTGTCCGTTGGAGTCGGGTTAAATCGAAAATCTCCGTTTTGGTTCTTGATCCCGACAACCAGCAGATTGAACTTTTCCTTGATTTTTGAATCGGCAATCGTTGATCCAACAAGCGGGCTTCGATCCGAAACGAGAAATTCATCAAGCTCCATTTCGAGGTGGGAAGCCTCGGCGAACAGTTCAACCAGGTCCGCGGTTGTCGGTCGTGAGATCATCCGCTCCATCTGCTGAGCGCCGACCCGATGCGGCATCACGATCTTGTCAGCCCCCGCCTGCCGCAATTTTCGACAGCTGCTTTCATGCTCGGATTTTGCGATAATCTGAAGTTCTGGTCGGAGATTGCGAGCCGTCAATGTGATAAAGACGTTTTCTGCATCCGAAGGAAGTGCCGTCACCAATGCCCGCGCACCGGCCAGATTCGCCGACTGCAGAATCTCCTCCGATGTCGCATCGCCCGCAATCGCAAGAATATCCGCGCCCTGAGCTTGTCGGATTTTCTCCGGGTCCAGGTCGACAACGATAAAGGGAATCCCGCGATGTTGCAATTGCCGCACAAGATCGTTCCCCATTCGACCGAAACCGCAGATGATCACATGGCTTTCGAGCTTTTCAATTTCTCTGGTCATTTTCCGTCTGCCAAACGCTCGTTCGACTTCCCCTTCAAGTAATAATTGAATAAACCCCCCAAAGGTGTATACCGACGAGGTAACTCCCAGCAAGATGACCACCATGGTCAAAATTTGAATCGAACCTGGTGCGTGCGAATTTTCGCTGAAACCGACGGTTGAAATCGTGATCACGACCATCCAGGTCGCTTCCAACCAGTCGTATTGACCCAGGTAATGGTATCCAGCGATGGATGAGAGAAACACAAACATCAACGATAAAGCGCCGATTCGAATGCGTTGCAGAGGTGTTTTCATTAAGCCTATCAATCATTCACGAAAGACAATCGTTGTCTGTGCGTTGGTGAATTGCAAAGTATATACCATGACGGCCCACCGGATCTTTTCGAAATGTCATCCCGAAATCGCACATGCTGGTGCGCGCTATTCCGCTCACCCCGCGGCAATTGGATCTTAACATATTGCGAAACAACCGGTTGCCCGGGCTGGATTTTTTGGCATTGGTTTTGCAATCTATCCAATCATCAGAAACAAAACTCAAGGGAGCCTGTCATGAAACAACTCGGTGAACTAAAAGTTGACGACTATATGACTCATCAGGCGATTTGCGTCGATGATACCAGTCGGCTGACGCAAGCCATCAGAATCATGGATGATCAGGAGCTGACCGTGCTTCCCGTGATCGATAACCAGGCAAGACTGGTTGGCATTTTGTCGGCGTCCGACTTGATCGAGATCACCCATGAAATTCAAGCGGATCTCAACGCGTTGACCTATGTCACGGAAAAAACACGTAACTTTTTGATCAAACTGCTGATGGATCAGGGAGATACAACATTGGTCCGCGATGTGATGACCTCCGGAGTGGAAACGATCACTGCCCAAACCAATTTGGTGGTTGCCGCTCGCAAACTGGTTGATCGGAGTTACCATCATTTGCCCGTCGTTGACAAATCCGGAAAGCCAATTGGAGTGTTGTCTACGTCGGACTTCGTCCGCGCCTTTTCGGACTATGGCGCATTGCTCGCAGGCTAATGCCTCGTCAAACATCGGTACCGCCGGACGGGACTTTTCGATCGACGAGGGGTCTCAAATGCAAGCGTGCGGCACTCAACAGGCCGGCCCAGATCCGGGTCTGGGCGGTGCAGGGTTTCGGCAGCAACGCTCCACGCTTGATTTGGATTTTTTCTTTTTCGAAGGTGTGAAAATCATGTTCAATGATTCGATCATTGTGGTCCCTTGGGATTTTTCCGAACAATCGAAATGCGCTCTGGACCTGGCACTGGAAAAGGCGTCACCCAAAAATGTCCACGTCATCTGCGTTCTGGAACGACCGGAACCCTATACCCTTCAATGGGGTGAAGAAAGAGAAGCACGGGCGTTGGAAAAGTGTGAAGAGCAGTTTTGGGAAAAAACCGGACAGAACAAAGAATCAGGACTTCGGTTCAAAGCAGAATTCGGGACGGCGGCGGAAGAGATTGTCGGTTTCGCAAGGTCGCGGAACGCAGGGTTGATATTGATGTCGACCCACGGCCGTAATGCACTCGAGCGTCTGGTGATGGGCTCGGTCGCCAAACGAGTCACACAGACCGCCAGTTGTCCTGTGTTGCTACTCCCCAACACTTGGTGTAACAGTTATCTGAGCGACCATGGACGTCATGCCAAAGCAAACCCGGGAAATGGTTCGAGGGCCTGACCGAAATGAACCCAGACACGGTCTTGCGTGACTGGAATGCCGCCCCAGGAACCGGGGGACAGGAAACAGATACGCGATTCATCGGTCGACTAAATCCCCATCATCGCCAGAATGTCGGTTACTTGCGATAGAAACCTCGTAACACGCGGGTGCTGTGTCTCGAAACGAGAAATCCGGTCCAGCACATCGTTGTGAACGGTCGCGCCTTCTTGTCCGTTGTTTTCTCTGGCTTGATCGACCAGCACATTTACATCCGTGATTAGTTGCCCCAGCGCTTCAATCGTCTCTTCATCGATAGTTTCTGACGAACTCAAGTCGTCGTTCATTGTCGACAACTCTTCATGCAAGGCTCGTAGTCGGATCAACAGATCGGTATTTGTCATCTTTGTTCTCCTTTTTGAACGCAAAAAAGCTAAGCATCCAGCGTGCCAATTCAGATTCGGCTCCCGGAAAAACAGCCTGATTCGGAGATATCGAATTTCAGACCGGTTTTCACCGCCAACCTGTGCGTCAACGCGCGCTCGTGTGCCCGGGGATGTCGGCTTCAGAAAAGCGGGGACCGGAATCCGGAACAATTGAAAATGGCACGGAGATTGCAACTCAATCCGGTAAATGCGATTAGCTCAGTCAAGAGAAGTCCAATGACAAACAAAGTTCCGTTTAACAGCCTGCTGGTTCCCACCGATTTTTCCGAAAATGCCTGGTCAGCTTTTGAACATGCAAGATTGCTGGTCGACAACCAGGAATCCGAAATCGTGGTCATTCACGCCATTGACCCGGCACTGGTCAACCAGGTGGTCGAACTTGGAATCGGTGACCATGAGTCAATACTCAAATCACTCAGAGAAAACGCGTTGGCACGACTGAAACAGTACGCCGACCTGTCAACGGACTCAACTCATATCGACACGCTGACGTGCGAAGGCGAACCATTTTTCGAGATCATTCGCAAAGCCGATGACTTTGCCGTCGACGCGATCGTGATGAGCAAACTGGGACAACGCGATCAAACCAAGTCGCTGTTGTTTGGCTCAACGGCGGAAAAAGTCATTCGTGGCAGTCGGAAACCGGTGATTGTTCTGCCAACAGAATGACCCGCCGTGGTTGGCAGTTCATCGATACAGGTTCGCGCTCCCAGTCTATTCAACTCCGGAAATCCACAAAACACATGGACGCCCACTCCCGTCATTCTCCAGTAACGGAGACTCGCAAGACTTTAACTGACCCGTTAACGGTCTGGCGTCGCTGAATCCGGCTTACCGGGCGAAGGTTCCGGCCTCCGCGCCTCGTATTCATCGGCCAACATTGCTGGACACGTTTCGACTTCTTCGCATTGACGACAGGCGATTCGGACTACATCAGAACTGCTGATTTTCAAATCGTTGGTTTGGCATAGTTGGTAGAGCTGTCGAAGATGAATACAGGTCATTAGCAGTTTCCTTTGAGAATTGAAACGACGGCAAAGAGACTTTGAAATTCGATACGCAAACCACATCTCAGCGAACATTCACAACGACCCAGACGCCATTTCGACCCGACTCGTTGTTAGGTGAGCCGATCTGTCCACACCCGCGAACGGGATGCGAGACATTGGATCAGATTTCCGGCAAGCTAGCGCCTCCAACCCCGCCGTGGAATTACGCAACGTTCTTGACCCACCGGATGATCTCGTCCGTTCCCATCGCTCCCGCCTGGCGAGCCACCTCTTTGCCTTTGCGGAAAGCGATCAGGCAGGGGATCCCCTGGATATCGAATTGTCCGGCCGAGTTCGGCGCTTCTTCGGTATTCAGCTTGGCCAGCATGTAGTTTGGCAACAGCGATTTTGCCGCTTCGACAAATGCCGGAGCCATCATCCGACAGGGAGGGCACCAGCTGGCCCAAAAATCGACAACCACCAAAACGTCCGTCCGCTCGACGAATTTTTGAAAGTTCTCGTCGGTCAGTTCGACAGGATGATCAGGCAGCAAAGCTGTTTTGCATTTTCCGCAAACCGGCGTTTCCGAAAGCCGAGAATCCGGAACCCGATTCACGGCGGTGCATTTCGGGCAAACAAAGCTGGTCGTGTTTTCATCCATTGAATCCCCTCAAACCTTTCTGAATCAATAGTCGATATTTCATGTTCGCAATCTGGCTCCTATCCGTCAACCGATGAATCGCCCAACACCTCATCGGCGTACGTCGCGATTCGTTCATACACACGAATTGCGGCCCTTTCCTCGATACCAATTTCTCGAAGTGTCGCGATCAAATGTTCGGTAAACCGGGTCAAATGCCTGCGTTCGATTCCCCGATCCCGATGGGCTTCGTACAGCCGGATTTCCGTTTCCGGAACGGGGCCGCCCAAGGCGATCGAAAAAAATGACTTCTGCATTTTCGTCAGTTTTTCAATTGATGTGTGTTCAAAAAACGGCTGCAACATCGGATCGGACAACACTCGAGAATAAAACGTTGAAATAAGCTTGTCGATCACTGCCTCGCCACCGATTTGATCATAGAGCGTTTGCATGATTGACCTCTTGAAAGTGCAGTAGTCGATTGGAAAGCCGTGTGCGATGCGAGACATCGCCAGCCTCGCATCGCATTTGTCGCTCATGATGTCGCAGAAAACGCCCACCAAGATCAAGCGATTACGTGTCGATCTCCCGCGAATTCCCTGCCAAACTGCCGAAAAAGCCATTTCCTGACCTGGTGAATCTGGAGGGAACCGGATTCCATTGGCGTCAAGCTTCCAGCATTGCAAACCCTGTACCAAACCGGTCTTTCCACCAGCCAGCTGAACGAGTATTCGCCTATGTCCAGATTGAACAATTCCGCTTGACCCTTGCTTCCCAACCGGCCGCAGGGTGGTTTCCCGGCACCTGAACCAGGAACATCAGGAGTTCGCAGACTTTTCGACTGCTGAATTGGTGGTCGAGCTTGGATCAGGATTCCAAGCCGGGACAATCCCAAATGACTGTTCGATGTTCCGGATGACGAATCTCACCGCGAAGATGATTTGGTGCCTACGCGAAACAAACCTGACCATTGAAGAATTGTCATCCTAGGAATTTCTGCGGTTCGGTTCTCGGCCAGTCACGGCTTCAAAACCGGACATAATGTCGAGTAACTCCTCGGTTACCACTCGTTGACGATTTTGATTGAATTGCGAATTAAGTTGACTTAGATGGTCGTCAATATTCCGTTCCGCCTGTTGCATCGACGCAATGCGACTGGCGTTTTCACTGGCCAGTGATTCCGCGCAAGCCCGAAACAGCAGCAGGAACAGATAATGCCCGATGACCGACCGGAATAACTCCCGCCATGGCAGATGATAGACGGGTAAACCGCGTGATTTCCATTTTCCCTGATACAGCTGATCCAACAACTGTTTGGAAAGCGGCATCAGTTGGAGTTGTCGAACGTCGTAAGCTGCCGCGGAACGTCGTTGGTTGTAAAACAGTTCAATTCGTTGAACATCATGGTGACTTCTCCAATATTCAATTCGAGTCGTCACTTCCTGAATCACAGTCGTGATGTCAGACACAGATTTCGGAACATGAATCGAGCGCTCGATCTCATGACCTGAATCGATCATCAACTGATTCAATCGGGAGCCTACCGTCAGGACCAGGGGCGTTTGGGTCGTCGAAGACGGGGAGGTCGCATCCTGATCGATAAATTGAAGTGCGGCGGTGGAAACGACTTCGTTGAATCGACCACAAAACCCCTGGTCGCTCCCGAACAGGACACATCCGATTCGACCGATTGGGTGGGTCGACAGAACCCGTGTCGTCGCTGGTTCTCGATCGGCCATCAGAATCTGTAGTGCCTGGTAGACAGTTTCGGAATAGGCTCTCGTTGCCTCAGCCGCATTTTCGAATTGCCGAATCCTCGCTGCCGCCAGTGTTTTCATGGTTGAAACAACGGATTGCATATCCTCCACGCTGCTGATCCGACGTCGAAGTTCCTCCAACGTTTTCATCTGGCTTCCTCGCGGGTGGTTCCAAGGTCCCGGGCAATTCCCACAATTGCATCCACGTCTTCCTTCAAAAGGCTGTTTCCGTCGGCAATTCTCCGGCAGACGTCCGGTAACTCCTGTTTCACGACGGTTGTGAACTGCGTTTCTACCTGCTTGACACTCCCATGTTCAAAATCATCAAACACGCCGTGGGTCACGGCGACAAACGCGATGACTTGTTCCACGACGTCCCTGGCATCACCAACGTTCTGTTTGAGCAATTCGCGCACACGTTGTCCACGCCGCAACGTCTGCCGGGTAGCATCGTCCAGCTGGCTGCTGAAACGGGCAAATTTTTCCAGTTCTTCAAACTGGGAATAAGCCAGACGCAACGGCCCCGTTACGGATCGATAAGCAGCCAACTGGGCTTTACCACCGACACGGGAAACGGAACGCCCTACATCGACAGCCGGCAGGATTCCTTTTCGAAACCGTTCGGGAGAAAGATAGACTTGACCATCGGTGATGGAAATCAGGTTTGTCGGAATGTAGGCCGATACATTCTGTGATTCCGTTTCGATGATCGGCAGTGCTGTCAACGAACCACCCCCTTCCTCGGCTTTCAGGCATGTCGCCCGTTCCAGAAGTCGCGCGTGAACGTAGAAGATATCGCCCGGGTACGCTTCACGTCCCGGCGGACGACGCAACAGTAACGACATTTCTCGGTAGGCACGCGCGTGGGCCGTCAGTTCATCGTAAACGACCAAGACATCACGGCCTTGTGCCATGAAGTACTCGCCGATCGATGTCGCTGCGTAGGGTGCCGAAAACTGCAATCCCGGTGTAGCATCCGACTGCCCGACCACAACCACGCAATCGTTGATCGCGCCGGTCCGGTTGAGCGATTCAACGACCCCCGCGACCGCCGAACTTCGCTGACCAATGGCACAATAGACACACACGACTCCTGAAGTTCGCTGGTTGATAATCGTATCCAGCGCCACGGACGTTTTACCGGTTTGTCGATCACCAACGATCAACTGTCTTTGGCCACGGCCGATGGGCACCAGCGCATCGATCACCTTGATTCCCGTTTGGAGGGGCACGGAAACAGGAGCCCGATCCATGATCGCCGGTGCGGGTCGCTCAATCGGAAACCGGTACAGCGAAACCACATCCCCCTTGCCATCCAGTGGACGACCTACCGGATCGATCACACGTCCCAACAGTTCCTGGCCGACCGGGACATCCAGACCCCGATGCGTTCGCCGAACTTCATCGCCGGCGCCGATCGGAATATTATTATCGAGCAACACGCAGCCAATCGAATCGAGATCAAGATTGAATACATAACCCAACTGGCTGTTGGGAAAACGTAGCAGCTCATCATTCCGGGCGGTCGGCAGGCCAGAGATTTCGGCAACACCGCGCCCGACGTGAAGAACCGTGCCCATCTCACGCGAGTCCACGATTGGTTTGTGTTCCTCCACAATCCGATCGATCACGTCAAGTGATTTTGAGAATCGCTGTTTGAGATTAACTGAATCGATCATTGTTTCAAACGAAATCAATCGCTTCCTGCCATTATTCCTTTACCCACATCCCCTCAAGTTCATCCGCCAGCGACTCCAGGTATTCCCGGATACTCCAGCCGATCTTGCTGCCTCCCACATGCAGTTCGATGCCGCAAATCATCTCCTCGGAAGTTGCAAACGTTACCTGTTCGAACCCGAAGTGGTCTTTGAGGGCCGCGCGTAATTCTTGTTGCAGTGCATCGGCGACGCCAAATCCCGTTCGGATTTCGATCCGCTGATTTCGCACGGAGTCCTGCTTGATTCGATCGTTCTGTTCTGCAGAAAACTGGGGCAGTTTTCGCAGAAATGACATGATCGTCTGTTCTTCCAGTTCCACGTCAGCCAGTCGCGACAACGCGCTCCGTGAAATGGCGACAACCTGCTGACCGGCCCGCTCCCGAACCAGGTTGATCAAAGTGCTCTGTTCGCGAAGGAGTGACTGCTGCCACTCGTCGCGTCGAGCCTGAATTTCGGCACGCGCTTCCTGGACCAGTTTTTTCCTGGCAAGGTCGGCTTCAGCCTGCGCCTGTTCAAACAGGTCGCTTCGTTGATGCTCAAGTGAAGTGGACAATTTATCGAAACGGGCTTCCGCAATCGCCGCTTCGCGTTGTTGGAGATCGGCTTTTTCCAAACGGGCAGCGATCGTTTCCTCGCGCTGTGCCATGGCACGCGTAATGGGGCCATAAAGAAAACGGCTGAGGACGTACACCAATACCGCAAAATTGAGGATCTGGGCGACGAATGTGAACCAGTCAATGTTCATGATCGGTACCCCGTCACACGAGAATCCCGCTCTCTGCGGAGCCACGAATCGGAACCACCAACGACACACACGCCTCGGCCAGGCCGGGGAGAAGCTGCCAAATCGCGGCCAGCCAAGTTAGCGTACTGGTCCAGCAGGTCGATCACTTTATGGTCCAATCACATGCTGCCAAAACGGGTTACCAAAAATAAGGATCATCGAGATCACGAAGCAATAGATCGCCGTCGATTCGATCATCGCCAGTCCGACAAACAACGTTCGCGTAATCGTGTTCGACTCGTCCGGTTGCTGAGCGATCGACATCAACGCCTGGACGACAGCTTTGCCTTCGGCAAGCGCTGGGCCAATGGAGCCGATCATGGTTGTAAGTCCCGCGACGATGATTGAAACCATCGCGATGATACCTGTGTTGTCCATGCTATTCACCTTTTGGTTGATTGGAGACCGGATCCTCCAGTGACAGAGTTTTCTCCGGACCGACGTGACTCGAAGCGACAACCGCCCCGCGCGTGCGTGTCGCCGACGCGATGTATACCATCGCCAGGACCGCAAAAATGTAAGCCTGGATCATTCCCGTAATCAGCCCCAGCAATTGCATCACAACCGGGACAAACAGGGGCACGAATGCCAGCAGGACCGCTGCGATCACGGCGCCACTCATCATGTTCCCGTACAGCCGAATGGCCAGCGCCAGGGTCCGCGACAACTCGCCCACGATATTGAACGGTAGCATCAACCAGGTCGGCTTCAGGTATTGGCCGATGTAAGTCGAAAACCCCAGTTCGCGAATACCAAAATAGGGTACGGCAAAAAATACGCTGGTCGCGAGCGCGGCAGTGGTCGACAACGACGCCGTGGGAGAATGGAACCCCGGGATTACATTGAGTACCGCCGCACCCGCCACAAACAGAAACAGAGTACCCACAAACGGAACAAAACGTGCCGGATTCCGTCCGCTGACGTCGCCAACCTGTTTCTGGATCGCTTCGACAACGACTTCCAGCATGTTCTGAAGCGGTGGAATCGTCGTCGTGCCTGTCAGGCGCCTTCGAACCCACAGCGAAACCAGGATCAAAGCCGCCATCACGACCCAGGTAAACACGATCGTCGCATTGAGTTTGAACCATCCCGACTGCCAGTAGATGATTTCATCGGTTGTGATCGAAATCTCACCCATCAGCCGGTCCTCGATGGAAGGTTCGGTTTGATGTCGGAGGGAACCATGGGTCCTGATCGCCGAACCAGAACCACCCGAACCGCAAATAAGCCGGCTAGTGCCGACAGCATTGACAGCACGCCAAACTGGAAAATACACAGCAGAGTCATCAACGTAATCGAACTCCGCACAAACAGACTTGCCATGTAAAACATGACGGGACGATCGACATTCTGAAGCCGGGCAACCGTCCACCAGAGCCCACCAAAATAAAACAGCCCCAGGGAAATCCCACCCAGAACTGAGCCCGTGATTTCAATCCAATCGATCATGATGTTACTCGTTCGTTTCCTTCTTTATCCACAACCAGGCATTGACACAGCCCAATCCAAGACCCGCCAACATCAGCGTCAGTCTCCAGGAAACCCGGGATGGCCAATGTTCGTCGATCCACCCACCAGCAACAACTCCGAGCAACATCGGCAAGGCAATCGACCAACCAACCAAGCCGAACATTCCCAGGCCAAACCAGGGTGATTGCCTGCCCGTCGCCCGTGATTTGAGTTTGCGTTGCTGTTTACCCCCAATCGTCTCTTCGAATTCAACCGGTGCCGAGTCTTTGGCTTGATGGTCAGACATTAGGCCCGCTCCTTTTGCATCGCCAGGAACTTTCGCAGAAAGTTAGCCTCCAGGCCTGCAACGGCTGACTGGCAAGTCCGGTCATTTTCACTCAGCTTTTTAAATTCGTCATGGACGGTTTGACGCAGCGAACCGAGGTCCGATCCACGGATGGCACGCCGAGCGGAAATGACAACGTCGCTTCCCCGTTTCACCAACAGTCCATGGTCGTTGGCAAAATATATTTCGCCTCCCTCGGCGTCCGTCAGAATCATGATGCCAGGAACCAGTGCGGTCAGATAATCCGTGTGACGGGGAAGAATACAAAAACTGCCGTTTCCGGATTCGGCTATGACCTTGGAGACAGGCTGGTTGAGCAACACAGCGATCGGCACGGAAAGTTTCACGTTCATGGTCATGACGGACTCGCCTCGTTGATTTTGCCAATCATGTACAGGGCCTTCTCCGGCCAATCGTGAAACTCGTCATTCAGGATTCGTTCGCACCCGTCAATGGTGTCGCTAACGGCAACGGATTTCCCTGCAATACCCGTGAATTGCCCCGTCGTAAAAAATGGCTGAGTCAAGAAACGCTCGAGGCGCCTGGCGCGATTGACCGTCATCCGGTCCAGTTGGGAAAGCTCCTCCAACCCCAGCATCGCAATAATATCCTTGAGCTCTTCGTATTGAGCCAACGTCCGGCGAACGTCCTTGGCGACCTCATAATGTCGGGGACCGACAATCTGCGGCATCAGCATCTCCGAATTCGACGTCAACGGATTGATGGCCGGATACAATCCGTCTGTCGCGCGCTGACGCGAGAGTTTTATGGACGCACTGAGGTGGGTGAATGTTTGAACCGCGGCTGGATCGGTAAAGTCATCCGCAGGAACATAGACGGCCTGGACCGACGTGATTGCACCCGTCGAAGTTGAGCAAATTCTCTCCTGGAGTGCCGCGAGATCGGTCGCCAACGTAGGCTGGTATCCGACGCGCGATGGCAACTCACCCATCAACCCCGAGACTTCCATCCCGGCTTGAACGAATCGGAAAACGTTGTCGATCAACAACAGGACGTCCTGGTGGGTTTCGTCGCGATAGTACTCGGCAATCGTCAGAGCGGCGTGTCCAACCCGAAACCTTGCCCCGGGTGGTTCATTCATCTGCCCGAAGACCATTACCGTATTTTCAAGGACACCCGCTTTTTTCATTTCGCGGTAGAGTTCTTCGGCTTCCCGACAACGTTCGCCAATTCCGCAGAACAAGCTGACTCCCGTTTGGATCCCGACAACATTGTGAATCAATTCTGTGACCAAAACCGTCTTGCCAACGCCCGCGCCGCCGAAAAGTCCGGACTTTCCTCCCCGTTCCAACGGCGTCAACAAGTCGATCGCCTTGATGCCGGTCGGAAAAACCGCTGGCAGGGAAGTGCGATACTGCAGGGCAGGGGGTGAAGAAATAACGGGCCTCTGCCGCATCCCTTCCAATGGAGGACCCCGGTCAATCGTATTGCCGAACATATTCAACATGCGGCCCTTTAGTTCGTTTCCGACAGGAACCAGGAGTGGGTGTCCCGTGTCAACAATTGGAGAGCCACGAAAAACCACCTTCAATGGTGTTAATGCGATCCCGCGTACCGTCTTCTGATCCAGATGGCTGAGAACTTCGACAACCGTATCCTGGTCGCCTGATAATTCGTCTTCCAATCGAAGTTCGTTATTGATATCGGGCAAATGCCCAGTGAACTCGGCATCAATCACGCTGCCACGAACGCCCACAACATGCCCCCGTCGACTGGCACGAGGTGTGCGCGAATTCTGAAATGTCTGAGCGTTTTGCATTTTTCGTCAACATTTGGTGGCAATACGATGGACACCAGGTTGCAAGCCCTGTGCCAAAACACAGGCGACGGCCGCGAGGTTCCGTCAACGACCGCGTCCGAAAGACCAAGCCGACCGCCTTGACCGGGCCCAATCAACTGATTTGTCCTAAGAACATGAAAACAAATCGGTTTCGGCTCTGTCGCCAACATCCACCGGCCATTGATTCCGAACACGGAACAACGGCAAACCTGCCAACAGCAGCACAGAACCCCCTGCGATAACCGATCAAGCTGGCAAACCAGGAGAATTCAGTCGTTGATCCTGGTCAACGTCGCGACTCCCCACGGTTTCTGATCCGTCACGACTAGCTAATCCCAAAGCTCGCGAATCTTTTCCGGCAACGAGGCGACGATGTCCTTGATTTCACCGGCAGAAACATGGCTGGAAATGACCTTGAAAACTGCCCGTGTAATGTCCTCCGGATCGATATATTCCGACAATTCCGGATCCGGAAAACTCTTGTTTACGGCACTGACGAACTGTTCTGCCGTATGCATTCGAATTGGCTTGCCCGTCGGATTCCAGCCATCGTAGTAGATCCCTTTAACAAGCATCGGCAATTGTGCGGCCAGATCCGTGGCTTCCTCAACGGTCAGTGCATCCCGCAGCGTGTGCAGCACCTCACGCAACGCCTTGTACGCCCGTTTTTGATCTGCCCAATCCATCAGATTCATGATTTCGTCAATCCATTCTTCGGTTTTTCTGATGGTATTTTGGAAAACGGGGATCGATGAAATGCTCATGGCTTTCGCTCCGATTGTGAAAATGTTCTCGCGTTGCTCGACGTCCGTTGCATCCAATGGAACCAGGAACTCCGCCTACCACTCTGGATGCAAACCCGATGCCAAATCGCAAAAAGACGATCTGACAACCGTCCTGGGAAATTTTGTGTGCCGATCCGCCCACCCCGTTGCGCGACATCACTCGACAGCCAATCGGTGAATTCAAAATCGATGAACATTTGTGGCCGCGGTCCGGTTTGACGGAACTGCAATCCGCCTTAATGCTTGGGGGCCGCGATTTGACCTAGCTCTCGACGCGAGCCGACGACCCTGTTACCTGTTCCATTCGCATCTTGAGAAACTCGACCAGGTTCTTTGAATCATCCGTCCCGATGCGGATGACTTTGCTGCCCCGCGAGATCTTGGCACACTCGAAACCCCACAGATTGATCGTCCAGCCACGGAACGGGATAAAATGGATCCCCCATCCGTCAATCAACGATGTCTTGCCGGTTTCAACTGCCGTAATGTCTTCGTAGGCAATACGCGTTCCGAACAGGTTCAGCGGACCATATCGGACGTCCAGGTAAACCCCTTCTTGATCGGAAACCGTCAGCGTCTGGAATGAGAGCGTGAGAATCAGCAAAACCACGGCTACGAGAATGACCACGATGCTCGGCGCAGCATCATCCCGTATTTGCCAGGCGAACACGAACATGAATGCCGACAACAGGTACAACAGGAAGTGAAAAGGCGACTGCTGAACGTGTTGGTACATCGAATTCACTCCAACGAAGCTGACTTTCGCATTTCCATCGCGAACCCTGCGGATTCAAGCCATCAATGGAACAATGCCTGGAAAGCAACGCAAAGTTCATGCCATGGATCGGGGAGGCATGGACGGCTCCAGGGCAATCCGATGTTTTGAAGTTCAATGACACGTGGTCATTCACAATCGAGCGAATTCGCTCGGAGTTGTGCCGCTTTCACACGTTGGATTGAATTTGTACCAGTTGAAAATGGAAGCAACATTGCAGGCACGTCGTTTGCACTTGCTCGGATGTCCATCTCACGAAGGAGGTTACTCAGATGAAAGCAAGAATCATCGTTTTACTGATTGCCTGCCTGGGGCTTTCGTTGACAGGAGGACTGGCCGTTCGCCCCCAGATTCAGGACCAACAGGATGTAGACCAGCTGGAACAGATCAAGCAGCAAGCGCGCAAGGAATTCATGCGTGGCAAGCTGGATAGCAACAAGCAAATCGTCGAGGGCCTGTCACTCAAGGATTTCGCCATGATTCGTCAGGGTGCAGAAGGAGTAACCGCCATCGTCAAAGGCCAACACTGGTTTGTCCTGAATACCCGGGAATACAAAGAATACAGCCAGGACATGGAACAGGCAGCCAAGCGGTTGGTTGAGGCAGCCGACCAAAAAAATCTCGAAGCTGCTGCACTCCGTTACTTTGATCTGACGCTGAACTGTATCGATTGCCATCGATATTTGGAAACGCAGAAATGGTAGTTCATCGCGCTGGTCAGCAAAGTGATCCGACGGCCTGACATTCAGCGCACCGACTCTTCTCGCAACCCCAAACGCGACGTGGATGGGCAAAACCTTCACCGGCATCGCTCGCGTGGAACTTGTACTGGAAGCTGGATCTGAAAATCGCTTCGGGACATTTATTGAATTCCGATTCGTTTGGCAATACTGGACTTGCTGGTTATCGTTCGTACGAGGTCGACCGACGAGACCGGCTTTTGCATAAAGCCAAGTGCTGCGCGTTCCAGCGATTCGTACTGCTCAACTCGACCAGCAGCACTGAGTATCAGAACCATGATATGATCGACCTCCGGGTCGGCTCGAACCTGCTTCAGAACTTCCAGTCCGGACAACTTCGGCATCAGAAAATCGAGCAGTATCATGGCCAGCCCAAAGTCCAAAATCACATCCAGGGCCAATCGCGGATTGGTCTGGCTCCGGACATTCTCAAGACCTGCCGAATTCAGGTGTTTTTTTCGACATCGCAGACCAGCGCCACGTCATCGATAACCAAATTCTTTTTTTAAAGGAACTGGGGATCAGGTTATCGGGTTGTGCAAGTGTTGTTTCAGCCACGACCAGAAGTGATATGCCGCAGCATAGCCCGGAGTCGGAGAATTACACCGACGTTGTGGTTTTCCGGCCGTAGCAGACGGAATTTAGGGACGATTCTGTTCGTTTCCTGAAGCCGCGCCTCCAGTTCTGCCCGAGGAAGGAATAAACGCAACGAAAACCCAGCCCGGTTCTTGAACACTATCGCTGACGGTTCCGGACGGCCAGGCAATCCCTTGAGGGACGAACCTATTTTCGGTTCACCGGCCTTACTTTCGTACCGGCCTGAACTTCATCGCTGGGATAGACAATGACCTGATCACCTGGCTGGAGCCCCTGGCTGATTTGCGCGTGGGATTCGTTTTGCAAACCGACTTCGACCGGTTGCATGACGGCCCTGTCGTCGACTATCTTCATCACGTTCCATTGCCGACGATAACGAAACAGTGCGCTATTGGGAATCAGAAGCGCATTGCCAAGTTCGCCGACGGTGATCCGCCCCTCGATTCGATACCCATCACCGAGGGTCGCGATACGTTCCGGGACTTCGTTGAAATCCGCGATGACATTGACGCGTTGTTCTTCGACTCCCAGCGAGGAAACTTTTGTGAACGCAGCCGGTTCGATGATCCTGACATTTCCGCGAAGGGGCGATTCACCACCCCAGTGCTCGATCGTCAGATCTGCACCCGCTTTGATCCTGACCGCGTCGGTGGACAGTACGTCGATTTCTATTTCCAGGTTTTGGGGATCGCCCAGTTCCAACAGCGGAGTCCCGACGCTGACGACACTGGAACTCTCCTGGAAAACTCGCAGGACTCTTCCGGCAATCGGGGCTCGAAGTTCAAAAGGCTCGACAGAAGATTCTATCTCGGTTTCACCGAACTGGCGCGCGGCCGCTTCGGCCATTTGAAGTTCGAACCTGGCAATTTCCGTGTCAAATTTCGCTGACTTGATCGCCTGCGAGCTCGCCAGGAACTCTGCCTTGGCGATATCATATTCGTCTTGCGAGATCGCCTTGCCAAGCAGCCGTTCGGCGCGGTCAAACTTCGTCTTGTTCAGTTCGTAGTTGATTTTCGCTTGTTCCGAATTCGATTCTGCGCGCCGCAGCGCCGCTTCTGCGCTTTGAACTCTGGCTTCGGCTTGAGCGCGAGATCGAGCGTCGAGCATTTCCGGGTCACTCGGTTGGATCACGGCCAGTAGGGTCGTGTCGCCTTCGACCGCGTCCCCCGCTTTGAGCTTGATTCTCGTAAGACGTCCTGCGACCGGGGCCGAAACCACATATTTTTCCCTGATCCGCGTTTTGCCATCTTCCTGAACCGACACTCGCAAAGGCCCCTCCGTCACTGTCGCGTATTCGACATCGACCGGATTGCGGATCATGGCCATGGCCCCGGCGAGAATCATCGCCAAGAGCACGACCGCCCAGATCAGCGTTCGTAAAGAAAATTTCATGTTCGAGTTTCTATGTCCTTGAGTCGGGAGCACAACACCTCAGAAACTGTTTTTTCCCCACATGACCGACCGGCAGCAACCGTGGGGCCGAAGGGAATAAAGTTCCCGTTTCGCCGCTTGCATTCAAATTTGGCACTGAAATCCGTTACTCCCTCGTTTTCAAAACTGAGACCAGGTCGAGTTTACTGATTCGGCGTTGCACGACGAGAGCGGAAAAAAAGGTAGCCAGAACAACCACCACGGATGCAAATGCAAATGTTGATCGGCTGACGACCAACGGGATGCGGTAGTTTTCAGTGTCGAGCCCCAGGATCATGAGTGCCGCCAATCCGTACCCGATCAGCCATCCGAGTGGAATCGCCAGGATCGTAAACAGTGTGATCTCTCCCAATAGAATAGTCGAGACTTCGGTTCGTGTGAATCCAATCACGCGCATCGTTGCCAAATCGCGGCTTTGTTCCGACAATGAAATTCGAGCACTGTTGTAAACGACTCCTATTGCAATCACCGCCGCAAACAGAATATTGAATGAACGCATGGTGAGCATGTTTTCTGCAATCGTCTCCTTGAAACTCTGAATCGTGGCATTCTTGATGGAAACGCTGCCGACCCCCGGTCGTGATTCCAGGTTTTGAAAGACATCCTCGATGTAGTTCGGATCTACTCTCAAAAATGCGCCAGAAGCAACTTGCGATTCCTTCAAAAGCTTGTGCAGTTGCAACTTGTCCATATACGCATTGATGCCACCGAATTCATTGACGATAGACGTAACTTCTACCTGGGCAACCGGCTGCTTGTCTTCCAGAATCTCAACGGTCACACGATCGCCGAGTCGAGTCCCCAGCAGTTCGGCAAGCTTGCTGTTGAGCATGATGCCGTGCTGTGGAACCCGGATCGGTTGTTCATCTTCCGTGAGCAATCGAAACAACTGAGGTTCGGATTCCAGTCCCATGATCCCAACTCGCCGGGACCGGTGTTGAAATCGAATGCGAGCAGCCACCGCCCGCATGGTTTCGCTTTCAAGAACGCCGGGCAAACCCGACATCTCATACATCACGGACGAGGTGGCGGGTTCTACAAACGTCACCGTCAAGTCCTGTCGCTGGGCTTTGCGAAACTGGAAGTTTATCAGGTAATTCAATGAGTCAAGGGAGAAGCTTCCCAGAATCAGCACGGAAACCGCGACAGCGATTCCGAGGATGGATACGAATGACTTGATCGGTTTGCGCTCGATGTTGCGGATGATCATCCGAAGCTCCGCCGGGAGCATTCCGGCAGGAAGGTACCGTTCAACGATGGTTGGACGGTAGCTGGGCGGTGGTTCGGGGCGCATCGCTTCGGCCGGTGGCAAGTGAATCGCCTTTCGAACCGCCAACCAGGTTCCGACGACCGCTGCAAATGTGGTCAAAAGAAGCGCCCAGAGGACAGCTGCGGTATTAACTTGAAAAGCCAGTTGCGGAAATTTGTAGAACTCCTGGTACATCTCTGTCAGGTTGACAGCCATCCAAAATCCAAACAGTGTCCCGACGATCGTTCCGGTTACTGAAATCACCAGCACCAGGTTGAGGTAGTGAAAACCGACTTCATAGTTCGTATAGCCAAATGCCTTGAGGGCCGCGATCTGTTCACGCTGCTGGCTGATGATTCGTGAAACCACAATGTTCAGCAGAAACGCGGCAACGGAAAGAAAAATGATTGGTGCGATCGTGGCCATCGTTTTTAACTGAAACAGCTCATCGGTCACATACTGGTGCGATAGTTGCTGGCTGCGATCAAATGCCCCGATGGATCCGTAAGGCTCAAGTAACTGATCAAGCTGCTCGATGACTTCCTGCACGTTGGCCCCGTGACCGAGTTTCAGCGAAACACTGTTGAATGCCCCCGACATGTCAAACGCGGCTTCAAGCTCGCGTTCATTAATCCAGAAAATACCAAATCGTTTCTTGTCGGGTAGCATGCTCCCACCCTGAATCTGGATGACATATTCCGGCGTCAGGACATTGCCAACCATTTTCAACTCTCTCAAACGGCCGTTTATGATTACCGAGACGCTGTCACCCGGGTTAAATCCGTGGGCTTCAGCAAACATCTCTGAAACAACAACCTCCCCGAGATTGCCCGGTTCCAGCATCCGGCCTCGGGAAATGTAGACGTTGTTCAACTCTGTTTCACCGGAATCCGGTACCGAAATCAGCCGGGCCGTTGCCGGCTCCGTCATGCCGGGAACGTTCAACAAAACGTTATAAACCAAACGCGTTTCGACGGTCGCCACGCCGGGAATCTCCCTGATGCGAGGAATCAGCGAATCGGGACAGCGTCGAGCTGAGGCGAAAACGTCGGCAAACCGAAAATCGCGATAGAATGATTGCTTGCCATCGCTCAGTGATGCATACGCACACATCGACATTACGAAAGTTCCGACGCCGGCGGCAATCACCATCACAATGGCGATCATCTGACCCTTCATTCGAGTAAGATCGCGAACCAGCTTTCGGTCGAGATTGCGCATGAGTTACCATTCCAGTTCATTGGCAGAGATCTTGCTGGCATTCTCATGAACTCCAGAAATCTGGCCGTTGGAGAGTGAAATCACACGGTCGGCCATTCTGGCAATCGCAGCATTGTGTGTGATGACAGCGGTCGTCGTTCCCAACTCGTGGTTGATTCTGGCGATCGCTTCAAGGACGACAATGCCAGTTTCAACATCCAGCGCACCGGTGGGTTCATCACAAAGCAGAACTTTTGGTTTCTTGGCAATCGCCCGCGCAATGGCGACACGTTGCTGTTCGCCCCCGGACAATTGAGCCGGAAAATGATTGGCGCGATCTTTTAACTTGACCAAATCCAGTGCGGCCATCGGATCCATTGGGTCCCTGGCGATCTCGGTAATTAACTCGACGTTCTCCCGCGCGGTCAAGCTTGGAATCAAATTATAGAACTGAAACACAAAACCGACATTTTCGCGTCGATAACGGGTAAGCGCCGACTCGTCACTCGCCGTTAATTCCCTGTCGAGATAGTGAACGGTTCCAGTGGTAGGTACATCGAGCCCACCAAGTATATTGAGCAACGTCGATTTACCGCTTCCGGAGGCACCCAGAAGAACGACGAACTCATGTTCGTACAATTCCAGGCTGACTCCCCGCAACGCATGGACGTTTACTTCACCCATTTGATAGATCTTGGCAATATCCACCGCCCGGAAAACAGTCGTGCGGGGTGGATTTTCGGTGCTCATGTTCTTGTCGATGAAACCGGTTTGAACCGGAATCCCAAATGTACTTTGAGACGTGGAACCGACCACGTCCAGGTGGTTTAGACGATATTCCATTGCAAATCGCGAGCCGGCTAATCCGTTGTTCGAAATTCCGTCACTGGTCATCATAACGAATTGTCAGAATGATGCGAATTCGCGCGCCGTAAACCGAACCAGCCTGGTTTTGACATGAATACCAACGATGCCCCGAACTCTCCGGATTGAAACGGCACAAACCGGCGTGTTCGAGTTGATAGGATCGAGTAAACACCACTTAACGGAATCTGCCACGAAAGGTTGGCCTTTACCTGCCGGGTTACATTGCCTGGGACGACGACGGTCTTCTGGATTCGCTTTCGCCAATGTGGAAGAATTCAACGAGTCTGTTGTTGTGATCACGTCCCGGAATTGGACGGTATTTGGATTAATTCACCCGAATTTCAGCCCGGATTTCCGTCTTTCATTGCCTTTGGGTGGTTATCATTTGAGTCAAGCACGTCATTTGTTTTAGGAACACAACCTGTACCACCAATGCGAATCGATGCACTTCCGATTGTTGTTCACTCCAATCTCGACTATCCTTATCCTTGGCTCAACGGTCGGAGCCCAGGAAACTTCGATCGAACCTTTCACGGTCACGACCTTTGCAACTTCGTTTGCATCTGAAGAGGGATTTGTTTTTGACGCGAGAATCGTCTCCCCTCCCAAACCCAATCGCAATGGGTATGGCGTTCTCATGCTCGGAGGTGGAATCGGAAACGACCTGAACTGGTCGGTGCCCGGTTTCGTTGACGTCGATGGAGAGAACAAACAGTTCACGATCACCGGCCAATCGCACTCCGATGCTCCGCTCATCGCAACGACACTTGCCGAACGAGGATTTGTCGTCATGCACTGGACCACGATTCGTCAGGACGATCCAAAACGAGACGCTTGGCCAAACGGGATGACCTTGTATTCGATCAACGATTTGCTGCGGTTTTCCAAATCCGCGCTAGCCCATTTTCGCGACCTGCATTGGTTTGAAAACGACAAGGTCATTCTGCTCGGACACAGCCTGGGTGCCGTGCGTGCAGCCAACATTGCCCTGGTTGATGACGGGATTGACGCTTTGGTGTTGCTGGCTCCCGCCCAGGCAATCAGGACTTCCGACTCCGATCGGGGACATGGCAATAACCTGAATGCCGCGAATCATTTCATCCGTTCCACCGATACCAATTTTGACGGGATGTGCAACAAGCAGGAATTCTCGGAATGGAGCCGGGAAGCGGCCAACCGCCAGCATCCACTCGCGAGTCAACGATTCGAGCAGCTCGATTTTATTGCCGATCTGCAGCTGGTTGACTGGGAAATTGCGGCGGGCCTTGCACGCCATGTCCGAGCCGCAAGCGATTTCAGTAATTTGCTGAAAGTCGATTTCTCGGGCATGCGATGGACCGAAGACATTTTGCAGGAGAGAAAAATTGACACACTCATCGTATACGGAACGCTTGACAGCGGTCAGTCACACCAGGCCCCCCTTTTGTTCGATTTAATCCAGTCGAAAAACCTGGATCACGCGCAAATCCGGCTATTGCCCAGCGTTGGGCATCAATTGGGTCCGGAACAAGACGGCTGTTTCGGTCCCATCAGCGAAAAAAGTCGAAAAGTCATTGCGGATTGGCTGACCAAACGGCTTGCGGTAAACCACCCCGACCCAACGCCTTAGACCGACATTTACGCGAACCATGGGCAGCTTCGTCCGGGAACTTGCTGGTTGCCGCTTGGGGTTACTTTTGGAAATTGTGATTCTCCTTTGAAATTCGCCACTTGACCATCGGCAAATCATCACTCCTTGGTCCGTTCAAAACGGAGGATATGTCCTGACCCTCGATGACACGAACATCTGTAGGTATACGCGATTTCCATGGCGTCGCCGGCGATGTCGTAGCTGCACAAAACCCCCTTGCCAGTCGGCAGCGTCAATAGCATTAACCGCCAGTCGCGCAGGCCTATCTCTTTTTCTTGCTGCGGCAGATCCAGGTCATTCGCAATGGTCGCAACTAACTTGTTCGCCGACAAAATTGAGTTGCCGTGAATCGAAATCTCAGAACCGACCTGCGCAGTTCCAAGATCTCCTGGAAATGGCCCGTCGTCACCAATCGTGGGCAGGTAAATACCAGCAACCCTCCATTTTCCTTGCATGTTCTGCAGAACTCTGGCAGGCGAATCCTCCGTTACAACTACGGTTGACTCCCAGGAGTTGGAATACTCAGCCGAGCCCAAAAGTACTGTTCCACTAACGAGGACCATCATTCGGAATACCCTCAATTCTGTTAGGTTCATCGGTCCGATTTCTCCAATTTGCGATGGCAGTTTAGTGTTAAAACGCGTTAATACGGGCGTCACCGTTCACAATTCGAAACACGAGTCCAACAAATAACAATTGGTCCAACTCCGACTTATCCAGTAACTAAGTTTATTCAGACCCAGGCTTTTGGATGCGGCGATAGGTTGTTTCGACGGCCTTGGCCTCCGTCCCCTCCGGACTGACGTTATAGGCAGTAATCGTCAAGTGATCATCGTCCACCAATTGGAACACCGTTCGCCATCCCCATCTTGGCTCGTTTTCGCCAACATCGTATTCACCGCGAACATCAAAACCACGATCCGACGCCGTGCCTTGGGAAAACATGATGGCGTAATTCATGTGAAAGTCATCCACCCACGATGACTGGAAAGTTCTCGCTATCGAATTAAATCCGAGCAACTCTTCACCGTTTCGTGACTTGCCTCGAATGGAACCCTGGTAGGTGTGCCGAAGAAAACGACCATCAAGAACTTTCGTGATCTTGCCGGCTACTTTTGATTCGTCAGCGAGCTTATTCGGCTCAAACCAAGTGCGGCAGGTACCTTCCCACTCTCCAGCCAATTTTTCAAAGAGCATTTCCTGGCTAAAAGCAGCCTTCGCATCGTCAGTGCCTTGGGCAGACAGCACCTGTGGGCCAGCAAAAATCGCGATGGCAATCGACAAAAATACAATACGATGAGCTTCATTTACGTGCATGTTTTTTCTCCCGTTTTCAATCGGCAAGGATTAAAACCAGGTCCGACTGGTAACAAAGCTGATCGTAATCCGCAGCGCAGCCGCCAACGAGTCGCCAGATTATGTCGCATTCGCTCGCGGTTGGGAAGAAATAAGTGCCTGTCTGGAGCCGTTAAGTCTGGAAATAACTCGTCCAAACCCAAATGGCGACCATCCGAATTTCGCATCCGTTAACGACGCCGGAGCGGATGAAACGGAAATCGCATGAAGGTGAATTTTGGCATGAGCCAGCCAATTCGACACATTGAGTCCCCGTCGTTTTTGAACCGATACGCTTCAACCGGCATCGGCAACGACCCGTCGTTCATCACAACCGTTGGATTGGCGGGTATATTATCGCATGCGACAAGCGGTTCGCGTGGTCGCCGAGGCAGGCGTTGCTGAAAGTGAAGCGTCAAGTGACGTCCGCCTTTTTAAAGGCTCAAATTCACCATTTTGACATGATCCGGCCGATTTACTCCGAAGTCTCGGTCTTGCGTCGAAACCTCCGCGCCGCGATAGAATGCGCCTCCGTTATCAACTGTTTCGCCAATTCGAGGTTACTTCCGGTCGGATTGAGTATGCAGACGAAGTACTGCTTCGCGTAATCGGGATGCGGAAGGAATGTGTTGAGCACCGAGTAGTCAATTGAGTCAGAAGCGGGTTCGGTAATCAAACCCTTGAACGTTTCCTTCTTGATGCCAATGTTGACACGAAACACGCCCTCGCGATTGAGGTTCGAAACATTGTCGAACTCGTTGTCGGAATTGGCGATGGTCACGAACGGCATTCGATGGTCATCGCCAACAAAGAAAAATGAATAGCCAAAGTTCTCAACTCGCTGAACCTCGTCGAGCGCAACTAAATACTCCTCTAATTCTGCCTGTGTCATCGCGAATATCTCCCTTGAATCATTACAACAGTGATCGCCTGTCCTCAAACGGTAATTGGTTCACCCCGCAGGTGCACCCAGGTCAGGCCGCAGAACGGGAGATACCAGGCCTGCCTCCACCCAATCGTCTGGTACAAGACAAAACTACTTTCATTAATTGTGACGACGAAAGCTCGAGAAGTGAAGTGTACATCGTTGGATGTTCCGATCAGGCCCAGCGGACTTTCGTTACCAGTGTATTCGATTTTCAATCAGCATGTTTCGAATCGTTTGGCCACGGTCCATGTACCAGAAGAAAACCGGTCAAATTGCCCGTTACCGCCAAGGCCCCATCATCAACCATCGTGTTATCGGGAATTAGATCGCTTACCGTGGCGCCAATAAAAATCAGCAGGGCTCCTGTCGACATCGCCGCCATCAACCAAAAGGCCCTGGCAGTTTGAGATGCAGGCATCCACTGGTGTCGATTGGCTGACAACAAAATCGTGACGAGAGCAGTCACGGTCAAGCTACCGGAAACGATCCAGAATAAATTCATCGCGATATTCCATTCCGGTGCAGTGTCGGTACGAACAATCGCAGTTTCATTTCTGCAGGTCATGGTAATCCCGTACGAGTGCCAAGTCATCGAGCCAGCCCCTGAGTTTTGCACAAAAACCCGATTTGTGAGATCTGACATCGCCGACGGCAGCTGGGCAGATGGCATTTCAAGACAAGTCTTGATCGACTCGACGTCCTGAGACGGCAATTGAGATTAAGAAAAAACTGACAAGTCACCAATTCCAACGAATTTCTTTTTGTCTTGGGGTGCACCAAATTGAGAGCGGTTCGGTAGACGATCGACGCGGCGGACGAATCTGCCCCGCAAATTAACCCGGAGGAGATTTGAAATAATCGTGCCTTCGGACCGAATTCTGGTATATCTCGGAGACTCGCTGAAAGCCCGATCCGGCGAGAATCGACTCGGCCAGGCAACTACGACCGACGTCGACGCCCTTCATTTTCTTCGATCGCGGCCAGTAACCGACGTACTTGTGGTTCAGCAAGAAAAATCCTCGCCGTCACAACTGGATGGGGAGCTAAAGTGGTTAAAAAGTCAATTTTAAACTCGAATTCGGTGTGGTTGATCATGGCGCCGTTGGCGTAATTTCCACGGAGAACTTCGTTATCAAGTCGCAATTCGTCGTAAAAACTCTGTGCCCGAACTTGCCGCGTGACAATGACCGGTTTGTCACCGCCCGGAGAAGGGGGAAGGGGCACGGGGGAACCGGACGCGGGAGGATTAGACGCGGGAGGATTAGACGCGGGAGGATCGGACTCGGGAGGATTGGACGCGGCGGGTGACGGGCTTGCGGATTCGAAGGTCGATTGCACTGGTAACGCGTTGCCCGGAATACCCGGTTGCCGCGATTGCTCTACCGGATCGTCCGGCGTTGCCGGGGATGGGACTTGCTCGGTTGCTTTTTTCAGGTGTTTTTTGTCGACCGTGACCAAATCCGACCGGCGAAATCGCGCATCGTATTTACCCAGGTCTTGACGCAATGCCACAATGAGTTGAGGCACGGTCGGCCAAGGTACAATCACACGCGAAACCAACTGATGTGGTTGAATCAAGATCTGAAGAAAGTCCAGAACCAGTTCATGGGGCGTTGCCATTACGACTGTCGTCGACGCAAAGACACCCAAACCAATCGAATCCGGCACACGGGCCGATACGTGTGTTCGTGGCGGTTCATCCCTGGAATATTTTGGTTGTTGCTCGTCTGCCATCGAAACTCGCTTCCTTCCACTGTTAAATATTAACAAATTCTACGCCCACCTATCTTAAGCCTTTTCCGGGAAACCTGTAGGCGTCATGCATTGAAACCCAACGACCCACGATTCATGGTCAATCCGCTGGAAAAACCGCTGGAAGCAGCGAATTGTTTTCGACTGAACAACCGTTGGATTTCCAAAAAACGATACGATGTGCGTGACGAATTCCAAATCCAGCTCGCGCTTGGGAACAATCGATGCACATCGACCCGAAAAATCTCCGATCGTGCACGAAACACGGAAATCGTAAATCAAACCTGAGTCTGATTTACGATTTGAAGTACTAGACGTCGTCATGCTATCGAAATAACCCAATCCTGTTTCACAGGTCCAAAATACTACGGTACGCCCAAGTTTCAGGCGGCGTGAAATATTCGCCGAAGCAGCAAATAGGGCAAGTCAATGTTCCATCAAGAATGCCGACGATTTCGAGGCCTCGATGGAATCGATTGAGAATGTTTGCACGTGATCGCGTGCGACGGGATTCCACAGTACGATGAATTACCACAGGAACCAACAGCACGCCTGGATCCTTGCCTGTCTGGAATCGCCTTAATCCACGCAACCCGCGCCGATCCGATTTATTACTCGATTTCCCCAAGAAGAAAACTCACGAATGCGTGCCTGGCGGTCATTGACGATCGAGAAAGGTCTATCATTCAATTCCACGCGTCCATCTTGAGTCGAAGCTTACATGGCAAATCTGAGATGGAATGGCCCAACAAGTTTTATTGAAACCAATGATTCGCCAACCGGGTTATCTCCTATTAACCAAGCCCTAAACAACCTGAACTCAAAAGATAGGTAAAACGATGCGAAACCGCTTCCCAATCATGGCGTTGGAGAGTATTTGCCTGGCCGTTATTCTGTCGCTATTGGTACCAGTGACTGCATTGGCCCAGGCGGACACGACTGCAACGACGGCTTTCCGAGAAAAGCTGTCCAAGGATATCGATGAACTTCTCGATGCCAACTTCACGAGCGACAAACCTGGTGTGTCAGTGATCGTACTTAAGGGCGGAGATATCATCTACAAATCGGCTCGCGGCATGGCGGAACTCGAGTTACAAGTACCGCTGACGACCGAAATGGTCTTTCGCATCGGATCGATGACCAAACAATTCACCGCGGCAGCAATCATGTTACTGGTTGAAGAAGGCAAGGTTGCGTTGACGGATGAAATCACTAAATTCCTCCCGGACTATCCGACACAAGGGATGACAATTACGGTCGAACACTTGCTGACGCACAGCTCGGGGATCCGCAGTTATACGGACATGCCAGGCTGGATGGAAACCAGAATCGTCAATCCCATGACGGTCGACGAGTTGATCGACGGATTCAAGATCGAACCCATGGATTTTGAACCAGGCAAAGAATTTCGATATAACAATTCCGGCTATATTCTGCTCGGTGCGATTATCGAAAAGGCGTCAGGGCAGACCTATGCCGAGTTTATACAGAAGCGAATTTTCGAGCCCCTGAAACTTGATCATTCCTACTATGGAAGTCACGAATCGATCATAACAAACCGCGCCTCGGGCTATGACGGATCAATCGACAATCCAACCAATGCACGGTATCTTAGCATGACACAACCCTACGCCGCAGGCTCGTTGTTGTCGACCGTCGAGGACCTGGGAAAATGGAACACGGCTTTGTTTGGCGGCAAAGTGGTTAACGAAGAATCTCTGGCACGGATGATTACGAATTACCAACTCTCCAATGGGTCATTGGCCGGTTACGGATACGGCCTGGTTCCGGGAGATCTTCGCGGTCACAAATCGGTTTCGCACGGAGGCGGGATATTTGGATTTGTCTCACATGGAGTTTACCTTCCCGATGACAAAATCTATGTGGCGGTACTCTGTAATTCGACCGGTCACAACCCGGCTCCCCTTGGTAACAAAATCGCAGCAATGGCAGCCGGTGATCCGTACCCGGTTTTCAAGGCCCTCAGCGTCGGCAGGGAAATCCTCGAGCGATACGTGGGCGTTTACAAGATTGATGACACGACGCGTCGCTATGTCACGCTCGACGATGGGAAACTTTTTACCCAGCGAACAGGCAGTTCACGCCTGGCTGCCATCCCCAGTTCGGAAACGGCATTTTTTTACGATTCTACACCCAGTCATTTTGAGTTCGTGGTCGATGACAAGGGCAATGTCACCGGCATGCGGATGTTTCCTTTGGGCGGCAAAGAGGCGGAACTGGCCATTAAGGTCGACGAAGAAATGCCCGCCGAAAGGAGCATCGCCAAAATCGACTTCGCCCTCTACGACGATTACGTTGGAGAGTTCGAGTTGTTGCCCGGCTTTTCAATCACTGTGACTCGCAACGCCGATCGTCTCCTGGCACAAGCCACGGGTCAACCTGAATTCGAATTGTTCCCTTCCTCCGACACTGTGTTCTTTCTCAAGGTCGTCGAAGCTGAAATTCGATTCGTGCGGGAAAACGATGGCAAGGTCAACCGGATTGTCCTCAAACAGGGTGGTGTCGAAAGGGAAGGAAATCGCAAGTAGCGGTGGCCAGTTCATGTAGCCAAATGGAGCGATTCAAGGGAGAAAAAGCTTAACCGGAAACCCGCTGGGTAACTGGCTTTGGACTTCGTGATTTGACGGCGATGCGCACGTTTTCGACCAAACCAATGAACGTGATGGGATTGAAACAGGCGTTTTTTCAGTTTTTTTTGAAATTTGATCGAATCAGTTTGTAACTTTGGGCTGGCAGCGGGGGTACAAATCTGTCACGTAACGCCAACTGCCAGTGCTGCGCACATCGGCATGGGTGGCGTGTGTATAAGAACCTGTTTCTGAATGGATGGATCCATGAAGTTGTTTATGTACTTGGCAGCAATTCTCTTGCTCGCCAGTGGGTGCAACGTGCTTCAGCCTCGTGTCTCGGGCTCGGGTGTTGCCCAGACCGAGTTCCGCCAGGTTGCGCCGTTTAACGAAATCAAGCTTGCCGGGATCGGCACGGTCAATGTCGTCGCTGGTCAACAACAATCGCTTGAAGTTACGACCGATGATAATTTGCTGAGTCGGGTGGAAACCGAGGTGGAGAACGGCAGATTGAAAATCAAGACGAACGGGAACATTCGACCGCGCACGGGACTGGTCGTTAACGTGGCAGTTCCGGAGCTGGCTGCAGCCAAAGTCAGCGGGGCAGGCAAATTGAATGTGGACGGGGTGCAAGGTGAACAATTGGATCTCTCAATCAGTGGAGCCGGCGATCTCCGCGCCAATGGATACGCTCGAAGTGTCACCACAAATATCAGCGGCGCCGGATCAGCCGATTTGAAGCAACTGGTCAGTGATTGCACCGATGTAAAGATATCGGGATCGGGACATGTTGACCTGTTCGCAACCGAGTCATTGAATGCGCGCATTTCCGGTGCTGGCAGTGTCGACTGCTACGGACATCCGGTTGACGTGCATCAACATGTTACCGGTTCCGGCAGTCTTCACCTTCGTTGAGAGCCGATGAATTTTCTCGAAGATCGGTCTCGCCAAATTGGACACGGTGTGAAAGCCGTGCTCGTTTCCTGTCTCGGAGAGACCCGGTAATGCACGATTTCCGCTTCCCGAAAAGAAGCCACAAGCTCCAACCGAATTTCCAACCCAACCCAAATAACGGATACTGAGCGTTTGCATTGTTTCGACGCATAAGCTTAGTTTCCTTTCTTCGCCCGATTCGACATGTTCGATAGCAGAAGTCAATACTGCTACGCCCCGCCTTGGACACCGCACCTGGAATTCAAAGAATGAAAGTGAATCTTGAAACTGTTACCCCGGAAGCGGTTGCTGATTTGCAAACTGAATACCTGCAAACATTGACGGGTCCCCAGGACGCCTATTGGCAGGAGGGATTGATTCCGGCTGCCGAGCACCTGAAAATCCGCCTGGACGACGTCGTTGCCGGCTACCTCGTGCAGAATAGCGAAAACGAGTTAATGCAATTTTTCCTCAAACCGAACTACCAGCGAGATGCAGTTGACATCTTTCGACAGATGCAGGAATCCCGTTCCATCAATACAGCTCTGGCTTCCACGATTGAGCCCTTCTATTTCAGTCTGTGCCTTGACATTCAGCAGCGGGCAAGAGTCCATACCTGTCTTTTTTCCGATCACAGCAAGGTAGAACCTGTATTGACTTCCCTGACGGGGCATCAGTTTCGCCTTGCAACCGAGGATGATCTGTCTCAGGTACTTGCCCTGTTTACCGGAGGCGACGAATTCGTCGACCTCGACACCATCGACGCGCATTTCGAGGGTCCGTTGGGATATGCGAAAATGGTAATCGAGGCTGGTATATTGCACGTCCTTGAGAGGAACGGTGAAATCCTGGGCACCGGTGAATTTCGCGTACGCAATACATGGCCACCTTACGTTGATGTTGGAATGATCATCAACCAGAAATACCGTCGCCAGGGCATCGGAACCTATGTGCTGGGTTTACTCAAACAGAAAGCGTACGAACAGGGCCTGAAGCCCATCTGCTCCTGCGAGGCGGGCAACATCGGCTCTCGCAAGGCCGTCGAGAACGCAGGATTCATTACACAACACCGGGTCGTGGAGTTCAGCGTTTGAGGTTTGCGATTCCTATCGAAACAACTTGGGTAGATAGCGGCCGGTGCGCTCCACGTAGGCCCGGTATTCTGCGCCAAACTTCCGCATCAGGTTTTCTTCTTCGATGGCGGTGCGCCTATGGAGCACTAACATCAAAACGGTAAGTCCAACCAATAACCACCACATGTTTGCCATTAACCCGACCCCAAAATAGAACGCAAAACCAACCATGTACAAGGGATGCCGAATCAATCGGTACGGACCGTCGGTAATCAGCCTGTGGTCGTCCCGCGTTAAATGGGTGGGACTGATGTTGTTTCCAATCGTCGAAAACAGCCAGTAAAGCCCCGGGATGGACGTCGTTGTGATCGCAAACCCAATCCAACGCAACCACAGCGGTGACCGATAGCGAGCCCAACCCATCGAGTCTGTATCGACCAGAAAGCCAATCAACGGCACCAGGACAATCAGCGCAGCCAATCTTAAGAACAGCAACACTCGGTTTCCCGATGGATCCAACTGCCCTCCGTGCTTGTTGGCTTGATGCCGAAAATAGATGCTGATCGCAAAACTCGCAACCATGGTTACCAGAATCCAGATTCGAAATAGTTGATCCGAAGTCATGCCTGCCGCTTTATGATCTGGTTAAATGTTCAGCCAAAACTGCTTCAAAGCCGATGAAACCCCTATCTTTTTCAACTCTTGTTTCACCTTGTTTACCGATTCTATCGCTTGAATACAATCCGCTTCGGCTCGCAATCTGTTGTGGACAGGGGAAACAGACAATAGCACCAATATTGAGATTGATTTCCAACAACACCCTTGCTTCCGGAAAGCATGACAATTGGCCATCACCATCCTTGACCGCTCGTTCGCCCATTTCTGACCGCAAAACTCGGCTCAAACCATACACCTGAAACGACACCTGAAACGACACCTGAAACGAGCGCAGCGGATCAAACGGATTCTCATGTTTCGCGAGTTGCCTGGGCCATGGCAGCTCAGGCATGACTCGTGGGTCACAGGAAAATCAACGGTCACCTTTGACCACCAACTCATCCAGCGGCAATCCCGGTCGAAGGCCGTTACGCGGCGATGGAGCAGAAATGTGGCGGCTCGATGACGGACAATCAAAGGACACCAAAAAATTCGTACGACTGAATTCACCACGTTCAAATTCGCCGGAAATGGGAACGCTGTTTTCTGTTGTCGAAAGAAACAAACCGGTCACGAATCTGAATGACCGGCTTGTTGTTCGAATGAGCAAACAGCATTCAAGCAGACGACGTGAGCCGCCTTTTCTGTTTGCCGGAACAGATCGAAATCAGCCATCTTCGTGATTCGTCTCGCAGCCAATACAATATCCCGTATAGGGAAGAACGTCCAGCCGGGCCTTCGGAATCTCCTTCTGGCAGTCGACGCATTTACCGTAGGTGCCAAGCTCGATTCGTCGCAATGCTGCGCGGACGTCGCGTTGAATAGCTTCTTCATTTTTCCCGATCGCAAGATTGGCTTCGGTAGATTCCCGGATATGACTGTCATGTTCGCCGACCGAGACCCCTCCCGTCGCAATTTCCCTGGCGATCTCGTCGATTTCCGAGTCCAGACGGTGCCCAAGTTCAAGCAACTGTTTTCTGTAAACCGCGAGTTGATCCGGCTTCATTTTGATGTCTCCCAAGATTGCTGAACAAGCCTGTTTGCCAACTTGCTCTTTCGATGATGATTGATTAACGAGTACTTCAAAACATGACTTTCCATGTAGCTGAGTGTCAAATGCGATTGTCTCCGGCCGGCACGTCCAGCAAAATATCCAATGCTGTAACACCGGCTCAAAGCGATCGCCATCTTCCCAAGTATTGAAATGCCACTGAGAACAAACTGTTCGTTGGAACGGATCGAATCAATGCAACCGGTATGCCATCGGCGTGAGCAGATTCGGGGCAGGCTGAAACGCCGTTTTTGGCGATCCTGGATTGGCAAACTCGTTTGAAAGAACCAATTTCTCGTGCTGCAGAGCGTGGCACGCCTTAACAGGAGCGAAATCGCCCGGTTGCCGATACCAGCCGCGCGCACCAGCGATTTTTCACTCGGATCGACCGACATGCATTTGAATTCGTTCCACCCGTTGTCATCCTGGATTCGTTCTGAACCGACAGAAGCTACTTCCCGGGACGGTCGAAAACGAGCACGCTTGCTTGCTTTCCCGACCGAGGACTGGTTCCACCAAGCACGGCAAATTGCGAATCATTGAGCCCAACCAGACGGTGAAAAAAGCGACCCATTGGCAGCTGGCCAATGTTCTCCCAAGCCTTTCCATCGGCGCTGAGCTGCAGTACCTGTCCACTAAACGTACTGGCGACGATGCGGCCACCCACGTTGAATGCTGATGATCCGAAACCATCCATCGGCTGGCCGGGAAGACTCGGGCCATCGCTCCATTGATTGGCCCGCGGATCGAATACGAGTACCGTCGTGGTTGGGTTCGCGTCGTCGCCCATGCCTCCAATCAGATAAACCAAGCCGTTCTGATGGGTCAATGCATTGGCTCGGCGTTCGGCAGGAGCAGGCATCGACTTCCATTCCAGCTTGTCCTGGGACAGGTCCATTTGCCAGGCAGTTCCAAGCCATTGAGAATCATCGCGATCGCCACTGAGCGACCAGCCGCCAACGACATACAGAATGTCACCAACGACGACTGCATCAAAGCTCGACCGAGGCTCGGGAAGCGGTGCCAACTCGGTCCATTTTGAAGTCCCCGGATCATAAACGGCAAAGTCCGCGGTCGAAACGATGTCTTCGTCTTCCGTGTCGAGTCTATTTTTTGCTTCGAATCCGCCGATTCGATAGATCTTGCCGTGGTATGCAACCAGCGCATTGCCTTGACGGCGCGGCACCTCGCCCAGCGATTCCCATTCGCTGTCCGGCAAAAGCCCGACGCGACGGAATTCACCGTTTTGTCCTTCCGCAGAATACGTATGTGCGTCGCCCAGATTGCCCCCGTATACATACAAGTAACCATCGCAGACAGCTGCTCCAAAGCTTGTGACTGCGACCGGACAATCCTTGATCTTCACTGTCTCATCTTCCAAGTCTTCAACCTCCAATTCATTTCCGCTGGAAATACCGGTCAATTGCGTCCCGGTTCGAACGACGAAGCGAGAATCGGAAACTGCGACTCCGTAAAGCCGATCTTTAACGGTCAACGTGTTGGTGCTGATCAACTTCGGCTGGCTGCCTGGTTCCAGAACGTCGGTAATTCCTTCCTTTGCGAAAAAGTACACGTTCTGACCGGTTCCAATAGGAGATGCCCAACTGGATCCGGCCAACCTTTGTGTCCAAATTGTTTTGCCCGTTGCTGCATCGACGCAATAGGCGATTCCCTGTTTGTTTACATAGTAAACCTTGCCATCCAGGTACAACGGTGAACCAAACGAACTGGTTGCTTCGTCATTGCGCCAAAGTATTTCGGCTTTATCTGAATTTCCAGCAGGATCAAACCGAATTGCAAAATTCTGCGAACGTTCGCTTGAACCGATAAATACCACGTCGTCGTGGACGGTCGCCGAAGCAACCGTATTGCCTTTGACGTCACCTACGGACCAAATCAGATTTCCGGACCGGCAATCGTATGACTGAACGGTGCCGGAAACTGACAAGATGACCTGATCGCCGGCAACCAGTGGCGTACTCCAGGAGACTTTGGGCTCCAAATCGGTCTTGAAGACGTTCTGTCCGGTTTTCTTGTCAACCGCCAGCAGATAGCTCGGTCCTTCGTGGGCAACCAACACGTATACTGTCGTGTCATTGATCGCAATTGAACTGCCGATGCCGTGGTTGCCCAGGAACGGCCCATATTCCTTTACCAACGAACGCTGCCATTGAATCTTCCCCTGGTGATCTGTCGCGATCAGATCTCCGCTCTCAAAGAAAGCATAACAACGGTCGGCATCGACCGCCGGAGTTGGAGCACTTCGACTAACGTAATCCGAGACCTTGGTTTCCTGACTGCTGTGAAACTCTTTCGTCCAGCCTATTTTCCCATCCGCCAGACCAACCGAAATCAACGTGGGTACGTCTTTCATCTCACCTTGCATCGTCGTGACAAAAACCCGGTCTTTCCAAATCACCGGACTGGATTGGCCGTATCCAGGAAGTTCGGTCGTCCAAGCGATATTTTTCTGATCGTCCCACTCAATTGGCAGTCCAGTAGCACCCGAAAGGCTGTTACCGTTTCCGCGAAACGCTGTCCAAGTACGAGCTTTATCCGTTTCAGGAGTTTGCGCAACAGACTCTAGTGTCAACGAAAACAACAATAACAACACCACAGCAACGGGAATAAATCGATTCATGCTCAAAAGCTCCTGGGAAGGCCAGATTCAAAACCTATCAATGGTAAAGAAGCGGTCATCTTAGCGGAACGGATCCATTCACGCGACAGACGGATTGAGTCAATCCTCGTTCGCCTTGTGTGATGCCACACGCTGAAAAAAAAACATCCGTCTCAAGTTACCGACTCGACCCGGAACGAGCATTCTCATGGACGCCAATGCGTTGATGACGGGTGCTCGGCTTGCGGTCAATTCTTGCGAAATTTCAAGAAGTAATTTTCCTTGAATCCTTCAATGTTCGGCTCATCGGCCAAACTGAAACCGGCATCCATGATTTCGGCACGGAATACTTCTTTGCCAGCCCGAACATGACCGATTAGCCACTCTCGTGATTCGCCGGGAATCCGATCAAAGTCGATAACGATCAAGTGGCCTTCGTCTTTGAGGGCCCGGTGAATCGACTCCAATGTCGATTGGGGATACTCGAAATGATGGTAGGTGTCACACACAAACACGACGTCGACTGACTTCGGAGGCAGGTTGACGCTGTTTTCTGCACACACTACTCCGGTGATATTGCTCAGCCGCTGCTTGCTGGCCTCCTGATTGATGTGCTCGATAAACCGGGGCGCGATATCGACGGCATAGACCCAACCTGTTTCGCCCACTCCCGACGAGAACATTCGCGTGAATAAACCGGTTCCGGCGCCGACATCGGCCACGACATCCCCTTTGCGGATACCGCAAGCGGCAATGATCTTCTCACGGGTGACATAAACCTCTCGGCTTTCGATTTCAAATCTTTTGACATAGGCGTCAACATCCAGTTCCGGGTCGACAAAACTCTTGTTGATTCCGGGTTTGACACTTTTCTCGCCTGCGACGGCCGGCTTGGCCCGCTTGCGCGCAATGTAGTCCAGAGCCTTTTCTTCGATGAACGGTGTCTTGAGTCCAATTTCTTTTGCTTCTGAAAGCGCCTTTTCAAGTTCGACGTGTTGATCGAGGACACGATAAGGCAACCATGCGCCTCCGACACGATTGGCCGAGCCGCAATGAAACAGGGTCTTTTTTGTTTGATCACTCAAAGCCGTTCGAACCTGGTCAAACACTTCGTCCGTTAACGACTCGGGGAGCCGGAACGGAATCTGGATGAACTCAATCCCGGCATCTTCAAGCGCCTTTTTCTCATCCCATTCGACTTCGCCGTCCGTTCGCAGGGTAATCACCCGAGCGACGTTTCGCTCGCGTAATTCGGCGACATCATCCGGTGCAAACTGGCCGGAGAAATAGAGGTCCCCGTTATGATGAACATTTTTTGCCGTACCGATCTCGGCCGACTGAATCGGTTGAACGGTCGGATCGACCGACGGTTCGTCAATCACCTGGGCGAACAGGCCAGAATTCAAACACGAAAACGTCAACAGGACCAACAAAGCCAAGGTACGCCAATTCATCATTCATGCACCAGAACAAGGGATATCGAAACGGAGATTCTCGTTCAGTTTAGGGAAAAAGCTCCCGGTGGAAAGCCATTTTCACATATTTTACAAACTTTATTATTTACATATTGACATTTGACGATATATTAAACCGGAAGGAGAGCCCATGAACAAAAAACGAAACGTCAAACAGCTGGATTTCGCGGGCCTTTCGCAGGCTGCCGAATGCCTTAAGGCACTGGCACACCCCAGTCGGTTGCAGATCGTACAGATGTTAATGACCGGCGAACGTTTTTCCGTCAATGAGCTGGCGGAAGCCTGCAAGCTCACGCAACCCACCACATCAGATCATCTCCGCTTGATGCAGCGTTGCGGATTCCTGACCAGTCGACGCGACGGACGCACTGTCTACTACGAGATTCTGGAACAACATTTGCACGACATCATGACCTGTATTCAAAATCGGTTTGGGTGAGGCGCGAGATCGCAAGAGTAGAGGATTATTGATGAAAATATCAGCGTATTCCAATCATCGCGCACATCAACTGGCGTTCGATGTTCACAACTGGCCAAGCGTCCCGAGCGCTGACGCGGTGTTTTTCAGTGACATGGGCGACAAATTTCCGAACCATGACTTGAACCTGATCCGCGGCCAAAACAAGGAAGTCGCACGAATCGTTGATTCGGCTGGCGATCGCCAGCCGTCCTTCATCGACGCAAAACAGGAAAGCCTGAGGTTGTTCTTCGTTACTGCAACGCGGTTCCCCGCCAAGCGTGTTTCCAAAGCGAGCGAACCCGCACAGGGGGTAGAGACGGGGTCAATAGCTTCCGAAAACGGGCCAGTTGACTGGAATTGTCTTTTTGCCAGCCAATCCGGCTCAATGAGATCGAACAACCGAGGTGTGTATTCAATTGGCAACCAGGAATTTGCAGACGTACTAAATCTCAAACCGTGGGAAGGAAAAATAAATGGTTGACTTCATCATGCAACCCTGGCCTTGGTGGTTTTCGGGAATCCTGGTCGGTCTGACAGTTCCACTGCTTTACTTTCTGACCGGACAGGGCTTCGGTATTTCCACGAGCTTACAGCAGATCGGAGCCATGTGTTCTCCTGGTAGCAAACTTTCCTACTTCAGCAAATTCGACAAGCGCACGGGCATGTGGACCGTGATGTTCGCGCTGGGAATCGTCATCGGTGGTTTCATTGCCACCCGGTACTTGTCCGCCCAGTCGATCGAGTTTTTGCCCGAGTCCTATCTGAGCCTGGGTGGCGCCGTTCGCTTGCTGGCAGGGGGAATTCTGATTGGTTTCGGTACTCGCTACGCCGGCGGTTGCACTTCCGGTCATGCGATTACGGGAATCGCCAACCTGAACTGGCCCAGCCTGGTCGCGACGATTTTCTTTTTTGTCGGCGGATTGGGCGTAACCTGGGGCCTCGGACGATTCATTTTTTAACTTCGATACCAGACATGACTATCAAAACCAAAACAACAGACAACAACGACGCTGCACCGGCTAATCGCGAATCGGCCAGCAAACAAAAAAGCATTTCGGCGCTCGCGCTGACCATGTCGCTGTTGGTCGGCGTTTATTTCGGGATCGTATTGACGAAATCCGAAGTCGTCCGATGGCAACGCGTCCATGACATGTTCATGTTCCGGGAGCTTCACATGTATCTGATCATCGGGGTGGGTATCGGCGTCGCCATGGTGTCAATGCTACTGATCAAATCCATGCAGGTCAAAACCATCGAAGGCGAACCCATCGTTTATCAGCCCAAACCGTTTCACAAAGGCGTCGTGATTGGCGGAACCATGTTCGGGGCCGGATGGGCCATCACCGGTGCCTGCCCGGGACCGATTTATGCTCAAATCGGCGGCGGTGCCTGGATGGCTTTGGTCACCCTGGCGGGGGCGTTGCTTGGAATGTTCCTGTATGCAAACGTGAAATCGAAACTGCCGTTTTAAGCCGGCCCTGATTCAGCGCCTTCGGGCACAACAACCCGTTGAGAATATCAATCTCCATTCGAGTGCTTCCATGAGACTTCCAGCCTGGATAATTGAGCTCCTGGCAGCAGGACTTTCGAACCATTGACCGAGGACCAAGCTTCGTTGGTCCAACCGTCGGACTGACCCTGAGAGAGGAAACAAGAAACTCAAGCTGGGGTTCTCCAGGATCAGGAATCAATCAACGATTTACCCTTGAACAGACATGTCGGCAAACAGGTACACAATCATGACTGATATACTTTTGATTTTTGGATTTCTCGTCATCTGGATCGTACTTCAAATGTGGATCCTTCCACGGTTTGGGGTTCAAACCTGAATGAGTGGCGCTTGCCATCGACCGAGTTCGGTTGACAGGAAAAAAGAGTCGGACTCATCGGATCCCGCTGCAGCCCCGCACTCGATCCATCGGGATGATTCAAGCCTTCGTGACTGATGCAACCGTGAATTCACGTTTAATGAACCACGGAGAGACTTACCAGGGTTGTCGGATAAGCGTTGGAAGAAAGGCAAGATGAGAGACACCACCTGCTACTACGATCGTCTCGCCAATGACGATTTTCTCAACTCAAGACCGGGATGAATGGGACAACGAGGTTACTCCAAGCAAACTCGACTTCAACCGCTTAACGCCATGAACAAATTCCGAAAGTCCTTTCTGAAAACGATTCGCGTCGCCTCCAAGCTGGCATCCATCCTGCTGGGATTGGCAGCCCTGGCCTTGGTCATCGCCTGGATTTCGGGAGTTTTCGTAAGCAAGATACCACCCGGGGAAACTGCCCCCGTCGCACGGAAACTCGAGGGACAGGCAACCGATGTCGTACATGAAATAGAAAAAGACTATATCGAGGAAACTGTCGGCACACTTAAAGCTGCCAGTCGCAGCGTCATTTCTTCCAAGATTCTGGCGACAATACAGGAAATCAGGGTTTCTGCCGGAGACTTTGTCAAAGCGGGCGATTTGCTGGTCACGCTCAATACCCGAGAACTTGAAGCCAGATTGCAGCAAGCAAACGAACGTCTCAATGGAAGCCAGGCGGCAGCGCGGGAGGCGAAATCGGACTTTGAGCGCAACAGCCGACTGTGGGAGCAGCAGGCAATTTCGCAACGCGAGTACGAGGAGTCGAACCGTAAGCTCAAAGTCGCCGAAGCCGATGAACGTCGGGCAGAACAAGAGGTCGATGAAGCGAACGCACTGCTTTCCTACTCGAAAATCACTGCCCCCAAATCTGGACGAATCGTCGACCGGACCGCGGAGCCAGGTGACATGGCGCAGCCGGGCAAGCCGATCCTGACGCTGTACGACTCGGAATCGCTGAGGTTGGAGACTCCAGTATTGGAACATTTGGCAGTCAAATTGAAGATTGGTCAGGTCTTGACGGTTCACGTTGATTCGGTGGACAAGGAATTCGCTGCGACGATTGACGAAATCGTACCTCAGGCTGATGCCGCCAGCCGATCGTTCCTGGTGAAAGCCAGTCTGCCGCGCAGCGGAAACCTGTACGAAGGCATGTATGGTCGGCTTCGAATTCCCGCCGGTTCGCGTCATCACCTGTGCCTGTCAACTGCTGCGATCCGTCGAATCGGACAGCTCGAATTCGTCGATGTCGTCCTGGAAGACGATTCGCTTCAGCGCCGGCTGATCAAGACCGGTCGTCTGGGTATGCCGGGACGTATCGAGGTTCTCAGCGGACTGGAAGCGGGCGAAAAAGTGGTGTTGGAGACAGATACCAATCGCAGTGATTCCAATTCAGAACTGCGATCCATTGAAGATCCGGATGCCCGTGCGACAGGAGGTCAGCGTTGAACGACACTTCCTCCACGACGCTTCCACCGGGTACCGGACCCGGCGATGACGGGAAACTTCCTTTCCTGACCCGCGTCGTCGCGACTTTTTTGCGCGGTGATATCACGATCCTGTTCACGCTTGTTTCGCTGGCGATCGGTGGCATCGCCATGTACCTGACTCCACGCGAGGAAGAACCCCAGATCGTTGTCCCGATGGCGGATATCATGATCGAGGCGCCCGGGCTATCCGCGGAAGAAGTTGAACGCCAAGTGACGCAACCGCTGGAAAAACTGCTTTATCAGATCGACGGGGTGGAATACGTATATTCGATGTCGCAGAGCGGACGATCGGTCGTCACCGCCCGATTCTTCGTGGGAGAGGACCGGGAAGATTCCCTGGTCAAACTGTACAACAAAGTCGATTCCAACGCGGATCAGATTCCAGCCAGCGTCAGCCGTTGGGTGGTCAAGCCCATCGAGATTGACGACGTTCCCATCGTGATTGTGACACTGTGGAGCGATAACATTCAGCGCTATGGCGATCACGAGCTTCATCGAATCGCCCAGGAAATGCAGAACGAACTTCAAGCCATTCCCGACACGAATCGGGTCTGGGTCGTCGGCGGTCGCCAACGGGAAATCCGTGTCGAACTTGATACGCAGGCAATGGCTTCTCGAAGCACGTCACCGCTCCAGGTGGCCCGGGCACTTCACCTGAGCAATCTTCACACCCGAGCTGGCACATTTGACCAGCAAAACGAAACGTTCATCGTCGAGTCCGGCACCGTGTTTCGCGACGTCGGCGAGCTGGAAAACCTGGTGGTTCAGGTCATCAACGATCGGCCCGTCTATCTGAAAGACATCGCCCAGATTATCGATGGCCCGGCCGAGCCTGAAGGGTACAGCTGGATCAGTTTTGGCCCTGCCAATCAGGACGCTGTCGAACCGGTCGCGTCCAAGGAAACCATCTATCCAGCCGTTCATATCGCAGTGGCCAAGCGAAAAGGAAGTAACGCTGTCGCGGTCGCCCACCAGGTTGACCGGCGACTCGACCAGCTTTCCCAGGCGATGTTGCCGCACGGGGTGCAATACCGCATCACCCGGGATTACGGCGAAACGGCCAACGACAAGGTCAACGAACTGGTCGAGGGTCTCGTCATCGCCGTTATCACCGTAGTCGGTTTGATCGGGTTGACCATTGGCTGGCGAGCCGCATTCGTGGTAGCGCTGGCAATTCCGGTATGTTACAGCCTGACGCTGGCCGTGAACCTGTTCCTCGGTTACACCATTAACCGCGTGACGATGTTTGCCTTGATTTTGTCCCTGGGATTATTGGTTGACGATCCAATCACCGACGTCGAAAACATCGCCAGGTATTTTTCGATGCGTTTGTCGTCTGCGCGAACCAGCACGTTGAAGGCAATCCAGGAAGTACGACCGGCGCTGATCATGTCGACGCTGGCCATTATCGTCAGCTTTCTCCCGCTGTTCTTTATCACCGGAATGATGGGACCCTACATGGCACCCATGGCACTCAACGTGCCATTGACCGTAACGCTGTCGACAGTGGTCGCATTCCTGGTAACCCCGTGGTTGGCCATGGTGTCGCTACAATACCTGTTAACGGAGGACGAGAACCGCGAGGCATTCAACCCAACACACAGTTTCCTTTACCGTTTGAGTAGTCGAGTGCTGAGACCGATCCTGCGCAGCCCGATGCTTTCGGTTGCCGCATTGGGTGTGACAACGACCTTGCTGTTTGGGGCGATGTTTTTGCCGGCACTGCGGCTGGTACCGTTGAAAATGTTGCCGTATGACAACAAGAACGAATTCCAGGTCGTGATCGATATGCCGGAAGCGACGACGCTGGACCAAACCGACAATGTCGCTCGCGAAATGGCGGCATTCCTGTCAGGTGTCGTCGAAGTCCGTGACGTCGAGGTTTTTACCGGGCAACCCTCCCCCATGGATTTCAATGGTATGGTGCGCCACTACTTCCTGAGAAACCAACCCTTTCAATCCGATCTTCGCATCAATCTTGCGCCGAAAGAGAAACGAAAGCAACAATCACACGAAATTGTGTTGCGGCTGCGTGATCGCTTGACCGAGATCGGCGAACGGTGGGGAGCCGAGGTCAAAGTCGTAGAAGTTCCACCCGGACCGCCCGTGCTGGCTTCAATTACTGCGGAAATCTACGGACCTGCCGATGTGGATTACGACGGTTTGATTGGTGCCGCGAAAATCGTTGGCACACGGATGGCCCGTGAACCAGGAATTGTCGATGTCGACTTGAGCACGGAGTCAGACCGGGACCGTTGGGTTTTCGAAACGGACAAACCCAAGGCAGCGCTTTCAGGAATCTCCACCGAGGATATCAACCGTACGCTTCAAATGGCACTGGGCGGCGATCGCTCGGCGGTCATGTCCAATCCGCATGAAGTGGCACCCCTACCGATCGTGTTGCGGCTTCCCCGTTTCGAGCGTTCGGCAATTGATGACCTGGAGGAGATCTATATTCAAGGTCAATCCGGGACGCTTGTTCAGTTGGGCGGATTGGGCCATTTTGTTCGACAGACGGAAGACAAAACTATCTATCGCAAAAACCTTCAGCGTGTGATGTATGTGTTCGGCGAAGTCGCAGGTCGTCCACCCGCCGATGCAATCATGGACATGGAGTTTGATCGTTCCACTGGCATGCACGGTGTGGCTGACGGTCAGTCGCGACCCACCTCCGAGCGAACGTGGCTCTCACCCGGCGGCGGGGTCGCCTGGAACATTCCGGACCAGTACTCCGTCAAATGGAATGGCGAAGGCGAATGGAAAATCACGCTTGACGTGTTTCGGGATCTTGGCATTGCGTTCGCCGCGGCCTTGTTTGCAATCTTCCTGCTCCTGATGTTCCAGACGGGATCCAGGCTACTCCCGATCGTCATCATGCTCGCAATTCCGTTGACGTTGATTGGCATCATGCCGGGCTTCTGGGTCCTGAACCTGGATCGAGCCGAACTGATCGGGGGATACGCAAACCCGGTTTTCTTCACCGCGACGGCCATGATCGGGATGATTGCGTTAGCAGGGATTGTCGTTCGTAACTCCGTCGTCCTTGTTGACTTTATTCAATATGGCATCGCTGACGGTCTGCCGCTGGAAGAAGCCATCGTGCGGAGTGTTGCCGTTCGTACGCGTCCCATCCTGTTGACCGCTGGAACCACGCTGCTGGGAAACTGGGTCATTACACTCGATCCTGTATTCTCTGGACTGGCCTGGGCTGTTATTTTTGGAATCCTCACCTCGACCCTGTTCACGCTGATCGTGATCCCGGTGGTTTATTGGATGCTCTATCGAACCTCCGGAACGTCCGGATCCATTGTTCTGAATTCGAATTGACATACTTTCGCCTATTTCAAAGTCAGGAGACTTCATCATGTCGTTGACAAGAATTTCAATCCATCTTTCGGCTGTTCTGCTATTGGTGGCATCGACTTCCGTCGGTTGCAACCAAACTCAAACCTCAAACCTCATCTCTTCCTCGACAGAAACCACCCTGGTTGGGAACGCGACCGGTGATTGTTGTTCCAGTGAGAAGGGAGGCGAATGTGCCGAGTGCGCAGCGGCGGCCGCATTGGCCAACAACAATAGCGAAGACTGCGGCGATTGCCCCGTTTGCGCCGGCAAAGAAGCCTCCCAAACCGTCCAGTGCCAGTGCGAAGCAAACGCGTCCGAAAACGCAAAACTCACCGATTCCAAAACACAGATTCAAGGTTGTTGCGGCAAGTGCGCCGAGGAACTTCGAGAACTGGCTGCCAAGAAAACCGGTGGCTGCGGCGATTGCTCCGCCTGTGCCTCGGGCAATTCGGCCAATTGCAAATGCAGCGACGATCCTCAATCAACCGAGCCCAAACCGGGGGAATCAAACGAACTCGACGGGGACCAGGCGGACAATGTCTCGGCGACGAGCAACTTCGTCCAGGACCGGGACGTGTTCCATTTTCTGCTTTCCAACAAAGACAAAATCCAACGGGAACGCAAGGAAACCAAAAATGGTGTCGAAACCCTGACCGAGTCGTCGGATCCGGCGATCGTGGAAAAGATCCAGGAACACGTTGCCTCCATGTACCAACGCGTCGAGAATATCCAACCCATCCGGATGCGTGACCCGTTGTATCGTGAGATCTTCAAGAATACGGATAAAATCGAGATGAAACTTGAAAAAACCGAACATGGGATTCGAGTGACGGAAACATCGGATGACGAGTATGTCGTCAAACTCATCCAGGAACACGCCAAGGTTGTGTCAGGATTCGTTGACCACGGGTTTGAGGAAGCTCAAAAGAACCACGAGCCTCCGGCAAAGTAACTCGCGATCCATGCTCTTCAAATCCGGGGTTGCTAGCGACCCGGGAGGCAGCTTTCATGGTGCAAGTTTGAATGGACTACGGTTGGAGAATTGTGCCGAGCGCTGAATAGAACTTGGCATATTGATCGGTGAACCCCTGGTGACATGGAAGTGTTTGTCACTGGAGCGGCAGCTCCCGGCTTGCAATTGATGATTTTTCAACCAACCCCGCCTCGTTGGGAACTGATCCACAAAGGAACCAAACGATGCCCCGAAAACTCACATCTATCCTTGCAGTGATATTGGCAGTGCCGCTGGCCTATGCCGGTTGCCAGAAAACTCCCACCAGACCGACTGGAGGGATTGAGACCAGTCCTGACCCGCTAACCAACCTGTCCGTCGTCCAACAAAACCAAAAAACACTGGCGATGGTGGCACGGGACAGACTTTTTCAGTCATTATTGGGTGAGTTGACGAAATCGCTGGCAGACAATGGCCCGGCAACATCGATCTCGGTCTGTAAGACCCGCGTTCCAGATATCGCCGCCGTTGTCGAGCAGGAAACCGGCGTTCGTATCGGTCGGACTTCTGTCAAGCTGCGCAATGCGAATAATCGCCCTCCTGAATGGGCGGCAAAATTTGTTGCGGACAAGACGGAAACCGAAGTCGAAGTCGCGCTGCCTGAAAACGGCCTGGGAGTCCTGTTACCCATTCGGCTGAAGGCAACGTGCCTGCTATGCCATGGAGCGGTCGAGCAATTGATGCCCGACGTCAAGGAAGCGATCGCCTCGCACTACCCGGATGATCAGGCCACCGGCTTCGCCGAAGGGGATTTGCGAGGGTACTTCTGGGTTGAAGTCCCCACGCCGCACGACTGAAAATGCGGCTGAATTCTGGGAACCGATCCCGGTCGCACCGCTCATTTGAAATACCAAGTCCAATCAACGAATCAGTAGAACGCGGTCCGAATCGTCATGGAATCGGAACGATTTACCGGGATCTCGGGCCTGCCATCCGTTGAGACATCCGAGCAATCCAAACCACCGAGCGAATCAAACAACCTACGAAATCAATTGCCGTTGGTCATCAGGACCGTCCGCATCCCGATTGCAGAATCAAGGACGCCGGCCATCGTTCCTCAATGTTTGTGTTTCTTTAATACGTCGGCGGCAATCGGCGGTTTATTCTGAATCTCAGAGATGATTTTCAATGTCTCGGGATCCGGACCAAATGGCTCAACCATGAGTTTCGTAATATCAACGAACTCGACTCCCGATGACTGGTACACTATGTCCCACTTGGAAACAACCAACTGCACGCTGGCTTGTTTTGCGATTCCCGGAATCTCTTCCTGGATCTCTTTCAAAACATTGTCGATGGGCCAGGTTCCAAAACTCTGCAAATGCATTAGCTCTTGAAGCGCCGGCCCTTCGGCTTCCAATTCCTTGATCCTTTTTTCATCGCTCTCGGCTTTTGCCGCATCCAGACCGGAGAACTTCTCTTTGAGCTCGTCTTTGAATGGCGAAGAACGATAATACGCAATCGCCACCGCTCGGGAATCAAATACACCCACACTGACTTTCCCCGGGTCTGTGGGCTCCTGCGGCGTCTGCGCCCACACAGGCAGTCCGCCCAACAGGATGGCAACCGAAGTGAAAATTGGGCAGAACATACCGGCAATGGTGTTCATGATATTGTTCCCTTTCAACTGCGGATCGCTCCCGTACTCGTCGGGCTAGTCCGCTTCCGCAACCGCTTTGACGATATCAAATGTAGAGACAATTCCCGTGACCTGCTCTTTTTCGTCGACCACGGGCAAGTGATGGATTTGCTGGCGAACCATCTCCTGGCAGGCCGCCTTCAACGTTTGACTCGCATGTATCGTGGCAACCTCGTACGTCATCAATTCCTTCACCAGTCGCACGTCGGTGGTTTCAAGCGATTGACTCAGCCATTCGAGTGACATCCGTGGGGCATCGAGCACTTGCGCCAATTCGTTGTCTTCCTTCAAGAACAACTCGGTCATATCGGATCGGGAGAGGATGCCAACACACCTGTTGTCATCGTCGACCACGGGTACCGTTGACAGCCCATTGTCCATCATCATTGCAACGGCATCATGAATCGTGTCGTCGGTCATCAGGCACTGGACCCGGCTGGACATGATTTCTTTGACTTGGATCTCATTAAACTTCTTCTGCGTTTTCATCATTTTTCCTTTTGTGTGCAAACGCGCATCGGTCAAATCTCAATACAGAGTTTAGCAAGAAGTGTTCCAAAGGCAGCAACCTGCATTCGATTTCAAGTCGGCCGGATCAAATTTGGAGCTCAACGAATGGAACACCAAAACCCCGAAGATTCCCGGGAATCAAGTCTGATTCTCCGCAGCAATATTTCTCGGCCTGAATGCAGATCAAACCACTCCAAGGCAAGTTGGAAGCCCTGGCTCCGCGCTCTGCGACCGCTCCGACTCCCTGAAACCGCGGTCGGCATCGCCTTGTGTCACCCAAACTAACGCAACACAAGAAACATCCGAAGCCAGAAAATCCCGTTACCGCACGCAAAACGGGCGATTTCGCACATCCTGAGACTTCCCCGCCCCCACTGCCACGAAAAACACAAACATATAGATATATTTCGATATTTCTACGCTCAATTCAGGGTTTGGAACAGGAATCGCACCAGGATTCCTCAACAGACTGCTGGCATGACAAAGATTCACCTGAACAGAAGAGAGAGACAATGAACAAGCTAATGACAATTTCGGTAACCTTCCTCTTGTTCGGAATCGTTAGCGCCGACCTGATGGCTCAACGAGGCGGACGTGGACAGGGACAACCAGGCAGCCAAAACAACCAGTCAGTTCAGAAAACCCGGGCAGGTCGCAGCTCTGCCACCAATTCGACAGGACAGAACGGACAACTGCAAAAAGGAGGCAACCGGGCCGGACGAGGGCAAAACCAGAGCGGGCGGTCTGGACCAGGACAATATCGCGTTGGCCAAGGTGGCTCGGCGCGAGGGCAATCCAGCGGAACGCTCACGGCGCAAGAAAGCAATGAACTAACGTTGATGCGTGAAGAAGAAAAACTCGCTCGCGATGTCTATGTCGCACTCAATCAGAAATGGGGCGCGACTATTTTTGCCAACATTTCACGAGCCGAATCAAAGCACATGCAGGCAGTTGCCGGGTTGCTGAACCGATATCAGATCCCCGATCCTGTCGCCAGCAATTCTCCAGGTGCATTTACCCAACCCAGGTTTCAACAACTCTACCAATCGCTGGTCAATGAAGGCTCTGCCTCATTGAGCGACGCGCTTAAGGTCGGGCTGAAAATCGAGGAAATGGACATTGCCGATTTGCGGAATGCAATCCAGTCCACGAGCAACAACGATATCAAACAGGTTTTCCAACACCTGGAACAAGGCTCAAGAAATCACCTCAGGGCCTTTGCCTCACAACTGCGCAATACCGGAGGCACCTATACTTCAACCCAACTCAGCCAGCTGGAGTTTGATGCCATCGCCAACTCGACACCGGGGCGGGGAGGCAACCAAGGACAAAAGGGAAACCAGGCCCAGGGACAACGAGGACAGACCCGAAGGAACGGCCAAGCACAGCCGGGCCATGGCCGAGCCCAGGGTTCGGGCAACAACCAAGGCAATGGACAAGGAAAAAAGGGAAGGGGGCGTTGACCCGGGTTTGAGGACGATTGGCCCGGCCCCCTCTTTAACCAGACGCATCGAGAACCTAAGTTTGAATGAGACAAATACTGCTGGTCCGGCGCCGCGTTGCGATTTGGTAACGTGATGCGAAACGAATCAGACCTGACAAATCTCTGCCGACGTAATCGCTTTCGTTAATGACCGAAAAAGCCAGATTCGATATTTTGCTATTGCTCCCGGAGATCCCAGACGAACAGGATGCCTGCGCGCAACGGCTGGGTGACTTAATCCTCGACCATCAAGGGATTCAAAAGGCTCACGTGCGAACCAGTGAGGGTGAGTCACCGGGTCAATTCTGCGTGCATTTTGATCCGAACGTCATTTCCCTGCAGAAAGTCCGTTCACTCGTGCACGCTGCCGGCGCCGAGTTGGATCATCGTTACGGCCATTTGCTTCTCAAGAATGCGCCCATGCATGTTCGCCACACCCGTACGATCCGTGGGCGGCTTCAGGCATTACCGGGTGTCATCGATGTGGGCGTCTCCCTCGATGGCGTCATCCGAATTGAATTCGACAGGCAACTTTCTGATGAAGAGACGATTTTGGCGGCAATCGCCTCGTTAGGAGTCAGGGCCGATCGCCTGCCAAGCCAATCGAAAGCGCTCCGGGTCGATCAGGAACCAGAGCTGGTTGGTCCAGCTGTGGATCAACATCCCCATGTTCATGCCCACGGACGGGGTGGGGTTTTCGGCGAGCAAACCGAATTGATATTCGCGATTCTCTGTGGAGTTTTCCTGCTTGCTGGCTGGATCTCGAGCAGGATGATGGAGCTTTCCATTGGGACGGTTTGGCCCCTCTACCTGGCGTCATATTTTTTTGGCGGTTACTTCACGCTCATTGAGTCGGTTGAAAAAATCCGTCTCAAACAATTTGAAATTGACTTCCTGATGATCGTTGCCGCTATGGGTGCAGCCGTCTTGGGCCAGTTTGCCGAAGGGGCATTATTACTGTTTCTTTTCAGCATCAGTCACTCCCTGGAGCATTATGCGATGGGTCGGGCGCGGCGGGCGATCGAAGCCCTGTCTCACCTGGCACCCGAGACTGCGTTGGTGAGGCGAAATGACACGATCGTGGAAGTTGTCGTTGCCAAACTGATCGTTGGGGATATTGTGATTGTCAAACCAAATGAGCGAGTTGCCGCCGATGGACTTGTGATCAAAGGCGAAAGCAGTGTCGATCAGTCACCGATTACCGGCGAAAGCCTGCCGGTCGACAAACGGTCAATCGACGATCCGGACCGGATAACGTTCAACGAGGCCGGAATTTCGCCGGAACATCTTGTCTTTGCGGGAACGATCAATCAACACGGTGCGATGGAGATCCGGGTAACCCGATTGGCAACTGAATCGACGTTGGCTCGTGTCGTCGTGCTGGTCAACGAAGCAGAAACGATGCAATCGTCGAAACAACGATTCGCGGAGAGTTTCGAACGTGTCTTTGTTCCGGCCGTCCTGGCTGTCGTTGGAATGTTGTTGTTTGCGTGGCTTCTGGTCGAAGAACCGTTTTCAGCCTCGTTTTATCGGGCCATGGCAGTCCTGGTCGCAGCCAGCCCCTGTGCCCTGGCAATCTCAACGCCCAGTGCCGTACTCAGCGGCGTGGCGCGGGCAGCGCGTGGAGGAGTTCTGGTCAAAGGCGGGGCACCGCTTGAAGATCTTGGCCGCATCGGCGTGATCGCATTTGACAAAACAGGGACAATCACCGAAGGTCGTCCCCAGTTGACCGATGTCATTTCGACAACGGGAACTTCCCCCGACGAGCTGCTGAAAACAGCGATTGCGATCGAAGGTCTGAGCGACCATCCCCTGGCCGCGGCCATTGTCCGTGACGGAAAAAAGAGACTTTCCATTGGCGATCAAACTGGAGTTCTCGACATCTCTCCGGCAGAAAACCTGCGCAGCATTACGGGACGCGGGGTCTCAGCGGACTTCGACGGGCACCGCAGCTTTGTTGGCAAACGGCATTTGTTTGGCGAAATCGATGGCCCCCCGGTTCCAGCGGAAATTCTCGATACGTTGGATCGACTCGAACATGACGGCCGCACGACGATGATTGTCCGGGTTGGCGACCGATACCTTGGCGTGCTGGGCGTGATGGACACGCCGCGCAAGGCAGCCCAGGAGACAATTCGAGAGCTGCGGGAAATGGGAATCGGCCGGATCATCATGCTTTCCGGCGACAACCAGCGCGTTGCCGATGCCGTCGCAAGCGCGGTTGGGATTGATGAAGCCTGGGGTGATTTGATGCCAGCCGAAAAAGTCGACTCCATTCAACGGCTCCGCCAGCAAGTTGATGTCGCAATGGTCGGAGATGGTGTCAACGACGCGCCCGCCATGGCACACGCGAACGTCGGTGTCGCGATGGGGGCTGCAGGGTCAGATGTCGCGCTGGAAACCGCGGATGTCGCATTGATGTCTGACAATTTGCGTCATTTGCCCTTTGCCATTGGACTGAGCCGAATGACCAATCGCATCATCAAACAGAACCTGTGGATCAGCCTGGGCATGGTTGCGTTCCTGGTGCCGGCTACGATTTTCGGACTCCGAATGGGCCCGGCGGTTGCACTCCACGAAGGTTCGACGGTGATCGTTGTGCTTAACGCTCTTCGATTACTGGGGTTTCAGCGCCGGACGTGACCCTCGTTGAACCAACCGTGTAATTCCATCTGACAGCCATCATGGCTTCGCTTCTTCGTCCACATGGCCCGGCCCGGGTTCCCGGGAACGACGTTCAACATCGTCAAACAGAATCCGCCGCGGCGGCGTTTCAAGATCATCCAACTGACCCGTGCGGACTTGCATGACAAATGCAATGACAGCGATGACTGCCAGAAACAGCGCAACGGGCAGGGCGACGTAGAGCACGCTCATGGTTTTGCCTTGGTTCGATTTGTGTTTCCAGCAGTGAGCGAAATCGCGACGACAGTCAGCGAACTAATGGGCATCAGGATTGCGGCAACCAGTGGATTGATCCAGCCGATGGCCGCGAACGTTGCGCCGAACAGGTTGTAGCTGAGCGACGCAGCAAAGTTCATGCGAATTGTGCGGTTGGTCGATTTGCTGATCCGCATCAATTCGAGGATGGGCCGAAGTCCCTCGTCGGCGAGGTAAATGGGCGCCGCGGCCAGACTGGCCTCTGCGCCGTTGTGGACCGCGATTCCCACCGACGCCGCCGACAAGGCTGCGCTGTCGTTTACACCGTCTCCGACCATGACGACCGTGGGGTACTCTGAAAGTGAATTCTGAACGACGTTGACTTTGTCTTCCGGGCTCAGCCCACCCAATGCCAACCCGGATTCAATTTCCAGCCGGTCCGCGACTTGACGAACAATTCGCTCATGGTCACCAGAAAGTACTCCAACCCTCCATCCGGTGGAAATCAGCTGCTGGATTGCGAGCTTGGTGTCCGGTCGAATGTGATCACCCAGGGCGACAATCGCGTTGACCGATCCGTTGACGGCAATCCAGCAGGGAGCGAGGTTTGCGCCGAGAATTCTGTCGGCAACCTGTTGGTGCCTGGATCCGATCGAAACTCCGTTTTCCAACAACAACGACTCGTTGCCGATAAGCAGATCCAACCCGGGACCATTCGCACAGATCCCCTGGCCTTCGTACTCGGTTACCTGGTCAACCAGGGACGACGAAACACGACCGCTTGCGTTTTCGACAAACTCGACAATCGCCTTGGCCACCGGGTGAGAGGACTTCGTTTCAACGTCTGAAATCAGCGCCTTCCAACTGTTATCACCGTACCAATCAACGACCTCCAGCTTGCCTTCGGTCAGGGTGCCTGTTTTATCCAACCAGATCATACCGGGACGGTTGAGCTGTTGCAGGACATCACCTCCCTTGATCATTATTTTCCTCTTGGCGGCTTTTCCAAGTGCAACCGAAATCGCCAGCGGAGTAGCAAGTGCCAGCGCACAGGGACAGGCCACGATCAACAGTGCAACGGCTCGATCGATCGCGACCGAAACATCGATCCAAAGCCAGACAGCCAGGGTTACGACCGCCATCACGATCACCGCAACCACAAAAAAGCCTCCCATTCGATTGGCCCACTGGACAATCGTCGGTTTTTCGAGCGAAGCCTGTTCCACCAAGTCGACGATCTTGCTCAGCCTCGTGTCTCGACCCGTGGCAACGACACGAATGGTGATCGTCGAACGGCAGTTCTTCGTTCCTGCCATCACTTCGTCGCCGACCGATTTGCCAACCAATCTCGATTCGCCGGACAGAATGGACTCATCCATTTCGGTCGTCCCCCCGACAATCACGGCGTCGACGGGAACCAGATCGCCGGCGCGAATTTCCAATATATCCGCTGGCTGAACAAGATCGACAAACGTGGCAACCGGACGACCATCGACGATTTTTCGAGTGGTTTGGGGCGTGAGTCGATAAAGCAACTCGACCGCGTCCGCTGCGCGATTCTGTTGACGAAATTGAATCCAGCGACCAACCAGCAACAGAAAAATCAGTACCGACAACGAATCAAAATAGATTTCGCCCGTACCTCGAATCGTGTTCACCGTGCCCGCAATACTTCCGACAGTCAACCCCAAGGCGATCGGCAAATCCATGTGCGGCGTTCGTGTCCGAATTGCATTCACGGCCCCCTGGAGAAAAACTCGCCCAGGCCAGAACAGCGAAGCCAATCCGATGGCGCAACTCGCAACCCGAAACAGCTGGCTCATCCCGACCGACATGTACGAGAACATCCCGAAGTACAATGCAGCCGCGATCAACATGTTGTTTCCGGCCGCTGCAGCCGCAATTCCGATCCGCGTCAGTTGGCGTCTGTTTTCATTCTGCCTTCGCTCTTCGATGGTGCTCCGGTGAATTGGGTGGGGCATGTAACCCAGATGACTCAACGTTTGAGCGATCTTCGAAAGCTTGACCGCATCGCGTTTCCAGCGAATCTTGGCAGTTTGTCGAGCCCAATTTAATTTGACGACCAAGATTCCCGGGACAATCTGTGGAAGCTTCTCGATCAGCCAAATACACGCGGCACAATGAATGCCATCCAACAAAAATGTAATTTCGTCAATCTCTTCATCGACTGGATTTCCGAAACGGTCAAAGAAGGCCGGCTGATCAAAATCATCAAAGCGATTGGATAGTTTTTCCTCTTCCCGTCTCGTCAGCGACGAGGTCCCAGTGGTTTCCACCATCCGGTAATAGGCTTCGAGCCCGCTGGAGTGAATCAGCCGAAAGGCCATCTTACAACCACTACAACAGAATTGCTCCGTCGCCCCCGGTTCAATCAGCCCGACGGGCACAGGCAGCCTGCAATGGGTGCACGACAAGACCCGGTCTTGAACCATTTCTGCCGGTGTGTCATTTGTCGGTTCAGCGACGGACATTTAATTGTCCTCGCGGCAACAGGGTAATTCCAACTGGTCGACGTTTTGTACTTGTTGAGTCAACGCCTCTGTTTGTTCAACCACTTTCGTCCCTTCACCAATGACTACCGGTGCACGAAAGGCGATCGTGAAAAGACCAATCGCAATCACCAAGCTGGCCATCGCGGCAGGAACCCGGCGCTGAATGGAATTTCCCAATCCATTCAATCCGAACATCAGCGCCGTCATGATGGGAACGGTTCCAGCCCAAAACACGGCCATCACAATCAAGCCCTGCCCGGGACTTCCCGTTCCGGCAGCAACGATGGCAAAGGTGTAAAGCCAACCGCATGGCATCAGGCATGAAAATGCACCGATCAGGAACGCTCGCCGGAGAGGTGGCTGGCCGATCACTTTCTGGAAGTTACGTTGCAACACTCTCTGCAATGGTCCGGCTATGTTGGGCAATTGAATCGTGGAGCCCATTTGCCGTGCCAGCGCGACTCCACCGACGACGATCATCAAACTACCTGCCAAGTAAGTTGCGGTTTGTTGGTACGATGCAAACCCGACGCCACGATTGAGTGCCATGCCGAGGGACCCAAACACGACTCCGACAACACCGTAAGTCGTCAGCCGTCCACAGCTGTAGGCAATGCTCGGAATCAGCAATGACCAACGTCCGCGTGAGACACCGGTGTCTCGCGTCGGGCTTCCTGCCAACAACGCGAAAGGACCACACATACCGACGCAATGCAGGCTGCCCAGCAAGCTGGCAACAAAAACAGATCCAAGTAACACCAACATTTAGTTGTCCGCCATGATCGATTGTCGTTCATTTATCAGAAACGTGTCATCGCGTCTTTTCGCACAACCATCAAACTGCCACATCCCGTTCTTTCGAACCTGCACAAATCCAGAGTAGATCCCGTTTCCCTGCCCGGAAATCTTGATCCGTTGAGGCTCGGCCGCGCGGGCCCGGTGAAAGGCCGTCAGTTCAACCGTGGCGTTTTCAATCGGGACCAGGTTGGCATCCTGCAGCTTGATCCTGACGTTTCGAAAACCGTAGATATCCGATTCCGAGTCCACAACGATTTCAGAATGCCAGCCCAATTGAGCGCTGGCAGTTCGTCGCGCCTTTTCCTCGTCCCACTTCAACGCTTTTTCGTCATAGTCAGCCACAACAGCGAGCGACGGATCATTCGCTGTTGCCGAGATTGCAACGGTCCAGATCACGGCTTGAATGAGAAAAAACATCAGGATAAAACCCAACCACATGAGCTGTGCGGTTTTTTCTTTTTGTTCGATCGTGGCAGCGAGTTGTGTCATTGATTCATTCGTTCCGATGGTAGTTCAGAGTCACTTTCGTTGGATCAGCCCTGCATGTGGGAGCACGTGGTTCACTACCCGCGCCCACAGATTCCTGGCTGAAGGCTCAATCATAGGGCCCAATCAACTTGAACCTGAGAGACCTGGAAACCTGTTTTTCGTTTTCTATCTGAAGCTCAACGTCCGCCCGACCCAGGGAAAAGGCATCGCGGGGCGCAATGACGCTGGCGTGGTAGGTTCGGGACTCGTTGGGTCCGAGCTGCATGGCTCCCTCTCGAATCGCAATATTCACGTCCTTGGGCTCAACCACGCTGACTTCCAGACTCATTGGCTCATCACTTCGATTGGTGAGTTTCAGTTTCATCAGGTTCCTCACGCGGTCGTCGTCAGTCATCGTATGCGGATTGCCGACTTCACGCAGGACGACGGCATCAAACGTCTTGCTCGCCAGAAACACGGCCAAGAACGCGGTCGCAATGCCCACCAGCAGCAACGGATAAACTGCCGTTCTGGCTCGCAGCAATCCTCCCTTACCCCCGCGATCGCGTGCTTGCGAACTGAACCGGATCAGATCCGGAGCGCGACCAATTTTTCGCATCACCAGGTTGCAAGCATCGATGCACTGGGTGCAATTGATACACTCCATCTGTAAACCATTTCGAATATCGATACCGGTCGGACAAGTCGTAACGCAGTTGCCACAATCAATGCAATCGCCCAAGACTGGCAACTGGCCATCGCCTGTCGATTTTGTGAACTTCCCGCGCGGCTCCCCTCGATTCTGATCGTAGGCGACGATCAAGGAGTTCTGGTCCAGCAAAACGGATTGAAATCGACCATAGGGGCAGGCAACCAGGCACAGCTGCTCGCGGAAAAAGCAAAAATCGAACATCATTCCCGCGGTGACAAACGCCATGACCAGAAACGGAACGGGATGCTCGATGGGTGATTGACGGACCCATTGTCCGAGTCGATCAACACCGATGAAGTACGCGAGAAAAGTGTTGGCCAGGTAGCCACAAACAAGAAAATAAACGACGTATTTTGCAGCCACTCGCCACGCGGGAACACGCTTCTTGATGCCGCCCCGACCGCTCGTTCCGTCAAAAAATCGTTCGATTGGACGGAACAGGAACTCCATGTAAACAGTCTGCGGACACGCCCATCCACACCAGATCCGCCCAAACAGGGCGGTGAACAGGAAGATGGTCAACAGGACTCCCACCATGAAAATCGCCAACAGCATGGTGTCGGTAGGCAAAAAGGTAAAACCGAAAATTGTGAAACGCCGCGCGGTAATGTCGAGCAAAATGAAGGGTTTACCACCAATCTCGACAAACGGCAAAGCCGTAAAGATGGCGATCAACAAATAGGCAATCCAACGCCGCTGCCGAAGCAACTTGCCTTTGCTCAGTTTCGGCTTCAGCCAGCGCCGCGAGCCGTCTTTTTCAAGCGTGCTCAGTACGTGTTCTTCAGGTTCCAGGATTGCGTTATTCATTTTGCCGGTCGAGTTCAATCATGCTTCCAAGGATCGAGTGGAACCAGCACGCGCGTCTGGAATCAACATTTACCTGATTCGACTATTCACCCCAGGGAGGAATCACGTTTCCTTCGGGCGGCCGTGGGCCGGCTTCAGGATTCTCCCTCAAGGACGCAACGTAAGCTGCGGTCAAGACGATCTGGTTAATGTGGCTCAGGCGAGTCTTCCAGGCAGGCATCGCGCCATTGGCTGCTCCCTCGGAAATGACTTTCGCAATATCCTCGATATTGCGAACATTCTTCCAGTGATCGTCCGTCAGGTTCGGTCCAATCGCGCCCTCTCCTTTGGCACCATGGCAACTGACACAGTTCGTTTTGAAAACGACTTTGCCAAACCCCAGCCCTTCGGGATCGTTCATGAATTTCGTAATGGTCTCGCGGTCCGGTGTCAAAGACCCGATTTTTCTGAATTTGAGCTCAAAAATACTGGCCATTTTGCGATCGTATTGATCGTAAACGGTTCGGCCTTCGACGCCGAAATGAAAGTACAGAACATAGAGAGGCGCAAAGAAAATAAACAGCCAGAACAAGAATTTCCACCAGCCTGGCAGTGGATTGTCATATTCCTGAATGCCATCGTAACTATGGTCGGTCAAGATTTCTTCTTGACCCGATCGGGAAACTGGATTCGAGGCAGGCGGGTTGGTCATACGTGTTTCTCCGGTTGATCGCCAAGCACAATTCTGGCTTGTTGGCTCGTGGTTTCACGTCGTGTCACAAGTGTTCGGATCACGACCGCGATAAAAATGACAGCGAACATCACCAGCGCGAGTTCGGCAAACAACGAATAATCGAGAAAGGTGGTTAGTTTTTTGATCATGGCTGCTTTCCGTCTTGGTCTTTTTCGACTACAGGCCCGGGAGCTACTGCTTCCGCATTGACTTCGTTGGCAGCGTCCGTGGTCTTGGTTTCGGTTTCGGTTTTGAAATAGTCAACTCCAATTCGCTGGAGATAGGCAATCAACGCTACCACCTTTGTCTTCTCCAGGGCAATTTCCTTGCCGGAAGGATCCTTGATCGTTCCAGATTTGGGTCCACCTTGTTCGACCAGATCCTTGACGATCTGTTTGGCTTGCTCCATCGCCATGTCTTCGGACTCGGTCAGTTCGCGTTCATAAGGTGCCCCCAGCAGGGACGCCACCCTGACCCGCTCCGGAATGGTCTGGAAATTCAGTTCATCGGTCAGCAGATGCTTGTAGGCAGGCATCACGCTACCCGGTGTCATTGAGGTTGGCTCGCGGAAATGTTCGAAATGCCAGTAATGAGATTGCTTACCCCCTTCCCGCGCCAAGTCGGGACCGATCCTCCGCGAACCCCACTGGAAAGGATGGTTGAAGACAGATTCACCAGGCTTGGAATATTCGCCGTAACGCTCGGTTTCCGCGAACAGTGGACGAATCATCTGAGAGTGACAGTTGTAACAACCCTCGGCCACATAAATGTCCCGTCCTGCCAGTTCCAGGGGCGTATATGGCTTGACCGATTTAATTGTTGGTACGTTGGAGCGAATCAGAAATGTCGGAACCAATTCAAATGCCGAGGCGACCACCACGGCGATCGTCACCCAGACGGTAAACCGGATTGGCAAGCGTTCCCAAACCCGATGCCAATGAGCTTGCTCAAACACATCCAGCTTGTTGGCGAAATCAGTAACGGGAAAATTCTTCAATCGTGACTGGGGAACCGGGGGATCAACGTAGTCACGTGACAACGGGGCAGCCTCGATCACCGGTACGTCGTAGGTTCCGGGGCGGGATTGCCAAGTCTTGAAGTAGTTGACCGCCATCAACAAAATTCCGGCAATATAAAGTGCACCACCACCGACGCGAGTCCACCACATCGGAATGATCGCGTTGACCGTTTCGACGAAATCGGGATAAGCCAGGTTGCCTTCATCGGTAAACGCACGCCACATCAGGCCTTGGGTTAAACCAGCGACATAGATCGGGATGATATAAAGCAGGATCCCGAGCGTCCCCAACCAGAAATGCCAGGTCGCCAGCTTGGTGCTCCAGAGTTTCGTCTGGAAAATCCTGGGAAGTAGCCAGTACAACATGCCAAACGTCATGAAGCCGTTCCATCCGAGGGCCCCGGCGTGAACGTGGGCAATCGTCCAGTCCGTATAGTGCGAAAGCATGTTGACACTCTTGACCGACAACAATGGGCCTTCGAAGGTCGACATGCCGTAAAAAGTAACGCCAACAACAAAGAATTTGAGCACCGGATCCTCGGCGACTTTGTGCCAGGCCCCCCGGAGTGTCAGCAAGCCATTGATCATGCCGCCCCAACTGGGCATCCACAGCATCAGGGAAAACACCATCCCCAACGATGATGCCCACGACGCCAGTGCCGTGTAATGCAAGTGGTGCGGGCCCGCCCATATATAGATAAACACCAATGACCAGAAGTGAATGATGCTGAGCTTGTAAGAGAAAACTGGACGCTCGGCTGCCTTGGGCAAAAAATAGTACATCAGCCCGAGGAACGGCGTCGTCAAGAAAAACGCCACCGCATTGTGGCCATACCACCACTGCATCATCGCGTCCTGAACACCGGCATAAATCGGCACGCTTTTAAACAGACTCGATGGGACGACCAGGTTGTTAAACACATGCAATACCGCCACCGTGACAATCGTGGCAATGTAAAACCAGAGCGCAACATACATGTGCCGCTCACGACGCTTAACCAACGTCATGATAAAATTGACGCCAAAAAAACCAACCCAAACCAATGCGATCAGGATGTCAATCGGCCATTCCAGCTCCGCGTACTCTTTACTTTGTGTGATCCCCAACGGCAAAGTGACGGCCGCGCATACAATAATCAACTGCCAACCCCAAAAATGAAGCTGGCTGAGGGTGTCGCTCCACATTCGGGCCTTGCACAGTCGCTGGGTCGAATAATAGACCGCTGCGAATATTGCATTTCCACCGAATGCAAAAATAGCCGCATTCGTATGCAGGGGCCGTAATCGTCCAAACGAAACGTATTGCATGAACGTCCAACCCGGCTTGACCAGCAGAATGGCAACGATCAGGCCGACAACCGTCGCGACCAGCCCCCAGACCAGCGTGGCCAATGAAAACATCCGAACGATCTGATCGTCGTACGAAAAGCTTTCCAGATGTTCATTTTTTGATTCGGGAAAATCCGTTTGCTGGGGAGTCAGTTTCAGTTCACTCATTGAATTGTGTCTATCCCGATTGGTACGTTACGAATACGATCGCAGATTGCTAAGCAATCCCGGTGCCAAACGAACCGTTCAACATGAATTGGGAAATGTCTGTCATCAATCTCGGCCTAGCGTGTGCATTAGTGACTTTTCCGTCGAGCTTATGGGGGAGGAAACGACAATTCAATTCGAGCTTTTCCGCGTTCGTATCGGAATCATGGGCATGGCACAGACGAAGTGCGCCTTTTCGCACACCCATTCGTCGATTTGCAAGAAAAGCGTGCGGATTAGCTCAGCTGGCAAATTCTTTGTCGTGCCAACGTTCGACGGCCAAGGCAATATCATCGAGAAGACTTTTCAACTCCTGAGCCGATATCGTAAGTCCTTTCTTTACGACACCAAAACATCCAGCAAAAAACAGACTTGGTTTTGCCTTGCGTTGTGTGCGTGGTTCTCTTGTCTTCGGACAACGTATCGTGATCGAATGGAGAATCGAAAGGAAAGAAACCATGCGGCAGTTCACTCTGAGAATTAGCGCTCATTCACGAAGTGGATGTCCACACGCCCGTCTTACCCCACCAGATTGAGCGCCTCTCGATGAAATGTTCTTGATTCATCGATCCGACAACCGAGCTGTCATGGGATGAAGGCATGGTGTCGCCGGCTCGCTGAACTTATCCACGTTTGGAGGGCCAGCAAAGACCGGGGATTTCAGGCAGGCTCGCGCAGCAGGTTGCCTGCGGCCGTCCCGAACGGGGATCAGGAGTCTGAAAAAAGTGCTTATTGGGCTGACGCCTAGGGCTCGCGATCGCTTGGCAAAACCGTTTTGACAGATCATGGCCATGGCGCTCTATTTCTGTCGCTCGACTTCGTTTGATCGCACGAAAGATTCCAGTGTGTTTATCCGGTTTCATCCGTCTCACACGCTGATCAGGATCGCAATGTCTTGGCATGGCGATTGCTGTTCGGGAATTGTCGTTACCTGGCTTTTCAGCCCATTTTTCCCGCAACAATTCACAGAAGCACATCGGAAATCTCGTTCATGGATCTTCTTGCAGCGAAACCGACGATGGTGGAATTCAAATTTTCCGGAGCTTCCGACATTGGAAAGGTACGGGAATCGAACCAGGACCAATTTCTGATCGCCCAACTGCATAAAGTCATGCAAGTGGCACAGTCCAGTTTTGAACTTGGCAATGCCACGATTTGCGGGGACGCGATGGGCACCTTGATGTTCGTCGCCGACGGAATTGGAGGCGGCCCGGCAGGCGATGTTGCAAGCCGCATGGCGATCGAGGAAGTCTGTCGTTTCGTGCTCAACTCCATGCACTGGCTCCACTCGGAAGACCCTTCGCCATCGAGCGAATTTGGACAGGATTTGGTGGCAGCGTTTGAGCGGACGCATCGTGTCGTGCGGCGAAATGCAGACAGCCATTTTGAACGAACAGGCATGGGGACGACGTTAACACTGGCATACATTGTCTGGCCAAATCTGTACGTCGTTCATGTTGGTGATTCAAGATGTTATCACCTTCATCAAGACAGCCTGATTCGCATCACAACAGACCAGACGATTGGCCAGGCGCTTCGCGAACAAGGAGTGCTGAGTGCCAAGGACCTGGAGGATTCGCATTATGGCCACATGCTCTGGAGCTGTATTGGTGCCGTCGATGATCCAACGGCCGTTATCTACCAACGTCGGCTTGCCGTCGGCGATGCGGTGCTGCTTTGCAGTGACGGTGTGACCAAGTACCTTTCTGACGACGAACTAAACCAGTTGATTTCCTCGTCGCTTTCCTGTCATGAAATCTGCGAAACGGTCATCGATCGATGCAATGAAGCGGGAGGAGCCGATAACATTTCCGTCGTACTGACCCGCTGCGTTGCACCCGACGGTCCCCGCGGCCATTAATCAAATCACTCGTATTTGCGAGTCCACGAGCCATTCGGTACCCCATGTGAACACCAACCAGGTGAACCGTGATAATTCGGCCACCCGCCAGCTTCGCGGCTATTTCCGGTTGAAACTGGCTGGATCGACCGTGCCTTGGTGACCTATTGCTCAGCCAAGTATTTGATCAGATCGGTCGAAGTCACCAATCCAACGAGCTTTTCTCCCTCCACGACTGGCAGTGAATGAAAGCCATTTGAGCCAAGTGCCTTTGCGGCGTCGCGAATTGTCCCAGTGGCGGGCATCGTCAAGGGGTTCTGACGCATAACCTCACGTATCTTGTAAGTGTGATCCAACATGGCATCCAGGCCTTTCGCGTCCTGGTTGCCAAATTCGCCAAACGAAACTCGCATAAAATCATTCCAACTGACGATCCCGATCAATCGTTCTCCACTAACAACGGGAATATGATGAATATTATCTTGCTCAAAAATCTGCCTGAGCCTGGAAACAGGCTCGCCGTCGTGAACGGTAATCAGATCTTTCGTCATGATCTTGGTGACAGGTTCATTTTTTCTCATTCGCGATTTCCACTTGAACAAACAGGATATTGTACTGATCTTGATTCTGTTACCCGCAAGATTCATGCCGGATTCAATTAACTGCCACCTGCCGACCCGGCCAGCGACAAGCAACGCACATTTCACGGAGACCGGATCGAGTATCCATGGCGAGTGAATTGATTGCACAGGAAACACGACTTACAATCTTGATGAAGCTTTGGCATCCATGATTAGCCGGAATTTTCAGCCGATGTTAGCAGTTCAATTACGTCCAACGTTCCAGTTGAAAACCGACTTGGGTGAGGAAGAGTTGATTCGGCGCGTCCAAAACGCGTTCTCCCGTCGATCCGATGCTGCGTCGTCCACAGCATTTCAAGGTCAATTCACGGGAAACCATGCCATGATTTCGTTCGTCGAATCGAAACGGCATTTCTGGTCGCCATGGATGCATCTCGAATTTCGCAGCGAAGACCAGCAACGCGTCATTTCGGGCCGATTCAGCCCACACCCGAGTATCTGGACCGGGTTCATGTTTTCTTTTTTGGCGATCGCGTGTTTGACGCTCTTCTCGGCGATGTTTGGCGTCTCGCAACAGTTGTCGGGAGAAGCACCGTGGGCCTATTGCGCTATTCCGATTGGCCTTTTGGTTGCTGCCTTGTTGTGGTTTGTTTCCAAGACTGGACAAAAACTGGCTCAAGTCGAGATGGAGGAAATGCGTTCTCAAATCGAAGCGTGTTTGAAAGACTGATGCGATTTTGAAATTGGCCTCGATACCTTGACTGGCAAACCTGGGACCGAGTTTTTTGAAATAAATCGTCGCCAGAATACCTGTTTGAGCTGGAGAGACACATGCTGCTCTTTCTCAAAATCGGCGAATCTCCAGATTTTGGCTGGCAGGATTCATGAGAAAACGTGAGCGAATTCGCGCGCCAGCGATTGGCGAGCAATTCCAGAAAACTGAATTGATCTATTCACAAAATTGCATTTGCGTCTAAGTTCTCAGGAAAGCAGGTCGAACCGGCAGGTATCGAGTGCATTCTGGAATTCCGACCTGCCCGACATTCAATCCAGCGTTTTCCAGGCATATTTCGAAGGAGTATCTGATGAGGACGTTCATATTCGCGCTCGCATCATTGTCCGCAATGTTTACCGGTGTCGCAATGGTTCACTCGAACCAGGATGCAGAGGCTCCCAGTCAACAAAACAAGACGAAGTCTTTCATGCGTGCCAAACTCGTTGGCTCGCAAAGCGTGATGGACGGACTTGTCACCGAAAACTTCGGTCTGATTCGTCACGGCGCCGAAAACATGAAGATGATCAGCGAAGCCGTACAATGGCCCGCTTCCGAAGACAAGGTCTACGACCATCACGGAGTTGAGTTTCGTTCACAATGCGACAAGCTCATGCGACTGGCCGACGAGAAAAATCTCGAAGGCGCCCATTTCACTTTTTTGAGCATGACGACAACTTGCATCAATTGTCACAATTACGTCCGTGGCAAGTTCAAGGTCGTCCGCGACCGAACGGATCCACAGGGCCCAATGCGATTGATCCCAACCGAGTGGAACGAGAAAACGTACCGCTGATGCCACGCGAGCGTCGATGAATTCTACTCGTCAAGCCAGCTTGGCCCCGGACGGAACAACATTATCGTCCGCTCGAAGCGTGAGTATTGCTTTCGCGAAGCACCCGCGTCCCTGCCAAGCCAATCGTCCTGCGCAACAGGACAAAATTGTGACAATTGGATTGCCATTTTCTGGCACAATCGGCGCGAATTCAGGATAAATACGACCCGTGCTTCCTGACGTTTTGCAACGTTTCATCGATCGGCACGTCGTTTGCATTCAAAGAACTGTCAAAACTTCGACGAGGTGAATCATGTCAAATCCTGTGACGTCCATCGCAACGACCCAAGTTGACTCGAGTGAATTCAGCAAGACTCCCGAAAACCCGCCTCCGGAAAAGAACCCGGAAATCGAGCCAGGCTCGCCACCGGAAATTGAGCCGGACAACATTCCGGAAATCGCACCGGACTTTCCACCTGTGATTGCACCGGATTCTCCACCAGAAATTGTTCCAGATCCCTCACCCGAATTTGACCCCAACCCCAATCCCAACTGGTTGGCGATGATTTCGTCCGCCGGCGGAATCAAATGCTCGATGCTGCAGACGTAATGCCACGAGGGCAACCTTCGCTACTTGCCCATTGTCTCGACCAACCGCAGATGACTTTCGCGCGTAATTGGATATCGCCACGCGAATGGAAGCGAAACCAATAACAGGGCAATTGTTCCAGGACCGATAATCAAGCGGATCGTGGCAAGTGCGGACTGCGGTTGGACGGGAAACTGACCTTCCACGCCAGGCGTCACATATCCACTGACCGATAGCGCCAGGCCAATTCCCCATAACGCCAGCCCTGTCCCGAGTTTTTGAAAAAACGAGGCTAACGCATAATAGGCGCCCTCCCTTCGCTCGCCGGTTCGGTGTTGTTCCTGTTCAATCACATCCGGTAGCATCGCCCAGGGAATCACGGCTGCCGTTGCAATCCCGGGACCACAAAAAAATGCGCAAACGTAAGCGGTCGCAACGGCTGTCTGTGGCAAAGAAAAGAAAGCAATCAATACGACGCACCAAAACCCGATTCCCACCATGAATGCCTTCGGCTTGTCCCAGCGACGAGCCATCCAGACGCACAAGGGCACACTCAAAACAGCAGAACCCTGTGCGACCAGAACAAAATAATTGGCTTGTTCAGGAACCATGAGATAGTAGTTGGCAAAATAGACAAGCAACGCCGCAATGACGCTGGTCGCCGTCCAGCACGTCAGATACATGCAAGTCAGCATGACAAATGCCCGATTGGCCCACGTCGTTCGGAGCGCCTGTCGCAATGGCATGGTGCTGATCTCGCCGGGTCGGTCTGCCTGCCTGGAAACTGCGAACACGATCCATGGCGGAATGATCGCAATCGCACCCAACGTAATGCCAATGAAAGCAAAGCGATACGCTTCGCTCGACATCAGGTCAGCCAGGATCGTCGCAAAAATGATTGCTGCCAACGTCCCTCCAAGCGAAAACAGCATGCGATACCCGTTGAGACTGCTTCGCTCATCATAGTCATAGGTCATCGTCGGGGTCAGTGAATTGTAACCGACATGAACAATCGTAAATGCGGTATCAAATGCGACAATGATGAGAGTGTAATAAACAGCCAGCCAAGGTTCGGTCAGCGGTGGAATGATCCAACACATCGCAAAAAACAGCCCGAGCGGAATCGAACCGTAAACCAGTAACACCCGGCGTCGCCCCAACCTGGACTTGATGCGATCCGACAGGAACCCGATCAGCGGGTCGTTGACCGCATCCCACAACCTCGTCAACCCCAAGATCCAGCCAACGGTTGCCGGCGGCAAACGAGCCACGTCGGTGAGAAAATACAGTTGAAAAAAAGTCTGGATCGCCAGCGTCAAACTGCTACTCAAATCGCCAGTGCTGAAAAGAAGACTCGTCTTGAGCGGCAGTTTCTCAGACTTTGCTCGACGTTGTGCTGGATTGTCGTTGATGGCATGGCTCCTGACCGACTCGTTGCGTCGCGTCCACGAACAAATTACCTGGCATCCGGCTCACGCAAAATCAAAACCGGACAATTCGCCAGTCGAAGAACCCTCTCTGCCACCGAACCCATTAACAATCGAGTCAGACCGGTCCGGCCATGCGAAGGCATAATGATCAAGTCGGCGCGAACGCTCTTGGCGTAGTCAACGATCGCCGAACCCGGATCCCCAACCACACAGTGGACCTTTAACCTGGCGTATTTTCCTTCAGCAAACCGCTTGGTCATTTCCTCCAGCGATTGCTGGTAGCGGTCGTGGTCATAAGAAGCTGGGACCGGTAATGCAGGATCCATCGATATCATGATCGGAGTCGGATCAACAACGTGAATTACATGGAGGCTCGTGGATTCTTCCGACATCTCGATCGCTTTGTCGATCGCACTGATCGATTGTTCCGAAAAATCGAATGGAAGAATGACCGTATTGTTTTCTAGGAATCCCATCTTACTCCCCTGGTTTGAATGAATGTCCAACAGGGAGTTGACGCAAACGCAATGCCAAACAGGCAGGCCGTGGACAAAAGAAACCCCCACCCTGCCGCGCGGTTCCAACAGAATCCAAACCAGCCAACAGCGAGCGAGCCATTCGAGCCGAAACGGTTGACGTCAAACCAAAGTCAACAGAAACATACCGGATCGTGTTTTGAAAACCCCAGGGCCAACGCCTGCGCCTCACTGGACCCGATGCGAATGCCGGCCGCTCAACGGCACGCTGCCGGCCTCCCGGTGGGCTATACCGCACACGTGCGCGCCAGACCTGGTTGCCGATTTGCTACGTTCTCCGGTTTTTTGTAACGGCAGAGGAATTGCATTGGAAAGGTCAACCCTCGTTACGTCTTGCTGTAAACACGAACATGACCTCAGCCCAATCCAATCGATCCATCTGGCGCCGGGAAGTCGTGGCATGGTGCGGCTACGATTGGGCCAACAGCGGTTACACGACTTTGATGATCACCGTGTTTGCGGTTTACATTCAGCGAACGGTGTTCACCACGGAACAATCCGGCAACACCGGAGCTGTTGTATGGGCCTGGACGGTGGCGGTTTCCATGTTGATCGGCGCCTTGCTCTCGCCCGTTTTAGGGGCCTTTGCTGACGCGCGGGCCGGCAAGCGAATGGGACTGGCTCTCACCGCAATTGGGGGAAGCGCATCGTGCATGGCGATGGCGCTGGCTCCTCCCGGTCAAGTCTGGCTGGTCACCGGTTGCCTGTTGCTGGCCAACGTCTGTCTTGAATTGTCGCTCACGTTTTACAATGGCTTTTTGCCCGAAATTGCCACCGAGCGAGAAATGAATGGCGTGTCCGCCGCCGGTATGGGTTGGGGCTACCTGGGGGGAGGCATCTGGCTGTTGTTGGCGATGTTGCTGTTGGGTTACGGACCCGCGATGGGCTGGGGGGACGGAACGCGGATGCTCCGGATCTGCATTTTTCTTACGGGAGTTTGGTGGCTGTTGTTTACGCTTCCCGGAATTCTGATCCTGCGGGACCGAACTCGCCAGAAGCAAGCAACCACATTCTTGAGGGCAGGCAAAGTAGCATTCGGCGACGTCGTTGACACGTTGAAACAGCTCAGACGACATCGTACGTTGCTGCTGTTCCTGGTTGGGTTTCTATTCTACAACGACGGATTACAGACCGTGGTCAGCCAGTCCTCGACGTTCGCGCTGCAGGAATTAAAATTTACTGATCGCGAGCTGGTTTCGGTTGTGCTGATGGTGCAGTTTGTTGCAATGCCAGGCGCGATTCTGACCGGCTGGGTCGCGGATAAACTGGGAAGTAAATTGACGTTGCAATTGTGCCTGGTCGTCTGGGTCGGTCTTCTGGGTTCGGCCTGGTTCGTTGAAACCGGAACGGCATACTGGTTCATGGCATTTGGCGTGGCGTTCGTGCTCGGGGGAACTCAAGCGGTCAGTCGTGCAATCATGGGGATCTTGACTCCGCAACAGCAGGAAGCCCGCTACTTCGGTTTTTTCAACCTGTCCGGAAAGGCAACCAGTTTCATGGGCACCTTCGTGTTTGGCCTGATTGTTGCAATGACGGGGAGCTCGCGATTGGCGATTGTCAACCTGCTGGTTTTTTTTGTCATCGGCCTGCTGGTCGTGTCGCTGATTGATCTCAAACGCGGAATCGCAGAACGTGATTGCCCGTTGATTCGGTAGTTTGTTACTCCGAGTCTTCTCCAATTGAAAATCCAAAAATGATCCTGTCGAACTTCCTACCTGACGTTTCGTACAACCAATGCGAGGGGTGCATTCCCGTTGACACCAGTCCATTCTGCGGGTGTCGGCAATTCGTCGAAACAGAATCCAGAAGGCCTGGCCATCACTGGTGTCCCGGGCGGCTGGATTTCTGGTATTCCGGTGGTCAGGTTCGGGGCCACCGTTGCGTTGGCAATTTCAGGTCAACACATGTCCGCGGATTTGGGTTACTCGATCCTCGCAAGCCCCGGCAAACGTTGATCGGTCAACCCGTTTAAAGAAAAGATGACCATGGACGAGACCACACTTAACATTTTTGGACGACTCGGAACGTCGCTGGTCATCGGAATGCTCGTCGGCCTGCAACGTGAACAAGTATCGACTGCGCTGGCGGGGCTCAGAAGTTTTGCGCTGATTTCCGTTGCCGGGACATTGTCCGCGATGATTGATCTTCAGTTTTCTTCGGGCGGCTGGATCGTGGCAGCCAGTCTGATTGCGCTGGGAACGATTGTTGGTGTCAGCCATTGGCAAATGAAAATCCATGACAAAAAAGATGCAGGTATGTCAACGGTCATTGCAATCCTGGTCGTCTTTTGCAACGGGGCCTATCTGGCCGAGGGCGTGATGATTGTTGGCGTGGCAATCGGAGTCTCTGTCGCGGCACTCCTTCAGTTCAAGCCTGAATTGCATTCAGCCGCTCACAAGCTGGGCGACCGTGATATGCGGGCGATCATTCAGTTTGCTGTTCTGAGCTGCGTGATTTTACCGGTGTTACCTAATCGGAACCTGGGTCCATTGAACGTGTTTAACCCATTCAACATCTGGCTGATGGTGGTGCTTATCGTTGGTATCAGCCTGGCCGGCTACATTTCCTATCGGTTGTTTGGTGAATCGGCCGGCGTGCTCGTCGGTGGAATATTGGGTGGCGCGATTTCCAGCACCGCCACATCGCTCAGTTACGCAAGAATCAGTCGTCAATCACCAGCAATGGTGGGAGCCTCGACCGCCGTAATTATTATTGCATCGTCGGTAGTATTTTTGCGCTTGATGATTGAATTGGCAGTCGTAGCTCCCAGCCATTTGCGGCAACTCGGGCTTCCGGTCGCTATCATGTTTGGATCTTGCGTATTGGCTGCGATCATCGCCTGGCTTTCGTTTCGGGGGTCACAGGAGCAAACGGCCGAACCAACCAATCCTTCAGAGTTCAAATCAGCGATCATGTTCGGTGCACTCTATGCCTTGATTCTGTGGGCCCTTGCAGGCGCCAAACACTACCTGGACAGTGACGACGCGCTGTATTTCGTGGCGGCGATTTCTGGATTGACCGACATGGACGCGATCACGCTGTCGACCGGTCGCATGGTTGAGCAATCGACCACCGGTTTGAGCAGTGGAACTGGTTGGCGTTTGATTGTAACGGCTTCAATTTCAAACCTCGTGTTCAAGTCCGGAATGGTTGCGGCGATTGGCGGGTATCGATTGTTTATGCGTGTCTTCGGACTGATGCTGCTCCCGATCATTTGCGGAGGTCTGTTACTTCTGTATTGGTAATCTCCCCCGTGCCTCGCCCCCGTTACGGCAGGCGAGTTTGTTGCGAACGCGTGTCCCCGTTATTGATCGTCGTTTTTGAACAGATCCAGGAACCGGTCCTCATATTCGGAGAACGCATCCAGTCGGTCAAGCTCGCGTTTGAGTTCATAGGCAGCGGAACGATCGTTTGTTGCTTCTTCAAACAGGCTTTCGATTCGTTTTTTCTCGTCATCCGAGAGCTTTCCATTCTCCATTGGATCGGGCAAGAACGTTTCATCGACATCTTGAACATCGGCATTGCCTTCCTGTTCAAGCCGACGGAACTGCGACATCACGTCGGTCAAATGTTGCTGCATCTTTTCGACCTCAAGTTTTAACTCGGTCGCATCAATTTCTATGCCGGTCATCTGGCGGAACACATTGAGCACAGCCAGTGAGGCTTTGGGATAGGGAACGTTGGCGAAAACATGTGGCATCTCACCGAGCAGACAGCAACCGGCGATTTTGCGCTCGGTCGCAACACCGAGCAGAATTCCGTTCATTCCCGAAATACTGCCGTTATTGAGCAACCCGACGTCTTTCCCCACAAGCTGTTGCAACATCCCGGTGTCAGTGGCCGCCCCGATCACGCGGGAGTCGTCCTCCAGTTGAATCGTCGTCGCCATCGAAGCAAACGTATAAATCTTTGACACTCCTTCACTCTGCACATAGTCAATCAGTTTGCAGCAGAAATTGTATCGACCTTGTGGAGGCTGTGCCTCGCCAATGAACACCAGCAGGTCGCTGCCTTCCTCGGGGTTTCGCCAGACAAAAAACTGGTTTTTCGGGTATCGAAACGGCTGAACGAGGCCCGAGTCGACCACGACATGATCGGCGTCAAATAAATCACTGGTCAGGTATTCGGCGCGAAACTCCATTTGTAGTTTGGCAATCAAGTAATAGCAGGCGGTCACCGCCACATGTCCCATGCCGGGCCAGGCGGCAATCAAAATCGGGTCATTAAGTTTTGATTTTTGCATCATGGTATTTTTTCAGTTTGGGTTAGCTTCCAAGTTGATTTCTTAACTGTCGTTGCTCTTCGTCGGTAAACGCCTTTTTGGGAACATCGACGACAATGCGGACCAAGTGGTCACCTTGGGTACTTTTGGCTTGGATACCTTGGCCGCGGATTCTCAGAACCTGATCGGACGAGGTGCCCGCCGGTACTGTCATTGTGACGCTGCCGCGAACCGTTTCGACTTCGATTTTTCCCCCCAGTAACGCAGTCACCAGGGGGACATGGATGTTGCTGCGAATGTTGCGGCCATCGCGTTGGAACACGGGATCTTTGGCTACCTTGATTTCAATCAACAGGTCGCCCTGGACACCACCTCGCAATCCTGCCTGCCCCTGGCCGCGTAACCGCAACACTTGACCCGACTCAATTCCAGCCGGAATCGTGACAGTGATCGTTCGCGTTGTTTCAATCCGTCCTTGACCATTGCATTTGCGGCAGGACTCGCCCTTGAAGCCCGTCCCGCGACAGGCAGAGCAGGGCGATGCAACCGTAAAATAACCGCCTCGTTCCGCAGATTGCCTCGCGATCTGGCCACTGCCCCCGCAAACCTCGCAAACCTGAGACGGACCGCCACCCAGGGCTCCGCTCCCGCGACAATCTCCACAGACACTCGGGATTGGAGCTTCGAATGACGATTTTCCGCCAATCGCGGAGGACCGGAAATCGACGGTCAGGACAAAACGCAGATCCTGTCCGGCCACCGGACCTGCGCGACGCGTGCGAGGACGATTGCCGAACAAGTCAGCAAACAGATCACCAAATTGTGCATAAGCCGCTTCGGAATCCGCGAATCCTTCGTAGCCGGTACCGTAGACTCCGCTCATTCCACCAGCATCGTACGCCTTTCTTTTTTCCGGATCCTTGAGGATATCATACGCTTCAGAAACCTTCTTGAACTTTTCGGATGCTGAGGGATCTTCCTTGTTGCGATCAGGATGGAACTTCAACGCGAGTTTGCGAAATGCTCGCTGAATTTCTTTTTCAGTTGCGTCTTTGCCGACGCCAAGAATATCGTAGAGACTCTCATTCATGGGGACTGTCGAAGTCATCATTGCCCCTTGTCGTCGTGCAAAGGATTGGGCACGTTTTCCGAATCCAGAGTCATGTCATTGGATTCGCACGTGCTCTTCTGGACCACGATCGTCAATACACCCGCGTCGTAGGCGGCATTCACGCTATCGACGGCGACCGGACAGGTCAGCTCGAAATGCCGCACAAACACTCCGTACCTCCATTCCTTCAGCTGCGCGACGCGATTGTCCACGTCATAGGGTGGCCTCCGTTCACCGCGAATGGTCAGTCTACGACCATCGACTTCGATCACAATATCGTCTTCTACCATTCCGGGAATTGACAGGTAAAACCGAAACTCGTTTGACGATTCCACAAGGTCGACTTCCGGCAGGAATGAAATCGACTCGTGTCGGGCCGCTGGATCCGGCAAATGGCCCAATAGCTCGTCCAACATTCGACTCGAGTCCCGCCGAAACTCCTCCAGCCGTTGGAAAGGATCCCAGGAATCGAAACTCATGAATATTCTCCCAATCAAGGTATACCTGCCAATTCAGGTTAGACGCCACTGTGATCGTGGAAACATCAGCATTGAATCTTGGCTGACGGATTCTCATGCAATCTCTGTGCCTGAAGACGGGTATTGCGATCACGTTCAATCCATCGGCAAGCCTGGGAAATAATCGAAGTCAACAGTGTGCGATTAAGCGCGCCTGGTTGCCAAACCGCCCGCCATGCAAGACCGAAGCACTGAGTGTTTCGACACAAAAGCGACGACAGAATATTTATTGAGTCCAGCCCAGGCTTCGATTCGGCTGCCTGAAATAAAAACGACGCCGTGACATCGAGTCTTGATTTCCAAGTCGCTTCGCGAATGCGGTTGGAGAGTCGGTTTGATCGGCCCGGATTGCCGTTGTTGTCCCGAACAATTCGATTTCAAACCGCAGATTAGCCAGAATCGTCCGCCAAGGCGAAACTCATTTTCGAATCGGCCAATCGAGGTGATGGTGCAGGAAATCAAACGTTCCTTGACCGTTTATGGTATGAGGGCCTTCGAACCACTCGATCGCGCAGCGGTCAGGGATTTTTAACCGCGAGGCGTAGAGATGCCGGACTTTCGCAAATTCGTAGCCCACCGTTTCGTCCGGTGCGACGCCATCATGGTGTCCCCGCTCGACCATAAACGGACGCGGAGCAATCAACGCCGCCATCTCGGCGTAATTGAATGTACTGCCCAGGTTGAATTCGAATATCTCGTATTCATTCGTCCATACGTAACTGTAGGGAGAACGGGTTGACGCGTTTTTCCAAACCCACTCATTGAAATCTGCGCTGCAAATCGAAAGGCAATAGTCCGTCACGATCGCAGGAATTCGCATCGCGCTTTTGCCGCCGTAGGAGAGCCCATAAAATGCAATTCGATCGCTATCGACCATGGGCAATGTATTCAACCAGTTGACGATCTGCTGATGCTGAGCCGTCATGACGGAAAACAGTGTTTTCTTGAGCGGGTAGGCCTTTCGCTGCAGCGTCCGAAAACGATCGTTACCGATGTAAAGGTTTTGCGGTGCGAACGTAATGAAGCCCCGCTCGGCTAGCTTCGCCGCAAAATCATGGTACGCCCAGTGGTCGCCCTCGATTGTGTCCTGGGGAGTCCCTTCGAGTCCGTGTTGACAGACAACGACCGGCCGACGCTCACCTTCCTTCAGATCCCTGGGCACACACAACACGCCGTAAGCGATGACGTTCGGAAACACGTCGAGCACCACCTCGTAACCAGTCCAGGTCGGGCGTTCATAGGCAACCCGTGTACGTGGATTCATTGCCAGAAGCGGCAAATCGAAATGGCCGATCACATCGTCCCGAAACTTTTTGCGAAAGGATCGAATCGATGTTTCGTAGTGGTCAGTTGACGAGGTATCAACCCGGTTGGACGCGTGGTCACCACCGACCGGACCAATGTTGATAAAATCCCTCCGAATGCTGGCACTCTCGGAAAGTAACCACTGATTGTGATCATCGATCTGCTGTTGTTGACGACGTTGCCGCACCGCAGGATCAATACTCCAAATGAGTCCCTGGCGCAGCGTCTGTAAATCGTCATCCTCGCCCGATTCAAGATCTTTTCCGGGTTCGACGTCCAGCGATTTCAAAAACGAAGCGAGGGCTGCCGGACTTCCGTAGCTGCCAGTGACTTTTGCCGTTTCGATCAAGCTGATGAAATCATGCAGTTTTCCAGTAAGTTGCCGGGTACGTTCAACTTCGGTGCGAACCGTTTGAAGGACAGGGCTTTCGAGTGTCGCGGGCGCGCCCCCGTCGCTGGGAAGCGTCAATTCGGGCCCCTTTGCCGCTTCGATGATGAGCTTACGCGGTGCAATCAAACTGGCAACCTCTGCGTCGCCAAATTGTTCCAGCAAACCAAAAACATTCCGGTCAATTGGCTGTTCCCAGATCGTTTGACGCGAGTCGAAATATCCACTCACGCACACGCAGTCGATTCGTTTGTCAATCGCTGCAGCGTACAACGCGATCATTCCTCCTTCTCCCCAACCGATCACTCCGATTCCGGTCTCTCCATCACCAGTTTCCCCGGTCAGCCAATCAACACCGGCGCGGACTTTTTGAACTTCGTAACCTGCGATGTGCCGGCCAAGTTCAAATGCGCTTCGATGAAGGAACTCGCGAGACGTCAAATTACTCCTGCCGGCACGCTTTTTCAGCTCGCGATCGATCAACGTCGGGACCAGCACACGACAACCTTCTTCCGCCAGTCGTCTCGCAAACTGACTTGCTGGATCAATGTCATCCACCAGTCCGCAAATCGATTCCGGCGTCTGATCCGCATCGGGAATCGCGATCACGTTGGCAACCGGCAGTCGATTTCTGGCTGGCACCAGCAACAGACCTTCACCCTCGACGTTTCCAAACACCGGCCAGCGAACGGCGTAGACTTCGATAGTTGGGCTGCTCGCGACACGGGCTGAACGAGATACAGTTGCGATAAGCTCCAGGTCTTCAAACCTGGTGCGGGAATCGGTAACACCGATGATTTCCTTCAATCGCTGCCGGTTCGGTTCGGTTGAGGTTTCGTAACGCGACTGCGAAGTGAAATCACGATTCCAGAATCTGGTTCGACCCTCGATCGACAATTCGATCTGCTCCAGCAAAAACTGATCGACTCCACTGATCATCCGTTTCCAGATCGGACCTTCCCAAGTCAGGGGTTTTGTCCCGGGGAATTCATCGTTGACGGAAAATACCGCCGTCGGCATAAAAGCCAGCGAAGCGATCCAAACAAACATTGTCGATCGGCATTTCAGTCTGCACATCTAGGAAGCCCTGAAGGGAAACGCGGCATGGATGCTCTGGCATCGAACAGTGGACTCAAAATCTCAATGCAATTCAATCCATTGAATTCAATTACGCATCAAGGTTTCGATTCGGTTCTTGATCCGTTTCGACAATTCACCTGATCGAGCCGGACCGGAGAGTTATCTTGACGTCTTATGTCAGCAGGGCGTTGTTACGTTTTGGGATTGCGTCAATTTTTTCCGCAAAGACCGCGAGCACGGGCGCTGCGGAAAAGACCAGGCGTTCCCAGCAGCGAATCGGGCTCTTGGACGAAGCACACCAAAAACAACCGTCAAAAATCGAGTATTTTGAAAAAACAGCAAACCGCCTGGCCGGACTTCGCGAAAACATGCACATTTTTTCCACAAATAAAGTCCGGGAATGAGATTCCGATTTTGCCGGAAAAACCGGCTTCAGAAAACTTTCTCCAACCGGTTGGACGCATTTTGGCTGCGATCCGGTTGATCCTGGCTCGTTGTCTTGTCTAATACTGCATCAGGAAATCAAAACGGGAAATGTCGAACGGTTTGCGTTTGACAGACAGTCGTGTCACGGGAACGAAGAAATGCAATTACGAGCGACTCAAGACGTCGATAGCACCCATTCCAAGCGAGACGAATTGAGAACCCAGGATGATGTGCGATTTATTAATCGAGCAGAGTTCTGCGAGCTCCTGACATCTGCCAAGAAACTGGACCGCGTTGATTTCCCCCAGGCGCGAGTCAAGGGAATCTACGCTCCATCTCTCGGGCTTCATTTTGTCATTGAAGAAGAGGCATTGTTTCAAACTGATTAGCTTTCAAGCTGAGGCTTTTCCAGAGTGACACCAGTCAACCAGTCCAATGACTGCCTCAATTGACGAGCCTGAGAATGAATGGCCCCGATTGATTTACTGATTTCTTCCAAGCCGTAATTGGAATAGTGACTTCAAAATCAGTCACCTGAGGCAGGGCGTGAACCATTCGACCCGGACACGTCGATCTGGTTGACCGGTTTCATGCGGCATTAATGAATCAGGGCGACCTGCAAGCGCTCCCTTCACAGCAAACAGCAATTTCGAAGGGCTTGGTCCGACCTATTGAGTTGGTTTGGATCACGGGTTTTTGGCTGGCGAGACAATCAGGCGTTTCAAGTCGAAAAGCGCAGACGACGTACTTGGACTACCGAACCCCACCTCCAATCGGTTGAGACCGAGAGAAAGGTCAACCGATCCAATCTTGATCTGTCGATACTCGGACCAACCCCCCGTCGATTCAACCTCTCCCGTAAGCCGAAATTGGCCGACGCGAATCAAAAACCGGTTGCCGGCGGAATTGGGATCACACGCGTAATCAAGGACTACGTCGAATCGACCTGGATTGTTACAGTCAAAATTCCACGCGACTCGATCCTGGGCACCATGCCAATAACCAATATTCTTGAAGGGTGAATTCGATTCAAATATGATATCGGTTCCGAAAATCTCGGCTTCATTCGCCTGCAGTTCGAATCGCCCATCCCGGTCGGCCGTCACCGACCGCGGCTGGTTGCCGACAAACGTTTTCGGCGGGATACGGGGCGGAACCAGGTAGGCGATGAGGTCCGCCAGGTTCTGTTTCGACAGGTCTTTTTCGATACCTTCCGGCATCGCCGACTGGCTTCCGGACCGTAACGTTTCCAGGTCACTTCGAAGAAGAACATTCGTTTTTTCTTCCCGTTCCTTGAGTGTCACGCTGACCGCTGTTTCTTCCGTCAACAAACCCGATATGACCTGGCCCTCCCTGGTAATCGCCATGAATGTCAAGTAGCGAGAATCAACATCGCGATTGGGATCGAGGATTGCCACGAACATTGATTCCGGAGTCCGATTGGTTACCGCCGCCAAATCCGGACCGATTTCATGCCCAACCCCGTCGAGCCGATGACAAGCGGCGCAATGCTGGGCAAAAACAGTGCGGCCCGAGTCATAGGAACCAGTGAGTTGCAACGTCGATTTCCATTGTTCCAGTACGTCGGTCCGCGAACTCGCACCCATCGAAGCAAACGCCTGCTTTGCGAGCTTGACGAGTTCCGGATTGGATTGCGCACTTAATTTTTCGCGGTGGGTTGCGTTCAACTCTCCGGGTGAAATCTGATGGCTCAGGATCAATTCTAACAGGTGGCGAATCCAATTCGGTTGTTTCAGGACCCGGTCGATCATTTCGCCTCTCAACCGGGGGGACGCGGTATCCCACCGGTTCAAAAACAGCGGTCGATGATCATCCATTGTTAACGCGGCCAACGCCACCAGCGCGGCCGATTGCACACGTGGCGAGTATTGAATCCCGAGTAACTCCAGGACTGAGTCCTGTTCACTGCTGTCCAGTTTTCGACAGAACGGTTCGGCGGTAGGACGTGCCAGCTCGGTGATGTACTCAAGGGCAGCAATCCTGGTCTCATCTTCCGTTGAATTGTCCACCAACACCTCCATCGCGATGTCCGCCTGTCCTGCCAGCCGGCCTTTCAGTTTCGATGTTGCAGCTCTTGATTCCAATGACGATGTCCGCAGCCATTCTGACAACAGCAACCACCGCTGCACCGATGTAGCCGCCGAGTCGGTTGCCAGGATTCGATTGACCAGTTTCGCACTGGCGTCTGGCCGGGCCGCGGCCAGCACGACCAGAGATCGGTACAACGTCAATGGAGCGGACGCACTTGCACGGTCAAGTTCAGCCCAAAGCAAACTGACATCCTCTGGTTTCAATGCAGTCAACGCCGCATATTCCAGCCACGGCGAATTCGAATGGGAAACTAGTTTCTCCAACAGTACGATCCGTTCAAGGTCCGGAAAACCGGCACTGGTAAAAGCCAGTTGCACCTCAACCTCGGGTGTTGAGTCCAGGGCTAATTGGCTGATTGCCTCTCGAAGTGTTTGAGAACCGGGCAACAGGCCTTCGCTGAGCTGAACCAGGGCCCGACGCACTTCCGGTTGCGATGATTGTAATGCTGCAATGAAAACGCCTTCCGGCAATCGACCACGCGACGCCAACGTCGCCAAAGCCTGGAGTTTCGCTGCCGGCCATTTCGCATCCCGGGCTACCTGCATCAGTCCGGAGTCAATCTCATCCCCGTCTGCCTGCCGCCATCTCAGTTCCTGTTGAACCAAATCTCGCAATGGTCCATTGGTGGAATTCATCAACTCGACCAATCGAGGGGACGGCACCTGGGCGATCCGCGGTCGAGATGGTTTCGGGTGGCCACGGCGCGTGATGCGGTAAATCCTGCCTTTGTCCTGGCCCGCCAACAAATTCAACTCGGATCGCGTTTCCTCGGGAATCCATTGAGGATGTTCGATCACGTAACGGTACATGTCAACAATGTACAGTGCTCCATCAGTTCCCGTGCGACATTGCACGGGTCTAAACCATTGATCTGTCGAGCGTAGAAACTCGGAATTCGTTTCGTTCCCGGCTCGGTTGCCAACCAGATGGCCTCTCGCATCACGATCTAATTCAAGCCGGTGGACCAACTGGTTGACTGGTTCGCAGACAAACGCGTCCCCGAAGTACGATTCTCCCAGTTGTTGATCCCGGTAGATTTCAGCCCCGCAAGCCGAAGTCGGACGCCCCGGTGCTCCCGTTAGCTTGAACGTGACCAAATTGGTAGGCGGGAAAAGCCGCTGACCATGGGAAGCCGATGGAACCGAGATGATGGTCGTCGGAGGAACGAATTGCGGTGCACGAACCGCGTAACGTTCGTCGAGCGGATAGTGCAAAAGCAAGGCGCCGTTGGTACACCCAAACCAGTTCCCGAAATCGTCTCGAGTTCGGCCTTGCTGTGTCTGCCCGCTCGCCGATTCGATAATGCCGGTGTCGGGATTGAATCGAAAGTCACGATTGGCAGTGTCGACATTGATGCAGGTGCTGCTGCTGATCTGGCCGCCGAACAACCCTCCCGAACCGTAGACCCATCCATCCCAGCCAAATCGCAAACTGTTGACTCGGGCATGCGGGTTATGGGTCGCGAAACCTGAGAGGATCACCTTGCGTATTTCAGCCACGCCATCGCCGTCCCTGTCCGCCGCAAACAGAACTTCGGGTGCATCGCAAACCAGAATTCCATCACGCCACACTTTGACGTCGGTTGGGAATCGTAAGCCGGTCAGGAACAACTTGGAAGTATCAAACTGCCCGTCATCATTCGTATCGGTTAAGAAACGAATTCGACCATGGTGTTCAAATGATTCGCTGACCCCTCGTGAGTAGTCCGGCATTTCGGCAACCCAGAGCCGGCCGTCGCTGCCGAAATCGATCGCAACAGGATCCGAAATGAGCGGTTCGGCCGCGACCAGTTCGATTTGCAGATCATTGTGAACCTCCATCAAGCTCAACGCCTCCTCTGGCGATTTGGGGGGCACGCCCTGAGTCCCTTCCGGCAAATGAAACACGGCCGGCGTCTGTTGCTTGACGGCGTCGATGATCTGTTGCTCCAATCCCGGTTTCAGCGGTGAGGGCAGGGCAAAGTAGGGGATCTCGCCGCCTCCCCCGTAGCCCCCCTCACGCAACAGCCTTTCGCTCGGGATGTAGGCACAAAAGTCATTCGAATAACCATTGATCCACAGGCGATCACGATTTAACTCTCTCTTCAAACGCTGTGAGTAATCGACGCAAACCTCCCCGGCCAGAAAAACCATCTGGAGATCTTCACCAAATGTGAACGACTGAACAGGGTAATTCAACTCGGAGGTCAGTGATTCACCACGATCCAGCCTCGCCAATTGCCAGGATGCGTTATAACCCGCCGGTCCGCCCTGCTGGCTCAATGCCTCAAGTTCCTCGCGGGATGGCAATTCATCCAGTCCAATCAATATCGAATCACGTTGCGCTGTCAATGGTCCACCAATCTGTTTACCGCGGTTCTGGAAAATCCGCTTGACCTCTTCGCCGATTTGCCTGCCGTACGCTGCAGCGACATCGGTTCGATCGCCGGTCACGCCGGATTCAGGATTACTGTCCGAACCGCAGCCAATCGAAACCATGGCAATCGAACCCGGGAACAATTCTTCGATCGATTCCTGGGCGTAACCCGCCCAGTCGCCGCTGAACCGATTGAACGACAACGTCACACAATGACAAGCGTAACTGGTATAAATCGCAAAGGGCTTTCCACTTGCGTCGCGCACCATCAGAACCGGAAGCTCATGATCGACCGGTCCGCCAGGTGTGCGGCGATTGACCGCAAAGGGAATTCTCCCCGACTGCCATTCAAGTGTCGCGGGTTGTCGGTTTTTGACCGCTTCGCTGGCGACCTCGATCAGCAGTTTGGTTAGCTCTTTGCCGTATCGATCAATGTGCAGTTGATGCGTTAATGGAATCGGAGTACTGAAAATCGTGTCTGATGCACCATCAACTTTCGGAGCGCAATGCGTATGAGTAAACGTCAGCGCCACCTGTTGACGGGGAATTTGATATTTTGATTGCAGTGCCGCTGCAACCATGTCCACCATCGGTTCGCGAACCCCCAGGCTATCGATGGCCAACAAAACGAATGGAGGTCGGTCTCCGTGACTGATGGCAAGCGCCTTGGCCCAGAGCTTCTGGGAGGTCCCTTCTGACTCTTCGCGCCTCGAACCAAACCCGTTAAGCCGGACGGGATAAAAGGGAGTAATATCGATGCTTGCAACGCCGACGTTAAACGCTGCCGGAGAGGCATCTTTTGGCTCTTGCGCGTCCAATGGGCATGGGGCGCCGGTCAGAAGTGACAAGAAAACGCAGACCAATCGACCAAGCACAGGTTTTCGCAGCATTCGAAACTCCAACAAGACTGGCCATACACAGACGATACCTAGCGGTCGTGGATTGTAGTTTACCCGTCCATAACATGCGAACAATGGTTGTCTTGAGTTCGTGGCACCAGGCCAGCTTGAAAGCACCGTCCGTATCTGTCTTTCGTTTGAAATCCTCCATCTCCCGGCATCCTCGTGAATGCTGCAGCCGACGGTTGGAAATTCAAGCTCTTGCCAGAGGTCGTGAATCCAGCCGCTGGCGCGGCAAGCTGTCATGACGGTCCGGTCGGCCGGACGGTTTTGAAACAACATCCGCACGTATCCACACTCGGAGTTGACCGACGGCGTTCGGCATTTTCCCGATTCAGGGTTAAAAAGCAGGCAATTGTGTTTGATTCTCCAAGGTCCATTACGATACTATTCATGTTTTGCTCGATTGTTTTGGGGCACGGAAATTGTGGCGTGCTCAACCACGACCAAGCGCTGATACCGGCATCCAATGGCAAACGAATCGCCCTCCAACCTGGAACTCAGGTGGATTCTCAATCCCGCTCCAACATGGCGACGTTGTCAGCAGTGGATTTTGACTTGACGAAAAAAAACATACCATTATTTGTCGCCTATCAAGCATTTACCCGAACTGGAGTTACCCATGGACCCGCTATTGTTTTCTTCCTTTGGTTTGCTTCTCGTCGGCATTACTACGACAGGATTGATCTATTGGATTGGTGCACACAAAATCGCCGGAACACTTGAGTACAGCACTGCATTGGCCTGGACAATTGCATTCTCGCTTTTCATTTGCACGTTCCTCGCCGCTGCTCCGTATCTGGTCGAACAGGCCACTTGGCTACTGCTACTGCCGTTCTTTGGGATCGCTCTAAGCCTCCTGTCCATTCAACGAATTGTCCTGTAAGCTGCCATGAGCTACCGTGGATGCCGGATCATCTTGAAGACCTTGTCGTCCGGAATCTGTATCCCTGCAACTTGCATCGTGGCCAGTTCCCCGAACATTGACAATTCGATGATCGATCGTCAATGGAAACAATTTTTTGGGTTGGCCATGAGCCCGGTTTGATCCAGGATCCTATCAACGGGCGATCTGTATTTGATCACCGCAGCGACACGTGAAATTCATGTTTAACTGGAGGATATACCCCAGCTTATACGAGGTGGTGCCGGGGCATTTGTGGTGTTTCGGACCCCGATGCCCGACCGACTGCCCTCACGGGAGGGTGGCGCCAGGATCGACGGAGGTCCGGCCGATCACCAACATAATGAACTTTAGCGACTCACGAGAAATGCAATGGAAACCTGGATCGCACTTTTGCGCGGCATTAATGTTGGAGGTAAAAACGTCGTGCCGATGGCGAAACTCAGACGTGATCTCGAAACAATGAATCTGAAAAACGTTCGCACTTACATTCAAAGTGGAAATATCATTTTCAACTCAGCCACCAAAACTCCTTCATCACTTGTCAGCAAGATCACTCGAAGCATCGAACAACAGTATGGATTTCGCCCGCACGTCCTGCTCCTCAAACGGGAAGACTTGCTGTCTGCGGTTCATTCGAATCCATTCCGACATGCGGTGTCCGACCCCACGACGCTCCATTTCCTGTTCTTGGCCGAACCTGCCACCGACCCAGATACTGAATCGCTTGACATGGCGAAGGCGTCGACCGAACAATACAAGCTGACCGAAGGCGTGTTTTATCTTCATGCACCGGAGGGGATTGCCCGATCCAAAATCGCTGCGAACGTAGAAAAGTACCTTGGTGTCATCGCGACTGGACGAAATTACCGGACGGTAGACAAGCTCGTTACAATGGTGAGCACCTGAAAATCAGCAGAACAATTTATGCACCCGTTGGGCGAATTCGGGCATTTTCCAATGGACAATCTCTTGTCGCCGCCAAGCGATTCATCGCAATATCACTTCTATCATGGGACTGCTTCGAGCTAACAATGAAAAATACTGTAACACTTCTCGTTTCTACGCTAGTAATGCTGGCGCTGTTTTGCGTCACGTTAAAGAACAGCTGCTCGGCGACATTCCAGGGTGTCCCTGCGATGGCTGTATGCACAGAGGTTGTTCAGCCAAGCAGGCACAAACGGTCGCGAGGCTTCAGCCTGACAAGGTGGAATACCTACCGCTTTCGCTACACCGACCAGGATGGAGCAACTCAAATCGCGACTGCCGGATACGGAGCGTTTTGGGTCCGCCCCAAAGAAGGCGATTCTGTACCCATTATCTATGTCAAGGGTTCGCCAAGCCTGATCTACTACGACTCTGTTTTTCATGTTTGGATGTTTCCGGCAATACTTGGTGGGCTGCTGGTTGCGATCGGAGCCAGGCAAGTGATCAAGCGGAGATGATCGGTGGAAACTTGACCGGTGTAGATCCCTCAAGCAGGCGCTGAAACGCCGAGGAAGATTGATGGTGGCAAAGAGCTTCCAGAATACTGGCCTGAAACCATCTCCAAAAAATGCTATGACGTTGGTTTCTCGAATCCAGTCAGCCAAGTGTTGTTCATCGGACCGGCAAATGCTGCCTGCATCCAAATCCAGATGGTTGTAAACATCAACTCAACCGGTCGAGGAGCTTGAATCATCGGCGGCCAATTTCAATCCACAACCTGGGCAGCACTTCCAGTTTAGCCATGCCTGAGAATCGTTCTGACTTTCCAGGTTCCAATCACACTTGCATTTCGGGCACGTCGCACTCGGCTTCGGATCGAAAATTCGTAAAGCCATGCAAATAATGAAGAACACCGAACCGGCAAATCCCAAAGCAAGACCCATATGGATTTCGTCACGATCAATTGGCTTGGCACAGAACCAGGTCAAGACTCCAACACCCATCCCAACGACCAAACCCGCCAAGAGTGTTTTGCCAGAGCGGTTACCCCAAATAATGGTCTTCATGAAAATCTGCTCGACTTCCTTGGCTAGCTGCTCATCATTCTTTGGCATGACTCACCCTGTTTGAATCTCTGATTCGCAAATCCGATTGTCGCTACTATCGCAATATCAATTCATCTGGCCGATGATCGCTCGTCCATTCATCGCCGAAACATTACCCTCGCGAACAATCACCCGGCACATTGCATTCCAGGACGTCTCGCCCCGGCAACAAAGTCGAAGTCCAGCATTGAGTCGGCAAAATGGCCAACCTCGTTGTTACCGTCTGACCAGCTTGTATCGTTAAGCTCAACCGACTCGCCCCACTTCCAATCGCCATCGAGGATATACTCATCACATCGTTGAGGCCTCGCTGATTCAACGCTTGTCTTGACTCTGATGGAAATGAAATTTCTGGAATTGAGTCGGTCAATTCCAATTCTATAAAAAATTCCATGTCCTGTACCCGCAGATTGTTCACACCGACACAAAATGCAGAAGTCGTTCGATGACATCTCAAAGGCCAGGTCCCGGTTAGCCAGTTGACGGCTGAGCTTGATTTTCAAGCCAAACAGATTGAACAACGGGTTCAAGCGGTCCTGGCTCAGGCCAAAAGTACCTTCGAGAAGCCCGGCAAAACGCCTGAGGTCTTCATACACAAGTGGCAACAGCTGCTCGGCCGAACTCAGATTACCATCCTCCATCTGTGAGAGTACCTGCGTAACGTCACTGATGGGCAGGCATGTCTTTCAATGAACACTTGCCTTGACCGAGATTATTGGGATGCTGCTGGCTTGGTGCCTCTCCTAGCCCTCAAACAAGCGTAGTTTGAAAGAGCGTTCATGAAAAAACCCGAAACCGTTCGTTGTATTGCGGGTTGTTTGTAGTAGTGACTCAACAACCAACCGCAACACAGAAACGGATTTCGAGTGACGACTAATTTACGAAACCAGCTCCGAAAACGCAAACGAAAACTCGAAAAACGAATCGACAAGAACACAGGCTATAGCGAATCGCGAATCCAAGGCGGTAAAGTTGTTCCTGATCGCGATTTTAGAATCCGCCGGTGTAGCTAGCGTTTTGCTGGTCCCAGTCATACAAGGTCTTGCTCACGTCTAGGACCGTCGTCGTGTAGATGCCGCTTGGTGCGCGACGAAGGCGAAAATTGACGACTCCCGACTCATTCGTCGTACTTTGGGCCGTTCCATAATTGGTGCCCGAGACTTCCTCTTCCAGCAAGACGGACACGCTGGCACCATTGATGGGAACATCGCCATTTGTTGCATCGACAATCGTAATCGTAATCATGAGATCCCTTCCTCTTGACGCCGAGTCGTAGCTGATCGACTGGATGTGTGCCACTGCGGTTGGAGGGTCAGTTCCACCCCCATTGTCGCCGGTTCCACCGCGTGCAGAAAATACATCGATGCGCCCTGCACCATACTGAGAATCTGGTCCCGCCACACCAAGGTCGACAGCTGTCATTATCAATTGACTTCGGACGGCCGCTGCATTGTGCGTAGCGTCGTCACTCATCAGTACCGCCGCCGCGCCCGCGACATGGGGGCATGCCATCGAAGTACCGCTAAGAGTCGCATAGCCACCATTCTTGTAAGTGGAAAGAATGTTCGAGCCAGGCGCAGCGACTTCAACCGCATCCCCTGTACTGGAGAAGGACGAGCGGTTGTCGCCGATGTCGGTCGACGCCACGGCCATCACGCTGGAGTATCTGGCAGGATAATCAACGTTGTCCCCGGTGCCACTGGAATTTCCTGAGTTACCAGCGGCCGCCACATTGAGGATTCCGGCGATTTCGGCAGCCGCGAAAGCACTTTCCACCACTGAGCCAGGGTTGCCGGAACTGCCATAACTGTTGCTGGTGATATGAACCCCGTTGGCGATACAATAGTCGAGTGCGGCAATCATATCGCTAAAAGAACCTGATCCCCGCCGGTTGAGTACCTTTAGCGGCATTAGCGTTACCCGTGGTCCGACACCAACAACACCTGTGCCGTTGTCGCCCACGGCGCCAATGCTTCCGGCACAGTGGGAGCCGTGGCCGTTGTCGTCATCAGGGTTGTTATTGTCTCGAACGAAATTCCAACCATTGATATCGTCAACGTATCCGTTATTGTCATCGTCCACTCCAGCAACGCCGGCGGCTTCTACCAGATTGACGTAGATATTGTCGGCCAGATCCGGGTGGTCCAGATCGATACCGGAATCCAACACCGCGACTACGATCCCCTCGCCGCCGGTGTATTCCGTCGTACCGGTTGTTGGATTCTTCAAGGCATTGATTTTGTTGACGCCCCACGGAATCTCCTCAGCAAACGCCTGAAACTCTCCATCCAGCTCGACCAAATTTACCGCAGGATTTCTCAACAGGTTGACAACGGCTTGCGCGGGAAGTTCAGCCGCCATCGCCGGAATAGATCGGTAAGTGTGAGTAACATTTCCCCCCAGCTTGTTAATTGACGCATGGACAGCGGCGGCTTGCGCTTGAACGGGCTGGTTGAGGTTCTGTTTGAGTCCGATCAGGACTTTGACCTTTTGCGGTTGCTGTGCCGACAACGGTAGGCATACACAAAGGAGGCCAATTATTGAAAGCACAATACGCCTAAAATGAAGCCGAGAAATGAAGCGAGACATGAATGCGCTTTCTTCGAAAAAAAATTGGCAGGGAAACCACTCTCCACGACTCATCTAAAACTAACCTCACGCGAAGCTCTTTGCAAGCTTAATCCGTCGGGCAAAGAACTCAGCCAAGTTGGAACGCCCGACCCTTTTCGACTGGGCGTTTTTTGTCAACGGCAAGCTTTAAGCCATCTCTGAAGGTCCCCAACTGATCCCAAGCCCATGGTCTCGTCATGGACTCGAGCGTTTTCGGATCGCTGTACCGTTCGTAACCTGAGTCGGTCGCGATTCCCTGGTGCACGAAGAAAATCGCGGATGGGTCAATTTGATTACGGGAGCCAGCGGTCGTCCCGGTGGCCAGCTAACATGAACTCGTGCTTTTGACCTAGTCGGGTTTGCCTGTGTTGGGGGCGAGTACTGTGTATTAAGAAATGGCATAGGGAAAACGGCTCGTCTCGTTTGAGCTCCATTAAGACTGGACGTTCGTGGAACGCCGGCCTGCGTCAATCAAAGCCTTGCTATTCATCAATGGGTGGTTTGATGCGAATCTTGAGAACTGCTAAAAACTCCGTGTGAGTGGATTAATTCTTAGGATGTGGAATTCCTATTGCTGCATGTGTTTTAGGTAGTCCTCCGACCCGACGAATCCGATGATCCTGCCAAGAACCCTTTTCACTTTTTTGTCGCTGCAAGGTGAGTCTGAAGTGTCAATCCCGCTTCGGTGCAGCAACTCTAGGATCTGGCGTTCCAATTGAGAACGAGGTTTGACAAGCCTGCCGTCAAAACAGAGTCGGCCGGGTTTTCCTCTCCGCCCACTAAACATTCTTTGATTGATTCGAACTTCGTGCTGCCGACCGTTACTGGCCTTACCGTACAATATCAATGTTCCGCCATCCCATAACTCCCCACCAAAATTGAAGGTGATATTTTTGGGAATGCGTTTCGGGAAAGGCCACATATCTCTGGTCCTTAAAAACGATCAATAAGGTTGACGATTCGTATTGTATCACCAGACTGCCGACGATTGCTGATGAGCATTTGCAGCATGTTAGAAAAGATACGATTTCCTAGGGTCGAAATCTCGCCGACTACGCCCGATTGGTCTGGACTGATCACA
>JAHEBQ010000099.1 GCA_024642205.1 Planctomycetaceae bacterium | reverse complement strand
GGGAATGGATTTCTTCCTGCGCGGATTTCACTCGATGCCTGGAATTGGCGGCCGAAACGGGAAAACCCCATAAAAGCAACCAGTTTGCAATATTCCGTTGCCTGAATGGAAGCTGGTTTTGCCCCAACCCCGGCAAAAACATGGCTCTACAAGTCGCGTACGTCAATCGTGAGTTTAATCGCGTTGTGAGTCGGTCGCCTCGAATCCATGTGTGGTTCGGCCAACCCACCGTGGAAATAACTTCGATCTCGGCATGTAGTGCACGGTTTCTGCGATCCGGGGATTGAACTTCGAATCGCCCCAACGCGAACGGCCCCAAACACTCAATGGGCGGACCTGGTGCAATTATCAGATTTTGGATCCCTTCCGCGTTGAGTTTCACGCTGCGCGCGGTAACGCGCCAATCCGCCCGACACAGGCTTCAAGTATTGTTTTGACTTTCAAAAAGTCCTGAAATACAACATTGGCATGGACCTTGCAGGCTGTCATACCATTGGCAATCCCTGGAGTGCATTGGTGGAATGCCTAACCCACCAGAGTTGATTTGGCAGGAGTAACGTCATGATGATTCGAGTTCCCTGTTTGTTTTCAATCGGTGTCATGCTGATCGTGATGACAGCCTGGGCTGAAACTGCGAAAGCCCAGGTCGTTGTTGGCGGGCAAACCTATGTTCAGGTCCCCAACGGCGCGTACTTCTACCGCACCCCGACAAGACCTGTTACGGGCGTGTTCGTCGGCTATCCGTACGGATATTACCCAAACTATTATGTACCCTACGTTCAGCGACCGTATTACCCGCCATACGGCACCCATTACTACCCCTACCCATCATACTATTACGCGCCTAACGTCGTTCGATACCGCAACCAGTGGAATTACCGACGCCGATAACGAAAACCAGGACAGGTCCAATTGTGTCCGGTACGGAATTTGCGCCACGAAAGAAGGCGGTTTACACACAGGACTAGAACTTGCGCTTCGCAGTTCGGTCGCTCATAATCGGCTGCATGACTGAAAAGGTCATTGGCGAAACATCGAACCGATCCGCACGGACCTCGAAAAAGAGGAAATTGAGTTCGAAATCTACGGTGCGTTCATCACCTGCATGTTAATCAGTTTGTGGACTGGCAGGTAACCAACGTTGCGGGCTTTCGAGATGACCTGATTCCATTGCTGCCGGCTGGCTAGCGAAGCAGAGCTGATGAGGAACCTTCAAGAACTTGGGCCTCAGACAGCATGGCGACCGTCTGTCGAAAATCTCTATGCCACTTTGCACTGCGCAGCCAGCCAATCCCCACACCGACCGACCCCGAAAACCAATGAATCGATCGTGGCAAACAAAATGCCGAACACAATTGGCGGCGTCCATTTTGCAGTCAGGAAATCCAGGCCTTTGTTGAAACAAAGAACCAACGTCGATATTCTAATGGACGTGCGCGTAAGTTGGCTATTTGATCCTCAACAAAATTTCACAGTCAAACACACAGGAACGCGCGTTTCGGGCCAGTTGTTCGTTGTCGCGTGAGAAATGACAGGAGTTATCGTGTTACGGCACTCTCAAGAAAACACACGCATTGACCGTCGTAGGTTCCTGGAAGCGGCAACGGCGACAGCGTCCGCCCCAATACTGGTTCCTCGAAAGATGTTGGCGCGATCCGGCCAAACGGCTCCCAACGACAGGATTCGCGTTGGTGCAATCGGTGTTGGCAACCGTGCAAGTCAGCTTTTATCGCAACTCCCGGAAAGTGCTGAAATCGTCGCGTTGAGTGACTGTCATCTTGCTCGAACCGATACGTTCAAGAAAAAGATGGGTCGCGACTGGCCTACGCATCAAGACTACCGCAGTTTGTTGGACCGTAAAGATATTGATGCGGTGATTATCGCGACTGGCGAGTTCCAGCGTGTACTTCCCAGTATTCACGCATGCCAAGCGGGTAAAGACGTTTATGCCGAGAAGCCCCTCACGTTATATATCGGCGAGGGACGCTCGCTGGTCAACGCGGTTCGGAAATACGATCGGGTATTCCAAGTGGGCACCCAACAACGATCGATGGAGAATAATCGCGTCGCGTGTGAACTGGTGCGAACCGGTGGACTTGGGAAAATTCGTGAAGTGCGCGCTATCAACTACTCCGGTGCCACGCCGTCACCGACCACTGGTTTTCCTGCCGAGAAAATTCCGCAGGGTCTCGATTGGAATATGTGGCTTAACCAGGCGGCACAACGTCCGTTCAATCAGAAATGGTTGGGCTGGATGAAATGGCGAGATTTCGCTGGCGGGGAAATGACAAACTGGGGAGCACACGGAGTGGATCAGATTCAATGGGCCTTAGGCGCGAGTCAGACAGGTCCCGTTGAACTTGAGCCACTCGGTAACGGGAAAGTCAGCATGAAGTATGACGACGGAGTGACGGTCAATTTTGTAATTGATATGGGCAAAGGGCCGATGGGAGGCGCGATTTTCATCGGTGAAAAAGGCAAGTTGGAAATCAACCGCAACAAGTTTGCCTCCAATCCGCCGGAAATTGCAGTGGAGTTGTCCAAGAAACTGGATGTCGCCGAGGAGGAACGCAAGTGGAGCGATAGCCTCGAACTTTGGCAAGCGAGATGGCATTTGCAAAATTGGATCGAGTCGATTCGTTCCCGAAAACGCCCTGTTGCCGATGTTGAAATTGGCCACCGTTCTGTTTCGGTTTGTCATTTGGTCAATATCACTCGAGATTTGAATCGACCTCTCAAGTGGAATCCCAAACTGGAAAAATTTGTTGGCGATGAACAAGCCAATCAACTTCTCAGCCTTCCTCGTCGAAACGGTTTCGAGCTCCCACAAGCTTGAACTGCAACTGACCAAACCAGAGTCCATCGCTGGCGACTTGGCTGCGATCCGTCAGTAAACAAAATTGACAGGCGTCAAAGGTCTGCCCGTGATCACCGCACTGTTGGCAGCGACTGAATTCAAATTTCTGTGAATTTCCCGACTGGCAGAGCCAGCCCGATTCATTCTGCACGAGCGGTCAGTTGACATAGCCTTGCCTTCTCCACGCAAGACGGTCGTTGATCGAGATTAAGGGGGAGCAAACGGGCTCCACCCATCTCACGCACCGGGCTACGGGTCACGTGCCACGGCGGTTGGATCGGGACAAGGGTTAGAAGATTCGGCTACTCGTGGAAGGCCAATCGAATCGACATAATTGTTGCGCAATGCTTGCTGCATCGCAGGGTGTCCCAATTTACGCCAGAACCCTGTTCGTGAGTCGGCTGTGACCGCCGCTGGGAACTTGGATACGCCATGTCGACGTGGTTCTTTGAAACGGTTGCTCCGCTTCTACGCTGTTGCCAGAGGTACAAGTTAGCCGATAAACGCCTTACGCGCCGCCTAACGTGGTGTTGACCACGAACCCGCATATGGTTTGCCGACCAGTGGTTGTGAATCCCGCCAGGGTATTCGTTGGCCGTTCGCCCGATATCAGACATTTGCTTCGTTTACGGCAAGGCGTCAAAACGCGATCGGCTTTGCTTGAATTTGTGCATGAACTCGTTTGATGGCCATGTTTCCGACCAGAGCCGAAAGTGGACCCTTTGATAAGGCGTTGTTCATCTTCTGGTACGTTTTATGGATAGCCAAAAACTTGTTCATCAAACTTCGCAGACAGGTATCTGGGACACTCGATAGCGGATTTGGCCTTTCTCTTCATTTCTGTCCCCATCAACCCATCGTTGTTTGGATCGGACCGACTGGCCCATTCGATGCATCGGTCGATGTGATTGCCGCGCGTCGACTACTTCATACGTCTTCGCACCCAGAGTCGTTAACAAACATGTAACGCAGCGTAGCCTAGAAACTGCGCACTATATCCGACCGCAAATGATCCCGACCAAATTAGCGAATTCGAGTCGTCCAGATTCTCAGTTGTCAATTGTTGCTCCAGCTACGAATGAACGACCGCAGCCAGTTGATTGAGCAGGAATACGAAAATAAAGATCATCCCTGTTTTCACTGCAACCTTCGGCTTGTCATTTGTTTGGTTTTTCAGTAACTACGCCGGAATCTTCCACGCTAGACTGGATCCGGCAATTCCTTGAAACAGCGCTCCGTTCACGGAGCTATGGCTGGGGAAGGGTTCTCCAGGTGACAAACACGCCGGCGGACCTGACTTCGAGGAATGTGCGACGAATTGCCAGCAGAGAATTTTTCTGATTTTTTGGCTTGACCAGAACCAGGAAATCGCACTGATGGTGGCAACAGTTCGTGGAACGATTTATAGTACTGGAATCAAAATCTCTGGTAATTACATTTCACCGAGATGCGTCACTTTGGAAACCCACAGGAACACCATGAATAACTCTCACTTCTTCCGTTTGTTTGGCGGTGCCATTGTCGGACTGATGTTTTCCGTATCCCTGACCTCCTCACTGGAGGCCCAACAGGGGCACGGGGAGCCTGGAAACGGGGCGCCTTTTACCGGAATCGTTGCTTTTGGTGACAGCTTGACGGACACGGGCAGAATGTTTGATCTGACAGGAGAATGTTACCCTGACCCGGATTTTTACTTCGCGGGTCGCTTCTCAAATGGGTTGATCTGGCTTGAGTACCTCGCCCATGAGATGGGGATTGAGCCAGAAGCTGTTGCCAACTACGCGGTTGGTGGCGCCACCACAGGACGCGACAACAGCAATGATTATTATGACTTAATACCATGTTTGGACGACGAATTTCCTGGCCTCCAAGACGAAATTGATATTTTCGAGGCCGAACTGAACGGAAAAAAAGCAGACAAACGCGCACTCTATGTCGTGTTTGCTGGAGGTAACGACTTTTATGATTTCGACCCTGCGAACTTATTCGAGACGATCGAAACAGGTGTCGGAAACACCCTTTGTGCCGTGCATCGTCTGCGTCATGCCGGGGCAAAGCGTATCATGGTCGTCAACCTGCCTGATCTCGGTTTGACGCCGTTTGGCAATGGACCAGCAACAACGGGTTTTCTCTCCTTTGTTTCCGCATATTATAACCATTCACTCGAAGAAGCCCTCGATGGTTTGGCTGCGACAGGCGTGGAAACGATTCGGATGGATGCGTCAGGGGTTCTCCAGGAGGCCGTGGCCAACCCCAGTGGCTTTGGGTTAACCAATGTCGTTGATGGATATCTTTTAACCGGAGCGATGGATGACGCCGATCCATCCGAATTCTTGTTCTGGGATCCCTTCCATCCCACCACCCGCGGACATTTATTGTTGGCGGAAGAGGCGATGAAAGTTCTCAGTGCGGAATTCCCTCACGTCTGGGGGACCCCGAGGAGGCATCGTTGAACAAAAAAAATGTCGCTCCGCTATTCAATCTCGCAGGTGACAGCGCCTTTTCGGATTTCGATGGAATTAGCACCGACGGTCAAAGGACACTCAAGGTCTGCGACACCCGGAAAAAGAAGACCGGAACCATAATCGAGCGGTCATTGACGGTTGATTATTGAGGAAGTTTGAACACAAATTCACCCGATCTGCTGACTCAAGCCGATCGGTTTTTGTTTGTGGTGGTCGTAGTTCCCATTTACTCACACCTTTGTTGCTTGCTCCCGTAAACGACTGTTTTTTGCGCGCCACCCCAAACGAGATCCGTCACAAAATCATTGGTTTTTGCAACGCGAAATAGAACAAGCCAAAATGGTAATTGCCATGTTTGTTCCAGTGGCGATCTTGCTCCAAACGCCGAATGGCTGATATTTGACAATTTCAACGCACCTGTCGGATCCGAAACGAAGTTTATCGCTGGCAGATCAAAAATGAAGATCCAACAAGTCATTTTCCTTGTCGCACTGTTTTTGGTACTACCGACTGCAATAGGTGCACAACAATCTGTCAAGCAGACGGTCCCCAACGTCGATGTGATTGTTTACGGATCGACCCCGGGTGGGTTTTGTGCGGCGATCGCTGCATCACGGGAAGGGGCGTCGGTTATTTTGCTGGAACCCACCGATCATGTTGGTGGACTGAACACCGGCGGTCTAAGTCACAGTGATTCCAATCAATGCGACCGCAACACAGTGCTGGGGCTGTTCGATGAATGGCACACTCGCATTGAAAAAGATTACGCATCACGAGGCGTGCAACTGCCCTACAAGGTCAGCGTCAAGGATCAGGCCAAATGGACTTACGAACCTCACGTGGCTGCCCGTGTGACACAACAAATGTTGGATGAAGCCAAAGTCGTGGTCTTGACCAAACGCTACCTCCAGTCGGTGAAGAAAGATGGGACGCAGATTAAGAGACTGGTTACCAGCGACGGCACCTTTAGCGCTGAGGTCTTTATCGACGCTACCTATGAAGGCGACCTGATGGCTGCGGCAGGCGTCAGCTGGACGATCGGGCGAGAAGGCCGCGCGGAATACGGTGAGTCTTTCGCGGGCAAGCAGTATTCCAAACCGAAAATGGAAATCGACGGCTTTGACTTAGACGACAAGCCGCTGCCGCTAGTCACCGCAACAGACGCCGGGCCCGAAGAATTAGGCGACAAGAACGTCATGGTTTACAGCTTTCGACTATGCCTTACTGCGGATCCCGAAAATCGCGTCCCTTTTCCCAAACCGGCGAACTATGATCCTGCACGCTTCGAAGTCATGCGTCGCTATGCGAAGGCCGGTGGCAAACTTGGATTCGATCTCTATTCGATTCCGGGTGGAAAATTCGACGGCAATAACTCCATCGGCGGACAATTCTCTCTGGGCCTGGTCGGCGGCGGTAACGGCTGGAGCGAAGCAGACGAAAAAGGTCGGACCGCGATCTGGGAAGCCCACAAGCAATACACATTGGAGTTCTACCACTTCCTCACGAATGACCCAGCCGTGCCTGCAGCTACCAGACGAAAGTACGCCGAACTCGGACTCTGCAAGGACGAGTTTCAGGGATACGACCACTTCTCCCCCGCACTTTACGTCCGCGAAGGTCGGCGGATGAAGGGCATGTATGTGCTCAGCCAGAAAGACATTCTGGAGGAACCGGCAAAGGACGACCCGATTGTCGTTTCATCCTTCCCAATCGACTCGCACGACTGTCAGCGAGTTGCGTTGAAGGATGGCGGAATCATCAACGAGGGAACCATCTTCCCGGTGAGGAGAAAAGCCCCCCAACAAGGCTACGCCTATCATGTCCCGTACCGTGCGATCCTGCCCAAACCAGTAGATTGCTCCAATCTCCTGGTGCCCATTGCGCTCTCATGCACACACGTCGGCATTTCGTCCATCCGAGTCGAGCCGACCTGGATGATCCTCGGCCAAAGCGCCGGCATCGCCGCAGCGCTGGCCGCTCAAGAAGGTGTATCTGTTCAGCAACTGACTTATGGCAAACTCCGCAAGCGTTTGTTGACACAAAGGCAAGTGCTTGAGTTGCCCGAATCCTCCGAACATTGATCATGAATTGTGATAAATTCGCGACGGCCAATCGAGCAAAAATTCATCGACTCATTGAATTACCCGAATTTTGAATTTTCCTCGGAATTCCAATTAATCCACCGTTTTAGAGATGGCATCCGTTGGACGTGTCCTGAATCAGATTCGGCAACGGATCGCTTTGGCGCTTCGTATCGTGGGACTGGGCTGGGGGAGTTCGCATCGATATGCCAATTCTGTTTTCGATTTGTCGGCCTGGCATTGAGGTCTAAGAGTATTAACTTGCGGTTAGTCTGGGCGGAGAATCGGATGAAGTTTTTCGCGAAACCTCAAGCCTGTTTCTCAATCCGATGACGAATTGAGTTTCAAAGTGCCTGATGCGATTTGGAAAAAACTCAAGATGAATATCGGGTCCTGGTAGATGATTTGGGTCATCCCGGCCGATCGCGATCAGCACCCGCTACGTTGCGTGGAGACTCGGTGCTTCATTTGTCGCAAATTGATTCCGAGACTGGATGGAAGCACGGTTCACTTTCAAGATACTGGGGCATTGATCGAAATCTGGAGTACGGTTCACCGGCAGGCGGAACAGCAAGATCGAGACTTGGATTTATTTCCTGGGCAGAATAGCAGCTTTTTACTCCCACACTTTTTCCCGTTTTGGGGCCGGCGCTTCATCTTCGAATCCTTTTCGGCTCAATGCAAGTACTACAACGATCGCAGAGTGAAATGGGTCAATTCAACGAACGGAAAAATGGTGGATCGTTGAAGAGACCGATCCGGGGTATGTTTGTTGCGGTATTTTGTAGCCGTCAAGCTCCCAATGGTGTACGATTGGCAGCGATTCAAATCCCGCCACAGAGAAATTTGCCCGCAAGCGCGCCGCTGAAATGATCCAGATGTGAAAACCGGCATTCAAATATCTGACAAGCGGCCAGGACATCAAGCCGCGAAAATCACGATCCCGTCAGTCGGAACAAGTCAAGTGCAGAACCGCCAAGCTGGCCAGCGATGGATTCGAAGTGTATCTTGAGTCCCAAGGTTCAGTAGCGGTTGGACAAAATCGGCTAACTTCTTGGCTGATTCCAATGTCGCATGAATCGAATGCTCTCGTCCTAGACGTCAGGTTAATCGTTATGAACTCACTCTATTCGAGGTTGCGTATGAAATGGCTGCTTGCCACGAAATCGCTCGGTGCAGGAACCGACTTCGTTGAGATTCTGTACCGAACGTATTTGAACCACAGCAAGATCATCCATTATCGGGACGGCAATCCCGTTTTCTCCCTGATGACCCCGGCGATGTTCAGCAAACCAGCCGCCAATTTTTTGTCGAGAGCATTATTTCGAACGATTCAAAATCGAAACTTACCAAACCTGATGAGCTTCGCCGTTAACGATAGATGCAATGCTTTCTGCGAACATTGCAGCTTCTTTGCCGGCGTCGAGGAAAAAGGTCGAGCAACGTTGACAACTGAGCAATCGGTACAATCAATCGCAGAGGCGCAAGACCTCGGTGTCTCAGTAATAAATTTCGTCGGTGGCGAACCCTTGATGAGAGCAGACCTACCTCAGCTCATTGAATCAGTCGACAAGGACCGCGCGACGACTCTGCTCTATACGAACGGTTGGGACCTTGAGCGGCGGGCGAAAGAGCTCAGGCAGGCTGGACTCGACAGTATTTTCGTCAGCATTGACTTTGCAGATTCGAAGCAACACGACGAATTCCGTGGACTTCCGGGTCTTTTCGAACGAGCGATTCGGGGCATTCGACGGGCTAAGAAGTTGGGGTTTTCGACTGGTTTCTCGACGACAATGACATGCGAAACATGGAGGGCAGGGGAGCTTGAGAGGATCATTGAGCTCGCGAAGGATGTCGGCGTCCACGAAGTATTTGTATTCGACGCCATGCCAAGCGGTCGGTACCAGAAAAGACAGGATCTTGTTGACAACCGCGATTGGATTCAGGAAATGATCCGTAGTACCAACCATTACAATCGAAATCCTCGGTATCCAGGCGTTGTGTTTCTGGCGTTCATGACCAGCCATCAAAGTGTCGGCTGCTCATGCGGGACCAGCTACTTCTATCTGTCGCCTTACGGTGATGTAATGTCGTGCGATTTTAACCATGCCAAATTCGGAAGTGTCCTCGAAGAACCACTTTGGCAAATCTGGGATCGGCTTAGTACCCAGCCGGAATTCTGCCATGCAAAATGGGGTGGTTGCAAAATCCAGGACTCAGAATCCCGAAAACTCCCAACTGTCTCCGCCGGAAATGACGTCGGTTCAAACAAGAAACCTTGTATCTCAATGGGGACGTGCCAAATTAACAATGGGAAGGAATTAGGATGATCGGCTCGATAGATTCGTCATTATACATGATTGCCTCCTGCAGGGAGTTGTTTGAACTCATTGCTGAAATTGGCTTCGTCCAGGCAGCCATTCAACATGAAGCTGAGCACGCGGCAATGCGTGCAACGACTGTGCCCATTGCCTTGTTCAACGCCTCGGTCATCGGTTCCGCGATCGGCGTGTTTTTTTGGTTGCGCCGGCGGGTCGACAAACTCTGGCTGAAAGCAGCTGCCATGGCAACTGGTGTTTTGATCTTTGAGGTGTTCACCGCACCGATGTGGATCAACGATAACATGGGACGTTGGGCCTACGTTTACGCAGACGTTAGCTGGATCTTGACACTTGGCTGGACTGCGATGATGTTAAGTGTCGTCGTATTGGTGGACGACCAGTTTGCCCACTGGAAAGCGCCACGACGATTCGCCGCGTATCTTGGAGTCTTGCTGGCTTTGGTTGTAATCGCCGAGGCGGTTGTCGTCGGGGTTGGAATTCGAAAATATTCGCCGGAAGTCTTGGACTCTGTTTCTGGAGTCAAGTTGCTGGGCGTTCCGATTGAAATTCTGTTTTATGCACCAGTGTTCACTTCGCTGGTCATCGCATTTTACAAATACTGGAGTTTTGTCATCGACGACGTTGCCTTGGTTCCTGTGAAAAAGCGGAAGTGGTTGCGAGCCATCGTCCTTGGTTTCATCGCGGTTTTTTTCTTCGAGTTGGTGATCGAACCCATGGTTCGCAACGAGAGGTTTCCCGCCTGGTCTTATCTTTATCACGACATCAGTTTTGTCTCGACCGCACTTTGGGTGCTTCTAATCGGGGTTGCGGCATTCCTGATTGACAGGTTTCTGGTTGGTTATCCAATCACGCTGCGGTTTATCGCGGCCTTATTCATCATTGCCGCTCTGGCTTTGCCTGCGGAATCGTGGATGATCGCGAACGGCTATCGCGTTTACGGCGAGAGCGCAGTGGCCAATTTTACGGGCTTTACGACGCCAATAACCGGAGTCGCCGTTGAAGTCGCGTTTGCGATTCCGCTCTATTTGGCTCTGGTCGTGGGTTTCATTCGGTATTGGGAAATCGTATTGGACAACCAACTATGAGTCTTTCGTCTTCGCCCGGGAAAATAGGTCGTTTTTTTGGCCGCGTTGGTATCGGGATGATCGCCACGTTTGTCGGATTGGCAATTGGATTTTTTGATTTGGCAAATGCAGCAGCGTTCATGATTTTGAGCATCGTTTGCACGGCTGGCATTTCGCTGGTCGTATGGATTCCGATATGGTGGGTCGTCGGCAGGTTCATCCAATGGGTCGTCGCGTCGTTATCTTCATCAAAAGACTCCTGTGATAAAGGCCCAGCGGAGTCCCAGCCATCGCGAAGGCTTCAGGACCACGAAAAAGCAATTTCAACGTTTATCCAGAAGGCACGGGCCGCGAAGCTTTGTGAAGCCGATATCGGGAATCGTTTGCTCGCAGCCGGTTGGACAGCCGAAGAAGTCGATCGAGGGCGAAAGATGATCGAGGGCGAAAAATGATCGAGGGCGAAAAACTGTAGAAGTGCGACCCTCTCGAATGACCAGCCCTGAATCAGCACTACCATCAAAACGAACAACCTTTCAGCAGCCTGGCTAATATATCGTAACCACGCCGATCAGTATCATTGCCGTTCAATTGCTTTGACCAGAGCCTTGCGGATTCCTGGGGCTGCCGGAGCGTCACGGACGTAACCAAGATACCGCTGTCCCCTTGACTCAAGTGTTATTGGCGACAGGCAAGAATGGACCGTTTCTCAGATTGGACAGTTTGGCTCATTGCCCGAATCGCCCACCCTGATCAATCGCAATAGCGGGCTCGAAGCGGGCCATTTCTGCCTCAGCCAGACATTTTCGGCAACTAGGAATTGCATTCTTTCTGTCTGCTTCGCGCGTTAACAATAAGGATATAGGTGCTTACCAGCAGGACCCACAACGGGAACAGCAACGCGATCCAGGCGAAATCGGACATGACCAGAAGTAATACCAGTCCAAATGCAAAGCCAATATACGATACCCAGCGTGGCAGCACTGCCGTGCGCAACCCGATCATCGAGGTCACAAACATGAACACTGCTGCCATTCGCACGCCAAAGGTGTTCATCAGGGCGTAGGCAATACTTCGGCCAACTCGATAGCTTTCGCTTTGCTCAAACGGACGGTCGCCAATCGCAAAGTTATCCAACAGACCATGGGCAACAGCGACAGCGGCGAACAGCATGGCAACGAACAGCAGACCACTGCCAAGAAACACCGTCGTAAAAAAACGATCTTCGAGCAAGCCAATGTGGTTACGCATTACGGCCATGAACCATAAGAATGCGAGCCCTGCAAACGGAACTAAATTCAGTGACAAAATGACCTGTTTTCGCAATATCGGGTCGGTAAGCCAAACGCCAGGATCCACCGGGTTTGCCGGAACGGCCAGCCGAATGAGCACCACGCTGACGGTAAACAGCACGGCGAACACGAGGCCGCTAATCGCGACAATTCGCGGGGGTGCCGGAATCGTTCGAAACTCGGAGTTAGTCAAATCGCGTCATTCCATTATCGTCGGACACCGCTAGTACACGTGCGACTGCGGCCGCGCCGATCTGACAGCATTTTACACGATCTCCGGTGACATAAGTTGGCGTACAGCGTCTACGTCGCCCGAGACATCCCATGAAGGTAATGATTCACGCGATGATCGAGATTGACAATCAAGCCCGTTTGTATCAACAGTTCTCACATCAATTCAAATGAGGCTCGAGGCAACCGAAAAAAATTCGGTAAAACCTGCTAATCTTGCCTAATAATGGTGATTTGCTCGCGTAATCTACTTGGATTCAACAATTGCGGTACCACGGTTTTGGCCGTCCGTTTCCGACTGCTGAACGCATTCAAATTCCAAACCGCCCAAAGGTTGGTTCTTAAAAGCGAAAACCGAAACTCTGGCAACGATTTTTTTCCCCATGATCTTGATGCTCAATAGAAGAACTTTCCTCCCGACAGGAAACCTTTTTTGGAGCTGGATTCAAGCCAAATTTTGATTAACTCGAGAGCCCTAAGATGAACGTGATGATCCGCAGCTTCCTGGGATTGACGGTATTCGTACTGCCTGTTGTGACACCGCTGACTGACTTTACGGCCACCGCCCAAGTCAATTCCGGTCAACTGGTCACGGAAGCCTCCGACAAGGACATGGACGAATACCGGGAAAAGCCCACCAGGAATACGAAACTAAGAATCCTTGCGGAACACCGCGTGATCGCGCGGTATGAAGGGATCGAGTACCAAGTTTGCCGAGGTCGGACGGAACGATGTCCGGAAACGTGTGGTGACTCAGGAGAACGAGCCGTCTTCACCGTTACTGAATACCTGCACTACGCAAAACCAGGGCAGTACGGCGACAAACAGCAGACAGAGTACCGGGTTCAAGTCAGTGATTTCAAGCGAAATCGGATCGGCATCAAGGAACTGAACGCCGTCATAGCGGAGCTAACGCCAGGAGATTCTGTCCTGCTAGAATGGAATCAACGCTACGGCGAGGTTTCACCGGGAGTTACCGCGTCGGTTCGTCCGGTTTTGCATCTGAAAAAGTTGACCGCCGCCGATGTCAAAGAATTGCAGCAACATATCACGAAAAACGAAACCGAACAGCAGGCAAAACAAGATATAGTGTCAGTACTTGCGCTCGACGCTACCGAACGCATCGTGATCTCGTACGCGCCGAAAGCCGACCTGTCGGCAGATGATGTCTTCCGCTTCGAAATCACGGAGGCAGCCGCGATTCAAAATTGGCTCCAGGAGCTGGGGCGGATACCTGCCAAGGGACCTGGAATGCGTGCCAAACTCGCGTTCGACGCCGCCGAATATCGAATCGAATTCATGAAGGGTGAGACGGCTTTGGGATTCGTTCGAATGAAGGCCGGCAGCCTGGATTCCCCAGGTATAGAGGGATGGGATTTCTATCGAAACGAAGACCGGGCCTTCGTCGAAATCGTTGAGGCGGCATGTCAGAAAGCGCAAAAGTGAATCAAAGCAGATTTACCAGGTGGAATTTCACGGCGACATAGGTTCGGACGACTGCCGCTTGGCCGATGGCCCACCCGACGATGGCCCACCCGACGATGGCCCCCAACCGATCCTTCAATGGCGGCGGGACGAGAATCAACTCATGACAATTCGAGCGGATTGAGCAATTTGAATCGTAACAATGACGACACAAAAAAAACCCCGCAAAACATTACGTTCTACGGGGTTTGATGAATGGGCGTTGAGGGACTTGAACCCCCGACCCTCTCGGTGTAAACGAGATGCTCTAGCCAACTGAGCTAAACGCCCGGTCGAGACGTCAATTTATGGGTTGATGGGTGGCCCTGTCAATTGGA
>JAHEBQ010000044.1:12325-53616 GCA_024642205.1 Planctomycetaceae bacterium | reverse complement strand
GCGGTTCTTGTATTTTCCGGACGAAGGCCACTGGGTTATGAAGCCCCAAAATGGCGTGCTCTGGCACCGGGTGTTTTTTGATTGGCTTGACCGCTTTTGCAAAAGCCCAACCGACCACGGTACCGCAAAAACCACGGAAAACTGAGGTTTCAACGTTGGTGGGTTTCAAATTCAAACACGGTCCGGCGAATTCGGGCCGTGTTTCTTTGAAACTCTGATCTATCGCGATTGCCGATTGGCGGTTGCGAATGTGCTTCAACCGGCCCCTTTCTTGACTTCCGCGCCGACGATTCCAACATGAATCTCAATCCAATCACCGCCCAATTCCTGCTGTTGAAATGCAACGGCAACGAGATATGGGACGAGGAAACGTGCCGCAAGGAAGGCGTGCCGGAATCATGGTTCGAGGAACTGTCTGAAAACTTTGAATCCGGGTTTGATACCGACAAGAACACCATTTACGTGCACGGACGGATGGTGAATCAATTCCGGGGGGTGCTGGACCTGCACCTGGCTTACAAATTGGCAGAATATCTCGGCATCGATTGGCAACGTGCCACCCAGGCTGCGCTGGGGAGACAAGCCGAAGTCGCAGCGATTCAAGCGGAATTGGACGAACTTTGAAAGGCGACGATAGAAGCGGGGTTGCCGGGCCTGAACTTTGTCACAAAATGGCTTTCTCGTGAGGTGAGCTCCCAAGCGTCTGCCGAGCTGAGCAGTTGACGAATTTAATCGCCGACGGAAAAGAAACAACTACTATTTACGATTCGGAGTGAGAAATTGAGTAAACCTGGAAAAGACGCGGACATTTGCCGATGGGGAATCATGAGCACCGCAACCATCGGTCAGAAAAACTGGCAAGCGATCCAGTTGTCCGGCAACGGTGAACTGGTGGCCGTCGCCAGCCGGAACGTATCGAGCAGTGAACAATTCATCAGACAATGTCAGGCCGCGGTTCCATTTGACAAGGTTCCCCGCGCGATTGAAGGCTATTCCCGGCTGCTGGCGGCCGACGACATCGACGCCGTCTACATTCCGCTTCCGACGGGTATGAGAAAAGAGTGGGTCATTCGTGCAGCCGAAGCCGGCAAACATGTCCTCTGTGAAAAGCCCTGTGCTGGCAGTCACGCGGATCTGAAGGAAATGGTTGCCGCATGCAAAAAAAACAACGTTCAATTCATGGATGGTGTAATGTACATGCACAGCCAACGCCTGCAAAAAATACGTGAAGCGATCGACAATCGTATTGGCCAAATCAAGCGGATCGCGACCCAATTCAGTTTTTTTGGCGACGAGGAATTTGACGAGAGCAATATCCGAACCAACAGCGAGTTGGAGCCGTTTGGTTGCCTCGGCGATCTCGGTTGGTATACCGTCCGGTTCGCCTTGTGGGTCATGAATTATGAAACGCCGAAAAAAGTCTTCGGTCGAACTTTGGCAGCTCACAAGCGCGACGATAGTCCCGACTCGGTCCCCATGGAAATGGAGTGCGGATTGCATTTTGAAAACGGCGTGACATCCACTTTTTACAACAGCTTTATCACTGGGCATCAACAGTGGGCCCATGTTTCCGGTACCGATGGAAGTGTTTTCGTCCCTGATTTTGTTCTTCCGTACGCCGGAAACAAGGCCAGATTTTCAATTTACAATTCCGAATTCTTGATCGATAACTGTGATTTTTCCATGGCAGAAAACCGTGAGGACATCGTTATCGAGGAACCAGGCAACAGCGATCGCGACTCGCAGGAAACCAGGCTTTTCCGTAAATTCGGACGACTTGTGAATTCGGGTGAACTCGACGGGCATTGGCCCGATGTCTCGCTACTCACTCAACGCGTACTCGATGCTTGCCTTGAGTCATCGAAGGAAGGCGGTCGCGGAATCGACCTAAGCTAGCACAGCTGGAGTGGACCTGACCAAGCGACGCAAGTTGTTTTATGGAAACGCGGTTGGCGGCTATCGGCCGACGTGTCCAGCGACTTCGTGAAAATATTCACGAGGTTGATGCATGCACTTGCCGGAACTGATTTTAGGAAATTTTTTGTGAATGAATCGATTAGGCAAAGCCGACATAAAGAAAGCGGACAAATGTTTCTGGGAATAATTAAGACGGAACACATCAACTCACGAGGCGGGCAGGTCCTGCCCATCCTTCAACAGACATTCGTCGAATGAAGTTTGACCGACCTGTCGCCCTGCCCTAGGAGGCAGCAATGAACAGGACGGTTGCAGCTACCCTTGTCAGTTTGGTCTTTTTCGCGGCAAACCTTTCCGCGCAGATTCCACTTCAGGTCTCGCCAGTTCTGGAACAGAGTTCCCGTCATCCGGTGACAACGGGCCAGGTCATTGTCCCATCGGCCGAACCTGAAGTTCTGATTCAGGAATCAACGGCCACCTCGGTCGAATCGCCGAAGTCGAGTGAGCCTGTCGGCAAAGGGTCAGGGCTTTGGAAATGGACTCCGGAAAGTGACTATCATCAGTCCATCGTCGAAGTCTCAACTTCCGGAGGATCCGGGACAGGTGTTTTGATTTCGTTGAACACTACCGAGAAACCTCTTTCGGAAGGTTATGTCCTGACGGCTTGGCATGTCGTGCAGGACGACATCGTGGATGGATCCATCAAAGTAACCTATCGAAACAAACGTCGCGCAAAAGACTGCCGCGTGGTTCAGTATGATGAAGAAAAAGATGTGGCGATTCTTTGGGTTTGGGTTCCGGAGGACATTAAGCCTGCCAAACTTGCAACCCAATCCGTCAAACGGGGGGACAGACTTGAACTCGCTGGGCTTGGTGGCGGCACAGATCTGGCTTGCTGCGTTCGCGCATTCGAGGCATTCGCATCACCTCCCTCAAGCGTGGAAAAAATCTTCGCTGATGTTCCGTTGTTGCCTGGTGATTCGGGCGGTCCCGTTTTCAATGCCCAACATGAAGTCGTCGGGGTCATTTCCGGGGGTTGGTTTTGGTGGGATAGCGGACTGAAAACTGCGAGTGGTTCCTACATCCGCACAACTTGGCCTGCTCGTGCCAGCAACATCGGACCGATTCAATCGATGGTAGAAAAGCTGGAGCCGCCAACGCGAGTCGCGACCGCTGCGGTCTCCGAGAACCGTTGATCAAGGCAGCATTTCGGATCTCCCGGTATCGGCATCCCAAAAAAGGTGTCAGGAACCTTTTACCCTGGGTCGAGGTAAAAGGTTCCTGACACCTTTTTTCTGGGTTATTCCCTTCCGCAAGCCACTGCCTGATCTCACCTCGTCGCCTCGATCGGTTGAACGACTGAACTCTCTCAAATTTGCCGGCAATTCAGAACAGTCCAACAGCCCGCTTACGGAAAAAGACCCTTTTTCACGCTTTGCGTCGGCAAACAAACCCATCCGTTTTCAGCTTGCCTGATATTAGTTTACATGAACATTGTTTATTCTGCTTGTTATGCTCGATGAACGGAACCAGTCCCCGTTTCTGTCCGACCATTCGCAATTACGCAACAAGGGACTACATGATGTTGGAATGTCGCATGCAACAGGCAGTTCCAATGTCCGAATTCACAGTAATCTCGATCCACTGTTCCGCTTTCAGGTTCCGATTCATTTGAAAACCAACACCGTTGGCATGACGTGCTGAGATTCTTGAGATGTGATTGACAGCAGGTTGCTCCATCTCCATGACGATCATTGGTTTCCAAAATGTCTTGACAACTGTCTTGGTGTTGATTCCAACCCCCTCTCCAGCCTCCACCGGAATGGCCGTTCTCTCAACATGTGCACATACAACGAATCCATACAAGGCCTGACGAATCAGCGCGAAAAGACATCAAGTACGCCCGATCGAGTAACATCCCTCGAAATATCCCGGCTGATAACCTGGCCTAACGGGGCGTGGCATAAACGGTTCTCCAAATAATCTGCACGTTCAACTTCCAATCAGGCCCAGTCTATTCCAGCCGATGAAAGCACTGATTCGAATTACGTTTTCCGTATGGAATACCACGGATTTCAAGCAGTCGTTATCAATCCAACGCAGACAGCTACTTTAAAATTCCGCGATTTCCTGCAACAATTGTGTCCATCCCAGGCGTCGTTTGCGTGGATTCCGCAACATTGGCGCCCCAGAGAAAAACGGGATTCGAGATCCTAAATTCAGGAGACAGCGTGATGTTTCGTTTTGGTTTGATGTTAGTTCTGATTGTCGTGACGCTCGTTGCTACGCCTCTGGATGCGCAGGTTTTCCGCCGATTTTCCAGAAGAGCGGCCGCAAGGGTCGAACCGAAACCAACCCAGGCAGACCGATCCAGCCAGCAAGCGTTACGGAAGCAGCAAATTGACAAGCGACCTCAGTATCCGCCCAATCGCACTGGAACCGGGAAAATCGCCAAGTCTCCTCAATCGTCAGGGCAAATCAAGGCAAAGCCAACGGTCACATCGTCCGCGAGACCTCAGCCATACCGACTTTATTATAACCCTCAAACCCGGCAGACCTTTCTGAAGCCCATTCAGCGTGCCACCCCGGATTCCGACACGGCTTTCCGCCGAAGTGCAGTTGGCACCCGATCAAATGTTCCTGTTCAACCTGCTAAGTCAACAGCTGGTTCAGAACAACGAAACCGCAACAATTCGGCCGCCCAGTCGCAGCGATTGTCAGGGCGATTACCCGGTAAGCTGATCTTGAATGCACCGCTGTCGACTGAACTGCCTCCCGCCGTTCCGGTCCTGCCCGAAAGTAACAGGGTCAATGCCCAACCTCGCGTCAATGCCGCTCCGAGCACATTGACAAGCCTACCAGATGTTCCGCAAGGGGATGGAAATCTCCCGAATCAATCGAACTTGGCTCCCGCGACACCGACACCCGCTGATTCGCCGACGGCGACCTTTTCCATTCTCAAATCGAACCGATAGTCAATTTGAATGGCGGCCGACTTCCCGCTGTCACCGAAAAAAATATGCAATGGTTTCGCGACTTCCAGGAATGGTCTGTGAGACGATTTTCCATTGAATTCATCAACCATGTAATTGAACCGAAAGAAGACCATGCGACTACTATTAGCCTGTTTCATTTTGATGTGCATGTCGTACGCAACGTTTGCTCAAACCGACGACGGATCACTGGACACAGCTGCATTTGACAAGAACGTTCGTATTCAGGACGACTTGTTCCTGCACGTTAATGGTTCCTGGCTCAAGTTTACCGAGATCCCGGAAGACAAATCGAATTACGGTTCGTTCGTTCAACTGGCCGACAATTCCCAATTGAGAATTCGCCAGATCATCGAGGAAACGGCAGAAGCGCAGCATCCCCAAGGAAGCAACGCTCAAAAGATCGCCGATTTTTATCAGAGCTATATGAATGAGAAACTTGCCAACGAGAAAGGCTACACGCCGCTGAATGATGAACTTGCAAAAATCCGAAGCTTGAAATCCAAAGCGGACATTTGGCAGCATTTTGGTCATTTCAGCAAGATCGGCGTCAAGAGTCCCGTGGGGTTTTTTGTTTCGCAGGACGCAGGCAATGCAACCGAGTACATTTGCCAGTTGATGCAAAGTGGCATTTCACTTCCCGACCGTGATTACTATCTCAAGGATGACGAAGATTCGGAAAAAGTCCGCGCCGCACTCAAACAGTATATTGGAACCCTGTTCGATCTGGCGGGCATTGAGAACGGCGAGGCCGCTGCCAACGACATCGTCGCACTCGAAACCAAACTGGCCGGGATTTCCTGGGAACGCGTCAAGCTCCGGGACGCGCAAAAACGATACAACAAGAAAACGTTTGACGAACTTTCAAAACTGACGGGCCAGGAAATCGACTGGAACGCGTTTTTTGTCGCAGCAGACGTGGATAACCCACCAACCGACGTGAACGTAAATACGCCCAGCTTTTTTGAGAGTCTATCCACCATCATCGATGAAACGTCGCGGGACACGTGGATCCAATATCTGCAGTATCGGCTGATCGACTCTTATGCATCGGTTCTCTCTCAACCGTTTGTTGACGCTGCCTTCGAACTCTACGAAAAAACAATCGCGGGAATTCCAGTCCAGCAGCCGCGATGGAAGCGTGCTGTCAACGCGGTTGCCGGGGCAGGGGCGGGTGATTTTGGAGCGCTTGGGGAGGCGGTTGGTGAACTTTATGTCGAAGAGCACTTCAAACCGGAAGCGAAAGCCCGCATGGAGAAGCTCGTCCAGAACCTGCTCACGGCATTTGGCCAAAGCATCGACGATCTGACCTGGATGACAGACGAGACCAAAATCAAAGCCAGGGAGAAACTTTCCAAAATTGGCACGAAAATCGGCTATCCAGATGTCTGGCGCGACTACTCGGAACTGGAAGTTCTTCCCGATGACCTGTTTGGTAACGTTTATCGCTCCAACATCGTCGAGCATTATCGCAATATCCGTCACCTGGGACAGCCCATCGACAGGCAGGAATGGGGGATGACGCCTCAGACGGTAAACGCCTATTACAGTCCAACCAAAAACGAGATCGTATTTCCAGCTGCGATTCTGCAGGCTCCTTTCTTCAGCATGAACGCGCCGGATGCGTTGAACTATGGAGGCATTGGAGCTGTCATCGGCCATGAAATCAGCCACGCGTTTGACGACCAGGGAAGTCGCTACGATGGCGATGGCAACTTGAACAACTGGTGGTCACCCGAAGACCAGAAGGCATTCAGTACCCTGACTCAGCAGCTGATCGACCAGTATGCCAAGTACGAACCACTCGACGGAAAACAGGTCAATGGGAGCCTGACGCTAGGCGAAAACATCGCGGACCTGTCCGGGCTGACGATTGCCCATAAAGCACTTTCCATTGCCAGCGATGGTAAGCCGGCAGAAAAAGTTGCCGGCTGGAACTCCGACCAGCTGTTTTTTGTAGGTTGGAGTCGCGTTTGGCAGAGAAAGTACCGGGATAAAGAAATGGTCAAACGCCTGTTAACCGACCCGCATTCCCCCTCCCAGTATCGAGCCAACGGCCCGGTCACCAACATTGACGCTTTTTATAAGGCATTTGATGTTAAACCCGGAGATGGCCTTTATAAACCAGAAACTGAACGGATCAACATCTGGTAGTGGTCCTGCGTTTGACAACAGACAGCCAACCAAGGCGGACCGCGAGGTCCGTCTGGATTGCACCAACCCGGGAGGCAAGGCCGATCCTGGGAAAGGGCGTCTGCCGACTGTCTGTTTTGTCCGGAATACGACGGATTGAGGTGATGAAGTCAAAACGAAAACACGGCTGGAGCTAACCGGACGTGGACAGGTAACGATCGCAAACTTCCGCGGCTTGCCGGCCTTCGCGGATAGCCCAAACGACCAGACTCTGACCACGACGGCAATCGCCGGCGGCAAAGATTCCTGGCTGGCTGGTTTCGTAATCCGATGTATTGGCCAAGATGTTGGTGCGTTGCCCCGTTTCCAAACCAAACGCTTCGGAAATGAGGGGCTCGGGCCCCAGGAATCCCAGCGCCAAAAACACCAGGTCTGCTTCGATCAGTTTTTCTGTACCCTCCACGGCTGTGAACGGAGCGAAACCCGGACGTTGTTTCGCCCAGTCCACTTCGACTGTCTTCAGTCCTTTCAGGTTCCAGTCGCTGTCGGCAACAAATTCAACCGTTTCAACACTGAACTGACGGGGGTCTTCACCAAATTTGGCTTTCGCTTCTTCATGACCATAATCAGTCCGGAAAATCATCGGCCATTGTGGCCAGGGATTTGAATCCAATCGCTGATCTGGCGGCCGAGTTACGATTTCGAGATTGACGACGCTGTTGCATCCTTGTCGGATCGCAGTGCCCAGGCAGTCGGTCCCGGTATCCCCACCACCAATCACGACGACGTTTTTTCCGTTGGCCGAGATTGGGGCCGTTGCGTCATCCAGTAGCGCCGCCGTGGAACCTCTCAGATAGTCCATAGCAAAATGGATGCCGGTGAGGGACCTGCCCGGGATTTTCAAGTCGCGCGGCAGTGTCGCGCCGACACAAATCACCACGGAATCAAAGGACGATTTTATTTCGTCTGCCGAAATCGCCACACCTACTTCAATCCCGGTCTTGAACTGGATTCCCTCCTGTTGAAGCAGGTCCAATCTCCTTTGTACGACTCCCTTGTCCAACTTCATGTTGGGAATACCGTACATCAGCAGGCCACCAATTCGATCTTCACGTTCGAATACCGTTACTTCATGACCAGCCTGATTAAGTACATCGGCAGCGGCGAGTCCGGCTGGACCGGAACCGATGACGGCGACTTTTTTCCCGGTACGCGACTGCGGCAACCTGGGGACGACCCAGCCGTGTTCGAAACCCCGGTCAATAATCGTACGCTCGATGCTCTTAATCGTCACGGCGGGTTCGTTGATGCCCAACACGCACGAGCCTTCGCAAGGCGCCGGGCAGACTCGACCCGTGAACTCGGGAAAATTATTCGTCAAATGAAGCCGGTCAAGTGCTTCTCGCCATTTTCCCTTGTATACCAGATCGTTCCATTCGGGGATCAGGTTGTTGACCGGGCACCCGGCCGCCAATCCCCCGATAATTTCACCCGTGTGACAAAATGGAACGCCGCAATCCATGCATCGTGAACCTTGAGTTCGCAACTGGTTATCGCCAATTTGCACCAGAAACTCGCTCCAATCACCAACGCGTTCCAGTGGATCTCGTTTGCCTACGTCCACTCGATCGAATTCCATAAATCCGGTTGGATTGCTCATGGTGGTTAGCTCGGTCCTATTAACAAAAATTCAGTTTTCGTACGGCGTTGAGTGTTCAAACGATTGATTGAACCGGAAGACCATCAACAAATTCATCTATCCTGCCGTCACAGCCAGAACATTTTTTTGCAGAATCTCGCGGTAGGCCGTCGGAATCACCTTCTTGAAGAAAGTCAGCGAGACTTCCCAATCCTCAAGTATTTTCTGCGCCAACTGCGACCCGGTCAGATGGACATGGGTTGCGATCAGCTCCCTCAGTTCGTCCATGTCGGCCGGCTCCTTCATCGTTTCAATCTCAACCAACTCAAGGTTGAGATTGGTCAACAACTGATCCTCCGGGTCGAAAACGTAGGCCACACCGCCGGACATCCCGGCGGCAAAGTTTCTTCCTGTCGGTCCGAGGATAACGACCCGACCTCCGGTCATGTACTCGCACGCATGATCTCCGACGCCTTCGACGACGGCGAGCGCGCCCGAGTTCCGTACGGCAAACCTCTCGGCTGCGACTCCGCAAAAATAGGCGTCACCCTCGGTTGCTCCATACAGCGCGACGTTGCCGATAATGATGTTCTGTTCAGCCGGAAACTTCGCCGATTTCGGTGGCCTAACGACGATCCGTCCCCCTGAAAGCCCTTTCCCGACATAGTCGTTGGCATCGCCTTCGACGTGGATCGAAATTCCTCCGGCCAGGAAGGCCCCGAGGCTTTGTCCGGCTGAACCCTTGAAAAAAATCGAGATGGTGTTTTTGGGAAGCCCCGTCGGCCCGTGCGTTTTTACAACGTGATGACTCAAGATCGCCCCCACCGACCGATCTGTATTTTTGATCTCGAAACGAATTTCGACTTTGTGGCGATTCCGGATCGCCGGCTTGGCTTGCTCCAGCAACTTCCAGTCCAGGACGCCGTCGAGTGCATGGTCCTGATCGATGGTACAGTAGACCTGGATTCCGTCGTGAAAACCAAACGCCGGTGCGAGCAGCCTGGACAGGTCGATCCCTTTGGCTTTCCAGTGTTCCACCGCATGGTCAACGTCCAGCGCATCGACGCGTCCCACCATTTCGTTGATTGAACGAAACCCAAGTTCGGCCATGATTTGACGGGCCTCCTCGGCAACCATGAACAGGTAATTGACGACGTGCTCGGGTTTTCCCTTGAATTTCCTGCGAAGCTCTTTGTCTTGTGTGGCGATGCCAACGGGGCAGGTATTCAGATGGCATTTGCGCATCATGATACAGCCCAACGTTATTAACGGAGCGGTCGCAAATCCGTATTCTTCCGCTCCCAACAACGTCGCGACGACAACATCTCGACCGGTTTTCAATTGGCCGTCCGTTTGCAGTCGAACTCGACTGCGCAAATCGTTCATGACGAGGGTCTGGTGTGTTTCAGCGATTCCCAATTCCCATGGCATACCGGCGTGTTTGATACTTGTTAGTGGCGAGGCGCCGGTTCCGCCCCCGGCTCCTGAGATCAAGATATTATCTGCGTGCGCTTTCGCGACGCCGGCGGCGATGGTGCCGACTCCTACTTCCGACACGAGCTTGACACTCACGCGGGCGGTTGGATTGGCGTTCTTGAGGTCAAAAATAAGCTGAGCCAAATCTTCGATCGAGTAAATATCATGATGGGGCGGTGGACTGATCAACGTCACGCCAGGGGTCGATCGACGCGTGGCAGCAATCGTTTCATCGACTTTGTGACCCGGCAACTCCCCCCCTTCGCCCGGTTTGGCACCCTGGGCCATCTTGATCTGGATTTCATCCGCGTTGGCCAGGTAATAAGCCGTCACTCCAAACCGGCCGGACGCGACTTGCTTGATCGCTGAACGTCGAAGATCGCCGTTATCATCGGGTTCAAAACGGCGAGAGTCCTCACCACCTTCGCCGGTATTGCTTTTTCCGTTGATACGATTCATTGCAATAGCCAGCGTCTCGTGGGCTTCCGCCGAGATCGATCCGAAACTCATGGCGCCTGTGCAGAAGCGTTTGACAATTTCTTTGGCGGGTTCGACCTGCTGAATCGGAATCGACGTGCGCGGCCGGAATTTCAACAGCCCCCGGAGGTGGCACTCGCGTGCCGTTTGATCGTTGATGGCTGAGGCAAAACGTCGGTAGGCTTCCGGGTCGCCCGCACGAGCCGCTTGCTGGATATTGGCAATATTCATTGGGGTCCAGGCATGTTTTTCGCCCCCCTGCCGCCAATGGATTGAGCCTTGTGTTTCGAGCTCAAGCACCGGCAGCGAATTGCGGTGCTTCCTGTCTGGATAACCGAGATCGTGACGTCGAATCGCTTCAATGGCCAGGACGTCAAAACCAACGCCCTCAATCCGGCTGGCTGTTCCCGGAAATGAGCGCCGAATCACATCCGAGTTCAATCCGATGGCTTCGAAGATTCTTGCACCTTTGTAGCTGGCTAACGTCGAGATCCCCATTTTGGCAAGAACTTTCAACATTCCATGGGTAACACCTTTACGATAGGCCGCAATGCAGGCTTCCGGCGTCAGATCCGAGTCCGGGTCATTGTTGTGATGGTCAATGATCGCTTCGAGAGCCAGGTAGGGATGTATGGCGTCGGCACCAAAGCCGGTCAACAGACAATGGTGATGGACTTCACGGGCTTCGCCGGATTCGACGACAATTCCGATTCGCGTTCGAAGTTCCTGTTCAACCAGGTGATGATGTACGGTGCTTGTCGCCAGCAGTGCGCTCAACGGAACACGCTCGGCCGAAATCGCCCGATCGGACAGGATTAACAGTGCACAACCATCGGCGATTGCCGTTTTGGCTTCTTCGCAGATTCGCGAGATTGCTGCCATGAAACCGTCGTGGCCCGATGACTTCTCAAACGTAATGTCGATAAATCGTGACTTCCAACCCCGATAATCGAGGCAGTGCAGCGCCGCTATCTGTTCAAAATCCAAAATCGGATCGTGCAATAACAGTCGGTTGCATTGTTGCTCGGTTGTTGCAAGCAGGTTGCCTTCCGGGCCGATGTAGCATTCGACCGACATCACAATCTCTTCACGAATCGAGTCAATCGGCGGATTCGTAACCTGGGCGAACATCTGGGTGAAATAATCATATAGCAAACGCGGTTTGTCGCTGAGGCAAGCCAGAGCCGCATCGTTACCCATCGACAGGATAGGATCCTTTTTGACGCGGACCATGGGCAACAACATGAAATCGAGCGTCTCGTTGGTATAACCGAACGCGCGCATTTGAGCGAATCGCTCCGGAGAATCCAGAGGCACGGCGCTTTCGGCGCGGGGAAGTTCCTCAAACGTCAGGCGCTGATTGTTCATCCATTGGCGGTAAGGCCTCCGACTGGAGATTTTGTCTTTCAATTCATGGTCGGAGACGATCCGCCCGTTTTCAAAATCGACCAGGAACATCTTGCCAGGTTCCAATCGACCTTTTCTAATAATTTTGGCGGGATCAATATCCAGAACCCCGACCTCACTGGCCATGATCACGCGGTTATCGTCGGTGACGTAGTAGCGACTGGGACGCAGACCGTTACGATCCAAAACAGCCCCAATGATCCGGCCGTCGGTAAACGAAATCGAAGCTGGACCGTCCCAGGGCTCCTGCAGGCAGGAATGGTATTCGTAAAACGCGCGTTTGTTTTCAGACATCGAGCGGTGGTTGCGCCAGGCTTCGGGAATCATCATCATGACGACTTCAGGCAAGTCGCGCCCGGCCATCATCAATAACTCCATTGCATTATCAAATTCGCCAGAGTCACTGCATCCAATCTCGGTTACCGGCATGACAGACCGAAGCTGGGAGCCAAAGGTCTCACTTTTCATAAGCCCCTGTCGGGCCATGATCCAGTTACGATTTCCCCGCACCGTATTGATTTCGCCGTTATGCGCCATCCAGCGAAGCGGTTGGGCTCGTGACCAGTTGGGCAAAGTATTGGTCGAAAATCTCGAGTGCACCATCGCCAAGTGACTCTCGTATTCGTCGTCCTGCAGGTCCAGGTAGTATTCAGGCAATTGTGCGGTCGACAGCATTCCCTTGTAAACGATGATTCGTGACGACAACGAACAGACGTAAAACAGGTCCGCCGAATACATCCCGCTTTTGCGAACCGAATTGGTGGCCGATTTCCGAATCTGATAGAGCTTCCGTTCGAATTCATCTTGAGTGATTCCGTCCCGGGAACCAACAAATGCTTGCAGGATCGAAGGCTGGCTACGGAGTGCCGTCGGACCCACCCCGGCGCCAACGGGATCCACCGGAACTTCTCGCCAGGCCACGAGTTTTTGGCCGAACCGGTTCGTATTCTGAGCAAAAATATGTTTGCATTTTTCTCGTTCCGCTTCATCGGTTGGCAAAAACACATTTCCAACACCGATAAAGGCAAACTCCAACGAACCCGTTTCCTTGGCGATTTTGTGCACCAATTTGGACGGGACACCTGTCAGAATCCCCGCCCCGTCTCCCGTCTCAGGTTCGCATCCACAGGCGCCTCGGTGTTCCATGCGGGAGAGAATACTGCATGCGTCGGTGATGATTTGTCGCGATGGAATCCCGTCAATTTGTGCGACGAAACCGACGCCGCAACTGTCGTGCTCGTAGTCAGGCGAGTAAAGCGAACTTTCCTGGCAAAACGGTTTTGGTGTGGCCAACGCAATGTCCTTGTCAAACTGATCCGATGCAGCTTCCCGCTCACTGACGTGATCCTGCCAAATCAGTCAAATTCCGGGAAAACCAACCTATAAGTGATAATCGGTTCAAAAAAAGAAAGCAAACGCTGGTTATTGCAACGGTTATTGAGATTCCATTAAACCGGAATAACGGCTTTACCATCGAAATCTTTTCTTGTTTCATTTTTGCAACGCCCAAAACGACGGCCCGGTTGACAAATCTCCCCAGGATCACGACCGCAAACGATTTTGTGACATAGGGTTGAATTGTGGCAAGCTGCCAAACCAGGCGTTTGGCAAACCCGCGCGTTCATTTTGACCCATGAATGTGGACGCAACTCGCGTTCCGAAAAGAGAATCAGATGCTAAACCAAGTCTACCAGCGTTGGATGACGCCCTCGAAGATGAGATTTCGCCGATCGAAACCGCGCAGCGGGCAATTCGGATTTGCCGTCTTGGAACCACGTTACCTGTTGGCGTCAATTGTTTTCGACCCCGCCACCGGTATCGCCTCTGCGTTCGGCAACAACACCGACGACGTTCTCACAATCACCGTTGATTCACCGACGGAGATCCGGGTCGAGTTTGAAGGCGGTCCTTCCGCGGTCTATGCGCCGACGGAGTTGAATGAAGTCAAGTTCTGGGGCGGGTCCGGCGACGACTATTTCGCCAACAACTCGAGCGTCAAGAGCTTCTTCGGTGGTCACACGGGGAATGACATATTTCTGGGCGGCTCAGGAAATGACCGAGTCATGGCAGGCGATGGAAATGACGTCATCGATGGCCGGGGAGGCGACGATTATCTCGATGGTGGAAACGGAAACGACATATTGCTGGGACGCGAAGGCGATGATGAATTACACGGCTGGTTTGGCGACGACGTCCTTTATGGCGGAGACGGCGACGACTACCTGGCCGGAGAGTTCAATGATGACACGATCTATGGCGAGGGCGGCAACGATTATGCACTCGGTTCGATTGGGAACGACGTAATCTGGGGCGGCGATGGCAATGATTCGTTGTATGGCCAGGGCGGCGATGACGAGGTCTATGGCGAGGCTGGCAACGATGCTGTGCGGGGAAGCAACGGAAACGATCGCTTGTTTGGCGGCGACGGAAATGACTTCATGATGTCTGATGCCGGGGATGATTACGCGGAAGGGCAGGGCGGTGATGACTACGTTTTCGCTTACAGTGGATTCGATGTGCTCAAGGGGGGTGATGGAAACGATCAGATCTTCGGCGAGTCCGGGGTCAATGAACTTTGGGGCGATGCCGGCGATGACCTGATCATGGGCGGCGACGGAGACGATTTGATTTACGGCAACGCGGGACGCGATTTAATTTATGGACTCGATGGCAATGACCGCATGTTTGGTGGACAAGGCGTGGATCACCTGGTTGGTGGAAACGGTGACGATGCGATTCATGGCGGTGGACTGAGTTCGGCCGATACGATGTACGGCAACGCCGGCAATGACCGATTTCTGCATCAGGGCAACGATGTCGTTTATGATCGCGCCGTCGGTGACGCGCTATTCGAATTCGAGGATTTCTCCGATCAATGGACAGACCTGGAAATCGAAGTCATCGACCGAGGGTTCAAGGAACTTTATCTCGCGACCGGGAACAACATCCTGCTGGTAGACACGCTGTCCAGCGATGACTTGCGATTCCTGAAATATGATGATCTAGGTGGGAGTTCAGGGATCAATCATCTCGCCACTTCGACCAGTTGGTATACTGCAAACGGACAAACGATCTATACCTACGAGTACACCCGCGAAATCCGGATTGCTGATTGGGACGAATCATCCTCATGGTACAACGATCAGTACATGATGACGGCGATTCACGAAATCGGTCATAATTGGGACAGCGATCTCGAACTGGAGTCCGTCGACCCGATCCTGGGAGATGCCTGGGATTCGTTTCTGGCACAAAGTGGCTGGACCGACGTGAACCCCAATAGTTCCAACTACTCCCGTTCCCACGACGGGCGATGGTGGTACCTCAATACCGCCACATTCGCGGACGACTACGGGAAATCCAATCCCTATGAAGATCTGGCAACGATGTGGGAGTACCTTTTTACGACAGATCCAGCGGACTACGATCCCGGGCTTCAATCGAAACTCGATGTCTATTTCGGTATTTTCAGCATCTTGAGTTGAACGGGCTTGTTCCCGGCTCAATTCCGCCCCAATGACTACGTGTGAAAGCTCATGCGCTCGCCACGTACGCCAATTTTCTCCCGGAATTCCGAATTCATGTGTCTACAAACGCGAGTTGCTTGCGTGTACAAAACATGGAACTTTATCTTCAGGAGAAAGCGATGAGCCGATCGAGTTGGAACCCCCCGAATCGAGACCTATTCCGTCGTGGGACGGCTGCAAAGTGGGGCGCAGGCCTCGCCGTTTTTTGCACCCTTGCGTTGTTCAGCCATTCTTGCCTGCTAATCAGCCAGCAAACATCGGAACAGCAATCAGAGGCTGCCGAGAGTATTCCCAGCGGAATCGCCTGGTATGGAATCCTGGCTGACGGGATTGCCGAAGCAAAGGCGACAAATCGTCCGATCATGCTGTTGTCCGCCGCACCTCAGTGCGCCGGCGTGCCGGGCATGTGGTGACCTGGCAAGCAAAACATGGACAGGAGTTTCCTGTCCGACGAAAACGTAATCCAGGCCTCCCGAAATTTTGTGTGTATTCGATTGGCAACCTATGAAGACGAATCGGAGGCCGAATTCCTGAGAACCATTTTCGTTAGTCGCGAAGGTGATCTGGAAAACACGGTTTTTGCGCTTCTCAGCCCGGATACGAAAGAGAATCTGTGCCGTGCTGGTCGCGGACCTCAGTTTGCCTACTCAACCCCCCGAGCGCTTGCCAGCGGTATGGACAAGATCGCCCGGAACTACCAACCCCGGGATCATGTTGCTCGAACAACGGCAAGGCTTCCACAACTCAAAAACGTCAGGCTGGGTTTGAACGTCAGTTCCTGTGATGGATTGCCATCGGTCATTTGTGTCGCAAGGAGCGATGGGGAAGCCACCACGATGCATACGACGCTGGCGCCGCTGGCCTTCAGCAATGAATTGGCTGGCAAATTCGTCTATTCGACGACGACCGATCCAGCTGAATTGGGATCGGTCAAGAATTATGAGGGCAAATCAGGATTCCTGTTGGTCAAGCCCGGCGAGTTTGGACTTGACGGCGAGCTAGTAAGTCAGTTCGAGGTCAATACGGATGCGGCCGATTTGAAAACGGCAATGATCGACTATGCCAACGGAGTGGCGAAAGTCCAAAAGCAACACTCGGATCATATGCGCAAAGCAACACTTGACGGGAAAAATTGGGAAACCGAAATTCCGGTCGAAGACCAACATTCGATTCAAGCGATGGAACAAAGAAAACGGCATTCTCGACCCGTCGGACCCGGAAGAAGCTAATGTTCTCCCCGGGCCCGTGGATCGGGCTCGGAATACCCGCTACCAAGTCCGGGATACTCAACCTGAAAGAAAGGCACGCCAATCAAGCAGTATTGAACTTCGTCGATCCCTTGCCAAGTCATTCTGGAAACGATTGTTCTTAGAATTCGGCGTCCTGCGAAAGAAGCCCAAAAAATGCCTCCCGTTGTTGTCGCCGCCTTTCTATTTTTCGTTGGCTACTCAAACGAAGCGTTTGATTTTATCCGCCCATGGAATGCAACATGAATCCTCGCCTTGGGCAGGAAGGGAACTCCGGATGTGACAATGACCCGCTTCTTACGTTCGATGTTTCTCACTCCGTGAATGCCATCGAACGATCAGCCAGGCTCGATCCTGTCATTGGTAGTATGAGTCTCCCGCAGAATTAAAACCAAGCGGAAGACACGTCTCGGCATGAGTCTCGACCTTCCAAAACCGAACGATCGTCTGGAGCCCGGAAACGAGTGTTCTGTCCCAGCCAAGATCAAGGGCCGGTCGTAATGGAGGACTAGGCTACGAGTCCTTGCGATTTTTTGATCAATAGGACTCGTGACCTCGACCAATCCCAAAAAATCAAATCATGACGCTGCACTATTCCGTCGGAGTTTCGGTACTCCCCTGGATCGCTTCCCCCTGTTTCGGAGGCACGAAAGGCAAGGCGGCCCTTTTGCGGTCAGCATCATCGACTTCGATCGTGTGCAGGATCGAAATCTTCTGCCAGATCTTCCGCGACAGCCCGGTTGTCATCGTTTCCAGTTCTGACGCCGACGCCATAGCGACGCCATCGTCAAATTCCTGGACGTAAACGGCAGCGACCTTGCCGGTCAGTGACAGCATTTCACTGCAGTAATCCAGATATCGGCGCAATTCGAACTCTGTCATCTCCAATTTCGGCGACTGAACCGTACTGGCATACAACGATTTCGCCATGATCCGGTGTGGATCTTTGGTCAATTGGTGCATGTCGATCACGTGGGCAATTGAGCGAAGTTCGTGGAGTGCCTTCAACGCCCGTTGCCTCTTATAGCGAGTCTCGATCGTCAACAGGAAAAAGATCGCAGCGCCGATCAGAACAATATCGTTGATACCCGCCTCCATCACCGTCACGACTTTCTCCAGATTCCAATTTTCACCTTCCGCCCGAAAATAGAAAAACGGCAACAGGGCCAGAACCAGGATGACGGCGCAGATGGCCCATGTCAGGATTCGCAGCCAGGTCACCGGTCTACCGATCCAATCGGCCCTGGCTTCCATGTTTTTGGCAATCTGATGGAGTTGACCGCAAACGCCTTTGAGTCCGGAATCAGGAAACCGTTCTCCAATTCGCTGGTACAGCTTTTCAATCGTCTCTACAATCAAGCTTGGTTTTAATGTGTCAACGCTCATTTTTTCCTGGCGGAAGAATATGAATTCAAAACTGAACCTGGCCATCGTCCTGGCCGCAATTATCCCGATTTCGCGCTTCGTGACAATCGAAGTGAATACTACATCCGTCCAGGAACTCGCGAAAGTCTATTCGACGGATTTTGAGAATGGGGCCGATAACTGGAAGTTCATCGACCATGGCTGGAATGTCAAGAAAACGGAATCATCCCATGTTCTTTCACAACACACCAAGAAAAGTGATCACCAACCCAAATTCAGGTCTCCGTTCCACATTGCCCTGCTGAACAACAAGGTTGTCACGGACTTTCAGCTTGATGTCCGTGTCCTGAGCACGCATGAAGACTATAAGCATCGAGATGCCTGCCTGTTTTTCAACTATCAAAGCCCGACTCGGTTTTACTACGTCCATCTTGGGAAAAAAACGGATCCGCACGCAAACCAGATCTTCATCGTTAATGATGCCGACCGAACCAAAATCTCCCTGACGACGACCGACGGCACCGACTGGGATGACCAGTGGCACAACGTCCGAGTGACGCGCAACGTGGCCACTGGTGAGATTCAGGTCTTCTTTGACAACATGACCAAACCCGTCATGACCGCCGTCGACAAAACATTCACGTGGGGTCAGGTCGGGCTGGGGAGTTTCGACGATACGACCGACTGGGACGACTTCATTCTCAAGGGTAACGTTCGCCAACAGACAGACTTGGACATCGGAGCCGAAAAGTAGATTCGCGACGCGGGAGAATCACCGAGCGTCGTCGAAGAAACAAAGTAGCAACATTCAAAGACAGTTGGAGCCCGGAACCAGTTGCATTGACACGTCGGGGTACGAATTCAGTCTGAGTCAGCCAGAATCCGATCCAGGTGGTTTTGTAACACGTTGAGCGCACTTTGATTTTCACCCCCACGGGGGACAATGATGTCAGCGAAACGCTTGCTGGGGTCGATATATTCAAAAAACATCGGTCTTACCGTTGAATGGTACTGGTTCAAAACCGAGCTGAAACTCCGACCGCGTTCTTCGATATCACGACGCAGTCGACGCGAAAGACAGACATCCAATGGAACATCCACAAAAATCTTCAAATCCAACAAATCGCGAAGCTCTGGGCGATGCAGGATCAGGATGCCTTCAAGAATCAATACTGTCGACGACTCCAGCGTAATCGTTTCCGAATCGCGATTGTGTTGCGAATAATCGTATTGAGGAACTTCGACGGGATTTCCATTTCGCAGCTCATTTAGATGCCGGATCAGGAGCTCGTGTTCAATCGCGTCGGGGTGATCGTAATTGATCTTTTCGCGTTCCGGGTAGCTCAGATCGCTGCGACGACGGTAATAACTGTCTTCATTGAGAATCGTCACGTCCCGATGAGTGAAGCTTTCTCGCATGCGGTCATGGAGTTGATTTGCCAACAGGCTTTTTCCGGCGCCGGACGCACCCGCAATCCCGATGATTGTTCTCGATTTTGCCATCGATCACTCTTGTTCCATGGTTGGTCAATCGTCTGTTGACGGATCGTCGAATTTGTAGATCTTACACACCAGAAACCTCTTAATCGGTCTTGCAACTGTGAATTACCGACTCTAATCTGTCGCTCGCCTTCTACCAACCGACCGTCCAGGTTTCTGTTTTGAAAACGACATTCGCTTTCATTCTGTTGCTTTGCGTTCCATTCATGGATTCGCTCGCGCACGCCCAATTGGACTTCGGCCTGGCCGAGGTTGTCAACGGCGAAGAGACGGGCAAGAACCCCTGGACCGGGTCGATTTCCGCCGGTCTCAATGGCAAAACTGGCAACAGTCAGAATCTCGACATCAACATGGGATTGAACCTGGACCGCGAATCCGAAAGGAACAACACAGAACTGTTTGCGACCTATTTTTACAGCACGAATCAGACCGCAACGGTTACCAACCGTTTTTTTGCCCAAGGGCGAAAGGAACACAAACTCAAGGACCCTCGCTGGAGCATGTACCTACAGCCTGCTTACGAATGGGATCAGTTCAAGGCATTTGATTACCGAATTGCCATTCACGGCGGCCTTGCAGTCGAAGCGTTCAAACATGACAACCAATTCCTGAACTTTCGTATTGGCTCGGGTGCCTCCAAAGAAGTTGGCGGAATCAACGATCAGTGGCTGCCGGAACTGCAGTTGGGTGCTGACTGGGAACGCCAAATGACCGAAACGTTGAAGTTTTTTCTTACTTCGGATTACTACCCAAACTTTGAGAATTTTTCCGACTTTCGTCTCAACACCCGCGCCGGGATGGAATTTGTTGTGGATGCTGAACGCAACGTCAATTTTCGGATGTTTACTTTCAATCGCTACGACAGCACTCCAGCACCCGGAAACGTCGAGAACGATGTCGATTACGGAATGGCGCTTTCAGTTGGATTCTGAGCGTTTTCAGGATAGAACGGATTCGATCGTTCAGCCGTGGAACCAGATTGAGACCCACGCGTCGTGACCGGGCCCGTGCCATGTTCGCCCGATACGTTGACTTTTTGCAACACGCCAAGGCATGGTATTTCTGTGTCGAAATCGCGTTTTGACACCATGGTTTCAAATTCATGACGTAGGATTTTCAGGCAGGTTTACGGAACGCAGGCGCTCATTCCGGACTACCGTGAAGTCGCAGGAAACAAACACGCATACCAATTAACGTCATGAATGCACAAGAAAAAAAGACACTTCGGAAGCAACTCTATGTCAACCGGGACGTTCAACTCGAATTGATCCTCCGAAGTATCCTGCAATGGTATTTTTACATGTGCGCAATCCTGCTGACCGTCGTCATTTTTACGGTGATTCGAGATCCTTCCGTACTGGCGATCAAACTTGTCTTCAAGTCCTTTGTCTATTTCTCACCGGCGATCATCGCCAGCGTTATCCTCTTGCCGTTGTTTGTCTGGGACGTCTTGAAGGCCAGTAATCGGGTTGCTGGTCCGATTCATCGCCTTCGAAATGAGATGGCGGCCCTGGCTGCAGGTCGCGATGTGAAAGAACTACGATTCCGTGAAGGGGATCATTGGTCTGAGATCGCGGAAGAATTCAACGTGCTTGCCCAAAAATTGATGTCGGAAAGAAAAGCACACGACCAGACGCAAGCACCCCTAAACCACGCCTCCCAGGTCGCGATTGGATGATGGCGAGCAGCGTTTTTCTCGCGTCACTCGCCAATAAGCAGCGGTGCCAATCTACGCCTGGCGCGTTGAAAACTACGACTGGGACACTGGCCATCAACGTTCCAAGCCGACTTGTTCCATGAGTTCGTCAAGGCTGCTTCCCGGATCAACGCTCAAATTGCACCACTTGGCAACAGACTTAAAAAAATCGGCATCCGTGGTCAACCGGTCGACGTCGACGCGAAGTACTGATTGTTGATCGATACCGACCGGATTGTCGTATAGCTCACGCAGCTTGCGTGTTGACTCCTTTCGATACCAGTTTCCTGAATCACTCCCGCCCGATTTCCAACGATTACGCCACCTCCAGGTGCGACTGATTACGATCAATCGCAGGTGTGGAAAGACGCGTTTCCAGATCATTGCCGTGGCAGAATTGCGAGGGTCCTTCCAACCCCAGGAAAGATTCGGAGGCAGGTGGCCCAGATCTCCACAGTACTCGGACAACAACCTTTCTCGATCAACCATATCGGCCATTTTCTCGCAGTTCTGCTTCATCGACGCGATATGGCTTTGAAACTGTTCCACCGATTTTGGCGCATGCGGAAAGTCGATCGTCTGACCTAGAAACTGAATGTTGTATCGCATGAAGCATTGCGATTCGTGGTATTTTCGGGCGTCAATTGGCCCGGCATCGTCACCCAGGAATAGACCGGAATGCCGCAAGATTTTCGCGACCAGCGATGTTCCTGATCCTGGACAGCCACAAAGTAGAATGGGTGGATTCATGTTAACCGGGTATCGACCTGAACAAGGCGCGAACTTCTTTGACGGGTTTTCAAGACACAAGTCGGGCTAATCCAATTAAAACCAGCCCCACTTCGATCACGACCCATGATTCTCGGAATCATCAATAACCGGGCTACAAACGTCGAGATGCTCATCGTTGTTCCGGCCGGGCAGCGCCATCGAATTCGCGTCATTCTGTGGCGGAAACACAGTACAAGTCTGAAATACTTCGCAAGATCAATCGGTTTCCAGCTACTGCCGGCGAGGCTTTGAATCCGTCACCGAGTTTCGATTTGCCCGCCTCGATCAATTTATCCGCCGGTTCAAGCGCGTAAATATCACCCTCCTCATCGAATACAAAAAGATGTTTGCCGTCGAAAATCGGGGAAGCGGCAAACGAACCGCCCATTCGTTCCTGCCAAACCGGACTGCCGGTTGCGGCGTCCACGCAGGATGCAATCCCTTTGTCGTTAAACATGTAAATTCGATTTCCCACCAGGATTGGCGAAGGACGTCTTGAAACGTTTTTGGACAGCGTCCAAATCACGCTGGTTTGGGTGATGTCGCCAGTTCCTTCTGGCCGAATCGCGTCCATCCGTCCCATTCCGTTGGTGACGATGACCAATCCGTCCTCAGTCATTAACGGCCGCGCTGAAGCGTTCATGCCATCGTGGTAAACCGTCCAGATGGGTTTCCCGGTCCGGGGATCATAAGCGATCGTCGCCTTGGCACTGGGATAGATCAATACCGGGTCGCCGTTGATTTTGAAAACGGCACCCGTGCAATAGGCTTTCTTCCAGTCCCCGTTGTCAGTTCCATACTCAATTTCCCGGGCTGTTTTCCACAGCGTCTTTCCGGTTTTTTTGTCAAGCGCAACGACATACTGCTGATCAAACCCGTCAAACGCGACAATCAACTTGTCATCAAAAAGAATGGGTGACGATCCCGGTCCGCGAAAATGATCGCACTCGAGATCCGTACGTTGCCAGACGATTTCACCTGTTTCAGTATTCAAACATGACGTGCCGTAGCTTCCGAAATGAAGATAAACCCGCCCCTCCTCAATTGCCGGTGTGCAACTGGCATAGCTGTTGGTTGGGTGGCGAAAACTGGGCGAATCGTTTTCATGAATCAGTTTGTCAAACAGCACAATTCCAGTATTCAGATCCACGCAAACGCCAAACATCTGCTTGCCATCTTCCGTGGCAGTCGTCACCCAAACCTGGTTCTTCCAGACCACTGGCGACGACCAACCGAGTCCGTGAATGGGAGTCTTCCATTTGACGTTGGCCGACTCGGCGATCTCGACCGGAAGGTCGGCTCCTAGCGCATGACCGTCACCTGTCGGGCCTCGAAATTCTGGCCAATTTTCCTGACCGGCGATCGGAATCGTCAATGCAATACTGATCACAACGGAGTACGCGATATTCAATGCATGCATTTTCAATTTTCCAGACACCGGCTGCTTGATATGTTTCACGGATTTCGCCGCCCCCAACCTGATGAAAACCAACTCAATTTTATACCCGATTTCGAGTCGGCGGACGGCGCGGAAATGAAATCAGCCAGTTTCTTGATCCCGTAAAATGGTGCCCAATTGGCAGTCCCCTGTTTCGCCAATGACTATCCTCTTGACGAGCTGATCATCCAGATACAAGCGAAGGTGCCGAACCCATTCGCATCAGCCGGTCCGCTGTCGCAACGGCTTTCAACCTGGCTGGGACGATGCACTGCGTCCTTGAATCGTCCACGCCTAGAGCGTCAATGTGAGGCCAAGCACCATCGAATCCTGAATGACATCGATGTCGCTGACACGCTGGATTTCAATGAGCGGCGCAAAACCACTACTTCGAACGTATTCCAGGCTAATCGTGGCATTTTGATGCGGCTGGATCTGATAACCGACAACGATTTGCCGGTTGAATTCGAATTGAGTACCCGCTTGACCCTGGACTCCCTCGCTCCAGGACAATGACCAACGCGCTGGCATCGCCCGGAAAAACGTATCGTAAGCCGCTTCGGTTCGATACGCGATCACTTCATGGTTGGTCACCGGCCACGGATTAACTGTTTGTATATATTCGGCTGCCAAGTGCAGTCGTCGAATCCTCAGGTAAGCATTGACGTCCCACGCGGGGTTGTCGTCTCCAAATAAATCGGGGTCCAAATGTTCGGCTACCGACGCATTGTAGATCGTTCCGTACAGGTAACCGCCACCAACATGAAATTCTCCGTCCCTGGCGGCAAATGGTAATCGAAACAAAATATTCGCCGCAAAATTGTTCAGGTCACCCTTGGCACTTGAATCGGAGACTCGAATGCCACGGCTTCCATTTAACGCCGTGAAACTGGCGCTTACAACGCCATTGTCAAATCCAACGCCTCCGCCCTCGGCCAGGGCCGCAAAATAATGCCAGGTCATCGCCTGTGAAAACGGGCTCAGCGTACTCATATCGCCGAATCCGACATTCTTTTTTCCAATAAACCCGTACCACGGCGTTCGCGATAAATCCCCGATCACAACGTAAGCCTGACGAACCTGATAACTACCCTGTTTAAAACTTCCAAACGAGAACACATCCGAGAAAAGGGTTTCGAAATACGCATGTGCGGTGGGACCGAAACTCAGGCTGCCCGCTTGATTGGCTTGCAACAATCGAAGGTCAGACGCGTATCGACCTTCGAAATCAGTCGGAAAACGCCCCAGGTAAGAAAACTTGTCAGCGGTATTGGTTTTTCCGTAAAGCGCGGACGCACGAAATTGGGCCCCCAATGTCAAGTTCGGTTCACCATTACTCAGCTGCGCGTGTTCCAACAACAAAATCTCTTTGTTGGTTTGTCGATTCTGAAAATTCAGCATTTCCCGCGAATATTCCGGAGCAAGCTGCAGGAAAGTCTGTTCAATAAAGGACCCCGATCCCGCGAGGTTTTCCTCAACCGGGAAACCGTCCCACTCGGAAGAGTAATTGTCGACCGGTAAATTGTCGGTTTCGTAGACGATTTCTTGCTGGCACTTACCGTGGCCTGGGCTTACACCCAACAAAACAAACGCCAAAGTGATCAGGCCGCTCAGGAGTTTCGAACATCGCCTCTTCCTACACAGGAAAACCAAAAAATCGCGTGGCAAGCGCAGGGCGAATCGCTGCGGTTTGAACGCAATGCTTGCTAGGTGACTCAATGTCGAGATTCCTTTAATGAACCAAAAAACCGGCTCAAGTCTTAGAGGAATCCAACCGAGTAAGTCAACGTCGATTTAGAGCTATTGGTTGCTGACATTGTCATGCCATCACGTTCAGGATTTCATCCCCATGGCCAAGACTGACTTGCAATAGCGTATGCTTTTGAGGAGTTCTTGCATTTGGAACTCGGGTTTGTTTGAATCGCCGGCAGGGACTTCGCTGCCATTGCGAGCCATTTCGAGGAACTGCTCGAAGTCGCGGGCCTTGGCGTCCGGGTAAATGTCCCAAAACGGTTTTTCCCGGTAAGCAAACAGCTTGTTGAATCCCGAAATGATCTCAAGTTGAAAGGGGACACCAGGGCAGAGCATCGCAAACCTTGCGGTGTATGCTTTCCAGTCGACTTGACCTTCGCCGATTGCATTCCATGCGACTTTGGCACCATTATCGGTCTGCCAAACCGTCGAGTCACGCATCCCAGAAGACACTGCATACGGTCCCAGGACTTCGAGGTTCGCCTGGGGACTTTCCAGCGTCCATGTTGCATTTCCGCTGTCGATGGTGGCTCCAACAAAGTCCTTTCCCGCCGCCTCTATCAGCCCCGCAAGTTCCCAGCCTTGCATATCACCCGCATGATTTTCGACCGCAATCTTGACGTTCGAGTCGACCGCCAATGTTTTGACCTTTTGTAACACAGCGACGGTCGTTTCGATGTGTCGTTGAATCCCACCGTCGGAATGACGGTCATTTTCGCCGCCCAGGTAACATCGAAACACGGGAGAACCGATATCTCGAGCGATCCGAATTCCCAATCGCAAATGTTCTTCCGCGGTACCCCAAGTATCAGTGAATCGCTTGGCCGTCGAACAGATGCTACCGGTTCCTGCATGAAGCAAGATCCCCACATCAGCGGCTTTGGATTTGAGTTCAGCGAGATAACTGGTTTCGTGATTTTCGTAAACGTCGAGATCCGAAAGCAGCAACGAATCCAACTTCTGCTGGCCGGCGAACTCGATTAAACGGTCCGCCTTCCATTGGTGGGCCCGAATCGAAAAGTTGTCAAATCCTAACGGAATTTTGGCAGCGGGCTGCGGTGATTCACGCCCCCAGGCCTGATTCAGATTGAGTCCGGTCGCCAGGGTTGCACCCGCTAACATCGTTGCACTGTTGGAAACCAGAAACTGGCGTCGCGTCGGTCCGGCTGGATGATTATTCATTTTTTCCTGACTGGTTTTCGTAATTCAATGGACAGGGTTTCGGATTATAGCGCGCCTTGAGATTTGGCTCGAATTGTCAAGCGGCGTTGTTGCTTGGAGGCGGGAGTTCCTGCTGAAGCATACGAGATTTTAGCCCTGTTTCGTCAGGCTGCTCAACCTCCCGAACGTCGGATGACGTTGAATCGCGATTCCGTGACCACCTATTTGAGCGAGTCCATTGAATTGGAATTAACGAAGAAATTACACTTTCCTCGCCCGTTCGATTGAATCGTTGATCATTTGCTTGGCTACATCGACCTGCTCGACGCTTTTGATCTTCACCCATTTCGTGGGCTCAAGGTCCTTGTAATGTTGAAAAAAATGTTCGATCTGTTGAATCGTAATCTCGGGCAGGTCGGAATAGCTGTTAATTTTCTCATATCGCCGGGTCAGCCTTGTCGTTGGAACGGCAATAATCTTTTCATCTGGTCCCGCGTCATCCTGCATGACCAACACGCCAATCGGGCGGCAATTCATGACAGCACCGGGAACAATTGCCCGGGTGTTGCACACCAGGACATCGATCGGGTCACCATCGAGCGACAACGTGTGCGGCACAAACCCATAATTTCCAGGGTAAATCATGGGAGTATAGAGAAAGCGGTCGACGAACAAGGTTCCCGACTCCTTGTCCAATTCGTATTTGATCGGTTGGCCCCCGACAGGCACCTCGATGATCACGTTAATGTCTTCCGGCGGATTGGTACCGATCTTGATTGCGTCGATGCGCATTGCAGGCCTTGCTTGCGGAAATCCATCGGGTAAAAGTCGCTGACCCCGCAAGTCCGATAGCGAAATACTGCGACCACCGAGTGAAATCGTATTCTAGTCGTCCAGCCAATCCAAGCCAGTAGTTGCCGGTGGAAATACAACGTGCAAGACTCGCCAGGTTGCCAAACGAAAAAAGGCGAAATCCAGTTCAGGACCTCGCCGTGATTTCTGAGTTTCCATTTTGAAGACAGCTGCCATCCAGTATTTTTCACAGCCATGAATAGGGTTGGTTTGAGTGGACGAGGCCACGAGTCCTGGCGTTTCCTCGATCAAAAGGACCGTGGCCTGATCCACCACCCAAAAATCAAATCTTGACGCTGCTCTAGGTTGGTTGCTCTTCTTCTTTACAAACGATTTCCGCGAGGTCATCCGCCAGCTTTTTCACTGCTTCCTGAACTTCATCCTCGCCCAACCGAAGAATCTTGACCGTTTCCCAACCCTTGCCTTCTTTGCCCGTCAGCGTTGTGCGGAACTCCTCATAGATTTCTCCAACTCTTTCGCGCTCGTCTTCATTGAGCCCCGTGATTTTTGGCTTCATCCGCCAATTCAATTGGCACTGGCCTTTATAAACTTGAATGACACTACATTGATCGCCAGCCGAAGCATAAAAAGTAGCGTAGTCAGACTTACCACGAGTCACACTTGTGTAACTGCATGTGAGCGATGTGTTTTCGACGATGAATTGCTCCAATCCAACGTAAGCGTTAAACGCCCGCGCGCTGGGGCAAAGTCTCTCTGTCTCTCGTTCCCATTGTTCACGTGTAATTTCTGTAGCAGCCATCTGATACCTCTGAACTCAACTCGTAAATAAACTGGAACCTATATGATAACGTGTAATCATCCCTCTGATCACCGGTGATTCAAAAAAACCCTGTTTTCTCCCCAAATTTAGCGTTCAGATACAACAATCTGGGTATCCACGGACAGCAATCAATAAAAACAGCTCAATCATTGCAACGAATCTGTTTACTGATAATTTTGCTGTTGACAATGGCTCGTCGACAACGTTTTTTTGTCGGCTTGCTAAAATAGAATGACAAAAATCTTCTGTCCCGTTTGGTAACACAAAACAATGAATCTGCGAGCGACTCCTGAAAAAAAATTCCTGTTGAAGTATCTGCTCATCGGATTGGGCTGTCTCGGATTTGCCATTTACAGTTTTTACGATGGCATATTTGCGTATCCTGCGAAAATCCCCCGTTCTGAGGCTTGGGCTGAGTTGAAAGCCCAGGATTTGCCCGCCGAAGAATTGTCGAAACGCTGGAAAGTCGTTGCCAAAGAAAACGGATGGAGCTCGAAACAGCTCACCAAGGACGAATCCATTGAGGCAATCAAGAACCTAATCATTTACCAATATATATTTATGGTGATCGGACTGGGAATCGGTCTGCCCTGTCTGATCTGGTACCTTCGAACGCGTAACACCTGGATTGAATCAACCGAAGACGGCCTGCGATCCAGCGATGGCCGGGAGCTAAAATTGAATCAGATTCAGGAATTTGACAAAAAGAGATGGGAAAAAAAGGGGATCGGTGTTTTGCACTACAACGACGTCGATGGAACTCCGCAAAAATTTGTCATTGATGATTTGAAGTATGATCGCAAAACCACAGATGAGATCGTCCGCTGGGTCGAGTCCAGAATTCCTGCGAGGATGATTGTTAACGGTGATCCGGAGCTGGTAGCGACAACGGACCCGGACGAGGACGATTTTGAAAATGGCAGAGATTTGACCGACGCCGAGCAACGACAAGTACCCGACTGAGTGTCGGTGCCTTCTTCAGAGCTTCTGACGAAGCATTGCAGAATTCCCGCAGACTACTTCCTAACCATTGCCTTTTCATGAATTGAAACATGGCTGCATTCGTCACAACAAATCAAGGCAAGCAACCTCGCAATGCCAACTTCAATGAAAACACGTGTGATCCCGTGTTGCTCCGTTGGCAACGACGTGCTCTGGTTTTCAAGATGACTCTCACACTCACCGCAGGCATCAACTGGCGTCTGACGACCTTTTCCCTGCTGGTGATTTGCTTTCTCGGCAACGGCGGCCTGAGCCTGGGATCGGATCAGGAACGTCCGATTTCTTTTAACCGGGATATCCGGCCAATTCTTTCGGACAAGTGTTTTCATTGCCACGGCCCGAATGACGAATCCCGCGAAGCGGACTTGAGGTTTGATATCAAGGAAGATGCGTTCCACGTCATTGAAATCGGCAATTTGGAGGAAAGCGAACTGATCAGGCGAATCACGGATGAAGATCCCGATTCCCGAATGCCTCCGGCCGAGATCAACAAGCCGCTATCGGTCGATGAGATAGAAATTCTGAAGAAATGGGTTCAGCAAGGCGCTCCCTGGTCAGAGTTTTGGGCCTATGTCCCTCCTCACAAGTACGAGCCTCCCATCTTGAAGTCAAATGCCCGTTTTGGAAACTGGATCGACCAATTTACCGTTGCCAGGCTGGAGGAGTATTCACTTGGTCTCTCCGCACCGGCCGATCGGACAACGCTGCTACGGCGGCTCTATTTCGACCTTATTGGTTTGCCCCCGACCCCGGCGCAGGTGAATGCGTTTCTCCAGGACCAATCGCCTCTAGCTTTTGAAAACGTCGTCGATCAACTGCTGGCATCAAAACATTTTGGCGAACGACTCGCCATCTATTGGCTCGACCTCGTCCGGTTTGCGGACACCGTCGGATATCATGGTGATCAACCCCACAACATCTCGCCCTATCGCGATTGGGTGATCAATGCTTTCAATGAAAACATGCCGTTCGATCAGTTCACGCGCGAACAGTTGGCCGGCGATCTTTTGCCAAATTCAACGGAGTCTCAAAAAATCGCATCCGGATACAACCGCCTCTTGCAGACGACCCACGAAGGAGGCTTACAACCCAAAGAGTATTCGGCCATTTACGCGGCTGACCGCGTACGCAATGTATCGCTGGTCTGGATGGGCGCCACCGTCGGTTGTGCCCAGTGTCACGACCACAAATACGACCCTTACACAATGAAAGATTTCTATTCACTGGCCGCTTTCTTTGCTGATGTGGATGACGAGCAACACTTCAAAGTCGGCACAAATTCAACGCCCACCAAGCGACCGCCGGAGATCCTGGTCATCTCCGACAAGGACCGCGTCGCGTTGGAAACGGCTAAAGCCCAGACCGATGCCCAATCGACAAAAGTCAACCAGTTGAAAGAGGATGTCGCGAAACTCAAACAGGAATTGGAAGGCCTGGGCAAATCAGGCCTGGGCAAATCAGGCCTGGTAGATGAACTGGACAAGACAGTGAAATCAGCGGCCGAACCTGGTGTTCGAAACAAACCGATCAACCAGCAAACAGAAGCCGTGTTACCTGATGCAATTGTCGCCGATGAAGAAGACCGAAATGCCGAGCTGATTGCAAACCTGCAATCCAGGCAGTCGCAGGTTGCCAGAGAAGAGAATCAGCTCAAGCAGTTGATTCGGGATCAATCGGAAATCGAGTCACGTGGTGCCTGGACGATGATCACTCAACCCTTGCCAGCGCCACGGATCATGCGGGTCCTGCGACGAGGTCACTGGATGGATGAAACCGGCGAAATCGTGCAGCCATCCGTACCAGGATTTATGGGAGCCATTGAAACGGACTCGAAACGGGCCACACGACTTGACCTGGCGAATTGGCTTACGGACGAATCCAGGGACAGTGGTCAACTGACGGCGAGAGTATTTGCCAACCGGTTTTGGTACCTGTTCATGGGTGTTGGGATTTCAAGATCCCTCGATGATTTCGGTGGGCAGGGGGAACCGCCGGCGAATCCGGAATTGCTCGACAACCTCGCGATCGAATTCATCGACAATGATTGGGACGTCAAACACTTGATTCGTCGAATCGTAACCAGCAAGACGTACCAACAGTCTTCCCTGGAATCTCCGGAAATCCGCCGGGTTGACCCGTACAACCAGCTTTTTTCGCACCAGTCCCGATATCGATTGCCAGCCGAATTGATCCGCGACAACGCGCTTTCGATTAGCGGTTTGTTGAACGTTGACCAGATTGGCGGGACAAGTGTCAAACCGGCCCAGCCTGCGAATTATTACCAGCACCTGAACTTTCCACAGCGAAAGTACATCCAAGACACCGACGACAGGCAATGGCGGCGCGGCGTATACGTTCATTGGCAGCGAATGTTTCTGCACCCGTCGCTCAAGGCCTTTGACGCACCTACCAGAGAAGAATGCACTGCCCAGCGACCGAAATCAAACACTCCTTCGGCGGCACTGGCACTTTTGAATGATCCAATTTTCGTGGAAGCCGCCCGGATGTTTGCCGCTCGCATTCTCGCAACCGCCGATTCCGATTCCTTTTCTGCCCGAATCGACCGAGCATACCATCTGGCACTATCTCGCAGCCCGGATCGGGACGAATTTCGGATCCTTGAAAAACTGTACAATGACTGCGTGGCTGCGTTTGAGCAGGATCCTGGCTCAGCCACCAACCTGCTGGCGATCGGTCAGGCCAAACCCAAAGCCAGTACCGAAATCGACCCGACGAAACTGGCTGCATGGACGACGGTCGCCAGGGCGATTTTGAATCTCAACGAGACAAATACGAGGAATTAACCCGCGATCCGGCGCCAGTTTCCAGCCTCCGTTGACTCTTTTTCGAACGCAACCCATCTCATTTTGGCACCGTCAACAACCACCCCTTTTTAACTCACGCCAGCAACATGAATTCGAAACCAACCACCGACAAAGTCGCCAACTCGCTGAACCGACGGACATTTCTGGCGCGTAGTGGCGTGGGATTCGGTGCAGCAGCGCTGACGTCGATGCTGGCCAGCGATTCATTTGGTCGTTGTCGAACGCACCCACCCGGGCCCGGATTAAATCTGCCTCACCATCCGCCGCGAATCAAACGTGTCATTTTTCTGTGCATGGCAGGTGGACCTTCCCACCTTGAAACGTTTGATTACAAACCCGAGTTGGAACGACTGGACGGACAACCGATGCCGACGTCGTTTACCGCTGGCCAGCCCATTGCCCAACTCCAGGGGCATGAACTGAAATGTTTGCGCCCTTTGACCAAATTCAGAAGATACGGAGATAGCGGACTTCAATTCAGCGACTACCTTCCGTTTCAGTCCCGTTTGGCGGACGACATTTGTGTGGTCAAGTCCATGGTAACCGAACAGATCAACCATGATCCGGCCCACACGTTCATGAATACCGGAACAGCGATCAGTGGCAGACCCTCGATGGGCTCGTGGATCAACTATGGGTTAGGTTGTGAAAGCGAAAACCTGCCAGGTTTCGTGGTCATGTCGAGCGTTGGCGGTCGCAACCCACAGCCGATCGCGTCGCGACAATGGTCGGCTGGATTTCTGCCGAGTCAGTTTCAGGGGGTTGAGTTCAATTCTGCCGGCGACCCGGTTCATTACGTCCGAAACCCTGGTGGTATTTCTCGAAATCTGCAGCGAGAACTGGTCGATTCGATCACTCAACTCGATTCGCTCCGCAATACTCAGGTTCAAAACCCGGAAATCAGAACTCGAATCGCCGCCTATGAGCTGGCATTCAAAATGCAGGCATCGATTCCCGAGTTGATGGACATCAGCGACGAGCCGCAGCATGTCCTCGAGATGTACGGGGCAAAACCGGGCGACGGCACGTTTGCGTCCAACTGCCTGCTGGCCCGGCGTTTGGCCGAGCGTGGCGTCCGCTTCATTCAGCTCTACCACCGCGGCTGGGACCATCATGGCGACCTGGACAAGTTCATGAAGATCTGCTGCGACCATACCGACCGAGCGACGTGGGCTTTGGTCACGGACCTGAAGCAACGTGGGCTATTGGAAGATACGCTGGTCGTTTGGGGTGGGGAATTCGGACGAACTCCAATGTTCCAGGGCAAGGGAGGTGTTGGCCGTGACCACCACATCAAAGGATTCTCGATGTGGCTTTCCGGCGGTGGAATCAAGCCTGGCTCGTCGTATGGTGAAACCGATGAACTGGGTTACCACGCGGTCAAAGATGTCGTTCACGTTCGTGATTTGCATGCAACGATGCTGCATATGCTGGGAATCGACCATTCAAGATTCTCGGTGAAATTCCAAGGGCTAGATATGAAGCTCACTGGAGTTGAACCGGCACGGGTCGTGCACGACGTCTTGGCTTAGGCCTTCAAAAACCCGTTGAGTTTTTCGGTGCTGTCGGCGAAGCGATCCAACTCCACGCCCATCAGGCTTGCCATGCTCAACCAGAGGTTGGCCAATCGTGTACCTTTCGGAGCGCCCAGGTGACGACCGGTTTCAAACGACGCGCCTCCGGAACCCGCGATAACGATCGGCAGTTGTTCATACGAATGCCGGGCACCATTGCCTAACCCGGAACCGAGTACGAAGCTGCAATTGTCCAACAACGAGCCATCACCCTCTTGGATATGCTTGAGCCGATCTACCAGGTAGGCGTACTGAGCAACGTGGAATCGGTCGATCTTGGCAACGTCTTCGTCACGCGAAGTGTCATGTGTCATGACGTGGTGGTTGACTGGTTTTTCAAACACGCCGTCGTACAGCTGCGGCGTTTCCCAGCGTTCCGGGCCCACCATCAACGAAGCGATTCGGGTTTGGTCGGTCTGGAACGCCAAAACCATCAAGTCCCCCATCATCCGGATATACTCACCGCGATTGGTCGGGACCTGATCGGGAATCGTGAAGTCAAGCGGCCCGATTCTACCCTTTGAATCGTCCTGTTTATTCAATCGGTTCTCAATGGAACGAATCGAGGACAGGTATTCGTCCAGTTTTTTCCGATCGTTGACACCCAACGAGCGTTGAAGCTGTTTCGCATCCAGAAGGACGGTATCGAGCACGCTACGTTTGACTTGCACCGATTTACCAAACAGACGTTTGAACACTTTGCGAGGATCGTTCTGTGACTTGGCATCGTTCCCCGGACCGTACCAGGAAATCGCGTCGAATATTTTTGGTTCCATGTTGTCGATGAAACTGTTGCAACTGAGTTCGAGCGATGAAAATGCCGTCGACCGGCCGGCTTTCCTGGCAATGATCTGGTCCAGCGTCGTATCGATCGCGGTCACGCCGTCCATCCGTTCGTTCGGCTGGGCGCTGGTCAACCAGCATGAGCCGGCCTGTGAATGAGGCTCTCCGGTCAAATAGGTTCGGTCCAGGCCACTCACAATTGCGATGTCGTCACGGAATTCCGCCAAAGGCTGCAGGCTTTCCGGCAAATCAAATTCGGTACCCGTTTCCGTGGGAAACCACTTTGAACCAATGACGCCATTGGGAATGTACATGAACGCAAGTCGTTTTGGTGCGAGACCCGCTAATACCGAACCGACTCCCGGTGCATCGACAGCGTTGGAACCGGCAACCGCCATTGCTTCAAGCCAGGGCAGGGCGATCGTCGCACCCATTCCTTTGAGCATCGTTCGTCGTGAAATAGGTTTCATGATTCCTGCCTGAAGTTCAATGTTCAAACCGCAGAAACGGCTCGCTTAGAACAACTTGTTTAATCACCGATCGAAATCGGCAATTCTGTTTGATTACTTCTGCGGTGACTCGCCGAATTTCTGGTTCATCGGAAAAATGTAGCTGGCGACCCAGGGCATACTTCATTGTATGCTCGACGAACGCCCGAACAAATCGCGATTTACCCCGGAGAATCACCTTTTTAAAATTCGAAGATCCAACGAATTTCTCACCGTTGATTTCCCCACTTGAGTCGATTTCGTCGCCTGTCTCATATTCTCGCCGCCATCTGCCGACTGCATCAAACATTTCAAACGCGAATCCCATCGGATCAATTCGATCATGACATGAGGCACAGGCCGCATCCTGGCGATGTTGCGCCAGTTTGTCACGCACATTGAGACTTGTCAGTTTCTGTCCTTCCGCAGGCTCCAGCGGCGGCACATTGGCAGGTGGCGGAGGAGGTGCAGCGTTGAAAACCACGTCTAGTATCCAGGAACCACGGTAGACGGGGCTGGTCCGGGTCGTTGTCGACGTAGAAATCAGCATCGCCCCCGAAGAAATCACTCCCCCACGATGCCGGTTAGGCCATTTGATCCGGAAAAAGTCCTCAAAATCTTCTACTGCCGGCGAATACCCCAAAGCAGTTTTCGGGTTGATTTGATACCAATCCATCAATTGGCGATTCAGAAAAGCAAAATCTGAATCGACGAATTCTTCAATACTCCGGTTCTCGACCATCACCGCTTCAAAAAACAGCAACTGCTCAATCATCATCGAAACCGCAGGCGGCGGAATTGCCTCACTATTGCGATAGTAACCTGGAAACCGTGTTTTGTCGGGCAAAGCCGAAGCCGCCTTCTGGACTTTGAGCCACTGCATTCCGAAATCTGTCGACAAGGACTTGATCTTCGGATCGTCCATCATCCGGTCGACTTGCCGCTCAAGATACCTGGGGATCGTGAGTCGCCCCTCGCGGGCAGCCTGAATCAACTCGTCGTCCGGCATCGATCCCCACAGAAAATACGACAACCGATTCGCGATCGCCAAATTCTTTTCACGTTCCATTTGTTGAGCGGTTTGAGGCTGATCGGGCGCAACCAGGAATTCCCGGCGGAACAGAAAACCTGGCGAAACAAGAATGGCTGATGTTGTCGTTCGCATGGACTCGGTGTAGGAACCGGAAACTTCCAACTCGCTGTCGAACAGCGATTGATACCGCTCAAGCTCTGCAGCCGTCACGCTGCGACGAAAGGCGCGGGGAAGAAACAACTCGATCTGTTCATGGCCGTGCCGAATTCTCTGCGCCTGGTTCCATGAATCGGGGACGATGAACATCGTGTCCCAAAGTTCAGAAATCTGCGCGAATTCCGAATTGTTGAGCAGCGACGTAGAGATCTCAAGATAGTTTTCCAACAACAAGGGCGATAGGCTCAGGGCGTCCTGGTCGTTGGCAAAACCATGCTCGACCGGCGGATCGACCGGCAAGTTCGAAACGCCTGGGAGGTCCGAATGACGGCGATGCGAATTGTAGAAATAGCTCACCGCCAACACGTATCGCGGCATTCGCCCGGTTGCCGGCTGAAAATAATCGGTGGTTTGAATGATCCTGGCCGGGTTGTTAAAGCAAAGCCGTGTCAACCGAAAAAGGTCGCGAATCGTGTTTTCGTATTCGACCCGGTTCAAACGACGCATCCTTCCAGGCGGCCGATTCGAGCGGGCACCCGACGCCAACGAGTTGAGAATCCAGTTCTTGAACAGCTCGATTTGCCGCTCTTGAGGCTGTTTCACTTCTTCGGGGGGCATGTTACCGTCTTCAATCTGATGAAGCACTTTGGACCAGGTCGCCAGATCCCTGTCCACGTCGGCTTGCCCGGCAAATCTGGCAAGATCCAAGTCGCCTTCGGATTCGTCGCCAGAATGGCAGTCCAGACAGTATTGCTCAAGAAAAGGAGCAATCGTCGACTGGAACAAATCGTCGCCCGAATCGTCGGCACTCTGCTCAATCGAAACCAGTCGAAGCTCGCCGTTTCCAGTTCTCGAATTATCCAATCCAGCATGGATCGATAACATCGGAATCGCCCGAACATCGAATCCACTTCCCAATGCAATAGCGCAAGCCACGAATCCTGCCACAACCGTTGAACCCAACAACATTCGGGGTTGGTTCATCGACAACTTGGGTGCTGAAATACGGGCTCGATTATTGATGGCTGGAATCCTGTTTATCGGGAACCGCCCCACCGGATTCGACGGGCTCCGGTTTTGGTGTTACTGCATTTGCCTCAGCCTCGATTTTTTTCTTGGCCGCCAGCTCATCTTTTTGTTGCTGCGTCAGAAGGCGATTGTAGACATCGAGTCGGATTTCCTGGGCAGTTTGGACTGTCTGGATTTTGATATTGCGCAGCTCCTGCTCGACGTTGTGACCGTCCAACGCGTTTTCAAGGATTTCAGCGCGGCGCTTTTTCAGTTTCTCAAACCTGTGGTCTTCCGCGAGCACCATGTTCAATGCTTGCTCTTTCTGATCTTCTGTCAACACGACACGCAAGTATTTCACCAAGGCCCGTGCCCGAATATCGGGTTCGAATGCCAACATCAACAGGGTGAAGTTCTTGTGAAGCTGTTCGTCCGTGAATTCGCCCTGAATTTCAGCCTGCTGACTTGCAACCCCGTCATCCAGAAACAGTCGCATCGGTTTTTCCTCAGGATCAACTGCGCCTGCCGGAGCCGCCAATGGCATTTCCGGTCCTGTGACCGACTGCTTCTCCTTCGAATGCTCCAAGTCGACGTCTGCACCAAGTAAACGATTACCGGTCGCGTCAGCCGAAGCAAGTTGTCCAGCGTCTGCGTGCGAAGTGTCAGATCTGCTGGTAATGCTTGAATTTTCCTTGCAACCATTCGTCGCCATCGCGAACCATACGAGAACTGGCGCGCAAATCGCGATCCGATGCCAGGTTTCTTTGTTTGGCGAATTACAGTCCATCGCTGGCAACCCTGAAACGAAACGGTCTCGTCGAATGAGAGAACCGACGAAACGAGCACTTTCTGATAGCACAACCAGTCGCAAAATGCAATGTCAATGGCTGGCCAGGCTTACTATCGGGTGCTTAAATTGCCACCGGCATCACGTAATCCCAGGCAGGTTTGATCTGCCACGCTTCACATCGGTCAAAGTAAAATTGACGTGGTTCTTCACGGGTGAGGCACAAACCCAGAAACCGGTCCGCGCCAAGACACCGAATCGGACTGACTACACGATTGGTCATGTTGCCTTTGGAGTCCCGGTAACGAAAAACAACCACCCAATCGTCGCCATGGGAAATCGCTTTTTGAATGATCTTTTGCATCTTGCTTGCTCGCTGATTCAGGACGGAGACCCATAGTATCGCAGGCCATCGGACACGTTTGGTCATCCGACAATAGAATTCACCCAGTATTGGGTTACCGCGAAAAATCCGATTTTCCGCCAGGACCTGTAAAGAGCGAGTCTCCTTTCATCGGCGGATTCAAAATCCAGGCAACTTTGGAATCAAGGATCCGAGTTGGGCGTTTTATGAATCCCAGCCAGGTCTGGCCGATGTGTCAGTCTTTACGGGCCCATTCCCACCGAGACTACAGTTGAATCCGACCGTCGTGAGGCTGATTGGGTTACGCGCCATTCCATTGGGTTCAACAGGACGGAACCTGAATGGTTCAGGGCGGAGTGGCAGCAAAAAAAAACCCGCTTGCCAAGACAAGCGGGTTTGAATATTGAATCATGCGAACGTCTGGTTCATTTCAGTCGCATCCCGTCAAGGCAACGGTTTCACAGCGGAAATGTTCCAATCGTTCCGGCTTGGTGTGACCTAGTTGTTGTCGGCATCGTTATCTTTTTTCTTTTTGCCCTTGCCACCAGCCTTGCCACCAGCTTTGTTTGTTTTCGGCGTTGGCATCGAAGCTTTCTGCTCGTCGGTCAACAACTCCATGATCGCCTCTTTGACTTTTGCCGAGGCTTGCGTGACTTTCTTGTTGGCTTCGTTAAATTTCTTCAGTTCTTCATCGGACAGTTCCATCGCTTTAATCGCGGAAGCGGCAACCTTCTTGCCTTTGACGCCCTCTTCCTTGGCTTTCGCAAGCGCTGCCTTGCGTTTGGCTTTTTGCTCTTCGGTCAACAGGTTGTTCTGAGCGTCACGAGCTTCGACAATTTTGGGTACAAGTTTGGCGACGACGACTTGCGCTTTTTCTTTTTGTTCGTCAGTCAGCTTTGCAGCTTCGAACGCCTTCATCATTTGCGTCATCGTCGACTTGACCGCGCGTTCGATCGCTTTCTTGGCCTGGGGCCTGGACGTTTTCGTCTCGTCCTGTGCCATACAGTTCGCGGCGAAAATCAACGCAAGTGACAAAGTAAATAGAATCTTGTGAATCTTCATAACTGGCTTCTCCGTCAATGGGACATTAGTTTTCAGGAACTGATATTTGAGCTTGAGTGATATCCCCTTGTCAATTTATCCGTTTCGATTTCGACCAATTTTGGAGAATCACAATTTGGGGAAAGTTTGAATTATTGGAATTTTTGATCAATAAAACACGATTACGAATGCCGGAACCCGCGGCACAAAAAGTCTCGTGACCGATGGGCTCCGGACGACCGCTCGGTTGCCGGAGAGTCATCGCGAACGGGCCCTTGAGGCGGTCGTTTTGTCGTCCGGTCATGAACAACTTTGCTCATTGACTCTATCCGCCGATCTGATACATCGCCTTTGCCGGACGCAGAAATTCTCCGTCATTGGTACCATGCCCGCGTTTTTTGGCGGTCACGCACTCGCGTATCAGGTTTTCGATCTCACCATTGGTGGCGCCCGACCTCAAGGCCTCCCGAACATCCCATTCGACGCTGGAAAAGAGGCAATTTCGAAACTTACCCTCAGCGGTAATTCGCATCCGATCGCAAGCATGGCAAAACGGCTCAGTGACGGAATTCACAAATCCGACGGACCCGATTCCGTCCGAGTAGTGATAATCCACCGCCGGTTGGCTGGGGACGAAACGTTCTGCCGAAACCAGCGAGCCAACCTCATTCTCAATCAGCTTGCGCACGCTCGTCCCCGACAAAACCTGCTGAGATTGCCACGCTTCATCTCCATCCAGGGGCATGAATTCGATAAAACGAAGCTCCAGGTTTTGCTGGCGTGCGAACTTAGCCAACGGAACGATTTCGGTTTCCGAGATGCCCGATATCGAAACTGCGTTCAAACGGATATTCTCAAAGCCAACTTCCTTTGCGGCTGCGATTCCCGCCAACACCTTCTCAAGCCCTTGACGGCGGGTGATCCGCTGGAAAACAACGGGATTGACCGTGTCCAAGCTGATATTGAGACGATCCAACCCGGCCAATTTCAGTTTCTCCGCCTGTTCGGCCAGCAACAAACCGTTGGTTGTCAACGCGACTTCAAGGACTCCCTCGATGGATCGTATCATGGAAATGAGCGTCCACAGCTCGGCTCGAACAAGCGGCTCTCCACCTGTTATCCGGATTCGATCCACACCCAATGATGCCAAAACACGAACGACGCGCACAATTTCTTCGAAACTCAGTACATCGCGTTGCGGGAGAAACTTGACAAGTTCCGGCATGCAATAGAAACACCGAATATTACAGCGATCGGTGACACTGACTCGCAAGCTGGAGTGGACGCGTCCAAAAGTATCGACGATCGGAAGGTTGTTCATGACACTTAAGCGGGTGAAGGAATCGCCAGACAGGAATTGAAGTCAAACGGAAACCTCATGGTTCCGGTACCGATGCAGGCCGATTGAACTGCTCCACCACGGCTTGGTCAGGGTGCACCCACTCCTGAGTGCCGTCGGCCCAATATTCCCGTTTCCAGATGGGAACCTGTTGTTTCAGTGTGTCGACAATCCACTGTGCAGCTTCAAAACTGGCCAATCGATGAGGAGTGCTGACCGCAACCACAATACTGGCTTCTCCGAGTTCAATCGTGCCAACCCGGTGCACGATCGAACATTCCGTGACGGGCCACCGGATTCTCGCCTGGTCGCAGAGCTGCTGCATTTTCTTGATCGCCATTGGCTCGTAGCACTCATAATCAAGCTTGAGAGTTTCTTTGTCGCCCGTAAATTGCCGAGTCGTACCCACAAACAGCACGCTGGCCCCGGATTGGTCTGACTGAACCGAAGCAAGGACTTTGTCGGTCTCAATTGGGAGATGTGTGATTTCGATCATCGGTGCAATTTTACTCCGAGAACACCTGGGTTGGAACCGTTAATTCGCTCCTGCTTGCGGGGTCTAAAAACCGAGATGCTACACCAGGCAACGATTTCTTCTGCGTTTCATCGCCCGGGCACCGACCCGGGTTTTTGCGTTGCATGGACACCGCGAATGAGCTGAGATTCGCTCAGTGTAACGTCACAATCTTCATTCACCCTCCGCTGACAGGCGGAATCAGTGCGAGTTCCGAATCCGGATTCACCGAAGTTGAATCGAGG
>JAHEBQ010000044.1:0-12315 GCA_024642205.1 Planctomycetaceae bacterium | reverse complement strand
ATTCGTGATCGACAGAAATCGCCGAGCGCAACACCAAATCTGATACCTTGGGATACTGAGTCATCAGGACCCGTTTCAGTTCACCGACGGTCGCGGATTCGGACAACTCCAATTCAATTTCTCCCCGGCCGAGCATGTCCCGGGCCGAAGCAAACAAGACCACGTTAACTTTCATGAGACCACCAAATCCCCGCTTCGTCGATTAAACAAGTCCTCCAGTTCCGGCATCAGGCCATACGCCAATGCCATGATCTTGATCGGGTGAACCGTCGGCTTCGTCGTGCCTTGCTCCATTTGAATTTTGCAGGTACTACATTCAGTCGTGCCCGCAATGATATCGGTACTTCGCATTGCGTTGATCAAGGCAAAACCCATCCGCAAACTGCGCAGGTAGTTCTTTCGTTTAATTCCATAGGTCCCGGCCATTCCGCTGCATCCTTTGTCAAGCAATTCGACTTGAAGCCCCGGAATCAGTCGCAGCAACTTCATCGCCGGCAGTTCGTCTCCCAACGCCCGCTGGTGGCAAGGCAGATGATATCCGATTGCCGCATTGATCGGCCGAAAATCCAATTCCAGGTCACCTGACAAATGCAGCTGCAGCAAAAATGAGGTCGCATCGATTGTATTCTCGGAAACCACGATGGCGTCGCGATCGTCCAGTAGATTCAAATACTCGTGCTTCAGCGCCAACGCTGCCGACGGTTCGGTGGTGACAATCTTGTACCCCTGACGAACCCACTCCGCCAACAACTCCACGTTTCTTTGGGCCAGTCGTTTTGCCCGGACCACCGCACCATCTGAAATCAGCGACATCCCCGAGACGTTTTGACCGCCTGGAACAACCACGTCAATTCCATTGTGTTCGAGGACTTTGACAAACGCCTGTCCCAGTTCGACGTCGTTCCAGTTTGCATATGCATCGACAAAATATACAATTTTGCGCGATTGCTGCTTCGACGGACGATTGAGTTTTTGCCGGATGGACCAACGAGCAAAACTGGTTTTCGAAAACAACGGCAGCTTGCGGCCCTGGGAAATACCAATGATTTTGTCCATCAGCCAGCGGGCAGAGCGACTTTGCAACAACCGGTTTGTGACGCCCGGCACCTGGCCCGAAATTTCATACAACCAATCCAATCGCGTTAAGAGCCAATCGGAAATCTTGAGACCATTAGCGGCGTAGTACTGAGCTTTGGCTTCAACCATCAGTTTGGGGATATCGACCCCTGCGGGGCACTCCAACCGGCATTGATGACAGTTTACGCAAAGATCGGCCACGTCCTTGAATTCATCGCTGGCCAACAATTTTGGGTCGAGCTGTCCGGTAACGATGCCGCGCATCAGGTTCGCTTTGGCCCTTGGTGAACTTTCCTCGCGCGGTGCGAGTCGAAACACGGGACACATCCGTTCATTGGGCGAACCGGTCCGACATCGGCCACAACCATTACAGTTGCGGGCTGCCATCGCGATCTGTGGCAGTTGCCAGTTCAATTCCGGCTCAAAAATCGGAAGTGCTGTTGCGGCATGTCTTGACGGGGCATTCGGACGCTGGTTCCGACCGGGACCCGGTCCGTTGTCGTCTTGGCCGTCATCGCCATTGAGTTCCGCCACACCTTCTGCGACGGCATCGTTCCCGGAGTCGACTTGCGGACCCAGGAAATCGCTGCTGACAATCACGCGGCGAATGTTATCCCCGAGGCCGGTGAACGGGTGGCCCACAATCTTTCCCGGATTGAAAACGTTGTGCGGATCAAAGATCTTTTTGACATCCGAGAAAACGTTATACAACTGACCGTATTGTCGGCGTAAAAACCAGGTCCGGCTAAGGCCATCGCCGTGACTTCCACTCACCGTTCCCTTGAACTCGAGCACTTGCTCGAACAGCTGGTTGGCCAGCCGATGCATGCGGGCGATTTCGCCGGGATCGGAAAGACTCATGAAGGGTCGAATGTGAATCGTCCCTTGCGGCGTGTGGCAGAAAATCGACGCGGTGATTTCGTTGTCGTTCAGGACTTTGTGCACTTCCGTCAGGAAATCGGGGATTCGAGACGGTTCGATGGCAATGTCTTCCACGAAGGGCAAGGCTCGCTTGTCACCCTTGAGCCGGTAAAGCGTCGGGACAATTCGTCGGACAATTCGCCAATACAAATCACGCTGCCCCTGTTGCGTCGCAACCCGAACTTCGTAAGCAAGCTTCTTTCGCCGTTGGATCCGGGTCACCAGATGATCCAGCTTTGAACGCAGCGATTGATCGTCGCTGGCCTGAAATTCGACCAGTAACATCGCTTCCGCATCGCCGGGAATCAAACGCTGAAACTCGACCTTGGTTTCCCGGGCGAGGGACAACAACCGACGATCCAGCAGGTCACAAGCTGCGATTCCCATCTTGTTGATCTCCACCGCCGCGTGGGCCGCCGTCTCCAGGCGATGAAAAAACAGCAGTGCGACACCTCGGTGGCGCGGAATGGATTCGGTCTTGAGCTTCACCTCGGTAATGATCCCCAGGGTCCCTTCGCTTCCAATCAACAATCGCGTCAAGTCCGTCTGATTACCCTGTTGCAGGTCAATCAGGTTATAGCCAGCCTGATTCAGCTTTGACTCCGGTTGCTTTTCCTCAATCAATTGCTGATTCTGCGTCAGGATTCGCTTCACCCGACCAGCCAGCAGTTGGGCGCGAAGCGTAGGAAATGAATTGGTCGCCGCCAGATTCTCCCTGGAATCAAACTCAACGACTTCGCCATTGGTCAAAACCATTTGCAAACGCATTACCGACTCGCGAGGCGTTCCGTAACGAACCCAGTGACTCCCGGACGTGTTCATCGCCAGCGTCCCACCGATCGTCGTAACGTTTCGCGTAGCAGGGTCGGGGGCGAAAAACTGGCCATGGGCTTTCAGCTGTCGATTCAGGTCGCCCAAAACGACTCCCGGCTGAAGTGTAACTGTTTCACGGCCGACCGCCTGGATTCGCCGCATCGAATAGGAGAAATCGAGGACCAATCCCTGACCAACACAAGCTCCGGCAACGTTGCTCCCTCCGCCCCGCGGAATCAGCGAAATCTGGTTTTCTTCTGCGTATTTGACACAGGCCACGACATCATCGGTGTTGGCCGGGCGAACGACACCCAACGGAATCATTTCGTAAATGCTCGCATCACTCGCGTACATCTGCAAAAACGTCACGTCGCAGCGGACCTCGCCTTCCAGCTGCCCGCTCAAGTCGGCCTGTATTCGTGCACGTTCCGGATCCATTAGGCGTTGACTTGTTGATGGAGTGGGTTAGTGCGACGAACGACGGGATACCAACGATCCAGACTCATAGGTTCCGGACAGGCTTTTCCTCCCGTCCTCAGGACCCGGTGCCGGCATATCGCCGACTCGTTGCTGGCTCGAACGAATCTCTAGTTTAACCTTTGAAAAGGTTTTATCCTATTGCCAACCGAATTTGACTGAACGGACACGATTTGCAGGCTAATCCGCATACCGCCGTTCTCGATTCAACAGGTCCGTATCGCTCCCGCCAACCAAAGACTCGCAAATGCCCAAACAACTATTGCTCATGCGTCACGCGAAATCGTCGTGGTCAAACGCGCAAATGACTGATTATGAACGGCCACTCAATAATCGTGGCATACGTGTCACTCCCCAGGTTGCCAAATTCATCCATCAGCAAGGACTGGTGCCGGATCTGATTGTCAGTTCCTCCGCCGTTCGAGCGCGGATGACGGCTGAGAGATTTCTCGAGAACTGCGCTGGGATGAACGACAGCCAGTTGCAGTTGAAGAAAGAGTTTTACCATGCACCGGCGAGCGTCTATTTGAATTTCTTGGCCTCGTTCTCTGATCCCTCCGTCGAAACGCTGATGGTTGTCGGGCACAACCCCGGACTCGAAGACCTGGTCGATCGGCTTAGTGGCGAATGGGCATCCTTGCCAACCGCGGCCGTCGCCCATTTCGCACTTCCAATCGACGACTGGTCCGATTTTCGCAAGTCAACACACGCAGCCCTGAGAAACGTGTGGCGTCCCAAGGAGATAGGGATTGAATAGCTTTGGGAAGTATCGCATTCAAACACTCGCCGAGATCTGAGCAATCACCCAAAGGTGCCCAAAACCGATGCATGCGAGCCAAATGGTGAACCCAAACAAACCGATCCAACCGGGCCTTTTTCCGAATCCCGCAACGATCAACAAGGCGACCAACATGACAGCAGGTCCGACAAACACGGTCGAGGCGATGCACACGCGTTCGAATATCGCAAATCGGTCCGCGGATATCGTTACAACGAATACACCGATATTTGCCACCAAGTAGGCGGACGCCGCCAACAGCAAGCCAATCGACCCAAGGTACCCGCCACGGCCATGAGTGATGTTGGCGATCATCATGCCAAGGCTGCCGATGGCAAGTATCAAACCGGCGACGGCGGACAATCCGGTGGCGCCAAGTGAAATCATCTCCAGCAGCAGTGACATGTCCAGGGACAGGAATATCACGAAACAGGTGGCGAAACCCGCCGTGATCAGCAGTAACGAACGAAGACTGTATTGGGGCCGATCTGATATCCTGTCCCGCGCCTCCGGGACTCGCCGGCTTGCCCGGCATGCCTCGAAGAATTGTCTTCCAAAGCTCGTGAGTTTCGAGACATCTCCTTACTCCGCGAATTAATACAAATTGTTACAGGTTCCAGTTCCTTGATCATGCCAGGCAGTCATCCCTTCAGCGCCTGACCCAACCCCCAACCAAACCGGATTCAATTTTGACAGTTCAAGCCTGATTAAACCTCCAAATCCCGGATCTCGTAGCGCAAGTCATGCTGCAAATCAGGGTGAAATGTTTCGATGGCTTTACGGATTTTTTTGAGCTGTCCCGTGTACATGTTCAGCATGACTTTGCTGCGGTCAAATGGCGTGTCGCTGGCTTTCAGGGCACGACAAAAGTGAATTCGGACCTGGATTTCCGTTTCCTTCATGCCGGAAAATCGCAGGCATCTGTCCATGTTACGGATGACTTTTCGCAGCGTCTTTTTGTGAGCATTGGGGGTCAAGGAAAACTGTTCGTCGATCTCTTCGCATAAGAGATTCGCGTACGCTTGTTCGTTGTCGGAAAGAAACAGCAAATAAGTCAGCAGCTCCTTGTTGTCTTTTTTGAATCGGGCCAAACGGAGGCAGGCCTCCAGTAGCTCACCCTGATCCAAGCGAACGAGGCCCTTTTTCAGTTCGGCAATGGATGCGGCTTTCAAGACGACACCGTACTTTCGAAACCAAGGTTATTGCCGAACACGGACCGCTTTACGATTGGACGTCAGCCTGATTCAGCTGTCTTGCCTGACCCAGTTCCTCGACAGCCACGATCCATCCCCTGCACGCAGATTGTTGGCATTGGCACCGAATGGCATAGGTGGCCGGCCAATTGTAATCGATCGTCAACTGTTCATCTGTGTCGATTTCACGCAGAGCAACCAAATACAATCCACTTCCTTCCAATGACTCGTCGTCAGCCGGAGTATCTGACTCATGTATCCAATCGAACTCGCAATTGGGATCGCAACTGTGGTTAATGTATCGGAACGGAGCAAAAGGCTCGAGCTGCAACCCCGCGGTCGCCTCGAATGTGTATTCGGTTCCGTGGTTTGGATCATCGATCAACTCCCCCTTGATTTCACCGATCACCGCCGAAGCCGGGTAGGGGCGAACGGCATAGACACCCTTGCCAACGTGAGAATCAAGAACCTGTACATAATCAGGATCGGGTTCGAGAGAATCCGCATTTAGATCGAAGAGCGTCAATGGAGTTTCCTGAAAGGTTACTTCTGTAATCCGACAGTTTTAACATATGCAGCTCGCCTCGTTCAGCCTGCTGGCTCGATCAAAAACAGTTTTCGTTCAATCGATCAGGTGAATAAACGCTTCACGAATTTTTACGATTACAGACGAACTTGAGAACGAACTCGAATAGGGCACGTTTCCCGCTGCCGCGGTTCACCGTAAAAAATGGTCCGTTGGATATTCCAGCAGAATAGATCCACTTCGCAGCAAGCTTGGCATTTCGATTTGTTGAACGATTCAATACCAGCACCCCAGTCAAAACGTCCGACGGGGATCGACGCCTGTTCCAAGGTGGAAAACCCTTGCGGATCGAGTTTACAACAAATGGAGACGGATAATTGCCTGTTGTGCTGTTGCGACTTCAAAAAATGGGGGGCTCATGTCCTATCACGGCCAGGAACAAGAATTGGACGAAGTGGACGAGGTCACGAGTCCTCGCGCTCTTGATCAAAAGGCCTCGTGACCTCGCCTATTAGCCAAGAATCAAATCTCGGCGCTGCACTGGAAATGCTGCTGACACAAGTCATGGTCGAAGGCGTATTGTCAAAAGAACGGAATCAGAGGATGATCCGGAAACTCACCGATACGATGGTTTCCATCGAGGGTAAGATCATGCGGAGCGCCACGCGGGTGATTGTCGCGGAAGTCAGAAGCGGCGAACGGAGAATCGAAGGCAACGCTTTGACGACCGCCGACGAATCAACACATGCGGTCGGCACCTGAATGAGACTTCGCTAGATGGATTCCTGAACCCGGGCGACCCCGTATATTCGAGTCGCATGTCGAATTTGCGATCGTAGGTCAACGCCCGAGCGGGCTGGTGGTGACCGATCGGGCGGGTGGTGACCCGGGTTCGGATCCTGTGAAATCTTCTGGTGGTTTAATACCTGATATTCCAGTCAACCGTCAAACGATTGTCGAGAATGTCTTCCCGCTCGGTTAGCGGAAACTCAAATGCAACGCCGATTTCGTTGTTGCCGTTTGGCTTGAATTTCGTGCCGAACGCCGCAGTCACAATATCGTTTCCGGCAACACCTGGTGAGCCCAGGTTAATCACATCGAGGCCTTCCACACCTGGAACAGGACCGTCTTTCCCGGCTTGCAACCAGTGGTACCAGTTGAATTCAGTCAACAGGTAAAGGCGATCACGAACCATATAGTCAAGGTGATTTGACCAATACCAACTGGTCGATTCGTCCGTGTTGTTCATCGGAACCCGAATTCCAGTCGCCGAGACACCGTGTACTCGACATCCAAATTTTCTTGCACCGGTCATGAACAAGTTGAGCTCGCCATTGCCGTTGCCCTGCAACGCATCCGCTTCGCCGGTGGGCATCTCAAACATGAAGCCGGCACTGACCAGTCGCTGACGTTCCACGTCGCGTCGGAGCGTGAATTTCAATCCGGCCGACAAATCGGCCCAACCGTCATTGACCAGTGCGTTGGTCGACGTGATGTAACCGTCTTTGGTCGCGATCAAAGACACGTTCTCGCTCAGCCGTGCTCTCAACTGCAGTGCGTATAATTGCACATCGCCGCCTCCGGCTGCCAGCGGAACTTTGTGTTGAATGAACAGAGCCCTGGCTTCCGTCAACTGCCGTGGATCTTCAAAAAATACCGGGTTGGTCATCGGGCTGATAAACTCATCAAACGCGTGGTCGCTCCGTTTGATAAATCCACGTCCGAACAGCCCGTTGTCCTGACAACAGTTAGTCGCACATTCGCTTACGCCGCAAGAACTACCGGAGCCGTTATTGAAATACGAGCCGGACCCCGGGGGAATGATCGTCCCCGGGACGTTATTGGACACGCCCGGATCACTGATCTGCCGAATGTTGGATTGTTGCGCTGAAACGGAGCCTGCCCACAAAGCCGCGCCAATCGCCACGGCTATCACAAATTTTGTCAAGTTATATCGCATGATTCGATTTCCATGAAAAGTCTGGGTCATTGACCAGCATGATCGGCAAAACAGGCTCAGACGTTTTACTTCGCAAATCAAATCCATTAGAAAAACCTGCGAATCGGCAAGCGTTATCACAAAATATTCCTATAACCCTCAAGGCTTAATGAGCGTTTTCGCACAGGAAGTGACGACCAGACCGGCAAATGGCCTTATCGTCGATAATGTTTGGAACTTTAGTTTTTTGCGAATTAGCCAGTCGCCTTCAAGGCCGGATCGCGAAGTTTCCGCTGTCTTCAACCGGTCGGGTTAGTCGCCCGGTTGTCTGGATTAATGCTGCAAATACTCAAAAGGAATAACTCGTTGCCGGAAGATCGAAGCGAAACGGTCTGCCAATTTGCTCGCCAGCGAAGGGAGACAATCTGGCTCGATACACAGGACGGCTATAGAATCTCCCATCCTGCCACGTTTGGCCGAGGGAAACGATTACGGGCCCAGGTTTCGAAATGCGCCCATTCAATCCAGGAGACTTCGCGGGTTCGTTTGATTTCAATTGCTTGGAAGCTGATGCAGCGAGGTAACTTCATCCGCTGCCAGGTCCCGATGGAAGATTCGCCAGTCATCCAAATCACCAACCTAACTCAAGCCAGGCATGATGGCCGCGGCTGGGTCATTGGTTACATCGCAAATTTCCAGCTTCTGGTCAATCGTCCCCTTTAATTCACCGACCTTCGGCCAACCGACTCAACTGTTCCCACCATGCTATTTTTTTGAACAGGTTGGCATCGGTCACCGAATCAAAAGTCTTCTGAAAGTTCATCGCCGACTGAACGGTGGATTAGCGTTTCTGGTCGCTGTCGCTGGCCTTTTCTGGCTCGGATCGGGAGACGGGGCCTTTGGAAAAGAAAACCAGGGTTTTGAGGTCTTCGGTAATTGAATGGAAATAGTGCTTTGCCTTGGCGGGGACAAAAACAATGCTTCCTTTTTTCAAATCGAAATCGCTGCCTTCGATATTGATTTTCGCGACACCCGATTCGACGTAGTAGATTTCGTCCTGGGTGTGCGGTTGTTGCCCGTCTTTGGCCCCGGCTTTCAGCGAATAAATCCCGCAGTGCAGGGAATCAACATTCAAGAAGGGTAAATACTGTCGGTTCGCCTGGGCACGCTTGCTTTCAAGCTCGCCAAACTCGAATACCCTGTTGGCGGCATTTTCGTCGTTAACCTGACCACGGAGTTGACCAACGGCAGGTAAAATTCCCAACGCCGCGACAACCACCCGTAGGGAAAATTTCAATTGTCTTTTTCGCATGGCATGCCTTCAAGCGTAAATCGAATCGTTAATTGCCTTTATCGAATCCATGTCAGGGCGACTTTTCGAATTGAGTTGGACTCGGCATCTGGAGAAACCTGGCCACCCAACCTGTCGGGAAAGTCATCACGCCGACCCGTCCTGCTGGACAAACAAAACGAAAAGGCCAAACCGGATGATTTGGCCTTTGCTGGGTTAATTAAACATAAAACACGAATCAGGCGCCTTCAGCCTCGTCGGCCTTTTTTTCTTCCTCGTGATCATCACCCGACAGGTCGACTTCATGCCCCATTTCGCCTAAAAGCTTGACGATGGTTTCATCGATTTCGGGACCACCGTGACCTTTGTAGTGAATCCGTCCTTCGGCATCGAGAATGTAGATCGTTGGCCAGCCTTTTACATTCCAGGCGGTTGAAATTGGCCCACTGGTTCCCTCTTCGCCATTCCAAAAACTGCGCCAGCTGATGTTCTTTTCCTTGACCGTCGATCGAATCGAATCCAGGTCTTTGTCACTGTTGACACCAATAATGGCAAACGGTTTGTCTGCCAGTTGTTTTACGAGCGACCGCTCGTGTGGGTACATGGCCCGGCACGGTCCTCACCAATCGCCCCAAAAATCGAGCATGACAACCTTGCCGCGGTAGTCGCTAAGTGCAAATTCCTTGCCATCCATGTCACTCCCTTCGATGTCGGGTGCGACGCATCCCTTCGAAAGGTACTTGATCTCGAACAACGCGTTTTTGGCCGATTCGCCAATATTGGTTTCGCGGCCCATTCGCGAAATAACCACGTTCGAATAATCTTTCACAATGGTCTCGTACAGCTTCTCAATTTCCGCATCGTTAACTTTGAGATTGCGAAGATAATCGATTCCATCCTCACCAAAAAACTGGACGGCGTTTGGGTTTTCAGCAAGCTCATCGACTTGCTCACCCAATGACTTGTATCGATCCAGATAGCTGACCAGATGAAAGGCTGCGGCCCCGCGAACATCCGGGTGAGGAGAGTTCTCCAGGATACGACGCAGGTTATCTTCGGTCGCTTGCGACGGTTTCCCGGCAACCATCGCGCCAGCAGCCTCTTTCATGGCGGGACTGTCGGGATAGTTGGTAATCATCGTCGCGAGCGCCGAGGCTTTTTCATCGTCTTTGTCAGAATTGGAGGCAAGCCAGGCCAGTGCCGTTGCTTCAATTTCCGTGTCCCCGTTTTCTGAAGCCAAGGCTCTGAATTTTTCGGCAAACTCGGCTTGTGGATTGGTCTTGGCGATCTCGGCCCGTTCGGACGCTGCGGCGCTTCTGATTCTGTTTATAAACTCTTCATACGCGGCCTCGTATCGAGATACAAGATCCTCAGCCGGGTTTGGTCTTTCGACAATCGTTTCTGCCGGATTAGCTTTCTCGACGTTTTTTGCCGCCTTTTCTTTAGTCGATGAATCGCAAGCGGTCACCAAAATACAGGCCAGGATAACCAGCCATCGATAGTTCATTGTTTCTCCTTGAAAAAAATATGACTCAACGGTCATCAATTGGAAGCCATACAGGTTGTTTCAAAACCTGCGGCGGGTGGGTACTGGCAGATCAAAGTGTGTTACGCGTGAATGTCGACGAGATTCACTTCACAAAGGACATGTCGAAGACAACTGACAGTGAGGTGGCCGGGTTTCCGTATTCATCCGAACTGTCGTTCTTCCAACGATTGAAAAACATTTCGCCGCAGCAAATTATCGCAAAGCTCTGATTTCGATTTGACCGGACATCATACCCCAAGCCTCAGTTGATTCACACATATGAATCAGGAATCGGGAGGAAACATTTCGCGTTTGTCCCGGCCAGGCCGATAACAAAATCACGGTCAATTCGTGAAATGCCGGTTTATTCGACCCTTTTACTTTTTTTTGAGTGGAGGCGCAACTTCTTACAGACGAGTCGTAATACCAAAAACCGATCGAGAACGGTTATGTTTCTTACCGATTGAGCGCCATGGGAGTGTTTTTTTTGCCGGCCAAAACAGCGGAACCATGAATGTCAACGTCGTTGACGACGATTTTTCAGAGCTGGATGCAACGATTCTTGTTGCGTTGGCCAATCCGATCGGTCCCGTGGCTTCAGATGACCAATGTGCGGGAAGCATTACAAACGACGACCAGGTTCCGAACCTGAACACGATTGACGAAGCGCCACTCGACGAAAGCGCCAATGGCGAAAACACAAGCTTTGATTTCAAGATAAGGCTGTCTGGCACCAGCAGGCACGACATTACGATCGATTTCAAGACGAGCGAAAGGCCAAGTTCGAAGTATCCGAAATGCCAAGGACTTCAACAACATCACCAAAGTCTGGGAAACCACTCTTGCAAACGAATTCAAAGCCAGGGTAACCATAAATGTCATTGTCGATACCGATATTGAATCAAGTGAATCTTCTTTCGTTGCACTATCGCATCCGTCCGGAGGTAGAATTTCGGACTGTGTGGCAATCGGTACGATTCTCGACGCTGATGGCAAGTCGACGGCTGCTGGATTCGTACCTCCAACGAATAATCCTGTGGTATTAGTACAACGTCAGGACAATTGGATGCGATTTCAGAATCGGTCATGGCGCGAATCGCGGTGACAAACTTTTTGTTTCTTACGTGTCAATGGGTTGCTCCTTCTGTTTCAATGGAATCCATCGCACCCCGTTACACCAATTTTTTACAGGACCGGAGAAATAACGAATAGCCCGATTGAGAAATGCTGAACCAACAGATTTCTTCGCCGCCTGAATTCAACCCCGGCTGGACTTATCGTCAGAGAAAAATCGCAAAACTTATTGGCTATTCAATTTCATTAGCGCTCGCAGTCATTCGAGACAATCACTTTGAGGCCTTAGTTAAGCGAACCGAAAGAATTCGCGAGGAATCCGTCCAGAATCCAGATTCTCGTTCGCTGAAATATTTCCTTCCACGCCGGCCCAGTCCCGCGCGCTCGTCTAATGCCCTCATTTCGACAAGGTCTTCAGCAGGAACCGTTAGTAGCTCAATTCCTGGAGTAAACTCGAAACACGATGACCGTGGGATCATGATTCGTTCGAATTGGTATTGAGCGATGGCGATATCGAAAGGGCCCCCCGGGGAGATTCCGCGAGAATCACTTTCGACTCCAACGCGAACGGATTCGTGTTTTCAATTCGCTGACACAAATTCTGCAGGATTTCCTGGAAGATTTCCGGTTCCTTGCCAAATTTGACAAAGAGATTCACATCGACACCCTGTATGGTCAGTGAATTGCCCGAGCGGAGG
>JAHEBQ010000006.1:141480-143417 GCA_024642205.1 Planctomycetaceae bacterium | reverse complement strand
AGTTTCCGATGCATTCACCAACGAGGCCTGGAACACAAATTGTCAAATGTCCGGCGCCATGGCGGGATGGCTGGGGCATCTGGAGAAATTTGTCGATCTCGGTGATGTCGCAGCCGGCGGACAATTGACCCTGACTTGCGTCGCGACGATAAACGCACAGGAAGTTCAATTCTCGAACATTCAATACATGGTCGAGCAACTTGCATTTGACGGCTACGGGATGAAAATCCGTGAGCCGAAAGCCGTGGGAGCAGGTACCGCCGTCTATGACCTGGTCAACGGAAGTGTCGCGATTGCGGAAACAACGCTGTCCGGGAGTTCACTCTCGGCGCGTGGTCGGCAACTAATGGTCACTTATCCCGACAACTTGCGGATCGACGGTAACGTCGCGTTCAAAGCAGATGTGAACCGGATTGCTGCATGGTATGAACTTTCGCCCACCGCCGACAGTATCTTCTGGTATGGCAGCATGGATGGCACACTTCAGTTGATATCCAACGAAAACGGAATCGGCGGACGGGTTAACGGGACGATTACCGATCTGATTGCGGCAAAACAGGTCGCCGTCTCCAACCAGGCCCGGCGGTCCCAGCCCGGCCAAGCCATTCAGGCGTCGCAATCCCAGCGGCAATGGCAAGAAGTCTGGCGCGAACCCAACGTGGGCTTCTCCGGAAATGTGTCACTTGCGAACGACTTCAATGCGATCGGTTTTCAACAACTGCTGTTCGATTCACCCAGCCTCAAGGTCTCGGCCAACGGTTCAATCTCGGACCTCGCGAGTACGATGTTTGCGGATATCTCGGGGAGCTGGACACCGAGTTGGGAGAAAATCAACTCACTCCTGCAGGCATCCACCGGTGAACTGATGAAGTTTGCCGGGAACAGCGAACAGAAGTTCATGATCCGCGGCCCGCTCTACGACGTCTCGACGCAACTCGGGCAACCTGCGCCCTTTGTTTCTCCATCGCTTCAGGCTGCCGCCAGTTTCGGTTGGGACCGGGGTGAGATTCTTGGTTTGGCTGTCGGACAGAGCATGATGGAAATGAACCTGAACCAGAGCATTGCGAACTTGACGACCAACGGCATTCCTTTCGCGGGCGGCGTCGTTCAAATGGCACCGCAAGTTGACATGCGGGGCGAATCGCCGCTATTGACGATGCAACGAACCCGAATCATTGACAACGTTGCCCTTCAACCGGAAACGGTGCGGCAGTGGCTGAAGTACGTCGCCCCATTAGTCGCCGATGCAACCAGTGCCCAGGGAAACTTTACCGTCGACGTCACCAATGCGGCTGTGCCGGTGATGGACCCCATGAAAATGGAAGTCGAAGCTGCCGTGCATCTTTCCAACGTTGCGATTGGAGCAGGGCCGGCAGCTCAACAGCTGCTGGCGAAGGTCCAACAGTTGCGGGCTTTACTGAAACCCGAATCGAGTGCTCGGGACTTGAACACCTGGCTGCAGATGAGCGAACAAACGGTGCCCGTTACCGTAAAAAATGGCCGTGTCTACCACGACAATGTCAGACTTGCCCATAAAGATCTGGTTATTCAAACACGCGGAAGTGTCGGATTTGATCAATCGCTCAGCTTGATCGCCGAAATTCCGATCGCCGACGACTGGATTGCCGGAAAGCCGTATCTTGCCGGCCTGCGCGGCAAGTCAATTGCCGTTCCCGTTGGCGGAACCATTTCAAAACCGGTTTTGGACGGGCGAGCCGTTGAGCAGCTGTCTCAGGATTTGGTCAAACAGGCCGCCGGAGGATACCTCAACGATAAGGTCAACCAGGAGCGCGACAAACTACTTGGAAAATTTAACGAAAAACTGGGGCTGCCCACTAACGTGCCGCAAACACAACCGGGTCAGGCAGGGCAGCCTGGTCTGCAACCGCAACCGGGCCAGCAACTGCAACCGGGCCAGCAACCGCAACCGGGCCAGC
>JAHEBQ010000006.1:12282-141380 GCA_024642205.1 Planctomycetaceae bacterium | reverse complement strand
GCAACCGGGCCAGCAACCGCAACCGGGCCAGCCGTCTTTGGAAGATCAATTGAAGGTCAAGGCGCAGGAGGAGCTCATCCGGGGAATCGGCAACCTGTTTGGAAAGTGATTCCTTCGGCGATCCCTGGACGTGACTTGCCGACCATTTCTGCCGAATGTGAACAACGCCAGGCGTCGTGGGGGTGGGTCACATCGGCCGGAAGCCTTCCTTCCAACGAATTCAACTGCTATCGGCAAGGCCTCGACTGCGTCTTTGTTTTTGAGTCGTGGCTGAAAACAGAACCTCATCGACGGGCATCCAACCTGACGGAGCGGAACCGTGAAATGGCCATTCACTCCCGTAAATGAACGCTTTTTTTCGAGTTAAAATCCACAATCGCCCTCGTCCAGGGCTTGCGTCCTGAATGGCCCACGCCAGGCGGACTGCAACCTTGGGATTTTCCAGCCAGCATTAATTGTCAAAAATCAAAAATGCAAATCAGGATCATTGAACCGCTTGCGATCATCAACGCCGACACCAATCGAAAACCCGTATCATCGGACCAATCAAGCATCGTTTCGATCATCGGCTTTCCTTCCAAGCCAATTTGATCATTTTCGACATTCGGCCCAGTTCGTGGTCCGAAAACTCCGACGCAGACGAATCCAGATCAGCAGCGAATGCGTCGGTGGGTGAACCACAAAAAAAGGTCCCACCATTCTGGCAATCGCGTTCGCAGCGATTTCGCTTGCTCGTTGGCAGGTCGGCAAAGATTACGTCTTCCTCACGACGGAACTTGAGCCATTTTTTCTCGACCAGAAGAATTCGTTGAAGGAAATGAGAACCATGAAATGGCGAAACGGTGCCCTTTCATGGCGGAAATTCTTATTCAACCCACGTCTGGGGCTGGGTCATTGTCCCTGGTTTACTGCTCACCTCTGCCAGGCCAAGCAGATTTCGTGCCGAACACAATTGCCTTGAATGTCAAACTGGATTGCCCGGCTCAGGCAGCCGACGGAAAATTCCCGATCCCGACCCAAAGGCAACTCCCGCGGGCCAGGTCTGGCAATAATTCCAGTCTTTGCATTTAAAACGCTCTGCATCGGCCTCCGATTCACCACAACTGGTGAATCACGTAAACTAAGGCGGGCGATCAAAACGCAATTTACCCCTCAATTCTCAAATGGTTTAACCAACGTGAAGCTGCATTTTCTTGGCACGACGGGGTACCATCCCAACAACCACCGGCAGACCGCTTGCCTAATGCTGCCGGAACTGGGTGTTGTGTTAGATGCTGGCACCGGCATGTTCCGCGTTCGCGATTTGATTCAGACTGATACGCTGGATATTTTTCTTACGCATGTTCATCTCGATCACTGTATCGGCCTGACGTTTCTTTATGACGTGCTTTCCGGGAAAAAGATGTCACGCGTAACCGTTCATGTTTCCGCAGATAAGATCTCGCCGATTAAGGATCATCTTTACAGCAAGCCATTATTTCCCGTCGAACCGAATTTCGAATTTCAACCGCTTACCGACCAACCGGTTGTTCTCCGGGACGGTTCCCAGCTCGGCTCGATTCCACTCGAGCATCCAGGCGGCGCACTCGGTTTCAGGATCGACTGGCCAAAGAGAAGTCTCGCGTACATCACGGATACGACCGCCCACGTTGAATCCAAATATGTCGACGCGATTACGGGAGTCGACACCTTGATTCACGAATGCTATTTCCCCGACGGCTGGGAGGACAAGGCCGAACTGACGGGACACAGTTGCTTGACGCCGGTTGCCCAGGTGGCAGCCAAAGCCCGGGCAAAACGGTTGCTCCTGGTGCATGTCAATCCATTGGATGAATCCGAATCTCCACTGGACCTCGGTTCTGTGGCAGACGTGTTCAAGGAAATCGAAATCGCGAGTGATCAGATGGTGATCGATGTTTGATTTCGCGGACTGCGAAAGGGTCGTCGCCGTTGATGACAGGAGTATTTCTTGACGGAAAGTGAAAGGCACTTTGTCCGTCTTTCACTCCAGAATTCCCTGTGAAGCCTTTACGGCTGTTTGCCATCTTTGTTTTTCAATACCAGCATGCCGGTTTTCGTTTCTGTCACGACCTTATCTTCAGGGACTTCAGCAACCGGTGTACCCTTGTCGTTGGTTGGCTCTTTGGCAAAAAAGTAGATAGTCGATGACTGGCCCGAATTCTTGAGTGGCACCTGTTTGCTGAACAGGTAATACGATTTGCCCAGCTTTTTGCTTTCGTGACGGTAAGGTTTGACACCAGTTCCTGTCTTGTTAAATGCAGGATCGGCCAGCGCTTTTTGGATGACGGCAATGAACTCGTCGCTGGCCGGCGAGACTTTCGACGAGAAGCGTGCGACCGGCTTTCCGGTTTTGTCCAGGACGATTTTTTCAAAATTCCATTTCACCGGACCTCGTCCATTCGGGGCCAGGTCCAATGCGGTCAAGTATCGATACAGCTCGATCTGTTCCTTTCCCTTCACGTTTACCTTGGACATCAAATCAAACTCGACGCCATAATTTTCCTGGCAAAACGCCAGAATCTCTTCCTCGGTTCCCGGCTCCTGTCCCAGAAACTGGTTGCAGGGAATCCCGATGATTGCCAGACCTTGATCAGCATATTTCGCGTGGAGTTCCTGCAGTTGTTGGTATTGTGGCGTGTATCCGCATTTGCTGGCGACGTTGACAAAAACGACGACTTTGCCGACGTACTTCGAAAGGGATATTTCTTCGCCATGGATCGACTTCATTTTGAAGTTCAGGGCGGCGGGAGTTTCCTGCGCGCTGACAGGAGCCGCGTTCAGGCTGACGACTGCAAGGATCGCAAAACAAATGGTTAAGGCAAGTCGCATGGGAAAGTCTTTGATGATGGCTAGCAAACTGAATGGGCGACGTCCACCGCCCGGCCCGACATCCGCGCTTCCGGATTGGAAGACTGGCAGGCGCGTCGGACGAGCGAATATCGCAATTGCGAAAGTCTAACCGACTTCGAAACATTTTGCTAACCGCTCAATCGCTTCCGTTCCGCTTTGAATGCACGCGGGAATACCGACGCCTCGGTAGCTGTTGCCGGCCAGTTCCAGCCCCGCCTGCCGGTCAACCATCCTTTCGATTTCCGCAACCAGATCGAGGTGACCCAGATGGTATTGCGGCATACAGTTCCGCCAACGAAAAACGCGGCTCAGTTCCGGATCTCCACGGAATCCGAGGATCACCGCCAACTCCGCGGAAGCGATCTGGACCAGTTGTTCGTCATCGAGGTCAACCAATTCACCCTGGAGAGCGCCTCCCATAAAACAACGAACCAGCAACTTCCCCTCCGGTGCGCGCCCTGCAAACTTGTTACTGGAGAAACTGGTCGCGATGACTTTTCGATTCAACATGGACGGAACGACAACACCGTAGCCAGCGAACGCTATCTCGGTTTGAGTTTTGTCGATTCCCATGACAACGACTGCAGAGCTGGCCGTGCCGATGGACTTGAGTTTTTGTTTCAGGTCCTGATCAACTGATTGAAGCAAATTGCCGCTGACTTTCGCTGGTGTCGCCAGCACGACCCCATCGGCATTGATCGATTCTCTTTCCGCATTCGAACCCTGCGTTTCGACCACCCATCGCTTGCCGACCCGGGAAACTGAATGAACCGAACAACCTGTTCGAATTTGGACTCCGGTCAAGGCTTGTTGCAACCAGGAAACGAGTTGGCCGAGGCCGTTTTCAGGTGCCCGAAACATGCCGTAACGGGCTCCGCTGGCTTCGCTTTCGATTGCCTGGGGTTGGATAGACTGGGCGGCACGAATCAAGCTACCGTACTTCTTTTCCATTTTGACAAATCGGGCCATGGTCGCCTGCATGCTCAGCCGTTTCGGATCCGCGGTATAGATTCCACCGACCAGGGGCTGAATCATCCGGTCGAAGGCCGACTGGCCAAACCGTCGAACGGCGAACGCTTCCAGGCTTTCATCCGTTTCCAAACGGCTGGGCGGGATGTTACGTTCCGCGGCGAATCGCAGCCGGGCCGCCGAATCGAGCAACGGCGAGTTCATGACCGTCTCAAGGTTGCCGGGCAACAACAACGAGAGTCCCCGCGGCACGGGATGGAACGAATCGGCCGTCGCGACATATGCCCGATCTCGAGTTGGATTCGTCTGGATCAGAGAGCCGGTCGTGCCCAGTTGCTGGCAAAGCTCCATCGCTGCAGGCGGATCGGTGGTGAACATGTCGGCGCTCTTTTCAATCACATAACCGTCGACCGTTTCGGTTTGCAATACACCACCCAATTGGTCACTTGATTCAAGCAGGACAAGGTTGACATCCGGCAATCGTGTTTGGGCTCGACAGGCAGCCGCGAGCCCCGCGATTCCTCCGCCGATGATCACGAGCGTCTTCTGCAGGAGTTTCATTGAAACCGGGCGACGGAAAAATGCGTCGGATCAATATGCGGTTGTTCACCCAGCATCAGTTCTTTGACCAAACGACCGGTTCCCGCGGCCATGCTCAATCCCAACATGTTGTGCCCGGCCGCAATCCAGACGTTTTTCATCGCGGGACTTCGATCGATCACGGGTTTGCCATCCCATGTCATCGGTCGCCAGCCGAACCACTCTTCTTCCACGGGTTCGCAAAATGGATCGTGGAGGTATTTTGCCGCGGCCGTTCTCAACAGCGCTAACCGCCGCGGATTAATCGACGTATCGTACCCCGCAAACTCCATTGTCGATCCAATACGGTACTTGGAAAGCATCGGCGTGATCGCCACATGGCTATCTTCAAATATGATCGGAATGCGTGGCATTCTGGCGGGTTTGGGCATCGTGATGGAATAACCCTTGCCCGGTTCAATCGGGACGTTGACGCCCAGGTGTTGATTCAAGAACGGGGTCATCGCGCCCGTGGCAACGACAAAATGATCCGCCTCCAACGACTGACCATTACCCAGGACCGCTTTCGCGTTGCCGTTTTCGCGAACGAATTGCTGGACGGGAAAGTCCTCAATTACCTGAACACCCCGTTGTTCCATTTTTTCCCGGAGCTGGGAAAGCAATTTGTCAGGACGCAGATGACAATCACCTTCATAATGCCAGGCACCACCGAAACCAGATTTGATCGCCGGCTCCAGTTCGACCAATTGCCGACCATCGTAGGGGGTGGCTGCGACACCGAATTGCTCGCGCAGCAATGAATCTGTTTTGCCATACGCAGAAAACGATTTTTCATCGTCGAAGACAAACAGAATTCCGCGTTCTTGCCATTCGCAGTCGATTTTCTCGTCGGCAATCAGCTGTTGGTAGAGCCGTTTTGAAGACTGCAGCATCGCGTGCCGACCAGCACCCGTCGCCAACATGTCGGCGTGGTTGCATTTCAGGGCAAAGTTCCAGAACCAGCTGGCAAAACTCAACTCAAATCGCGGACGCACCGAAAAAGGCGAGTTTTGCTTGAGCATGGCTTTGATGGTCTTTAAGATCGCACCGGGCTGACAAAGCGGAAACACATGGCTGGGAGAAACGTATCCACAGTTGCCGTGCGAACAGGCTGCTCCGAATTTCTCTCGGTCCACGATGGAGACCTGGCAACCTGCTTTGAGCAGATTCCAGGCACACATGGCTCCAATGATACCGCCGCCGATCACAATCACTCGATTGCCCTGTCCAATATTCACTGGCGGATTCCCATGCAAAAAGGGTCATCTTCGTTCAGAATTAAATCCGACTCACTACAAATATATGCGGAACCGCGGATTGTCGGGATGATAGCCTGGGAACCGGTTTGGGTTTGATAGGAGCAGGCAAACACGCTACCGAGGATACCTTCTTGCCGCCAAGTCTCACCCGGCGCCAACCAACCGTCAGCGGCAAGGCAGGCAAGTTTAGCACTCGTCCCCGTGCCGCACGGAGAACGGTCATAGGCGCCTCCGGGACACAACACGAAATTGCGACTGTCATTACTTGAATCCAGTGGCCTGGAAAAAAGCTCGATGTGATCTATCGGACCTTCCGTCCCAGCAATTCCGTTTATTTCCAGCGCTTCTCGAATTCGCCTGGTCACGCTGGTCAGATGTTCGGTGTTCTTGACAGTTAATTCTTCTTCTGAATTCTTCACCAAAAAGAACCAGTTCCCACCCCAGGCCACATCGCCGACGACCGTCCCGTAACCGGGAACGTCGACCGAAACGTCCTGATGAAGCCGATAACTGGGCACATTTTCAACGGCAACACCACCATCGTTATCGAGCGTCGCGCTTACCGGGCCGACGGGTGTCTCAATCAGGTACGAGCCGTTTTGAATTTTGCCAAGATGTTTGAGGGTGACCATCAAGCCAATCGTTCCATGACCGCACATCCCGAGGTAACCACCGTTGTTAAAAAAAATGATACCGGTAGCAAATTTCGATTCTGTCGGCCGACACAACAGACCGCCGACCAGCACGTCTGATCCTCGTGGTTCATTGATCACGGCGCTTCGAATTTCGTCGAATCGTTCACGAAAAACGGAAACCCGTTCCCGTAACGGACCGTCGCCCAGGTCGGGCCCACCGTCAACGATAATCCGCGTAGGCTCGCCGCCGGTATGTGAATCGATGACTTTGATTCGTTTCTGCATGTCAGAATCAGGATAACCTGGATTGAAACAGGGTTGCTGGTTTCGGTGGTGGACGTGGGATGTTAATTTATTCTATTCACCGCAACAAGTTGCGGCGAGACGAGCGAAGGTGGCATTTCGTTTTGCGAAACAGCGCTCTTTCGCGGAGGAACTGAAATCCGACACTTATCACCCTTCCAAAAAAATCCAAAACAAGACTGGGACCAACCATGACCACCCATCAAGTATTGATCGCAGGACAATGGCGAGACTCGAATTCAACAGGAACATTCCAGGCGGACGATCCTCGTGCCGCGGCACCGATCCCGGAGGACTATCCGGTCAGCAGCTGGGCAGAATGTGAAGCTGCGCTGGATGCGGCCGCAACGGCTTATGATCAGCTGCGTTCGGTCCCCCGCGAGGATATCGCGGTTTTTCTTGAAGCTTATGCCGATCGAATCGAGTCTCGCGGCGACGAAATTCGCGCTTTGGCAGCCCGGGAAACCGCGCTGCCGGCGGACACGCGATTGGTCGGCGAACTGGGTCGCACGACCGGGCAACTTCGACTTGCCGCCGCAGCCGCCCGGACCGCCAGTTGGTGCCTGCCGATCATCGATTCGGCGACCAACATTCGGTCCTGTTATGCGTCGATTGGACCGGTTGCCGTATTTGGTCCAAACAATTTTCCACTGGCATTTGGAAGTATTTCGGGGGGTGATTTTGCCACGGCGCTGGCAGCAGGTAACCCGGTAATCGCAAAGGCCAACTCCATGCACCCCGGCACCACGCGACTGCTGGCCGAGGAAGCCAAATTCGCCATCGACGAAACGGGCCTGCCGCCCGGGACGGTTCAGTTACTTTACCGAATCGCCCATTCCGATGGGGAGAAACTGGCTCGTGATCCCCGGCTGGCCGCGATTGGATACACCGGAAGTCGGCACGCCGGCCTGGTTCTGAAAACGGCAGCGGATTCGGTTGGCAAGCCGATCTACCTTGAACTTTCGTCCGTTAACCCGGTTGTCGTGCTTCCCGGTGCCCTGATCGAACGCTCGGAGGCGATCGCAGACGAGTTGACGGGAAGTTGCTTGATGGGTTCCGGTCAGTTTTGTACCAATCCCGGGATGGTGATTGTCCAAGGTGATGCCGCCGGTCAGCAGTTTGTGGAAACCGTGGCGGCCAAATTCAGTCAGGCTCCCGTGGGTACTTTGCTCTCCAAGTCAGGACAGAACGGATTGGCGTCCGCGGTTAAAACGCTTCAGTCGGCGGGCGCAGAACCAGTCTGCGGCGGCGAAGTGGGCGGCGGCGAGGGGTACAGTTACGCCAACACGGTCCTCAAAGTCACGGGCGACAGATTTCTGGTCAATGCGGAAGCACTTCAAACCGAAGCCTTTGGAGGATCTACTTTGATCGTCGTCGCCAATTCCACCGAACAAATCGCAGAGATCCTTGCGAAACTGGAAGGCAACCTGACGGGCTGCATCTATTCGGCAACCGATGGCAGCGACGATCGTCACTATGAGTTGGTCGTTCCCCACCTTCGTCAACGCGTTGGCCGATTGCTGAACGACCAGATGCCAACCGGCGTTGCCGTCTCAGCCGCAATGAACCACGGCGGACCCTACCCGGCGACAGGCCATCCTGGCTTCACCGCCGTTGGAATCCCCGGTTCAATAACCCGGTTCACGATGCTCCAGTGTTTTGACCATGTTCGCCCGCATCGATTGCCGGATATTCTGCAAGACCCAAACCCTGGCAATGTTTGGCGCCTGATCGATGGCCAATGGACGCAGGCCGATGTTGTTGAACCGGTAGCAACCTAGAACGCCAGGCCTGACGGTTGTTCGACGGTTTGCGAGCGGAAATTGAACGGTCCAAGCTTGAATACCAGCCCAATGCGCAACGATCAGCCAATGTAGTCCTGGCCCGGCCAGTTCGCCCACCAATTCTTGAACAACGTATATTGCGATTGAACAAAGTTCTTTTGGCTCGGGCTCAAGCCATCGGATTCGTTAAAATGCAGCTCGTATTCTGCTTCGCCATTGAGGACCAGCAGGTATTTATAGAACAACACGAGATCCGGGCCTTCGTCATACGTAGACAAAACGAACAATGCGTCGTTGAGTTCACTGGCCAATCGCCGGGCCTCGACGTCGCCGGTCGCCGCCAGTTCGCAGAGTTTGACGAATTGTAATACGACTTCCGGGATCGCATTGCCGATCCCGGTGATCGCTCCGACGGCACCACAATTGACGTAGCCATGAAAGACCTGAGTATCGACACCAACCATTAGCGCTAAAGCATCATCAGCTCCTGTGATATGCTCCGCCGCATAGCTGAGCGAAGGTCCGCCGCCGAATTCTTTGAAACCAACGAGATTGGGAAACTCGCGGCGCAAGTCAAAAAACAAATCCGCTTTGGTTTCGAAGCCGTAGTAGGGACTGTTGTAAATTACCGCGGGAACCCCCGGAGCCGCTCCCAGGATCGCCGCGAAATGATGTCGCTGCGCCGTCGGCGACGTACCGCGGGACAGGACACGGGGGATGACCATCAATCCTTTGGCACCAACGGAAGCCGCATGGGCGGTGTGATCGACGGCCGAGCGCGTATTGATTGCACCCGTTCCCACCACGACCGGAATGCCTGCCTCCGACAGTCGTGCGACGCCTTGTTTCCTTTGGTCATCGGTCAACAATGGCCAGTCGCCCATCGAGCCGCAATAAACGACGCCGTTCATACCGGCATCCATCATCTGCTTTCCCTTTTTGACCAGCCCGTCAAAATCGGGTGATCGATCGGCGTTGCAGGGAGTCATCAGAGCGGGGATGCAGCCACTGAAAATACTTGTATCCATGTGAATCTTGCAGGTGGAATGATATTTGGAAACTGGCAAATCAAGATTGTATCGGAGGAAGTTGATGTCTCAAGGGACTCGAATAAGGCGTGCCTCTTTTTGATCCTTGACGCAAGGGCCGAATCAGGAGCAAGGCGACAATCAGCCCGACGAGTCCACCGAGATAACTGCCGTTGTGAATATAAGCTACCCGAACGAACGGCCAAATATCCGTTAGCCCAAGTCGTTGAGTCGCAAATTCCCAATCCAGATAATTGCCTTTCGGGCCACGCCATAACCCATAGGCAAACCCCAGCAAGCCGGACGCGAACCCACAACCAAACACAATCCCGAACGCTTGCGCGATTTGCCGGTACGCGATGCTGCGCGGCTGGCCGGGTATCAGGCGCCTTCCCAACAGCCAGGCAATCGCAAACCCAACCCACCAACTGGCCAAAAATCCGATCTCCGAAACCAGGATGCGATCCGGGAATCCAAAATCCACGTAATGAAACTGCCTGAACTTGAGCCTGGTAAAGTACTCCGGTCCAATCGAATAAGTAATATGATCGTGGCAGATGCCGTAAATGCCTGCAACGACCGCTCCGATCAGCGCAATGGCCAGGAGGGGAAGTAGATCGTGCATCTTGATTTTCGGGATCAGGAAACCGAGCATGGAAGTTGATCTATTGAACTGGTTTATTCAGGGGCACTGAGGAAAACCTCATGCACTACGATGAATACTCCTAACGCGAGTAGAAACCAGGCGAAAATCTGTTTGAGTTTTTCTCCATCCATTCGACGTGACCAATTTGAACCCATGAACACTCCTGCGATCATCAAGATGGAAAATCTCAGCAAAAATCCATAGTCTATTTCGCTTCCCAGTCTTACGGCGTCACCGCCGAAAAAACCGACGAAGGATTTCATGGCAATAATTGCCAGACTGGTACCTACCACCGTCTTCATCGGCAAACCAAACAGGATCACAAGTAGAGGAACAATCAAGACACCGCCACCGGCGCCGGTAAAACCGGGAATCACCCCAATCAACAGCCCGCAGAAGACCATCAGGGCGTAATAAATAACAGGACCATCTTCCCGCCGTCTGGTTTTCGGTTGCAGGCCGACTTTGAACCAACCCACCATTGAGACGAATGACAGGAACAGCAATCCGGCAAATATCGTGAGCACAAACATCTTCTTTGTGAGCTCAAATGAACCAATCGCAAATAGACGCTGGGGAATGGCGTCGAATAGCCAAAGCCGGACCAGTAGCATGCCGACTGAAACCGGGATTCCCATGGCCAGCGCGATTGGCAGGTCGATCAGGTTTTGCCTCAGCCGAGGCAGGAATCCGAACATCGCGGTAAGACCGACGAGGATGGTTGTATACGCCGTCGCAAACCTGAGATCCAGGTGGAATAGATACAACATCGCCGGGAGCAGTAACGACCCCCCACCGCCTAACATCCCCAGGATGATACCGACGACCCATCCGACAAAGTATCCGAGAATTGTCTCGATCATTCGGTTATCGTCAACCAATCTTTCACATGACGAATCTTGCAAGGTTTGACGTCCGGGAGCCCGCCCGTTCCCGCGTTGAGTTGGACTTCGATTGCCGCCGACGACGTCGAAGCGGGATTAGTTTACCTGCTTCGGTATTGCAGGCACAACATCCGGGCTGGATTGTTCATCCAACTTGTCTGGGTGCGCAAGGCTCACATCGCCGGACGGGCACAGGTTCTGCTTCATGAGAATCCGCTGTTGATCGCCGGGCTCGGGTTTCCACCATCTGCTTCAACCTGGCTCGCAGGTCCGTAAGCTTGCTCTTTCGTCCGAGAATTGACAGATTTCGTCCAGCGCCGGAGTTCTCCATCGACTGTGCGATGCCTGACATCTTGCGGGACCTTTCCGTCGCGAATTCCTGCGACTCGCAACGGGGAAACGTGTGGTAAGCAATTTCTACTTCTTTTTTTCGTTTGGATTCTCACTGAATCCACAGCGTTCGATGACTTGATCCGGTTTGCGGCTGCCCGCGGATCCGATGGTCACGTTTCCAATCCAAGGTTCAATCGCCGATATCGTTGCATGAAACTGCCGTGTTTTCCATAACATGGAGCGAATGTGCTCCTGCATTCCTGGCATGACTGCTGCGTCGCATTGCTTCGCAAATTGGCGAACATCCCTGGACGATTGATACAACCCGCCAGTCAGCATGACCAACCTGATTTTCGGTAGCTGATTCAACGGCCCTTCGACTTTCATTTCAATCCGACTGGAAATCTGCGCCCTCGCGGGTTAGTCTATCGTCGTTGAATCATGACTGATCCAACAGAAGTATGCTGCCATTGCTCGGAAAATCGAATCCTTGCTAAGTGGACGATCGTGGTCAGGTCCGTTCCGTTTTGGTTACTTGTATCGTGTATCCTGTACGTCGTTGTCCGGATTTTTGCTTCGTCATGGCCTTCGTTTCAGTGCCTCAGCCCCCGATTCCGCAACCATGAAACACCCGCTTTCCAAACTTGTTATCTCCCGGTCGCTGCTTGCTGCCCTCTTCTTCGTTTTCATCTTCGTGGTTTCTTTTCGCCCGCTGGCTGCCCAACAGGCCGAACGGAAGTACTATCTCGGTGCCGACTCGCAACGACAGGTCGGTGTACCGACAGGGACGGTGACCGAGTACCAGTGGTTGAAAAGCAAGATCTATCCCGAGACGAAACGACGGTACTACGTCTATGTTCCGGCTCAATACGATGAAACCAGGCCCGCGGCGTTGATGGTGTTTCAGGATGGACATGCCTATGTCGGCGAAAATGGCGAATACCGGGCGGCCATAGTATTCGACAACTTGATTAATCGTGGAGAGCTTCCCGTCACGATCGGTGTATTTGTTGACCCGGGACACAGGACAGAAGCGTTACCTCCCAATCCGGGCTGGAGCCCCCATCCAGAAAACCGCAGCGTCGAATACGACACGCTTGGTGATACCTACGCGAAATTCCTGCTCGAAGAGATCCTCCCGGAAGTCGAAAAGGAATACAACATCACCAAAGATCCCAACGGTCGCGCGATATGCGGGGCCAGCAGCGGAGGAATCTGTTCGTTTACCGTCGCCTGGGAACGCCCGGATCAGTTTGGCAAAGTACTCAGTCATATCGGCAGCTATACCAACATCCGACACGGTGATACCTATCCCGGGATCATCCGCAAAACCGAAACGAAAATGGTGCCGGTTTATCCGGGTGATCAGGACTCAGTCGGAGAACCTGCCGATCCTGCGGCCAGTGAATCAACCAGCCGCGGCAATGAAAAAAATGCCACTCAAGAAAAACAGGCTATAGCGGAACCCCAACCGTTGCGGATCTACCTTCAAGATGGCAGGAACGACCTCGACAACGAGCACGGCAATTGGCCACTGGCCAATCAACAGATGTTCGCAGCACTGAAGTTCAAAAATTACGACGTCAAGTTTGATTTTGGAGATGGAGGTCACAACGGCAAGCACGCCGGATCAATTTTCCCTGATGCGCTTCGCTGGTTGTGGCGAGATTATAACGGCGTTGTACCAAAACTTGCGATCATGCCCAACGAGCAAACTGCCGCCTGGGCAGTCCAGTGGTGGCTGCCCCGACACGAAGCAAAACTTGCCGAACGCAAAGCGATGAAACAAGTCGACTTGCTGATGATCGGCGATTCGATCACCCATGGCTGGGAAGACAAGGGCAAACCGACGTGGGACAAGTATTATGGCGCCCGGAACGCCATCAACCTTGGCTTCAGCGGCGATCGCACCGAGCACGTCCTCTGGCGTTTTCAAAATGGTGCCATCGACGACATCGATCCAAAACTCGCCGTGGTCATGATTGGAACCAATAACACTGGGCACAGAAAAGAGAACCCCGAACACACGGCGTTCGGAATCAAACGCATTGTCGACGAAATCCGGCTGCGTTTGCCGAACACCAAAGTCCTGTTGCTCGACGTTTTTCCCCGGGGCGCAGAACCCGAGGATGAGCTACGCCAGATCAACACGGCGATCAACGAGATCATCAAGGGCTACGCCGACGAGAAATCCAACATCTGGTTTCTCAATGTTGGCGACCAGTTTCTGGAAAAAGACGGCGCGCTTCCGAAATCGATCATGCCAGACCTGCTTCACCCCAATGCCCAGGGTTACGAAATCTGGGCCGAAGCGATGGAGCCGACGATCAAGAAGCTGCTGGGGGAACCGGTCGACTGAATCGACACCAGCGACACCCCCGACGATCCGTCTTTCGGCTTGATTGAAGAATTCCAATTCGGTTCCCAGGGCAATTGAATTGACGCTACAATTGCGGGAGCCTGTTCCCAGGTTGTTTGAGTTTATTTCGTCACAACCTGACTTTACCCAATTCGATTCTCAATGACGGACCCGAAATGAAGTCGCGTTTTCAGAAACCTTGGTCTATGGCATTCGCTTGTTCGATTTGCTTCGTGTTGTCAATCTCTGGCTTACGGTTGACAGCGATTTCTTCGGCGGAATCTCCCGTTCCCGGGCAGGTCAACCAGGAGTATTACGAACTTCGCATTTACAGGATATCTGATTACGACAAACAGGTTACCGCTTCAGCATACCTGGAAAACGCATTGATTCCGGCGTTCAACCGGATGGGCATTGATCGCGTCGGCGTTTTTACCAATCAGAGTGACGAAAACGATCACTCGATTTTTGTACTGATTCCGTTTCCAACTATCGAAAAATTCTCGGCCATGAATCAGGCGCTGGCGAATGACAAGGAATACCAAACGGCGGCGGCGAGTTATTTTGACCAAAAACTGAAAGACCCGGTCTTTGAGCGAATCGAAAGCCGATTCATGAAGGCGTTCGCCGGGATGCCTGTGATCGAGATTCCCAAGGCCACGCTCGAGCGGCAGCCCGACCGCCTATTTGAATTGCGATTGTACCAAAGTCACACCGAGGATCACGCCAGGCGAAAAGTCAAAATGTTCAATGATGGCGAAATTCAAGTTATGCGGGACACCCAACTGGGCCCTGTCTTTTATGGAGAGACATTGATTGGCGCGGACGTTCCCAACCTGGTCTACATGTTGTCCGGCAGCGACGAAGAATCACATCAGCAGCACTGGAAAGCCTTTCTTGCTCACCCTGAATGGAATCGAATCAAGGGCCTGGAGGAATACAAGGATACCGTCTCGAAAATCCAAAAATGGATGTTGACGCCAACTTCCTACTCTCAGCTTTGAATCATCCTATTGCAATCGCCTGCCCAATTGACGCGGGTTTCTACCCTCGCGTCCAACGCTTGAAAACTCGTGAACACCGACGACCCATTCCGCAACCGCGTGAAGAAGAAAATCTTCCTGATCGATGATAACGCCGACGTGTTGACGGTGATCAAGATAAGCCTGGAGATGCTTGATTACGAGGTGTTTGAATTTGCCCGGGGCGGAGATGCGATCGAAAAATTCCCCGTCATTCAACCGGATCTGGTCATCGTTGATCAAGGACTTCCCGATATCGATGGAATTGAAGTTGGTCGCCAAATCCGCGAACTGGAATCCGGCGGCCGGTGTCCCCTGGTTCTCCTGACCGGCAGTGACGGCCAGGCTCTCCGGGAACTTGCCAGGAAATTTGGATTTGATGATTTTCTGGTGAAGCCCGTGAGAATAAACATGCTCGCCCAGGGCATCGAACGACAACTGGACAGACAGGAATAGTCGCCGGTGAAATTCAGGGACACCCGCGCAACCGGTCAGTTTTTCAATTCTTCCCTGCTTGCCAGTTTTCCATCATGGGTCCGTCCGGATGTGGTGACGGCCCCTGGTATTCTGGATCGACCTTGTTTTCAAAACAGGGTTTCAACCGTTAAGTTATCAGAACGTTGAATTCCACCATCCCAAAGCCGTCGGAATGAAATTGACCATCCCAGAATCATATATCGTCGCCAGCTACTCGGCCGCAGGCGAAATCCTGCGAAGCGAACAGGTCAAAACAGCGAGTCTTGACTCAAATCACCTCAACTACTTTGCGAACAAATTCCGTCACTTGTCGGGAGATCTTGAGCTTCCGCTCGAAGACCAGCTTCCCGGCGGCGTCGACTTTCTTGACTATCGAATCGGCTCCGACCTCAATGGGGCCTATGTCCTGTATTATTTTCATGATGAAGTGATTTTCGCCTCGCTGATGCTGAGCGGAACCGATGAGCCAATCGAGACAGAATTGATGCAGGTTTTCAAATTTCTGCTGCTCGATACGCAGGATGAAGACGAACCGACCGAAGAAACAATTGAAGAGGTCCTGTCTTCGGATGAGTTTGATTTTCCGGCATTTGAATCTCGCCCCGCGATATTTGAAGTTCAGCTCGCAAATCCGCACGACCCGTCGCTTCCGATCAACCATGTCATCGAGCTTAACCGCCACCTGGGCGCGGCTTTTTTTGCCATCGATCGAAGTTCACCGTAACCCGCATGGAGGTGAACCTGGACCTTCCTCCTATTGGCCATATTGATCGATGAACTGTTTGAGGACTGACTTGGGAATCACGTAGCAACGGGTACGGCTGAATCTCGCAATGTTGATTCCCAGAAAATTGCCATCGATGTCAAAAACCGGCCCTCCACATTCCTGGGGCCTAAGATCAGCGTCGTGTGAAATCGCCAAGCTGAATCCGTCTCGTCGATCGCTCTTGCCGCCGATGATGTCGTCGGCTACATGACCGGTGTCTTCTGGCCGGTTACCCAGTACGATCTCTTTCGTCAATTCGGCGTCATCACGTTGAATCACGACTTCGATGACGCTGTTCGGATCCAGTTGGCGAAGAAGATTGGTGACATCCGTATGCGTAAGCACCGGCATGCCATTGAGTTTGAGTAACACATCGCCGGACTTTACGCCGGCGGAACGGGCAGCCCCCGATTGGACTCGGTCAAATATAACCTTGCCTGAATTGCGATCGGAGACGAGCATCACACCCAGATAGCCTCCGCTGGCACTGGTTCGTGGCACACTGAAGTATTTGGATCCCCAGATGCTGACACGACCATCGCCATTGGCGTCAGGTATCAAGAGCAGTCGACCGGGTTGTTCCTGAAGGTCGCCCTGGACTGCCGAGAGGTCAACGCCTCCCAGGCCAATAAAATTCGCTTGCAGTAATACCAGGTCATTTTTTGGATCGCGTGCAACCACCTCCGCGTCGATTTGCGATCCATTGTCAAGCTCGATTTTCGGTTGATCACCGACCCTCGTACTCTTGCTGATCACATTGCCTCGGCCAGTTCGAAAAATCCGCGTGGCCCAAACCTTGGTGTTTTTTCCATTGACGTTGCTATGGACGACAAACTGAACATTATCGAGTTTCGACTCAAGTGTTTGAAATTCCCGGGCCAGCTTGCGAATCTCGGGGTACGCCGCTGGTTTGGGAAACTGCTTGTCCGCCAGTTCGATCATGATCTTTATCGGTTTGGAAGCTCGCAGAACGGACATTTCGATCGAGGTTATCCCTGCGGATTTCAATTCAATCAGCCGATCATAAATCCGGGTCCCGCTCTTGACTCGTTTTCCGGCGATTGCCGTCACGACGTCCCCCGGAACCAGTCCCGCAGATTTGGCCAATCCGCCGTCGTAGACTTTCAAAACTTCAACACCGAAATCACCCTCGGCGCCACGAAAACCAAGTTTTGGCAAACTGGGCCAGCCATCGATTTCCAGTTCATTTGGATCTTGCAATTCATCCCAGTACTGTCGAAACGAATCGATCGGGACGTCGTAATTCTGTGAAGTCGAACGGCGAATGTTGCTGTGGATACCGATGACTTTCCCATCCAGGTCCAAGAGCGGCCCGCCCGAGTCACCCGGTTCCATCATAGCTGTCGTCTCAATCATGCCCTCATTGGAAGTGATCGGTTTACTGACATAGCCAAAACGAACGACCGGGCCCCGATTGGCCTCGAACTTGCCCGGGTAACTGATGCTGATGCATGGCTGATCCGGAACAATCGCCGACGAATGACCCAATTCAGCAACGGGCAGATTGTCGGGCTGTATTATCCGCAGCATTGCCATATCGACTCGCTCGTTTGCCCCGAGTCCTGTGGCGCGCAACCGACGCCCATCGGCCAGCATCACGGTATACGATCGATTCGGTCGTACCGCATGTCCTGCCGAAAGCACCAGGCCATCGTTGCTGACAATCACGCCACTGAAAATACTTCCCCGATCGTTAATCGCCACAGCCGCCGGTAACGCCTTGTGCACGGCAGCAAAAATTTGCGCCTGCAATTGTTTAACGTCGAGGTCATTGGCGTTGGCCGGCAAGGTCAGTGCCGCCAGCAAAACGACCATGGGGAGTTGGAATCCAATCATGCAGATTCGAGAAGCCGTTAGCATCAACACTGCCTTTGGTTAAAATAAACTGAGCTCCGAAAAATCGTCGTTCGTCTGACGATCGTTCAATTATTTTACGCAGCACTATTCAACTAGGTTAACGGAAAACTGATCCGGTGATTCCGCAGAAACCGGTCAATGCCGCCATTCTTGCCGAAATTACTCGCGCCAGTCAGTGGAAACAGCCCGTCTGCAGCGATTGTGTGTCCGTGATCTGTAAACTGCCTGACCAAAAACACTCTCGAATGGCTCATCCAGGCTGGATGACGGATGAACGCTTTCGTCCTCGTTCGCAGGCGACCGGGCCAGCTTCGGGGAAACTCGGCGTTCCGGGGATTATCGATTCATGCCTTACCTTATGAACCTGGCAAACTTCGAATCTGGCAGCGGATCGCAAGACGGGACCTGTGGAGCAGTGGGTTCTCAAGACTATTTTTCGCCCAGGCAGAACAGCCATTCCTGGCGGGATCCACGACTGGAGTCTCCCACTCGTGCGAAAATCCGGTTGCCGCAAAATGCCTGAGAGGCGAATGCCTCGTCGCCAAGCAGGTTTCTGCCAACCTCCTGATATCCCTCGTGAGTTGCTTTCACAACGGCCGTTTCACCATTCTCCGCAGTGAAATAGAGGTTCCCGTTGGCAAGCACGGGCGAAGCACTGACAGCGACACGAAGGTTGCTGAATTTCTGCTTCCACATTTCTTGCCCGTCACTTGCCCGCCAGCAATAAATCACACCATTGTCCGCATGGGCGAAAACATACCCGTCCACGGCAAGCATCGACTGCTCATACACTTTGGCAGAATTATCCCAGACTTTTTCACCTGTCTGGGCGTCGATGCCCAACGTCTGGCCGTTGGGAAATCCGCCACTGGCAAATACCATTCCTCCATCCCAGACCATTGTTCCACACGTGACACCCCAGTTTGCTTTTGCCGTCCACAGCGGCTTTCCATTGGCTGGATCGTAACTTGTTACTTTCTGTCCACCGCTTAACAGCAATTGGTCTCTGCCAGCGACGTTCGTCACGACGGGGGTTGAATAACTGGAGTTTTCAATTCGGTTGATTTTCCAAAGTTGGTCACCGGTTTTCACATCGAATGCCACGACGGCCGCATCGGCATTATTTTCGTTGGTCACAATCACGCTTTCGCCGAAAACGATCGGGGATGCACCGTATCCAAACGGATAACTCGATTGGTAGTCACCAACTTTTTTCTTCCAGGTTTCCGCGCCGTTGAAGTCGAGGGCTGCAATATGCACTCCGCCATGATGACTGAAGACAGCAAATACATGTTTTCCATCGGTCGCGACGGTCGACGAAGCATGCGTATTCTTGCGATGAATCTTCGGATTGAAACCACCGTTGCTGATTTCGGTTTGCCAGATTTGTTTTCCACTACCGCGATTGAAACAAACGACCGACTGTGATTGTTTCGATTCGTCGGCGGTCGCCAGGAATATCAAATCGCCGACGACGATGGGCGAGGCGTGACCGCGCCCCGGGACCATGACTTTCCAAATCACGTTGTTGTCCGTACTCCATTGAATTGGTGGTTTCTGTGATTCAGCGATACCATTCCCCTCGGGACCACGCCAGCGCGACCAATCGCTTTGTCCCAACAACAGGCTGGGTATCATCGCGGTGAAAAACAGGACAAACAAGCGCATGGTTACGGAGAGGGACATGTTCGGGGCAGTTTCCAGAATTCGTAATTTAGTATTGGTTTTCCGGTTTTCCGGTTTTCCGGTTTTCGGTGCTTGAGTCCGGAGCCAACCCCGAAGCAAACAAAAGGCAGGAAATCCAGTTACCTTTCTTCCCGCTTAATTCCTTAAACGGCAAACTTTCGGACCCAGGCCCGAAAACGGCTTGGCGCGACGGTTGGTTACTCCGCCAACTCGGCGTTCCAGTACGCGTCGCTGATAAATTTGGACCAGCTTTGGTACCGGGTCGTATGTTGCGAGTAGATCGGGTTCCACTTGGGCTGCTTCGGCGTGGTCAGCAATTTCAAACCCGCCTTGTCCGGAGTCCGGTCGGCTTTGGAATGGTTACACTTGATACATGCCAACACACAGTTCTCCCAACTGGATCCACCGCCATGAGAGCGGGGGATAACGTGGTCGATCGTCAACTCGTCTCCTTTGGGCCGACGGCCACAATATTGACACATCATTCGGTCACGCTTGAAAATGTTTCGTCGACTGAACGCAACCGTCGTCGATGGCAACCGGTTAAAATCTGTCAGGGTAATGACTTCCGGGACTCGAATACGTTGCGAAACGGCCTGAACAAATGGTTGGTCTTCGCAAGGATTGAATTTGGACCAATCGTCCCAATCGTAAAGTTGATAGTCGATCGGATCGACAACACGCGCGGTATCACACCAAACCATTACTAGGGCTCGGGATACAGTGGCAACGTTGACTGGCTGCCAACTGCGATTAAGAACCAGTGTTGGCCGTTGGAGAACCTCGGAAACCATGGTGCCTACTCCTTGCTTCTATCCTGACAGGGCGACCGACCGGATTTGAACCGGTATGAACTTGGCTCACAACCAAGTGCTTTACCGTTAAGCTACGGACACCATATTATGTCTGAAAATACACTTTTGAAAACCTGAAACAGTGCTTCCCAACTGGAGTAGCGAGTGAATTTCTGGTTAAAAGTGTTAGATAGAAGACGCGAAACCGTTGAATCGGTTCGCTGAAATCAGATGTCGCTCCATCGCGAAACCCGAAAAGCAGATCTCAATCAGTTTCAATCCGGATGTTGAATCGCCGCGCAGCGTCGCAATTCGGCCCGGCAACCTGCATTCGGCGAAAATTCCCATTCTTCCATTTTCCATTCTGAAAACGGGCCGGGCGGGACTCGGACCCGCGCATCAGTGTTTATCAGGCACTCGCTCGGCAATTAAGCGACCAAACCCTGAATGTAGGGAATGATCGTTTGCACCAAATCACTGACATCCCAATCCTGTGTATTTCAACCTGGATCAGGCGCGAGAAACATGGACAATTCTTGCAATAATCGGCGGACATCGTTCTTGATCGTCCGGTTCGCCCGATCTCCGAAGCATTTGCAAATCTCCAATAAGAGCTAGGCATTCCTCATAAACCAGATATTTGTCAATCATTCAAAAATAAGATACGCTGCAGAGTCAAATGGTTGGACGATTCCAACAGACAATTGACGATGCCAGTTGTCAGTTTTTGATTTCACGGGTTTGAAATCCGCCTCAGCCATTTCGCCTACGCCAAATTCCATTTCTCAATCCACCGAAGTTTTCATGTCTGTTCCAGTCAAGCTCGCTTTATGGATTTCGATCCTGGCCCTGGTGATTGCCAGCGGCCTCTGGCTTGCTGGTGGCAAGAAGCGCGAACACTCGGCGGCGATTCAAATCGAAGCCAGCCCTCAAGACGTTTTCGCCTACCTGACCGAGCCCGAAAAACATAAATCCTGGTTGACCGGATTGGCTCACGTTGCACCGCTCGAATCCGGTACCGACGAAAATGGCGTTTCTAAACGAACCACAACCGACCGCATCGTCTCCGTTGGCGGAAAGGAATCCAGGTTTGAAGATGAAGTCATCCGGTTCGAACCGAACGAAATGTTGACGGTTCGGTCATCCAACAGCTCCCAAGTTGTCACGTCAATTTACCAACTTGAACCTCAAGACTCGCAAACCTATTTCACGTATCGCGTAATCACGTTCAATCGCGGAATCGCGCGGATCCTCGCACCACTGCTGATTGACAAGACTCAAAACCAGGTTGACGGTGACATCCGTAAACTCAAGCAGCTGGTCGAATCGGGTTATTGAACTCCCCGTCACGTTGAGTTCCCGACCTGGCAGAGAAGACCTCATCCTTCTCCAGCCGGCTCGCTTCCGGTATGCTTGGCTGTCTTACCTCAGGCCGCAGCGAACATCGAGCCGCCAACATGACGATCCGCTTGCGGACACGTGCGCGTTCGGATTGCCCGCCGGCTTGCTACGCTTCAACCAACCCACAGGAGTGCTCGATGGCTGCGGAAATTCTTGACGGAAAAGGAATCTCGAAACAAATCCAATCCGAAACGAAAACCAAAGTCGCGCAATTCGTCACCCAGTTCGGAATCAAGCCTGTTTTGGCAGCCGTGCTCGTGGGTGATGACCCGGCCAGCCACGTTTACGTGCGAAACAAGGAGCGAGCCTGCGCTCGGGTTGGCATTGAAAGCCAGCTCCATCGGATGTCCAGCTCAAGCTCCACCGACGACGTGCTGGCCAGGGTAATGCAACTCAATGATGATCCCATCGTCAATGGGATTCTGGTTCAACTTCCGTTGCCCGATCAAGCCGACGCCCGCGTGGTCCTGGACGCAATCGATCCCTTGAAAGACGTCGACGCCTTTCACCCTCACAATGTCGGTTTGATTTCGCAAGGTCGGCCCCGGTTTCTGCCCTGTACGCCACACGGCATCGTGCAGATGCTCAAACGTTATGGAATCCAAACAGCTGGCAAACAGGTTTGTGTCATTGGGCGAAGTGATATCGTTGGCAAACCGATGGCGATGATGTTGGCTCAACGCGATTCGGAGCTGGGCCCGGAATTGGCCAATGCAACGGTTACGCTCTGTCACAGCCGAACCACCGACCTTGCCCGGACGACCGTCCAGGCTGACATTCTGATTGCAGCGATGGGACGACCCAATTTCGTGACTTGCGAAATGATCAAGCCGGGAGCTGTCGTTGTCGACGTGGGGATCAATCGAGTCGGTGACCGGCTTGTCGGCGACGTGGACTTCGACGCGGCAATGACCATCGCCAGTTATGTGACACCCGTCCCTGGAGGCGTCGGGCCCCTGACGGTTACCATGTTGTTGGAAAACACACTGATGGCAGCCAAGTTACAACGTATGGAAAGTCCGTCAATTCGAACCAGTCGAATTCAACCAAATGCCTGACTTGTTACTTCTTCCCGGGTATCTCGCATAAAATGGAAATTCTGTCAGTTCAGAATCGCGGCTGCGTAAACCACTCGTGAAGCAACACCACTGGCAGCAAACACCCCGATTCAATTGAACGACGGCTCGGATCAAATTGCATGAACATCATTCTTGAGAATCCCTGGCTTCGGTCGCTAGCGATCACCGGCCTAGCCATTTCGTTTTTGATGGTGACCGGATGCAGCGGTTGCCAAAAGGACCAGGACGAAGTCACCAAGAAGGAAGAAGCAGAAAAGGAGAAGAAGAAGAAGAAGGAACAGGATCCCTTCGAGACCAACACGCCGATTCTCTTGCCAGGTGTTTATCCCAAACCGCTTGACTCCAACAAAAAAGAAGAGGCTGCCCTCGATCCCCTGAAAGCCGCTCTGCAAGGATTTGGCGCTGGCGGGACGACGGGAAACAAGGCGAAACTCGGCCATTGGTACACGGCCAATTTTCAGGCCGTCGCAAACAACTTTAACGCCGACGGCCAACTGACAGCGTTTAGTGTCGATGGCGCTTCACGACCGGTTCCAATTCCTGCCACGGACTATTTCCTTAGCACGTCCCGGCCCGTTTCGCTTCCCAAAGGCGAATGGAAGAATTTTGAAACGAACGTTTACCTTCCGCCGCGCGACGGACGAGTCACCAGCGCTATGGTCAACTACTCGCTGAATCGATCCTCCAGTGGACTTGCGCAGATCTCTCTTGCGCAGCCAACGTTCCTAATGAAGCCATTTCAGTATCACATCGTTCTGATGAGTAATCGGCCCGATGGATATGCGTTTCTCAATCTTGCTGATTGCATTCGCATGCGCGGCCAAATGGGGAACGGTGAGTTGATCGATCCGTTCTATCGGATTGTCCCCACGCTGCCGGACAACCCGGTTCCACTTCCGCAGCATGCGCTCAACTGGACGACGATTGCCTATCTGATCTGGGATGACTTTGACCCCGGCTCGTTGGCACCCGAACATCAGCAAGCCATTGTCGATTGGATCCACTTCGGCGGACAGTTGATCATCAGTGGACCTGATTGCCTGGACAATCTTCAAAACAGCTTCCTGGCCGATTATCTTCCAGCCCATTTTGACGGATCGCGAAACCTGACCAATGCTGACGTGCAGCAATTGAACGAGTACTGGAGTGTTCCGCCGGCACGCATTGAGGCCGAAAAACGAGACTTTCAGATTTCTGACAAAGTCCCTTTGCTGGGAGTCACGTTCAAGCCGCACGTTGACGCCCAGTTTATTCAGGGAACAGGCGAAATCGCGATCGAACGCCAAATCGGACGTGGTCGAATTGCGATCACCGCTTTTTCACTCCAAGCGCCTTCGGTGCGAAAATGGCGAAGCTTCAAGAGCTTTTTCAACGGCGCACTATTGAGAAAACCGCCACGCCGATTCGGCAAGTCGATTTCCGAAGATACGGTATTTGAATGGGCCAATGACGGGACAAGTTTGTTTGACCCGATGATTCATTCGACCCTGAGGTTTCTTGCCCGTGACCTGTCGATCGACGGGACAAACAAAAAGCCCTGTTCAATGGACGAGGCGCCCATCGACCGTTTTTCGCAATCACCGGTTGTGACCCAGGCCGAATATGTGCAAGGGTCGGAACTCCGTCTGCAAGGGTCTGCAAATCACTCACTCGTTCGCAACCTCAATGACAGTTGGCACTATGGCGGTTACATGGATGCACCACAGTCTGGAACAAGCGGCTGGAACGACAATAGTGGCGTTTCAATCGCGGCCCGGGAAACCCTCAAGGAAGCCGCCGGGATCACCCCTCCTTCCTCCGAATTCGTACTCAAAATGCTGGCCGTATACCTGATCGTACTGGTCCCATTGAACTGGCTGGTCTTTCGAATGATGGGTCGCGTGGAGTATGCCTGGCTTGCGGCACCCCTGATTGCGATTGCCGGAGCACTGTTGGTCGTCAAAATGGCTTCGCTGGATATTGGGTTTGTTCGGAGCAATACACAGATCGGAATGCTGGAAATTCATGCCGACTATCCCCGCGCCCATGTCGCCGAGTATTCCGCGCTCTATACGTCGCTTTCGACCCGCTACAGCGCCGAGCTCGACAACCTTTCGGCCCAGTCACTCCCGTTTGCAACCGTCGACGCCAATCACCCGTTCCTGCCGAAGGAGTCAATCAGTGAAGTCCAACTGCGCCGCACAGTCAGCAACTCTCTGGAAGGGTTTCAAATCAAATCCAATTCGACCGGGTTATTGCATACCGAGTATATGTTGGATCTGGCCGGAGTCATTTCGTTCGTTCCAGAAACATCCGCTGGCCCGGCACAGGTAACGAATTCAACCAACATCAATATTCGCGATGCCGCTGTGATCAGTTGCGATCCAAAAGGGAAATACCAATCTGCCTGGGTCGGAGAATTGGCCGCCGGCGATGCTGCGGATTTGAAGTTCGAAGCCAGAGAAGCTGACGCCCTGGGTGATTCCTGGATTGACAACCCAGCCTTTCAAAATACCAACCGGGCTTCCGCCAAAATCTGGTCAAACAACCTGCCTACCGAGAAAACCGCTACTTTCGAACAAATCCAGGCGTTTCCGGAACTAGAGGCCAACTGGTCCCGATTCGAGCAGGTGCTGTTGCAATCAACGCCGGAAACCGAAACCGGATATTCACGAAGACAATTCGATCAGATTTTTCAGCTCGTCAACAGCACGTCCAGTATCAGCCTCGGTCGCATGCTCGATACCGTCCTCAAAAACTTGACTTTGAGTCCCGGTGAATTTCGCTTGATCGGGGCGACCAATCAGCGACTGGGGCATACCGTGTTTTTCCCGGAGTCCACGCAGGTCGACCAACAAACCCTGATCGTGTCGCATTTGAGACAACCCCGGCTCCCACTTGCCGAACCGGACAAGAACGCTTCTGAAGATTTTGATCGGACCTCAAGTCTTGATTGGGAACAGGAAGACAAGGAACTCGAAGAATTGCTTAACAAGCAAAACAATTAAAAAAAAGCCAGGATGCGGAACGATTCGAGAAAATGGTGACCCGACAAAGCTCAACAACTATCATTGGCAATCAAAACGCAACCCCTGAACAACGAACTCGGCTGGAACTCGCTACGTCAACCTGGCCTTGGCTCGACGATCACAATCCCGAACCAGCATCCCGGGGCCCGATACTTACCACCAATTTATACATTCACCGTCTGCGAAACATATGATTGAACTTAATGGATTCGGAAAAGACTACGGCGAATTCACCGCGGTCGAATCGCTCGACTTGAAAATCGACGAAGGTGAAATGTTCGGCTTCATCGGTCCCAACGGTGCAGGCAAAAGTACGAGTATTCGGTTTCTCGCAACATTACTTCGAGCCAGTCGCGGCGACGGGACGATTAACGGCTACAGCGTCTCACAAGACCCCATGAATGTCCGGCGAAGCGTCGGCTACATGCCTGACGCGTTTGGCGTGTACGATGGGATGAAAGTCTGGGAGTTTCTCGATTTCTTCGCTGTCGCTTACAAAATCGGCCGGACCCAACGCAAGCAAGTCATCAAGGACGTGCTCGAACTCCTGGACCTGACGTACAAACGCGACGATTTCGTCAATGGGCTCTCCCGAGGTATGAAGCAACGATTGTGCCTGGCCAAGACGCTGGTCCACGATCCACCCGTCCTGATTCTTGATGAACCGGCAAGTGGCCTGGACCCGCGTGCCCGCGTCGAAGTCAAAGCGCTATTGAAGGAGCTTCGGCGAATGGGCAAGACAATTCTGATTTCCAGCCACATTTTGACGGAACTGGCCGATTGCTGCACCTCGATCGGGATCATCGAGCGTGGCAAGATGCTGATGCACGGACCGATCAACGAAGTCTATCAGCAAATCCGCGGAAACCAGGTGGTGGAAGCCCGATTTGGTGCAAACTTCGAAACTGGACTTTCCATTATCCGCAGCAATCCGGAGGTACGCAATGTCCAGGTCGATGGCACGAAAGTGGTGATCGAATTTACGACGGCCGAACACAACCCCGCCCAACTGTTGAAATCGCTTATTAACAACGATGTGGAAGTGATCAACTTCGGCCAGAAAGACCCGAACCTGGAAGATGTATTCATGATGGTCACCAAGGGATTGGTTTCCTGAATCCCGTTCGTGGCACTTCGGATTCTGTTCAAACGACATTGTCAGTCGGCGACAGAATGGACATCCTAGTTCCCGTCGTGGCCGATGCCATTCCCTGTGGCGGCCGTCCGCAGCGGCGATCGAACGTTGTTCAAGCCAACCAGAGACCGAACCTTCAATTCAGCAGAATCGAGCCCGGGCCAAATTCTTCATCTCCGCCGGATTCCCACTGGCGGCGGACTTCCCTCAAGCCATAGCAACACAAGTCGTACCGATCGCTTAACCGCTCCAGCAGCGTTGCCGGCGGAGCGTCCTTGGTCGCAGCCTCGATTTCGCTGGCGATTCGATAGGAACGTTTGCCAAAGGCGCAATAAGTCTCGAATTTGCTGGACGATTCATGTTCGCCACGAAGCGCTTCCGGGTAAATCCCTGCCCAGAACAGGGTGAAGTCACCAATATGCAGGTGCAGTTCTCGTTTCGCATCACCGAGTCGCTCCGATGCTTCGGCCACCATCTCATGCACACTCGTCAACGGTTTGCCCGTTACGCTGCGAATGCGATGTACCATGTCGCTGCGAATCGATCGAATCAACAGGTCTGTCAGATAGTCGATCATCGGCGGATCGACGACGCCCAATTGTGAGTGAAACGTGTTCTCAGCCAGCCCGGCAAAGTACCGCTGAATGGGCGATCTTGGTTCAGGTAGTTCTTGTGGATGGTCAGTCATCTTGAACCTCCGGGAAACGACGTGTCCCCAACTCAAAACTCTACTTTAACTTTAGTTGCGAAGCGGGAAAAAGGTCAAGAGATTTTTTTGCCAGCAAAAGTAAGGGCCGACGAATGCCCGGAACAGGCAAAAAACGCGGAGTTGCCTGAAAAATCAGTGGCCCGCAGACCCGCCGAGCGGCATGTCGCTGCCGCAATCGGACACTTGGCCAAAAGCCGATTTTGCCTGCCAAAACAGCCTGTCGCGCAAGGCCTGGAACCAAATGGTTTTCTTGGAAGCCGACTGAATCGAGACGCGTTTCGGTTCGCCAGTCAAGAACGATCGGTAATCACCGGCCAGACAACCCGCTTCAATCGAGTCGTGATCCACCAATTCGACCGAAATCCGCAGCCAAGCTTCATTTCGGATTTTGGAGTCGTCATCCTAACCGTTGATGGCGGCCAGCATGGCTTTGGCAAAATCACCGACGTCATCCATGACCTTCGCCGGATCGGTGTAGTCGGTCGTTGCCCTGGCGATCCGTCGAACGATTGCCGAACCGACAATCATGCCGTCGCATACCGGTTTCAGTACGACGGCTTGTTCCGGCGTGCTAATTCCGAATCCAACGCAGATCGGCAGATCCGTTTGCTCGCGGAGCCACTTCAGATTTTCTACCAAATCACCCGGTAGTTCTGTTCGTTCGCCGGTGATACCCGTGATCGAAACGTAGTAGATAAATCCGGTCGTGTTCCTGGCGATTTCAATCGCCCGTTTTCGAGGAGTGGTCGGCGTGATCAACTGGATCAAGCTGAAATCCCGGGTTTTACATTTTGCCGCCAACTCCGCTGACTCATCCACTGGCAGGTCAGGAACAATCGCTCCTGCAATGCCTGCAGCTTGGGCTTGCTTGAGATATTCATCAATGCCCAATCGAAATATGATCGCGTAACTGACCATTGTCACAATTGGCATCCTGATCTCCGCCGTAACGGCCGAAACAGTCGCGAAAATATCCTTGAGCCTGGTCCCCTCGTTGAGGGCTCGGGTGTACGACGCCTGGATCACCGGACCGTCCGCAATTGGATCGCTGTAAGGAATTCCCAATTCAGCCAATTGACAGCCTTCCGCATCAAGCCGCGAAATCATTTTGGCGGTAAACGCAAGATTGGGATCGCCAGCGGTCACAAAAGGCATAAACGCTTTGAGGCCGTCAGCTTTAAGTCGTTTAAAAAGGTCGTCGATTGCCGACATGTAATTTCCTAAATGAATTCTTCCGGACCGTTTCCAGGCTGAGCGTCGAACCACGCGAGCAAAACCGGCCCACAGTTGTGGCGAATCAACGACTCAATGCCGTACGGAAATAATGCACATGTTCCCGATTCGGGTTGGTATGGATTATTTGCCACCTTCTTTCAGCCGTTGAATTTCCGATGCATCCTTGTCGCCACGACCTGAAAGGCAAACCACTACAATTTCGTCATTCCTACGCTCCCCGGCAACCTCCATTGCCTTGGCAATCGCGTGTGACGATTCGAGTGCTGGTAAAATACCTTCCAATCGGGCCACCGAATCAAACGCGGCCAGCGCCTCGTCGTCGCGGCAACTGCGATACTCGACCCGGCCCGTCGTTTTCCAATGACTGTGCTCCGGACCCACGCCAGGGTAATCCAACCCAGCCGAAGCCGAATGGACATCGTCGGTCTGGCCGTCTTCGTCTTGCAGCACGTAGCTGAAACTGCCGTGGAGCACACCCGGTCGGCCAAACGTCAAACTTGAAGCGTGTCGTCCAGGTTGGTCGTTCTCACCACCCGCTTCCACGCCGATCAACGGGACATCGGTTTCGGCGACGAAGGGAAAAAACATTCCAGCGGCATTGCTTCCGCCGCCAACGCATGCAACGACAGCGTCCGGCAGTCGGCCAAACCTCTCTTCCGACTGTTTGATCGTTTCGCGCCCGATGACGGATTGAAAATCACGAACAATCAGCGGAAAGGGATGCGGTCCAACGACCGAACCCAAAATATAATGCGTCTCTTTGACGGAACTCATCCAGTCTCGCATTGCCTGGTTCACCGCGTCCCGCAATGTTCGCGAGCCGGTCGTCACGGGGCAGATCTCGGCGCCAAGCATTTTCATGCTCTGCACGTTCGGCTGTTGGCGACGAATGTCCTCTTCTCCCATGTAAACCACACATGGCAGTCCGAAATGGGCACAGGCGGTCGCGGTCGCCACGCCATGCTGCCCAGCTCCGGTCTCAGCGATCACGCGGGACTTTCCCATCCGCATCGTCAAAAGAGCCTGTCCGAGGGTGCTGTTGATTTTGTGTGCGCCGGTATGGTTGAGATCTTCCCGCTTGAACCAGATTTGTGCGCCACCACATTTTTCGGTCAATCGTCTGGCAAAATACAGCGGAGAAGGGCGGCCGACGAAGTCTCGCAGCAAAACGTCCAATTCAGCTTGAAACCCCGGGTCGTCTTGCGACTTGCGATACTCGTCTTCGAGTTGATCCAGGGCGGCGACCAACGTCTCTGGAACAAAACGCCCACCAAACTCGCCAAAACGTCCATTCTCGTCGGGCAAACTGGCATCGGGACTTGGTTGGGACAAAAACTGGCTGGGCATTGAACGTCACTAAAAATACGAAAACAAAAGAAGTGTCAATTGTCGAAGCAGCACTTCGAACCGTCAATAGTCCGGTGAGGCAGGGTAACCGGCCGTCGTTTCCATTGATAACGCTTGCCGCTATAAACGTAGAAGTTGAACAAAAACTCCATTCCAAGCGAACCCTTCAGCCCATGCCAGAGCTTCCTGAGGTCGAAACGATGCGGCGCGGCGTGCTCGGCATCGTCGGCGCACGTATTTCCAGGGCAGAGCGAACGCCGTGCCCCAAACGACCGATCGCGATTACTCCCCGTATCGACCACCTCAACAAACGGGTTCGTGATCGTCAAATCACCAGCGTCGATCGACTGGGCAAACGTGTTGTGGTTCGGCTGGATTCAGAGGACCGATTGATTCTTGAACCGCGAATGACCGGTCTGATCCTGATCGCTGACCCTCCGACGGTCGAGCATCTGCGCTTTTGTCTTCACTTGAACAAATGCCCCGTCAAAAAACTGATGTTCTGGGACCGACGGGGACTGGGAAATGTAAGTCTGCTTTCGGCCCTCCAGTATGAAACCAAACTGAACGACGGGAAACTCGGTCCCGATGCAATGGACATCTCCGCCGATGAATTTCCAAATCGCTTCCGCCACAGCCGACGAGAAATCAAGGTTGCGTTACTCGATCAGAAAGCCGTTCTGGGAATCGGAAATCTGTATGCCTCTGAAATCCTGCACCTGGCCGGAATCCATCCACAGACTCGCTGCGATCGAATCAGTCAACGGCGCTGGCAGAAGATCTATGATCATATGATTCATGTCTTCGAAATCGCGATCGAATACGAAGGCTCGACGCTCTCCGACGGCACGTATCGCAACGCAATCAACGGCGAAGGAAGCTACCAGAACGAGCACCGCGTTTACGATCGTGAAGGCGAGACCTGTCCGAGTTGCCATCAATCGAGCATCCGTCGCATCGTTCAGGCCCAGCGGGCAACGTTTTTCTGCCAGAATTGTCAAACGAAACGCTAGTCCCTGCCGACAACGGTGAACCTCGCGAGCCAAGGTCGTAGACATCGTGCGTTGAAACCGAAGGACAAGGTCTCCTGGAAACGCCGGTTCATAGGATGTTTCTGGCTCAACCGTTTTTCGAATTCGACACGTCAGGAATTCGAAACGGCATTGATTTGCGAGACGGCTCCGGCTATTCCGCGTGTCGCCGGAATCAACGGTTGTTGCTTTTCAATCGGAAGCATCAACGTGAAACAAGTTCCTTGTCCAACACTGCTTTCGACGCGGATCTTTCCGCCATGGGCCTCAATGATATTCTTGCATGTCGACAGACCGACGCCCGTTCCGCCTTTGCCTGTTTCGTCGGGACCCGACTTGGTCGAGTAAAACGGCTCGAAGATTTTACGAAGTTTTTCCTGGGGAATGCCCGGTCCATAATCCCGCACACTGAGGTCAACCGTTTTGTTCTCGAGATTCTGTTTCAGCCTGATGACCAGCTGGCCACCACCAGACATCGCCTGGCGTGCGTTGATTAGCAGGTTCATCAGAACCTGCTGAATCTGGTTGCCGATGGCGGAGACCTCAGGCAAATCCGGATCGATGTCCATTTCGACAGAAATCCGGTACTTTTGCATTTCCCGCTCAAGTAACACCATCGCTTCGTCAATAAGCTTCGCCACATTCGTCATCTCGAAATGTTCGCTTCGATTTCGGGCCATCCCCAGAACCGCATTCGTGATTTTTGCGGCGCGCATTCCAGCGTTATTGATCTTGTCAAACGCCTTGTCACGGGTTTGCTTGTCGTCGTGGCGCATGCCCATTTTGGCATAGTTGATTATCGTCATCAGGACATTGTTGAATTCGTGAGTCGTCGTGCTGACAAGTTCTCCCAATGCGGTCATTCGCTGGGATTGGTCGAGTCGCTTTTTGAGAACGCTGATTTCTTCAAGAAGCAGGTCAATCTGTTTTTGCTGGCAGTCGCTCACTGGCGATCCTTCCGTGGTCGTTAAATCTTGGGCATCCCGCACTGGCCTGACTTTCGTTCGCGGCACCGCAGAGCCCCTGTTTTACTTATTGTCTCAGCTTTTCGGGATCAGGCGAACATCCGTCAAAACCTGGCCATCCGCCGGCAAATCCGCTCCACCGCTGATGCTTGACCTATCGTCCGATCCGTGTGGGAGTCTAAACCTGAACCGTCTATAATCGGATTGGGTAAACGGCGATTCGTATTCCACGAAATCGCCAATTGGGTCACCGATGCAATTTGTTTTGACATCGGTTTTTCAACCCATGTCAAGGAATGACGTTCAGAAGAAGACAGGGAAGTTTATGAGCACGCTGCAACAATTCGATCAGTTGGTGGATATCGCCGAACAGCTGGGGTACCGCATCCGTTACGATTATTTTGGTGGTACTGGTGGCGGAGTTTGCGAATTTTCGGGAAACAAGTGGTTGTTTTTGGACCTGGCACGAACCTCGGCCGAACAGCTTGAACAACTCCAACAAACGTTGGCCAATGAACCGCTTCTGGCCACGATCAGAATTGCAGAAGAAATCAAGCTGGAATTGTCAAAACGCGCGGCTTAACGCGAACACACCCGACCTCAAGCTATTAATCAAAGCCTGCTCCGAATCCTGGTTTCCTTCGTTCAGCCTTGGCGCTGGCGACGTTGGCACATTACATCGCAGTCGCCCAACACTATCGATTCGCAGCATCTCCCCGAGATAGGCAATCGCGAACCACCGAACTTGAGGTCAGTCTCGATACCAGCACCTCAAGAACTGGTGCCAACGGCTGGGCGTGTCCCCGCTGGTCCCGATGGAGGCATCCGCCGAACCTTCCTCCCAGCGACTCCAGATATTGGGAAGAACGACGGTTTCCATTCCGATGACTTTGACGTCGTTCTCGACGATCCATTGATTGGCTGCGACAACGGCATGTTCGAACGATTCATGTTCTCCCGGATTCAAAAAACCGGGAGCGACGATTTGCTTCGGAACAAAATCTTTGAACTTCAACATCTTACCGTTTCCACTTTGGGGTGTTCCGTGTTCGAAACGTACACACGGCATTCGGGACTCAGTTCGAGGTAATGTTTATCGGGTAAGAGGCACTAAGTACCTGAAAATGGTTGTCGCGTAATGGGTACCTGGGACTTGAGCCAGAAAACTTCTACTTGAACAACTTCTGCGTCTCAATGTACTTTTCAACCGGACGAGACGTCAAATAACGAATGCTTTTTCCTTCGGCGACCTTTCCGCGAATCGTGCGGCTACTGATCTCAATTCGAGGGCTTTTTATCACCATATTCTTGAACGAGGCAAATCGTCTGGCGTCGACAAATTCTGCCAAAAGTGAAAGGTCGACGTCGCCCATTCCGGGTCGGTTAACGACCAGTGGCGTCGCCAGTTGACAGATCCTTGCCGGCTCGCGCCAGGAACCAAAGTTCTCCAGGGAATCATCACCCATTAACAAAAACAGCTCGTCATCCGGATTCGACTCATGAATCTGTTCCAGCGTATCTACGGTATAACTCACGCCTCCCCGTTCCATCTCGATCTTGCAAAGAGAAAAGGGTTCGTGTCCGGCAATCGCAAGCTCGATCATCTCGGAACGCTGTCGGTCGGTCCCGTGTGTTCCATCGTGTTTGTGCGGTTGAAGGGAGCACGGCACAAACCAAACCTGGTCCAGCAAGGCCTGTTCCCGGCATTGCTCAGCGAGGATCAAGTGTCCCAGGTGAATCGGGTCAAACGACCCTCCGAAAATTCCAATACGCATTTTGCTGTTCCGTTTCCCACATCGACCCGACGTTAGAGCGAACGTAACACAGTTTTCAACCGGCTTCCACGGGTTAGTGACCCAACGTGTCGGGCGAATCTGATATCTTGGCTAGAATGGACCAGCAGTCACTTTTCAACGTCGAACCCCAGCCATGGCAACTGGATGATCAGGATGACTGGTTGATCGCGCGCATGGCCTTTTCCGGGGCGCCGTTCGGACCCTATGACTATTCCATTCCAGCGGACCTCGAAAAATCGGTCCAGCCCGGCATTCGCATCGAGGTCCCCCTGGGACGGGGCAATCGAAAAATGATCGGCTACTGCGTGGATGTCATCGGGCCGTTTCATCGGCTGGCTCCATCGGTCCAACCTCAAAAACTCAAACCGATTGAGAGGATCATCGACTCGCGTCCGTTGATCAATTCCAACTTGCTGGATTTGGCCAACTGGATCAGCGACTACTACCTTTGTCCGGTTGGCCAGGTGATCGAGACCATCGTCCCACCCGGTGTCCGTAACGAATCGGGAACACGGGAAATGCTGTTCCTGAGCCTGCCGGACGGACTGGCAGTTCGACTGGGGACGATGAAGCTCTCGGACGTTCAACGAACCATTTTGACCACGATCGGCAGCAGCGTGCAGGACTGGACGCCGCGTGAGCTGGCCGAAACAGTTGGCTGTACACAGGGCCCAATATCGACCTTGCGAAAAAAAGGCCTGATCATCACGACGACGAAACGGGTTCAGCAAAAAACCCACGAGATCCCGAGAGAAACGCGCATGGCGGATCTTGTCCTCAACGCCGAACAGGAAGTCGCGCTGCGACAGATTACCCAACATATCGAAGCCGATACGCATCAGACTTTCTTGATGCATGGGATTACCGGAAGCGGGAAAACGGAAGTCTACATTCGCGCGATTCAGAAAGTCGTGGAGTTTGGTCGCCAGGCGATCGTACTCGTCCCGGAAATCAGCTTGACACCTCAAACGCGTCAGCGGTTTCGGGCCCGCTTTGACCGCGTTGCGGTCTTACACTCGCATCTAACTGCGTCCCAAAGGGCTTGGCATTGGCAACAAATTGCCGCGGGCAATGTTCAGGTCATCGTCGGCGCGAGAAGCGCCATTTTCGCGCCCACGCCCAATCTCGGTTTGATCGTGCTCGACGAAGAGCATGATGGTTCGTTCAAACAGGACAAAGCCCCTCGCTACCACGCCCGCGATGTGGCTGATTGGCGGGCGACCAACGAAGGCGTTCCGCTGGTTCTCGGGTCGGCAACCCCGTCACTGGAAACGTGGCAACGGGCCGTGGAGGGCCGTTACCAGAAACTCTCGCTAGAGAAACGCGTTCTTGATCTGCCGTTGCCCGATGTTGCCACGATCGACATGCGTGTTGACTTTGGCGGTCGCAAACGGTTTGGCCCGATCAGCCAGAAACTTCGTCAGGAGATCGCCCAGGCGATCTCGGCCGGAGGGCAGGTCATTTTGTTGCTTAACCGGCGCGGATTTTCGACTCGGATTCAATGTCCCGCTTGTGGATACGTGGAAACCTGTCCGGACTGTTCCATCCCCCTGACACACCATGTCGAAGGCAGCAAAGCCGTTTGCCATTATTGCGATTTTCAAACCCCCGAACCGAAACGCTGTACCCAATGCAACAATCCTTCGATTCGTTTCTCCGGTATCGGGACCCAGCGATTGGAGGCCAATGTCACCGCCCTGTTTCCCGATGTATCGATCATGCGGATGGATACCGACACGATGCGGAAACCGGGAAGCCATGAAAAAGCACTGAACAAATTTCGCAGCGGCGAAACCAAAATTCTGCTCGGCACACAGATGATCGCCAAGGGACTGGATTTTCCCAACGTGACGCTGGTCGGCGTGATCAACGCAGATACGGCCTTGCACCTGCCCGATTTCAGGGCAGCCGAGCGCACGTTTGGGTTGGTCACGCAGGTCGCGGGGCGAACGGGTCGCGGTGAAAAAGGAGGTCGCGTGTTGGTTCAGACGTTTGACCCCGAACACAAAGCGATCCAGGCGGCTACACGGCACGACTATCTCGGATTTGCGAAAGGTGAGTTACCGCATCGAGAAGAATTCCATTACCCGCCGTTTGGTTTCCAGGCCCGGATCGTCATCCGCAGTGAAATTCTTGCCAAGGCACAATACATGGCCGACCACATCGCCGAACAAATCACGTCTGCCGCCAGTCTTCTTGAATCCGACGTTACGCTCCTCGGACCTGCAACCGCACCGGTCGAAAAGCTCCGTGGTAAATTTCGCTACCACATGCTGCTGAACTCCGGTAACGCAGGTGTCATTCAGAAAGTCGTTCGCCGAGCCCAAACGACAATCAAGTCGATTGACGATGTGCAATGGATCGTGGATATCGATCCCCAGGATATGCTCTGAACAATGCGGCTCAGAGGAGGACAATTGGGCCGATGCAGGATTGGAACTGCCGAATGTCCGGGTGGAAGAGCGCCGCAGTCGCGAGCCCAACGTCACTTACTCTAAAGGAATTGGGAGTTGACCTCGGGCCCGTGCCTGGAACACGCTGGAGAACATCGTCTGCGTCGCGTGCGCGCTGTCGTTACCATGATTCAACCAACGGAAGTCACTTCACCGGAAACGCCTTGCGATCCGACGACGGATGCCGCCGGCTCACCTTGCTGCCAGCTTGAATACGTTCCAAGGATTCTGACAACCAGTCGGCGCGACGTCGTTTCGCTCTGGCTTGGCAAGCGGTGCACTCCTACAATGGCAGCATTGGGAGCAGCACTTTCGAAAGTTCACACGATCATGTCCTACCGCGGCATCAAACGCGTCCTTGGCGAGTCCAACCTGGAGCGGAAGATCCGTATCTGGTTCGGAATTTGCCTGTTCGTTTTGATGGGAGGGTCGTTTTGGTTCGTCAACCAGATCACCGAAGACCTGATTTTTGACAACATCAAGAGCCAGGCGGAGGGATTTGACTCCGACTTCCGATTGCGAATCCATCTGCAAAACATCTCCCATCCGGAGAAAGCGCAAAGCGACCTCTTCAAATTACTCGCGATGGAACCACTCCCCACACCGTACAAGGCAGAGACAATTGTCATCGATGACAAGATCGTAAGGCAGCAGATTGGCAACCTCGTCGACGGCGTCTGGCAGCCAAAAGTTGCGTCGGACCGCAAGGAAGTCGACCGATTGGTCAAACTCTCCGTTCGAGCCAATCGGCTTCAACGCGAGCAAAACGAGCTGGAGGCATTGCGAAACCGAGACGCCAAAGCCTACGAAGAGAAACTGAAAGCGCTGCAGCAGGCCGCCGAAAACCCTGACCCGGACGATGTCGATGCTCCCGATGTCGACGATTCACAGGGAGAACAATACATCTATTACGCGCCGATCGTGTTCCGATCCGAATGCAGCGAATGCCATTGGCTGATCGCCAAAAACCCGAAACAGGATGCCCGATTGCGAGAAATCGCTACCCGCTTGATCGACAAGAACATCCCTCCCCAGCAGGCAACCGAGTTGATTGCCGAGCGGAACAGCCTGGTCCCGCCAATGTTTCTCAAGATCACATTGGACAACAAGATCACCCAGGACGCGATCACCAAAAGCCGTGCGATCCTGGTCTCGGTAGCAATCGGCACGGTCGTCGTCTGTGTCGCGTTCCTGTGGGCGATTGTTCGCTATGTGATCGTCAAACCACTGGCCCACCTCCGCGATGTCACGGAAGAAGTCAGCCAGGGTCGAATGGACGTCCGGGCGGAAGTCAACACGGGAGATGAGTTTGAAGAACTTTCGCGTTCGTTCAATCGTATGCTTCGCCACCTGCTGGACACACAACTGGCGCTCCAGGGTGCAAACCAGGACCTGGACAACAAGGTAGACGAGCAAGCGCAGCTGAATCTGAAACTTTACGAGATGAACCAGATCAAGAACGAATTTCTGGCCAACATGAGCCACGAACTTCGCACTCCGTTGAACAGCATCATCGGTTTTTCGGAAATCCTTGAAAACACCAGAGGACTGGAAGACAAACAGATTCGCTTTGCCTCCAACATTCGAAATTCAGGGCGCTTGCTGCTTGACCTGATCAATGACATTTTGGACCTGGCAAAACTCGAAGCCGGAAAGATGGAAGTCAATCCCAGCGAGTTCAAGGCGGATCAACTGGTCAGCGAACTGTGTGAGATGGTTCGCAACCTGGCCGAGACCAAGAATATCCAGCTCGCCTACGAATCGAACGAGGATTTTCCAGTCGTCTTCCAGGACAGAATCAAGCTTCAGCAAATCCTGACCAATCTGCTGTCCAATGCGATCAAATTCACACCGGAAGGAGGGCGAATCAACGTCGATGTCGAGCGGATCGGTTCCGAATCGCATCAGTTGCGGATCAACATCCGGGATACGGGTGTCGGAATCGCGGAGGGTGACCAGACGATCGTGTTTGAAAAATTCCGCCAGGGTCCCTCGGCGATCGGTCGGGATTCGCTTACCCGCGAAGTATCCGGGACAGGTTTGGGATTGTCGATCGTCAAGGAGCTCTGCATCTTGCTGGGTGGAAAGATTGAATTGGAGTCCGAGGTAGGAAAAGGGAGTACGTTTACCGTCACCCTGCCTTGGGTATTTCACTCGGCCCCCAGGATCAATTCGGAGATTTCTCAATCCATCAACGAAATCATCAAGAGCCAGCGAGTCGATTTCGCGCGGGCTCATTCGACGCCTTCGCCGCGACAGGAAGATGTCGAAGCGTAACGGACCATCGTGCGACGCCGAGTCAGTCGCACAACGAGTCACCCGCTAAACTCCACTCGATTCATCGAATATAATCTGATCCAAAATTCAGAAACAACTATCAAGGTCACTGGCGAAGTGAACACCGAACCACCAGAGGAAGTCGACGTCCATCTTTTCACCGATGGCGGTTGTAGTGGAAATCCCGGCCCGGGAGGATGGGGTTTCATTCTGCGTCATCTGGCGTCTGGAAAAGAACTGGAAAAATCCGGCGCTATGGCTTCCACCACCAACAATCAAATGGAACTTGAAGCAGTGATTCAGGGCCTCGCCTCGCTCAAGCGACCCTGTCGAGTCGAACTATTTACCGATAGCGTTTATGTTGGCAAAGGGATGACCGAATGGATGCCGAAATGGAAGGCCAACGGCTGGCAGCGTCGAGACGGCAGGAAGCTGGTACCGATCAAGAACGTTGAGTTTTGGAAGCGATTGGACAGGCAATTATCCCGCCATCAGGTCAAATACACACGGGTGGTCGGCCACAGTGGCCATGAAGAAAACGATCGTGTCGACGGCCTGGCCGTTGCGGCGTATCAGAAATTTCTATAGGTCGCGGTTGTTCTGCACCAATGGACGTGCCTGGCCGGTGCTCCCTTAATCGTCGATTCAACTGCGACTCCCCGACGGTTCGGTCGAATCCAGAATGGTCATTGGGGCGGATTGGGACTACCCGTTCATGTAGCCATCGCACAAAATAGAGCATGGCCGATTCCAAGACCCATGATCCTGATGCGAAAACGCCAAGCGAAAAACTGACTCAACCAATCCAGTTTCTCAAGGGTGTCGGGCCTCACCGTGCGCAACTCCTGGAGAAACTTGGGCTGCGAACCGCTGCCGATCTGCTTTTCTTTTTTCCTCGGTCGTATCAGGATTTCACGACGCTCCATCAGATCACCGAACTGGAGGCCGAACAGCTGGCCAGCATCGTCGGCGTGGTCGAGGACATCGATCAAGTCATCTCGGGCAACGGCAAACATGTCCTTTACGTTTTGATCAAGCAGGGGGCCCAGCACCTGCGAGGCGTCTGGTTCAACCAGGCTTTCCTGTTGCACAAGTTTCACGTGGGTCAGCGTGTCATGTTTCGCGGCAAAGCCAAACTTGCCGGTGGCCGGTTCCAGATGACACACCCCAAAACAACCTGGCTCGATACCGATCAGAACGTTGAAGATGAGAAACAGCTTTCACCGGTTTACCGGTTGACCGAAGGAATACAACAACGTCAGATCAGGGAAATCGTGTCGCAGACCGTCGATCAATGTGCCGGTCTGATCCAGGAGGCGTTTCCTGACGAACTTCGCGAACAGGTTTCGGTCTGTGAAATCGAGACGGCCGTACGGCAGATCCACGCGCCGAAAAACCAGGATGAAGTCGAGAACGCACGGGCTCGACTTGTGTACCAGGAACTTTTCATTTTGCAGTTGGCCCTGGCGATTCGCCGCTTTCGGGTTCGCTCGCAGAGCGTTTCGCTCCCGCTTGAGTTAACACCGAAAATTCAGGCAAGAATCACCGGGCGACTCCCTTTTGAACTGACCCGATCGCAGCGGACGGCCCTTGGTGACATCGCCGCCGATATGAAACAGGCGTTTCCAATGAACCGACTGCTTCATGGTGAAGTCGGCAGCGGAAAGACGGTTGTCGCGGTTTGTGCCATGCTCCTGGCAGTGGCCCACGGACAACAGGCGACGTTGATGGCACCCACAGAAATCCTCGCTCGCCAACATATCCAGACGCTGACCCAGCTGTTGAAAAACACTCGCGTCCGTCTGGCGTTATGGACCGGAAGTCTGAAAGCGGCCGAGCGAAGACTCCTCTCACAGAAAATCGCGGACGGCGAGATCGATCTGGTAATTGGCACCCAGGCCGTTGTTGCATCCCGGCTCACGTTTCATCGACTTGGACTGGTGGTGATCGATGAACAGCACAAATTCGGCGTCCGGCAGCGGGCGCTCCTGAAACAATCGGAACACGATCCACATTACCTCGTAATGACTGCAACCCCGATTCCACGAACCGTTTCGATGACCCTGTTTGGCGACCTCGATGTTTCGGTGTTGGAGCGAACCAATGGCGTTGGCCAAAAAGTCAACACCTATCTTGGGCAGGAGGAAAATCGCGAGCAGTGGTGGGAATTCTTTCGCAAGAAACTTCGCGAAGGCCGGCAGGGGTTCATTGTGGCGCCCCTGGTGGACGCCGAAGATGATTCCGAGTTAAGCAGCGCCGAAAGAATGTTCGAGGCGCTCGCCAACGGGCCGCTGGCGGAATTCCGGGTGGATGTTCTGCATGGCAGACAGTCAATCGAACAGAAAGAAGCCGCGATGCGGGATTTCGCTGCCGGCAGGACGCAGGCCATCGTGGCGACCAGCGTCATCGAGGTCGGTATCGATGTCCCCAATGCGACTCTCATGACCATCGAATCGGCGGAACGATTTGGGCTTTCGCAGCTGCACCAACTGCGGGGCCGCGTCAGCAGAGGTCATCATCCCGGATATGTTTGTGCATTTGCAACCAGCAATGAACCGGAATCGAACGAACGTCTGACGGCGTTTGCCGAAACCGACAATGGCTTCGAACTGGCGGAGATCGATTTACGGATTCGCGGGCCAGGAAACCTGTTCAGCACCCAGCAGAGTGGCTTTCCACCTCTGATGATCGCGGACCTGATTCGCGATGCCGAAGTTCTTGAGCGTGCTCAACGGGACGCGCGGCGATTGATCGCTGAAGACCCGGAAATGGAACAGGCGAATTACAGTCGGCTGCGCCAACTGGTGTTCGCGCGATATGGCAAGGCACTCAATCTCAGTGACGTGGGATAGGCGGCGATTTCACCCAGACTCGTCCCCGGTTCGTTCGGAATGAATGATTCGTTGGATTTTTTCTTCACGACCCGGTTGCCGGCCAATCTCCTAGACAACGACCGCGATATTTTCTCCAACGCTCCAGTTGGTCATGTCGTTTTCGTCGCGGATAATTTTTCGGTAGATCGTATCGCGCTCAACTGGATCGCGGCCTGCCTCGCGGATGAGATGCTCCAACCGCTGGACGGAAAGGAACTCCGGCGTCGTCGCCCCCGCGTCATGATAAATCAACTCGTGTCGGACGGTACCATCCAGGTCGTCCGCGCCGTAGGAAAGGGCAGCTTGCGCGGTTCCGATACCCAGCATGATCCAATAAGCTTTGATGTGGTCGATGTTGTCAAGCATCAAACGGCTGATGGCAATGGTCCGCAGATCATCCAGGGCCGTGGCTTTCCTGAGATGCGAAAGCCCGGTGTTCTCCGGGTGAAACGCCAGAGGGATAAACGTTTGAAACCCGTGGTTCTCGTCCTGCAAATCGCGCAACCGGATCAGGTGATCAACGCGATGGAGCGGTTTTTCCACGTGTCCGTACAGCATCGTGCAGTTGGTTCTGATTCCCAGCTGATGAGCGGTTCGATGGATGTGAATCCAGTTATTCCCGTCAGCCTTGTGTTCGCAGATCTGATCGCGAACTTCGGGATGAAAAATTTCCGCGCCGCCGCCCGGCATGCTTCCCAACCCAACGTCCTTGAGCTCCTGAAGGATTTCTGCCGTCGATCGTTTTTCCAAAAACTCAAACCAGTTGATCTCGACCGCCGTCCAGGCTTTCAAGTGGATTCTTGGATAGTTCTCATGCAACAAGCCGATCATGTCTCGATACCAGGCGTACTTGCGTTGATGGTGCAATCCGCCGACAACGTGTAGTTCCGTACATCCGTTGTCCATCGCTTCCTGTCCACGAGCCAGAATCTGCTCGTCATCCATCGCGTAGCCCTTGTCGCTGCGCAGGTCAGATCGAAATGCACAGAACACGCACCGATACACGCAAATATTCGTCGCATTCAAATGAGCGTTGATATTGTAGTACGCGGCATTTCCGTTCTTGCGTTCCCGGACCAGATTGGCAAGCTGGCCAAGGTCGTTGACCGGTATTTCCTGATCGTACATCAACAGTCCGTCGTCAAACGTCAAGCGCTCTCCGGATTCGATTTTGTCGCGGATCGGTTTCAGGCGTGGGTCAACGGAGAAAATCATGGCTTGGTTCTACTGTGGTTAACGATGGTTCCGGGTCATCCGAAAATTCGTGACTTGGATATCGGAAGACCCTTGGTCTCCGCGATACTGGAACGGAAACGGGGCGCGCGACCGGTTCGCTAAAAAAATGCGTCCAGGCGAATGCGTCCAGGTCAAACAAGCCAACGAGTCTATTTTGTGGACCCCTAATTGTCTACGCTGACTTTCGAATAACCGCTTTGGACATGATCAAATAACCAATAAATCGAGCGCCCCAGCCACGAGCAACCCCAGGCTGATGATCGCGTTGACGTTGAAAAAAGCGACGTTGACGCGATTCAGATCGTCGGGTCGAACCAGCAAATGCTCGTAAATCAAAAGCAACGCGACGCCGCCGACGGTCGCCCAGTAAAGCCACCCCAGCCCGAGTGGAGGTCCACCTAGAAATTCTACCAGGGGAAGCGTCAACAGCAACGCGACCATGATCGCATGACAGATCGCCGCCAGCCGCAGCGCTCCTCCGATTCCCAATCGAACCGGGATGCTCTTGAGCTGTTTTTGACGGTCAAATTCAAAATCCTGACATGCGTAAATCATGTCGAAACCGGCCACCCAAAACAAGACGGCCAATCCCAACACCACCGCCGGCATCACATCCCGGGGGTTTTCGATTACGACCAAACCACGCACCGCCAGCCAGGCACAGATCGGCGATAGCAACAGCGCGATGCCCAGCCAGAAATGCGCCAATGACGTAAATCGTTTGGTGTAACTGTAACCGAACAGGACGCCCAGAACCGGAAGTGACGCTGCGAGCGGCAAATAATTGGGCAAAAAGACACAAGTGCCCGCAATAAAGACCAATGTCGACGCGATCGTAAAAGCGACGACGGATGCGACCGAAAGCTCACCTGCGGGCAAATGGCGTTTTGCGGTTCGGGGGTTCCCGGCGTCAATCTCACGATCAGCCAGCCGGTTGAACGCCATTGCCGCACTTCTTGCACCGACCATGCACACGAGAATCCCAACCAGATGCAACCAGCGAAATCCGACATCACCTCCCGGGGCAGGCGCCGCCCAAGCCATCATTGCGGCAAGCATTGCGAATGGCAAGGCAAAGATCGTGTGGCTGAAGCGTATCATCTCCAGCAGCTTTTTGATTTTGTCAATCATCGGAACAGGCGTTTGGTTTGGCGCGTTTTCGTTTGTCGTTCGTGTGCCTGCATTGAACCGTCGATACCAGGCCTCGGGCAACGACGCGCCGTAATCGACAGGATCATGTTCGGCGGGTCCGAGCTTGACGCCTCCACGGCGCGACAAACTCGGCAATTTCTGCGAATTCCGATCGTCATTCGCTCCCCCAGCGCTTGACCAAATCATGCTCAACCTCAAAGTGATCAAGGATCCTGGCGACGACAAAATCCACCAGGTCGCTAACCGAGTTCGTCTGCTGGTAAAAACCTGGCGAAGCCGGCAGAATCGTCGCTCCCGCGGCACAAGCCGTTCGCATGTTATCAATCTGGACGAGCGAAAGCGGCGCCTCGCGGGGAACCAGAACCAACGGGCGTCGTTCTTTCAAATGCACGTCTGCGGCTCGCTGAATCAGGTTGCGACTCGCTGCCGTGGCGATCCCGGACATCGTACCGCCACTGCAGGGACAAATCACCATCCCCCGTGTTCTGAATGATCCGCTGGCGATGGGTGTCATGAAGTCTTTGTAATGGTGGTAGGACAGCGTTCGATTTCCGGAATAATCCGGAATCAATTGCTCGATTCGAAAAACAGTGAGGTCCAGATCCAGCCCCAATTCATGCTTGGCGACCACGCGTGCGGAATCGCTGATCGTCAGATGAATGTCAATATCCGTAGTCAGCAGGACTTCGAGCAGGCGCTGTCCGTAGACCACTCCGCTGGCACCTGTGATTGCCAGGACGATCGGATGTTCACTCATGTCACCCTCGTTACTTGGTTCCGATGTAAAGCGTCGCGATTCCGAACGTCAGCGGGTAGAAATTGGCAGTTGAGAGGCCGGCCGCCAGCATCCGCTCCGTCAGTTGTTCGTAGCAGGGAAACTCGCCAACACTGTCGGGAAGATAGCTGTAGGCACTGGAGTCATTGCGTGCCATCCACTGGCCAATCCGGGGCAGCACGTTTCTGAAGTACCACCCGTAGATTCCCTTGACCGGTTGATAACGTGGCACCGAAAACTCCAACACCGCTACCTGTCCACCCGGCCTGCAAACCCGGGCCATCTCCCGCAGTCCTTGATCGGTATTGGCAACGTTCCTCAGCCCAAAAGCTGCCGATACAACTTGAAAACGGTCATCGTCAAACGGTAGATTCTGGGCATCGGCTTCGACGAATGAGACGTCGCGCCGGGTTTTATCGCTTTTCTGGCGACCGACTTCCAACATCTCGTAACAAAAATCGGACCCGATCACGGGAACCTTACCCGCAGTATACCGGTGAAAGGAAAACGCCAGGTCGCCTGTCCCGGTGCAAACATCGAGGATCGGTTCGGTCCGGTTCGGTGCGAGCTTGCGAACGGCTTTCCAGCGCCAGTAGCGGTCGACGTTCATCGAAAGCAGGTGATTCATGCGGTCGTAATTCGGCGCAATCTCCCCAAACATCTTTCGAACGCGTTCGTTGGATTTGTCTACGACCATGATTTGCTTTGGACCGATAATAATGTGATGGCGACACGGCAAAGGCATGCCGGCCGGCAGGGGCAGCCACGACAGCCTGGATGCTCACCCGGAGAAGCAACACCGCTTTACCAACACCGACCGAATCTGTCAGGATACATTAACTGGAGCGAAAAGCTATGGAGCTGTACTCACCCGAAAAACGAGTCAATTTTGAACGCGAATCTACCCCGCACGACCGCCAATTCGACGGTTCTGGACGTTGCTCTCCTGCCTGGTCATGTCGAACCGGACGCCCTGTCCGGGCGAACGGTCGTGGTTGTTGACGTTTTGCGAGCGACCACAACCATCGTTCATTCGCTGCACAACGGGGGAGAGCAAGTGTTGCCTCAACCCAGCGTCGAATCTGCCTTTGCGGCCCACACTGCGTTTCCCGGCGATTCGCTGATTGGAGGAGAGCGCGGTGGCAAAATCGTGAATGGGTTTCATAACGGCAACTCGCCAATCGAATACACACCCGAAGTGATTGCCGGGAAAACCCTGATTCTGGCGACCACCAATGGAACGGTTGCGATGGAACGGTGCCGGTCAGCCGATCGCGTTTTCATTGGCGCAATGGTGAACCTGGGAGCGGTTGCCAAGGTTGTTGAAAATGAACCTCTGGTGACGGTGGTTTGTTCAGGAACCGACCGGTTCGTTACCAGCGAAGATGTAATCTTTGCGGGCGCGATGATGGAGCGCATCATCGAAAACCGGACAGCATCCGGAAAACCGGTAGGCCAGTTGACGGACATTGCGACGATCGCCTTGGGACATTGGCAAACCACAAAACGGGCCGTAGAAAATGGGACGCCGCTGGCAGAGTTTTTTCGAAACGCTCGCGGAGGAATCAACCTCGTCAAGATTGGTCGCAATCCGGATATCGAGTTTGCCGCTCAAATCGACTCACTTCCCGTTGTCCCGGAGCTCGATCTGGCCAATTGGTCGATCCGATTGTAGTTACGGTTGAGTTGAATCAGGGATCGTCTTGACGATTCAGCATGCGTCCAACCGCCAAGGCGAATTTTTTCGATTTTCACCGGCGTGAATTGGCTTAAATTCAAGGTTTCTGGATGCGAGCATTGGCTACCGAATGACTGATCATAGGGCAGGGGACCCGCATTACGAAGTCGCCGTCGAGTCACCGTTCAATGGATCCGGTTTCCACTATCGGATACATGTCTTCGGGTTCCCGCCTACTTAACAGGGGCACTTCACCCTAAAATCGACGTTATTACCATCAGCGATAACACCTGGATTTTTCCTCTCCAATCGGCTTCAACGACCCAACTCGGATGTATTCCCATGAACATGGACTCAATTGTCTCCCTTTGCAAGCGACGTGGTTTTCTGTTTCAGTCCAGCGAAATCTACGGTGGTTTGCAGGGTTTCTGGGATTATGGCCCCCTGGGTGTTGAGCTCAAGCGAAACGTCAAGGATGCCTGGTGGAGTGATATGGTCAGTGGCCATGACGACATGAGCACGCTGCCCGGTGCGCCCACGCCTTACGCAATGGAAGGCCTTGACTGTACCATCATCATGCACCCTCAGGTCTGGAAATGCTCTGGCCATTATGACCTGTTCCATGACTACATGATCGACTGCCGCGAGACAAAAAAGCGTTATCGGCATGACCAGCTGAACGGTCGCTGGGTCGAAGCGAAAGAACAAAGGGTCTTTGTGACGGCCCCGGCCGGCGACGACGAACAGGAGCACTTGACCAAACAAGCGCTCAAGTTCTTTCACCTGCGCAACAAGCACATCGACGAGTTGAAATGGGATGGCGAAGTCACCTGCTTGACCGAAATTGAGAGCTTCGAGCAGGTCCTTGGTCCCGATACAAACAAACTCGGAACGTTGACCGAACCGCGCGAGTTCAATTTGATGTTCAAGACGTTCGTCGGCGCACTTTCCGGCGAAGAAGGAACTGCATTCCTCCGGCCTGAAACCGCACAGGGGATTTTCGTGAATTTCAAAAATGTTCTCGACAGTACCCGGCACCGATTGCCACTGGGCATCGCCCAGATCGGCAAGAGCTTTCGTAACGAAATTACGCCGCGGAATTTCACCTTCCGCTCGCGTGAGTTTGAACAGATGGAGATCGAGTTTTTCTGCCATCCCGATCAATCGCAAGAATGGTACCGCTATTGGCGCGACCGGCGACTGAAGTGGTATCACGACATGGGTATTTCCGAAAAAAACCTGATCATGCGCGAACACCACAAAGACGAACTGGCACACTATTCGATCGGCACCGCGGACATCGAGTACGCATTCCCGTTCATGGCCGACGGCGAATACGGCGAACTCGAAGGCGTTGCCCACCGTGGTGATTTTGACCTTCGCAGCCACATGGAAGGCAAACTGGATGAAACGTCCGATTCGCTGGGGCTCCAACTCGACGAAAACGGCAAACCGAAATGGAAAGGAAGCGGTAAAGACCTGTCTTACCGGGATGACCTGACCAACGAAAAGTACATACCCCATGTGATCGAGCCATCGGCCGGAGCAGACCGGGCAACGCTGGCGTTTATCTGTGAAGCGTTCTACGAAGACGAACAGCCCGACGAAAACGGCAAGCCACAAACGCGAACGGTGTTGCGACTTCATCCCCGGTTGGCTCCGATCAAAGCCGCCATTTTTCCGCTGGTCAAAAAAGACGGCATGCCGGAAGTTGCCAAGGAAGTCTACCTTGATCTCAAGAAACACTTCAAAGTGTTTTATGACGAAAAAGGCGCTGTTGGCCGCCGGTATCGGCGACAAGACGAAGCGGGCACGCCGTATTGCATTACCGTTGACGGTCAATCGCTTGCCGACCAAACCGTGACGATTCGCGATCGGGATACCCTGGAACAATCGCGGATCAGGATCGACGAATGCGAACAGGTGATTCGTGAGCGGATGAATCGTTGAGTTGGCCACCAACGCCAAACTGACTGTCCACTCGCAACCAGGAAGGGCAGTCGGGATTCGAGATCAGATCGTGTACGAGTGTCGAAGGAAGGGCAGGTGTGGGGTCGTGAGCCAAAAGCCTGTTGCGACAGGCGGCGGCCATGAGCGCGGTTTCGTCCTGCGAAATGCCATATTCGCCTACGCCTCTTCCCCAATCACCGCCAGGGCTTCGTCGGATATGTTGAAATTGGCAGAGACAGACTGGACATCGTCATGGTCATCCAGGGCCTCCATCAGCTTGAGGACCTTGCGGGCGTCATCGACGTCGAGGTCCACCGTCGTCTGTGGGATCCGCGTAACCTGTTTTGAGTCACAGATGATTCCGGCTGAATCCAGGGCATCACCGATCAGGGTATAAACGTTGGGATCGCAGACAATTTCAAAGTTGTCATCAGAAATGGAGATGTCTTCTGCTCCGGCTTCCATTGCCACTTCCATGACTTTTTCTTCGTCCACCGAGTCACAGGCAACAATGAATAGTCCCTTGCGGTCGAACAGGTAGCTCACGCATCCAGTTCGCCCCATTTCTCCGCCACCCTTTTCGAACAGCTTTCGCAGTTCCGGGGCCGTTCGGTTTCGATTGTCAGTCAAAATATCGCACATGACCGCGACACCTGCGGCAGCATAGCCTTCGTAGATGATTTCTTCATAGTCATCACCACCCGATTCTCCGGATCCTTTTTTGATTGCTCGTTCAATATTTTCCTTGGGCATACTTACGGCCTTGGCATCCTGGATTGCCGTGCGGAGGCGAATATTACCATCGGGATCCGGGCCGCCAGCTTTGGCCGCTACGATAATGGCTTTGGAAAGCTTGCTCCAAGCCTTGCCGCGTTTGGCATCGGTTGCGGCTTTCTTGTGCTTGATGTTTGCCCACTTGCTGTGGCCTGCCATCGGTTTACCTCTCCGTTCTTGGAATCGCGTTTCTGTCAATCCAGAATGTGACAGGAAATTTTCTTCCGGATCGCTCTGACACAGAACCTTGCCGGCGTGGAGCTACCATCTTGAACCGGGTCAGTCGTCGAATCGAAGCCATCACCGGAAGATGAAACAGGCGATGTCCTGTCCTCTGAACCAACAGGAATGTCAGCTGCGGAAGTTGCTTGTTGCCCCGGATGACCGTTTTGCTCTCGGGCATGCCGGGCTGGACCCGCCGGAATGCTAACGGGGCTTTTTCTTGGAAAGTCGATTGGTCGTCGATTTCTTTTTTGCGGTGCGCTGGGGGGGTTTCTTTTTGGTTACTTTTTTGGCCGGTTTGCTGGCGGGCTTGGCCCGTTGAGCTGCCGAGGCGGCGGCCTTTTTCGTCGCCTTCCTGGTTGGTGTCGCTGACGGCTTGGGTTTTGCAGCGTCGGTCTTGGTCGTTTTGGTGGCTGCCTGGGCGGCCGTTTTTGGAGCCTCCTTCTTTTTCCCACCTCGTTTGGGAAAACGCTCCTTCGCCGTCGGGTTTATCTTGACCAGTTTTTCACGGATTGCAGCATTGAACGGCGAACTGGCAAACGCGACAGACAACTGGTGAACCAGGACAAAGAACTCGGTGCCTTTGGCCTTGGCAATCGTGCGTTCCAGTCCCGGTACGCGATCCTTGTCGGCTTCGTTTTCGGAAACAATCTCCAACACATAGAACAAACTCATCGTTGATTTGTCGATGGGAATCGAATGTCCACCAAGTCCGTGTTGCGAGGTATAGGAAACGATGAACGGCGAAACGCCGTTGAATTTCTGAAACGTCTGAACGGCTTTGCTGAGGTTTTCTTTCCGCAGAAAATCCAGATCGAACTGGTAGTAGTGTTCGAAAACCCCGTGCAGGGTTTTCTTCAGGCTGGTAGCGGCATCCTGGGGATTGGACAGGCTCCGGCACGCTTCGGCCAGTTCCGCCGTGGTCGTGACTCGAACCTCGTTCCAGTCGAAATAGTTCTCCTGGAGCTTGGCAAACGCCTCATCCGCCGCCTCGAATGTTGAATTTTCCAGACAGCAACCATAAATCATGTGTTCCAGCACCGACCGGTTCGATGGAGGGGAAACGACCCGATATTCTTTCTTGACAAACTTGTGCAGTTTGGTGATCAGATCAGCTCTGTTTTTCGCGGACATTTATTCTCTTTGATGCAGTTGAACCAAATTGGATTGAAATAGGTAAACGTTCCAGAATAATCACGAGTCTGTTTTCGTCATCGCCGGGAACTGAATTCCTTACGAATTGGCTCCCCGCGAGCAGCAAACCTGGCAATTCAGGTCGGATCCTCGGCACGATCGGTCACGACGTCATGATCGAAAGCCCCCGGGCCAAATTCTTCCGGGCTGGCTGGATCGGTTTCCATCTTGTCGTGTTGTTGGACGACCTTCCTTGCCTCGGCGTCCGAAAGCACGTTGCCTTCTTCCGTTTCCGGTGGGTCCAATTCGGTGCCCTCCCGTTCCCTGGGAATGACTTCCTCGAGAATCCGCGTGACCAGCATGGCATGCTTGATTCCTTTATCGAGCACAAACTGGAGTCGCGGCGTGTATCGTGTGTCAATTCGCTTGCCAATCTTCTGCTGAAGGTAGCCAGCCGAACTCTGCAGACCGCGGATACAAAGATTCTGTTTGGTTTCATCTCCCATCACCGAGACGTTTACTTTCGCCTGTCTCATATCGGGCGTAACCTCGACAAGGGTCACCGTCACGTCCTGAATTCGAGGATCCTTGAGATCAGCGATAATGGCCATGCTGACCACTTCACGGATGGCTTGGGCGGCTTTTAGGACGCGGCGGGAACTCATATTTGTTGGCCTGGAAAATAACTCTGTACGAATGACAACGGTGAGCGAGTCGCGGCTCGCCAACAAGTCTCGACGTTACAAGGTTCGAGCGACTTCTTCGATCTTGTAGGCTTCGAGCGTATCACCTTCCTTGATGTCATTGAATTTCTCGAGCTTGATACCGCATTCCATTCCTCGCTGGACTTCTTTGGCGTCATCCTTTTCACGTTTGAGCGATTCAATCGGATAGTCACCAATTACGGTTTGGTCCCGAATCACTCGCATGCGGCATTCACGCTGGACCGAGCCTCGCATCACGCGACATCCGGCAATCATTCCGGTCTTGCTGACGCTGAAAGTTCTGAGCACCATCGCCATTCCCAGCTCGACAATCTGCTCTTCCGGTTTCAGCCGACCTTCGAGCGTGGCCTTAAGGTCATCCGTGATTTTGTAAATCACGTCGTAGCGGCGAATCTCAACGCCCAGTTCATCGGCCAGCGATCTGGCTTCTTCGTTGGCGACGACATTGAAACCGACGATGACACCTGAGGATGCATGCGCCAGTCGAACATCGCCGACGGAAATGCCGCCGGCCAGCGCCTGAAGGATTTTGATTTCGACTTCGGGGTGCGAGATTTTTCCCAGTTCTTTTTGAATCGCTTCGATCGAGCCTTTCACGTCAGCCCGAATGATCAGGTTCAACGTCACCATGTCCTCGGAGTTCCGGGACAGATTGCCCGACTCGAGCAGTTTCTGGAACTCATCGAGCGACGTTTCGACCGAACGACCGCCAACCTGTTCAACTTTCCCGCGATGGACGCGTGTTGCCGCAATTTCGCGTGCCTTGGCGACATCATCGACGACGTAAAACTTGTCGCCGGCTCCAGGTGCGATGTCCAATCCGGTCAAGTTGACCGGGGTCGACGGTTCCGCGGTTTTGAGTTTCTTTTTTGGACGCAGTGTATCGTGCATCGCTTTCACTTTTCCAAACGCGCCACCGCAAACGATGATATCGCCAACGTTGAGCGTTCCGCCCTGGACCATCATTTTGGCGACAACACCACGGTCAGATTGCTGTTCCGCTTCAAGACACGTCCCGAAGGCTGGTCGTGAAAAGTTGGCTTTGTATTCATGCAACTCCGCGGTTACCAAAATGGTCTCGAGCAGCTCGTCCAGTCCGACACCAGTAATCGCACTGGTTTTGACGACTTCCGTTTCACCACCCCATTCACTGGGAAGCAACTCGTGTGCGGCGAGGTCCTGAAGCGCTTTCTCCGCCGTTACACCGGGCAGGTCGATTTTATTGAGCGCGACAATAATCGGGACGCCGGCCGCTTTCGCGTGGCTGATGGCTTCTTCGGTTTGGGGCATGATGCCGTCATCAGCGGCGACCACCAGGACTGCGATATCGGTCACGTTAGCACCACGAGCCCGCATTTCGGTGAACGCTTCGTGGCCCGGCGTATCGACGAACGCGATCTTGTGGTCACCCTTCTTGATCTCATAGGCCCGAATGTGCTGGGTAATTCCGCCGGCTTCACCAGAAACAACATCGATTCCGATCAATGCGTCGAGCAACGATGTCTTGCCGTGATCGACGTGTCCGAGAAAGGTGACGATCGGGGCACGGTGCGCCAGCGCATCTGGATCTTCGCTTTCAACATCGAACTCGGCGATCAACTCGTCCTCAAGCGATTGAAACTCCCGGATTTCCAGTTCCACACCGAGTTGCTCGGCAAGCAACTCGACCATCTCATCGTCAATGGGCGAATTGATGTTCTTGTTGGACTCATCTCCCAGTTGTTTGATCGTCAAAAGGACCTGAACTTTGGGAACACCGGCTGCTTCTGAGAATTCCCGAACCGTGCAGGGGAGTTGAAGCACAACGCTTTCCTTACGGGGCGCGGCGGTGTTGACGGACGGACCCGATCGCTGGCGGCGCCGGAAGTTCGACTGGTTGCGGACCGCTGGGCGGCGGCCACTGCGTGTGGGCCGTGCTCCCATCGTGCCTTCGTCGCGTGGCGTCCGCTCACGTCGACCACCCAACGCTCGCTTGGCCGGGGCATCATCGATCAACTCTTCGACATCGGCAGACTTGCCTTTTTTCTTTTTGTTTTTGGATTTGGTCAGGTGTTCCAACGGCGCTGCACCGGCACCGGACTTGACGCTCTTGATGGCGTCCTGTGGCAAAGCGATATCCGGCTTCTGGATTTTTTCACCAGTATGCTTGCCAGGTACCGGCTGTTTTACATCGGGCATGGCTGCGAATCGGATATTCGCCACACCAGATTTCCGTTTGGGACTATCCTTTTTCGGAGTTTCATCGGCGGACTTGCCACTTCGGTCAAGGTCCTTGAGTGGACGTCTCGTCGGCGCGACGCCAGGTCGGCGCGGAGCCAGCGGGACCTGTGTACGAGCGACGTTTCTGGTGGGGCCCGTGGGTTTTGCGGGAGCTGGTTTCTCAGTCACCGTGGTCTCGGCCAACGAATCGGCGTCCGTCGACTTCACACCCTTGATTCGGTCCAGCAAACTTCCGCGGCGCCGGGTGGTGCCCTTGGAAGACTTCGCCGCGGACTGAGTGGCATCCGTTTGAACAGTATCTGCAACGATTTCTTCGTCGTCATCCTGAACGGAATCAATGTCTTCGTCGACTCCGGTTGGGGTCGAGACCGGAGTGAGAATCTCACCGATCTTCTTTTTGGCTGTCAGGGGGCGAACAGGGCGGACGGGAACCGCGAGATCAGCCACCGGCTCTTCCTTGACTGAATCGCCTCCAGACATGAACTCCTTGACGATGACAATTTCGTGGTCTTCGAGACTGGCTAGCGCAGAGCCTTTACCCTTGATATTTGCCTTTTCGCAAATCTCAAGCAATTGCTTGTTATCAAGCCCAAGTTCTTTTGCAAACGCGTAAATGCGTACGGGCACGAGGCGTGACCTTCCTTCTTTGTTGGGCAGTCGAACTTCCACCAACAGAAATTTCCAACTGCCGCTAATTGCCAATTTGCTCTACATAAATCGTCCCCTCTGCCGAAAAGTGAAATAGTGTCGACGTCAACGTTGACACCAATACTTGGCACAGACACGGTTATATAATTCTTCGGATCACGGAAACTGATTCGCATCAGAAAGACCTCATCCGACTAAAAGTAATTTTGTCTACTCCGATGGCGTTACAGGTTCAACACCTGCACCATCGCCAGTGGACTCAGGTAGGCCAGCCGATCCGGTTGAATCGGCAGCCTCGTCTTCCGCTGCCTTGGCGGCGGCTTGAGCCAAAGCCTGCTTTTCCGCTTCCGCCTGTTTCGCTTCGGCGGACGCGATTGCTGCAGCAGTTTTCCTGGCTCTTTTTTCTTCGGCTTCGCGAATTTCAGCTTCTTGAGCTAACACGTCTGCCTGTTCAACGATTGCATCGACCTGCTCTTCTGTCAAATTACCCATCGTCATCAGATCAGAGGGTTCAATCACTGAAAGATCATCGTAAGACAAATAGCCCTCTCCCACCAGACGATTTGCCAATTCTTCGTCAACTCCCTGGAGCTTGCAAAAACCCTGGACTGCTCGGTCGATCTGCTGTTCGAGCTCCCCCTGGGTCATGATTTCGATGTCCCAGGTGCACAATTTGCTGGCCAAACGCACGTTTTGGCCTCGTTTTCCGATGGCCAGGGACAATTGGTCTTCCCGGACAAGCACGATGGCCCGGCCCATCATCTGGCATAAAATTACTTCGTCGACTTCGGCAGGCTGGAGGGCATTGGGGATCATTTGCAGCGGATCTTCATCAAATCGCACGATATCAATGCGTTCACCGGCCAGTTCATCAATGACCATTTTGATCCGATTTCCGCGAACGCCAACGCAGGCCCCCACGCAATCGACCTTGCTGTCAATGCTGCTGACCGCGACCTTGGAACGGTAACCGGGTTCACGCGAGATCGCGTTGATGGTGATCACGCCGTCGGCGATCTCGGGAATCTCACTTTCAAACAACCGCTGAACGAACACGGGCCGGGTTCGGGAAAGCACGACTTTCACACGGCTTCCCTGGGCTTTGACTTCCGTGACCAACGCCCGAATTCGCTCGTTGGGCTGGTGCGATTCACCTGGAATCTGTTCGCTCCGAGGAAGTATCGCTTCGACACTTCCGAGCGTGACCGTCGTCACCCGGCCTTCGTTCCGGTGAACAGTACCGGTCACGACATCGTTAATGATCTCGTTGAATTCGTCAATCTGCGCATCCCGTTCGGCTTCGCGAACCTTCTGGATAATGACCTGCTTGGCAGTCTGGGCCCCGATACGGCCGATGACTTCTTCATAGTCCAGTTCTTCCTGACCGCAGCGGCCGGCGATCTGGCCGGAGTCTCTCTCAATGATAAATTCAATATCTGCATCTTCACCAAAATGCTTTCGCGCAGCGGAAACCAGCGCCGATTCAATCGCCACGAAAACAATCTCTTTTTCAATATTTTTTTCGCGATGCAGTGAATCCACAATCCGCAGTACTTCGGTCGCATTCATTTTTGTTCTTTCAGTAAATTTTCACCCGAAACGGGCTCAAACCACATTACTCGACCCGAATCCACCATCAGGTTGACGCGATCACCGGATACCAGTTTCGCATCAGGATCCAATCGCACCAAAACCGTCTCATCAGTTGACCCAGTCTTTTTCAAATTGTCATCTTCGGGTCCATCGACGTTATGTCCACAAACCCTGGAGTGAATCATCGTCGATTCCCCCAGTCGGTCGATCTCGGTCACCTCGACTTCGAACGAACCTTCTTCGCCGGAGACGCGAACGTCCTCGGCCCGAAAGCCCATCACGACTTTCAACTCCGACTGGCCGGCTTCAAAAAGGCCACCCAACCGCTTGAAACCCGGTGATTCGGCTCTCCATTCGATTTGAAATCTTCCATCGAATCGAACCCGATCACTGGATCTCCGAACCGTTCCCGGACAAAGATTGATTGGCACGCTGCCAATGAATTTTGCCACGAACAGGTTGGCAGGCTGCTGGTAAATCTCCAGCGGACTGCCAACTTGCAGTATCCTTCCATCGTTCATCACGGCCACGCGATCCCCCAAGGTCATCGCTTCGACCTGGTCGTGCGTAACGTAAATCATCGTGGCATCCAAGTCCCGATGAAGCCGTTTGAGTTCGACACGCATTTGTTGGCGAAGTTTTGCGTCGAGGTTGGAAAGGGGTTCGTCAAACAAAAATGCCGCCGGATTCCGTACAATCGCACGCCCTAGAGCGACACGCTGACGTTCACCGCCGGACAGTTGATGCGGTTTGCGATCCAGCAAATGTTCAATGCCCAATCGCAAGGCCGTCTGCCGAACCTTGTTGTCAATCTCCGCCCGCAGTTGAACTGACTCGCCTGCACGCTGAGGTTGAAAAATCTTGCTTAAACCACGACCAATTACTCCGCCGCCAAATTTTCTATTCAAACGCAACGTCAAACCAAACGACAAATTCCTGTAAACCGACATGTGCGGATACAACGCATAGTTCTGAAAAACCATCGCGATGTCACGATCCTTGGGTGCGACGCTTGTTACGTCACGCGCGCCGATCCGAATCACACCGGAAGTACAGGCCTCCAGTCCGGCGATGAGACGAAGCGTTGTGCTTTTGCCACATCCGCTCGGTCCCACAAGCACCAGAAACTCCTGATCTTCGATTTCAAGCGACACCCCATCAACCGCCATCGTGGCACCTGGAAATTGTTTCGTAACATGTTCCAGTAACACTTTCGCCATCAGCAATTCACCGTGGCTTTGAGTTTGCAGCCAAAAAAACAGCCATAGTTAGTCAAAAGGTCCTTCTGCGTTTTCATTGTCTCCAACCCAGGGCGAAGACAATGAAAACGCAGAAAGACCTTTTGAAATCGAAAAATCAATTGCTCAAACATACCGCGAATTCACCGATTCGTCAACGGAGACAACCCGGTGCCAACGGAACAGAATCCGCTTCCGGTCACGAATTTCCGGGGTTTATGGGCCTGATTTTCGCCCGCCGAGTGAATTTTAGCGTCGTCCTGACCTCGATCCAATTTCGGGACCGGACCGATTCCAAAAGTCAAGTCGCTCTTGATTTTTCAACGATTGGCTGTTTTCTGTCCGTTCGAACCGGATCATTCCCGGGAATCCTGGCCGCGGACGTGCGAACCGCCCCAACGCCATTTTGATCTCCGCAGGTTCACGGTGCCGAGGGCCCCGGGCAGCTTTCCAAATCTTGCGATTGATTCGTCGGCCAGGTCATCCGTTCGGACCGGACACTTATCGGATCCAGGTAAATTCCCCCTCGTTCTCTTTGGCAATCGTTCTCATCATCTCTTGTCCTTGACCCGGCCCACCGAGCGAAATCGTATGGATCGGAATCCTGGATTCTGTGCCATCGGATCGTCGTTGTTCAGCATTCCAAAATTGCAATAGCCCACGAGTATTGTCCTGGAGCTCACCATCCGATAGCAGGAAAATGGCATCGGGGTCCATCGCCAACGCAATATACATTGCCGTTGACGGAAACGTCCCACCTTGCGTTCGTTGCTTTCTCAACCATCGGCGATACGCCTGTTTGTTATCCGGGGTAGATCGCACCAACGCGGCCGAATCCGGTCTGACATCCATCATGACGCTGGTCCGGTCATTGTAAAGCAGCACGAGAAACTCCTGCCCTTTCTCCAATCCATCGATCGCCGAATCGAGTTCTTTGACCGCACGGTACCAACGATTCCCTTTCATACTGAGCGAACAATCAATCACAAACACGAATCGGGAGCCGTAGGACCTGGTGCCGAAAAAATTCGCACTCTCTCCCTTTTTCCCGGAACGCGTCGCTTGTTTGTCTGTTAGTCCGCTCAAAGGACCCAAGTCAGCCGTTTTGGCAAGCGAGGTCTCCGCGGAGATGACTTCCAGCATTTCCAAAGGGATCAGCACTTCCTCGGATTCCAACTTCTCCGTTTGATCCTGATCCAAGAGCTCCTGCTCGTTGGGGATCGTAACGGTCTCGAACTCGATCTCGGTCAGCATGGTTTCGAACGGTTCCGACGCATCGGCAAATTCCAATTCGAGTCGCCGTTGACCGGCTCCGATTCCGATCGAACTGATTGCAAGTATCAAGATCAAGGCCAAGTGAACGGCCAGGCTGACCATCCAACTGGGTAAACCATGGATTAAACTGGCAAACCGGAACGATGGTTGGGCCGCTTCCTCGACCATGGTCTCGATGTTTTCGGACGAATCAATCGCAAAGCCGGATTCTGTACTGTGCGCTGGTCCCACCACGGTATCCGTCGGATGGGTTGTCGTCTGGTTCGACGGGCTGGTTTGTCGACTGGCAACGCTTGCCAATCCGGATTGTGCCATCGGCTTGATTCGAAGGCGGGCCGCAGCAAGCTGGGAAGTAGGCGCAATAACATCGAGAGAAGGCGCGGATTTGGAGATTTCCGACCCATCCATTTTTGTTGCCCCTTTGTTTTGCTGGCAGATTGCCCCTTCTGCCTTTCTCCATTATCGGGCAATTGCGAATCCGTTCAAGCAATTCGGTCGCGAAATCCGGATCGGTGATGTCCCCTGCAGATTCTGGTACCTGCGATTGGAAACCCGGTTTTTGTGGTATCCGAACACGCCTCAGGTCACGACGACCAGCGAGAGCTAGCGATCGGGCTGATTCACGGTCAACCGTACCGGACGCTGATTCGTATTGCCTGTTTTTCCCAGACAGTTCTATACTCCCCGCAAATTCAAATTGGCAGAAACAAGACAATTTGGCTGAGCCTCTTTCCAACCTGCAACGCAAACGACAGGCAGGAAGCAATGACGTCGACATTGGATGCCGCTGCCAAGCAACAGTTCCGGAGATCGAAATGGGAATGGAATCTAGATTCGACTCGACGCAATCGATGGGCCGGCCCGTGAGTTTTCGAGGCAAGCTGTTTCGGGTTATCGCAATGTTGGTCGCGACGTTCGGCCTGTCCAGCACCTGTCTCGGCTTTGCTCAATCAACGAACATCGAAGAACCACGCCAGGCACGCGCTCCGTGGCGACCTTCGTTCGGTACACTGAACACGGACGCGATTCCAAACGAAGATTCGCGCCAGGTTCCCAACGATCGAGCCGGGGCGAATTCGAATCCTGTGAATTCAAATCAAGGGACCTCGGCATTTTCTTCAGAACCCAGCTTCATTACCGGACAGAACGGTGGTTTGAATCCGACGACCCCGCAGGCAGTCAATAACGACATTGGTTCCGGCCAGCCAACCGGAACCTCGCAACCTGACTCACGCGACGTTGAACCAGGCGTGACGCGTGTGACCAAGACGCTGAACACGCTGCCGAATTCAGCAGGCCAGGTTTGGCGAGAGTACGACATTTCGCCCTATACGTCTCAAATCACAACCACCCGTGACCCGCAAAAATCGATTACGGAATGGATCTTGCGCGAAACCGGAACCGAAATGTGGTTTCATCAACCCTTGGGGATCTTGAGTGCTGACAAGGATCGATTGCTCGTATATCACACCCCGGAGATTCATGCCATCGTCAAGGGCATTGTGGACCGGTTTAACCGAACACGGGGGCAGGTGCAAAACATCGACGTGAATCTGGTCACGGTCGAAAGACCCAATTGGCGATCGGAGCTCTACTCGATGCTTCAACCGATCGAAGTCAAATCTCCCGGCGTCGAGGCCTGGATGATTTCGAAAGAAAATGCCGCGATACTCATGAGTCAATTGAGTCGTCGACCTGACTTCAAACAACACAGCGGAGGACGACTTGCCAACCACGACGGCCAGTCATTCACGCTGGAGAAAACGCGTCCCGTCGAGTTTGTTCGCAATCTGCGGTGGGTTCCCAACCAGATTCCGAATTATCAGCCGTTGATGAGCCGTGTCGACGAGGGGTATCGGCTGGAGATCAGTTGCCTCTCGGCGATGGATAACGCGACGATCGAAGCGGTCATCAAATGCGACGTTGATCAGATCGAAAAACTCTCGACGGTCAAAGTCAACGTTCCCGGCGGCAATGGCGGCGGACAGCAGATGAACCTTCAGATTCCGCAACTCGTCAGCTGGCGGCTACACGAACGATTCCGGTGGCCGAATGATCAAATATTGTTGCTCAGTTGCGGGGTGGTCGCGACACCTGAGCCGGAAGCCGATGGGGCCGGCCTGCGAATTCCGGTTCTTCCACAAAAATCCAGACGGGCCGACGCGCTGCTTTTTGTTGAATATCGGGGGCCTGCCGAAGGAGCGACGATCCCCCAAACCGCCAACAGCCGGCTAGCACCGATTCGAACCCGCCAGTAAGCCATTGTTCACCAGGCGAAGTCACCTCGACGCAGTCGGAGAGTCCCCTAGAATAAATCCCTCGGATTCATGGGGTCATGCTGGCCGAATTCGTCGTTATTGAGTTCCGGGATTACCCGATGCGTTTCGTTGTCTGGAAACGCACGTCGACCACTACCTTTGTTTAATAACTTTCGACCAAAGTTTTAATTCATTCCATGGCCCAAACAGATCGTCGCGTCGTCATTACTGGAATGGGTTTGATCAGCCCAATTGGTAACTCACCGGATGCCTTGTGGGATTCGCTGGCTCAACGTAGAAGTGGAGTCAAACCGCTTACCAATCTACCCACCGATCATTTTCCTTCGGATTTTGGAGGCGAGTGCACCGATTTCACCGGTACGATCGAGGACTTTGGGCCACTTGAAAAGAACCTGCAGCGAAGCATCAAAAAAGGGCTCAGGCTGATGTGCCGCGATATTCAGCTTGGAGTCGCCGCGGCCCAGCTGGCGCTGGCTGACGCAGGGCTGCAACCCGGAAGTGTTGATCCGAATCGGATCGGGACGCTTTTTGGAAGCGATTACATTATTACTTCACCCGTCGATTTCGCAGCTGGCATCAGGAACTGTCTGGGTGAAAACGGTAAGTTTCATTTCCAGCAATGGGGTGAATACGGACTGAGCCAGGTCGAACCACTTTGGTTGCTGAAGTATTTACCCAACATGCCAGCCAGCCATGTGGCAATTTACAATGATTTGCGAGGGCCAAGCAACTCACTGACCGTTCGAGAGGCTTCAGCCAATCTGGCGATTTCCGAAGCAGCGACGATTATCCAGAGGGGCTCGGCTGACATCATGGTCTCTGGCGCGACTGGAACGCGGATTCATCCGTTGCGAACCGTGCATATTGTGTTACAGGAACAACTGGCGGATCGACACACGGCATCGGCCGAAGGTGATCCGGCCAGGGCATGCCGCCCGTTCGACAAACACCGCACCGGGATGGTGCTGGGCGAAGGCGCAGGTGTTTTGATCCTGGAAGAACTTTCGGTGGCGGAGCAACGTGGCGCCACGATTCTTGGCGAGGTGATTGGCTATGGCTCGTCCTGTGTTGCCAATCGAAAGGGAGTTGCGGATTACAGAACCGCGTTTACCAACGTCCTTAGCGGGGCCCTGGAGACATCTGGTTTGAAACCGGAACAGGTGGGTCACATCCACGCGCACGGTTTGAGCTCGCCAAAATGCGATTCTGAGGAAGCCTTTGCGATCAACGAAGTCATGGGAAATACACCTGTGACGGCGGCCAAGAGCTATATGGGTAATCTCGGGGGCGGATCCGGAATCGTCGAAATTGCGGCCAGTGTGATGGCGCTCAACAAGGGCCAACTGTTTCCGATTCTGAATTGTGAGTCGCTCGACGAGCAATGCCCGGTCTCAGCGGTTTGCGGTAACGATACTCCCGCGGGTGATTCGTTCATCAACATGAACATCACACCGCAAGGCCAGGCTAGCTCGGTCTTGATTAGAAAGATGGGTTAGGCGGTCGCCCTCAGTCACAGATCGAGTTGTCGCGAGACTGCACGGGTACTGATATCGAGTCGTTCCTGAAATGGGCTGGTTGTTCGCCCGGTGCGCGAGCCAGGTTGACGGTTCCCTCGTCAATGAACTGCCGTGTGATTCAAAAACGCGGCGCGCCGATTTTTGCCATCATCCAGGTGGCAAAAAATCAACATCGACTGTTTTTCTCGCCCAACGTAACGCTGCCGTGCCCCCTGATTGGCTGGGGCAATTGTCCAAAATGCAGTTTGATTTGCCAGGCCGGCGCGGTTATTGCGAGCTACATTTTTACAAAACCGGAATCTAACATGAACCGTTGCCAGTTCATTCCGTGTCACCGTTGTCATTCTTCCGTTCTTCCTAACCTGTGCGAATACGATGACCGATCCGAACCCTCGACAACAGATCAAGCATCAGGAGACCTGGCCTCGCTTGCTGATGAAATCGCTCGACGCAATCGCGATTGTAGTTGGGCTAATGGTATTGATCACGTGGCTTCCGGAAGCGAACAGCAAATCAACAATTGTAATCAGCCTGGTGGCCATTGGCCTGTTTAACATGGCGGCCGAGTTTGTCGGGCTTTACCGAAGCTGGCGGGGAATTCGGTTTGAACGCGAAGCATCTTGCAGCATGATCGCCTGGGCCATCACGTTTGTCCTGCTCGCTGGCCTGGGACATTTCAGTATCTACTCGACCGAATTGTCACGGTCCGGCCTGATTCTCTGGTTCGCGACAACGCCGGTTGTTTCCCTGTCCGGCCGGATCTTCTACCGCTGGTATCATTCCTGGTCCCAAGCCAAGGGTATTAACACACGCAGCTACGCCGTGGTGGGAATCAATGAGCTGGGAATTCACCTCGTTCGCAACATCAACGCAGCTCCCGATTTGGGTCTACGATTTCTGGGCTATTACGATGACCGGCCGAAAGAAAGAACAGCGGAACTGCCCGACGACCTGTCCGTCAACCTGGGAAGACTCGATTCACTGATTGCCAGCGCCAAGGCTGGAAAAGTCCAGGTTATTTTCATCTCGCTGCCAATGCGAGCCGAAGCACGAATTCGCCGCGTGATCCAGGAACTGGCTGACACAACGGCCTCGGTTTACATCGTTCCTGATCTATTTGTATTCCAGATGCTGAATTCGCGTTGGACCGACATCCAGGGACTACCGGTTGTCAGCGTTTTCGAAAACCCACTGTTCGGTGTCGATGGGATCCTCAAGCGAACCGTCGACGTGACGCTCGCCTGTCTGGCTTTGGTTTTGCTATTCGTCCCAATGGGGATCGTTGCCCTGGCGGTCAAGCTGACTTCCAAAGGACCTGTCTTTTTTCGTCAAAAACGATATGGACTGGATGGTAAGGAGATTCTGGTCTGGAAATTCCGCAGCATGAAAGTTCAGGAGAATGGGAACTGGATTCGGCAGGCAACCCGAAACGATGAACGCCTAACGCCCATCGGTGGATTTCTGCGCAACACCTCGCTGGATGAACTGCCGCAGATCTTCAACGTGCTCTCCGGCCAGATGTCACTGGTCGGACCGCGTCCCCACGCGAACGCCCACAACGAGTTTTATCGCAGCCAGATCGAAGGCTATATGCTTCGACACAAAGTCAAACCGGGAATTACGGGACTCGCTCAAGTCAACGGTTGCCGAGGCGAAACGGAAACTCTGGACAAAATGGAAAAGCGGGTCGTATTCGATCACCAATACATTCGTGAATGGTCAATCTGGCTTGATCTCAGGATCATCGCCCAGACATTCATGGTCGTGTTTTCCCGTCGCAACGCCTACTGACGATTCGGCTTGCACATTAGCCAGTCTCCCGGCCAAACATCCAACTCACACCCGACTCCAACCCGGGAACACTACGGTTCACGATTTTTCAGGTTGGCTGGATTCGCGAATTTGGCGATCGAGTCGCTCAGCTTGCGGATCTGTTCGGGAATGGGAATCGAACCCGCGTCATCCGGATCTTCGGACGTTTGGCCTCCATGTGTCAGGTTCGGCGAACGATCCTTCAGAAACGGATTGGCGTTTTGCGTGTTGGCGGATGGTATACCTGCCGATTGCGTTGACCCGGGCGAGTTGGATTTCGGTTTCGATTCAATTCCCGACAGGTTAATCCGGACGAAGGTCGAATCCTCGTCGTCTGCGGATCTAATCAAATCGACGGGACGGACATTCGGACCGCGGCGGGTCAAATTGGCAACGGATTCTGGGTTTGAGGTATTGGAGTCGCTTGACCGCGAATCTCGCGGGGGCATCTTCGACAGCATGATGGTTTGCGGTTCTACTCGAGTCGCCGGTGTTGGCGTTGGTGAACCAGTCGCCGGCAGCGACTTGGACCTGTTTTTGACGTCCTGCGGTTCCGCCTTTTTCGGCTGGGGCGATGTCGGCGATGATGTCGGGGTGGATCCGGATCGCTGGACTTGAGTGCCTCGCAGCGCTGCCAACTGAACGGCAGCCAATTCGCTGACAGACTTCGCGGTTGCTTCCCGGATCGATGGATTGCCGGCCGGCATCTGACCGATAGGTGATACCGATTCGGCCTGCGGAACGGGTTGAATCGGACGTTCCGCGAACTTACTCAATGCCGGTTTCGCTTCCGCAGGCGTCGGTTTCACTTCCGCCGGCTGAATCTTGGCGCGACGAGGTGGCGAGGAAAGCGGCTTTGATGCGACGGGAGCGGGATTCGCGATCACATTGGCGGCTTCCAACAAATCATCGACGGAAGGAGTGCCCGGAGGGGCCTTGGAGACAGGTTGACGTGCAGGCGTCTGCGAGACTGTTTCGGTCTCCACGGAATTGCCATTTTTGGAATCAGGTTGAACCGGAGTCTCCGAACGAAGTATGTCGCGACTGGCTGTGGCGGGTTTTTCCTGGGACTCTCGCTCGAGACTGTCGCCCGATTCGGCTCTTGGCGGCATGAAAAACTGCCTCGCCTTGACCGCCGACTGCATTGCAGTGGTGGCGGCGGTGGCGGCTGAAACAATGATCTTTTCAAAAGTCGACGAATCAAAGAAGGTCTCGAACGCATGGTTGGGGGCGGTTCCTGAGTTGCTTCCAGGACGACCTGCCGAGTTCGGCCCCTGATCCGGTCCCAGTGTCGGCGCGATCAGCATGACCAACCCCAAACCCAGCATCAGACCGCCGAATCCACAAGCCAGGACGATCGCTTTCTTTCCCAAGCCATCTGGCCGAGTGGAGACCTGTGGTTCATCGACCCGCGTAATCAGTTCTGCGTTTTTTGCCTGAGCCAGACCCTGAATTTCGGACAGATCCGATTGAGCGTTGTTGGCGATTTCAGCGCGCTGATTAACTTCGGCAACCAAAGTCATCAGGTCAGCCCGCTTGGAACCAAGGCTGGCCAGCCGTTCGTCCAGATCTGCCATTTCCTGGTTCAAACGCTCGATCCGGTTTTCCGATAACGTTATATCTTCCTGCAAGCCGGCGATTGATGAATCAAGTTCAAGGAACATCTGCTGCTTCATCGCTTCGATCGAATTTTTGGCTTTGCGATAACTGGGGTGAGCGGGTTCGTATTGACCGGCAATCACCGCCAACTCGCCTTGTGTCTTGATCAGCGCTTTTTTCAGATCGTCCAGTGCCGGCAACGACTTGATCAACGCTGCGGACGTGGTGAAGATTCGCTGCGGGTTTTCCTTCGCCGAAACTACCTGGGACAACGTGATCTTCAGCGATTCCAGTTCCTGTTCCGTCGCCCTTTTTTCGAGTCGAATCTGGGAAATATCTCGCTTGATCGGGTTGTCACTGGACTGGGAATCAACCAGCGATGACATCGATCCGAAATCGGACCCCAGGTTTGCATCCATCGCTTGCAGCCTGGATTTCGATTCGGCGAGCGCCGCCATGGCGGCATCGCGTGCCTGAATCAGTTCAGATTCCATACTTTGCAGCCGGAGCGAACGAACTTCGTCGACTTTGACAATGATCTCGTCCAGTAACAACTCAATAAACTTTCGCGAACGATCCCGGGTCGATGCCTTGGTATTCAAGACGATGACTTCGGTCTTTCCGAATTCGGCACCATTGGGCGCGTTGAACGTGATTGAGCCTTGAACCTGCTCGATGGTTTCTTCACTGGGCCATCCCTTGTTTCTCATTCCAAACCAGGGTTTGGATTCCGGCCCCAGTTGCTCCAGGGCATTATGGATAACCTGAGGTTTGCGGGAAATCTCCAGAATCGTTTCCTGGGCGGATTTCATGGACTCAATCGAATCGAATCGACCAGGCTTGAACGACTGGCCCAACAGGTCGTCTCGAACGATTAGCGATTGTTTGGCCGACCAGGTTTCAGAACGAAGCGCGACAACGTAAACGATGGACAAGACCATTCCGAGGATGGCCGGCGCGATCCAGAGCGTTCGGTACTTGGAGAGCGTCGAAAGAACGTGATCGATTCTTTGATTGGAATCGGATTGAGAATCAGTGGTATTCATTCGAAGATTTCACAATAACGGGCTAGTTGAAAACGATTGGATTGTTCAAGCCAGGTTTTCTGCATCAGACTACCGGAAGCTACGATCGGTATTTCCATAGCGACGCATACTCCATTCATCGCAATTACCGTTGTGAATGTTTGAGGCAATGGTGCAAAATTCGCCGGAGAATCCGGTAGAATCGTTAATTTGCCGTTAATATCAATCAACTTTTCCTAATCGGCAAAGTCTACCAAGCCGCTGATTCATGGGACTTGGCACATGGGGCTCCGTATCTTGATGATCTGTCGATGCCAGCTGTTCCGTCTCCGTTTTTCCGTCTTCTTATAAGTCGGGATACACTCTCTCGGCGTAGGGAGCAGTGCGCAATCGAGCGGAACGGACGGTTCCCGGCGGACCAGCCGACGGATGGGGCGCTAAACCTCGGAACCGCATTCTTGACAAAATTTGGAGTTTTCCTCGTTGTGAAAACCGCATTCGCGACACTTGAGCATGACAACCCGATCCGGTCGCGCGCCAACCCCGAGATGCTTACCCAGGTTGGCTTTGTCGAGAGTATCACTGATCATTCCACCCGTCATGTGGCTGAACGGTTTGAGATCCTCACGCGCTTGTTCGGGGTCAAGCAAGACGCCGGAACCGGCCAGCCCTCGCGCGCCGACATTCCGAATCGCGGAACCCACGAATAACAGGACAATTCCACCAAACGCTCTCAATCCAAACGACCTGACCTGGGCCTCGAAATGGTCAAAGTTACCGAAGTTCAACGCCGCGGTAACGAAAACGGAAAGGAACAACAACAGCCCCAGAAGAGCAATCCCGGTTCCGAGGTAATAGGCCGTTTTTCGTTCTGTGGAGATCTGGGTCATCGAGCGCCTGGGACGGTGAGGATCGCGGCAGGAAACTGGTATCTTGATTCGAACCCAGTCTAGAATATTCTTCGAACAGCACCAGTTCTGGAGACAATTTTCCAGTCATTCAGTTATAGGCCAGCCGTATCTTCAATCTCGAGCCTGACGCTTCCCGTCAATCCGCCGGCACGTTTTTGGCGATCGCCGCGATCTGACCGGATCGGCATTTCGACTTCGATCCGCAGCTGGTTGGATTTGCGAAGTTCCGATTCAACCGCAATTTTCAAGGGCGGATCCCCCAGTTGCAAATAGCCCAGGTGCTGATCGTTCAGAGAAATGCTCCCGCGGAAATCAACTTCTTCGACGACCAGCCAAACGACCTGATCGGCCGCCAAGCCGGTTGGACGCCCGAAGTTGCGAACATAGGCGACTCGGCCGCGAAACGAATCGCCCAGCCAGTCGCCCCAATTCGACGGTATTTTCACACGTTGCCCAGGTTCGATGTTTGATTCGGATATCAGGCACTCCAGCACCGAAGCTTGCCAGGGACCGTGCAAACGTATGGAATGAATATCAGGCAAAACGGTCTACCGCCGTGTCGAGAGAAGGGGCCTTGTTATTACCAGCCCGACGCGCCAGCGTAGGATCGGGTGAATTCACTACGCGAACGAACAGACCGAACTTCGAATCCTGCGTCCGGGTGAATGAACCGTATTCCGCAAAGTCCACTGTGTCAGCGGAGTTGCCAATCGTTCGAGGCTGTCAACCCTTACTCGGGCACGTAGCTGTGAATGACTGACGACTGATGGATTTGCTTGGTGTTCTTTTCAATCAACCGAATCGTCGCTTTGAGGCCTCGAACCGGGAACGGGTAGGGGGGGCGGGTCTCGCGTTCGGAATCATCGTCCGGAGCAGCCGGACCACCATTATCGAAACCGTTGGTTCCTTCATCGATCAGTGCTTGTGCGGGTGAGCCCCCATCATTATCGCCGTCCTGATTCAGGCCATCGCTTTCATACATTGGAGTCCACGTGTCGTAAACCGTCTCCATCAATCCGACTATCTCGACAGGAGGACCAGGAAAAAGATCCAAACGATACTGGTAGGTCAACTGGGAGAGACTTGTGGCATAACCACCAAACCATCCGCCACCCACGTGCCCGAGGTCGACGAAAGCCCCAAGTCCGGCCACATTACCTGGAGAGTTATTTTTGAGATTTACAAATCCAATATCACCTGGTTCAACCGTGACACCACCGTCGATTGCGACGCCCGCATTGGGTGAAAAGACCTTCATGTCAAACGAAACAACATCTGTCAAAATGATGTCATTCCCATTGTAATCCGGGGGTAAGACCACGGCTCCGTTGATTGCGTAATCCGCCGAACGCAAGGCCCACAAAGCGGATCGATCCAGAAGGTAACGGTATGACCCAAAATTTGCATTGAATGCGTTCGGAGCAGCCGTATGGCAAAAACGATTCTGTCGATTGGCCAGATCTTTGATATCGTTGGCGACGACTCGATAGTACTTCGACGAACCATCGGTGAACGTTTCGACCCTGGCGGAAATATCATTCGTCGCCAGGTAATAGGCCGCGTCGGCAAACGAGCCGAATGTTGGCAAGTTCAAACCCGGTCGAATCAACAGCACGCGCCGATAGACTTTAATGCTCTCACCAACGAAATCATCAGTACGATTTCCATTGTCGTCGACATAGGCGGTCCACCAACAAATCTCGGCTAACGGTGATTCAATCATGTCGGTTGCGAAGCCTGCCGTTGGATCCAGGCTGCTGTAGTCGATGGCGCCAATCGTTATGGTTCCGTTGGGCGCGATGTACCTGCCCCGAAACGGCTGCTGTTCGCTGCGAACGGTGCCCATCCAGACATCGTCATAATCGCCTTTGTAGCTATTGCCAGGCATGGTTGAGTCGAACCGGTCATCAACAGAATTCGCATTCAAATCCAAGCCACCGGTGGTTGCAACATCGATCGGATCGGGAACAGAATTGCCGTTGCTATCGAGAATTCCATCCAGAACTCCGTCATTGGACGCGTCAAAAGCAGTCAACGGAAAATTCAAATCTCGAAGGGGTCCTTCAACAATCTCAAAGTAACCATTGGGGTTGGTTGAATCTGTATAGGGCCGAGGATCAATCGTGAGATTACTCAGATCGTCGCGCAACAGTTCTTCGGCGGCCCGCAGGCGATTGGCCATCTCCATGACACCGCGGCCCATTTGCATTTGCTGGCTCGCAAACTGGAATGCGGTCATCATCGCGCCCAGCACAATCAACGTCATCGTCAACGCAATCATCACTTCCACTAGCGTCAATCCGCCTCGCGAGATCAGGATGGGACAGGTTCGAGAGGATGTCATCGAGTTCTCCTTGGCAGGTTGGTTCGTACTTTTGCTTGGAAGTGAAAGCACCAGCTGTCGAATTTGGAGGCCATGGGTGGGAATATAGACCGGCGAAATCCAACAAGTTAAGCGTCGAGAAAAGACCCTTTGATTTTACAAGAATCGCCCGAATTGTACACGTTATTTCACCTGCGATCTCTCAAGGATCGCCATTTTTCCGGGGCCGATCCACAGAACTCCATGTCTTGCGGATCCTGAGGTCAGTCAGGGACCCCTGCCAAATCAGGGCGGACTGCCAATAATTTCCCCGATATCGAAGGCAAAACTTCGAATCAACGGCACGAATTATTCCCGAACACAATTTTCACAAACAAAGACAGTTCGTTTTCGTATACGCTTTGTTCAGCCGAAGCATTCGTTTTTCCGACAGCACTACGATTTTCCTACTGCTGGCTGGTTTTCGATGCATCGAATTGGTTTTAGTTTACACTTACGTTTTTGACCCAACGAATTTAGTCGGACACATTTCACGCCAAGGCATTTCCATTCTTCGACGTTTTTCCAACGTCGAACCTCGCCCACTCCCAATTGCCTGTGAAAGTAAGATTTTTTGAGCGATAATGACGACCTTTCGCTGGCGATTTTACGGCTGCCATCGACGACAGGCCTCCCATTCGTGATGGAAAAACGAATCCCGTTGATGGACCAGCGAAACCCGTTCAAGTGGATTGAATGGTCAAGATTGACCGCTTCGATTCCGTTGAAACAAGTTTTCCCAGTTGCAGACTGACGGACTGGATCCGATTCGGCGGTTCCCGGCCGCTGACTCGACAAGTGCCAACGAAGTAATGCGGCCTTCAACCGCCAGGAACCCCAATGACATTTAACAAGAATACACGACCTGAAATCAAAATCACTTCGTCCCCGGAGTCGATCCAGCGCCGCAACAACCGCCTGCCTCGCAAACGACAGTTCGCCGTCCTGGTGATGTTGGTGACAGCCATCGCGCTGGCTCCCGCTGGTCTGGCACCCAATCTGCAGGCCGCCAATCTTCAGGACGAAGCGGCTGCCTTGAACATGGCCCAAACGGCATCGGTCGCTCAAAACAACGGGGAGTATGTCTTCGCCGCCGAGCAATGGGAGAAACTCCTGAATCAGCATGCCGATTCGTCGTTGGCCGGAAAAGCGCATTACAACGCCGGCATCTGTTATCTGCAATCCAATCAATTTGAGAAAGCGATTGCCCATTTCAAATCGTCATTGCCCAAACTGGAGAATGATCAAGCCGTACAAAAACCGCAAGCCAATCTATACCTCGGGTTCGCCCAGTTCCGCCGCGGACAGCAACTGAAGCAGGAGTCCAAATCCGAGGAGGCGAATCAGCTCCTGACCACCGCAACCCAGACCTTTGCCAATCTGCTTAAGGAATACGCCGATTTTGCCGACGCTGACCAGGTCTGCTATTTCCAGGGAGGTGCCTTTGAGGAACTTGGTCAGCGTGAAAATGCGCTGGCTTCGTATACCAAAATGCTGGATTACCCCAAGCAAACGTTCAAACTTGAAGGGCTTTACGCAACCGCTGACGTGCACGACCAATTAGGTCAGTACGCCACAGCCCTTGAGTATTTTGAAAAAGTCCTGACCGAGGCGAAAGCCGAAAGCAGCCCCCTGCTGGACGAGATCCAGGGCCGGACGGGGTCGACCTTGATCCGCCTGGCGACGGCCGACGAAAACGGGGGGAACAAGGACGCGGCAATCGTAAAATTGAATCGCGCCCAATCCTTGCTTTCCGATCTCGTTGAACAGGACCCATCCTCCAAGGATGCCGGCTTCGCCAAAATCGCAGAAGATGCCAGGTACGAACTCGCCTTCTGCTCCCGTCGACTGGGGCAGTTCGAATCGGCCGCCAGGCTGTTTGAAGCAGTCGCGGCGAATCCGCAATCGCCCCTGGCCGCCGAATCACTCGCCAACGCCGGTCGCAACTACATCGACGCCGGGAAACCGGATTTGGCCAAAACCGTCCTGGAAAAGGTCATCGCCACCGACCCGAAAAATGCGACCCTCGCCGCGCATTGGCTGGCTGGCGTTTACTTGAAATCGAATGAACCCCAAACAGCCTACGATGTTGCGACCCGGCAACTGGAGAAGTCGATCAACGAAACGCCCAAGGATGCTGTCTGGGTTGCGCTCCTGATGGATCAGGCAGATGCGGCGTTCGAGATTCCTGCGAAACGAAAGGAGTCGATCGACCTGTTCAACACGATTGCCGAGCAATATCCCGATCACCCGCTCGCCCCCTCGGCGCTCCATAGTTCCGCCTTCACGTCGCTGGACATCAACGATTTCAAAACCGCAATCGAGACAGCGACTCGATTTGAAACCAAATACGCCGACAGTGATTTTCTGGCTGACACACTGGAAGTCAAAGCCGAATCGTATCTTCTGAATGATCAGCCTGCCGAGGCCGCCAAGGTCTTCGAATCGTTGATATCCAGATTCCTCGATCACAAACATCGAACGCGCTGGCAGATTCGCGAGGGCCTGGCGACCTACATGAATAAAGACTACGACTCGACGATCGCCAAACTGAACCCGTTGCTGGATTCGGTCGCAGACGACGGTGACGCGTATTCGGAAGCGATGTTCTGGATCGGTTCCAGCCAGTTTCAACTCAAGGAGTTTTCCGCGGCGGCCCAGTCACTGTCCGATTCTTACGCCAGGAACAACCAATGGAAACGAACGGAAGAAACCCTGGTCACTCTCTGTCGCTCCCAATTGGCATCCGATCAAACCGATGCGGCCAACAAGACGGCTGAAAACCTGGTCAACGGCTTTCCCGAATCGCCGCTCCTCAGCGACCTGCATTACTACTTGGGCGAACACGCCTACGATGCCGACAAATTCGAGGACGCACTCAAACACTTCGATCTCATCAATGAAAAATACAGCAACTCGAAATTCGCGCCATATTCACTGTACAACGCAGCGTATTGCCAACTGGAACTCAAAAACTACAAAGAGTCCGACGCGTTATTTTCAACGTTGATCAATACGTTTCCCGGACACGAGTTGGCCCAGCGAGCGAAAATCGGACGGGGAGCTTCACGTCGAAAAACCGGTAACGTGGAGGCTTCGATCACCGATTTGAAGGAGTACCTGAGTTCCGATCCGCAAGGCGAATCTCGAACCAATGCGCTCTACGAACTCGGATTGGCTCAAATCGATGTCAAGAACTGGAGCGATGCGGTCGCGACGTTCAAAACACTTATCGCCGAATCCGCGGAATCACCCAGAATCGACCGCTATTTCTACGAACTGGCCTGGGCGTATCGTTCGCTCAACCAGGAGGACCTGGCGATGGAATTCTTCACCAAAATTGCGACGGATAAACCGGAAAGCCCGCTGGCGGCCGAAGCGAACTTTCACGTCGGCTCAGCAGCTTATAACCAGGACGATTTTGACAAGGCGATCGCGGCGTACAGGCTGTGCGTCGACTCGAAAACGGAGGACAGCATCCGAGAAAAAGCCGCCTACAAATTGGCTTGGGCCCATTACAAGCAGGACCAGTTCCAGCAAGCCCATGATGGATTTGCAAATCAAGTCAAATTGTTTCCCGATGGCGAACTGTTTGCTGACGGAATGTTCATGGTCGCCGAATCACAGTATCGGTTGAAGAATTACGCAGAGGCCTTCCAGGCGTACACGGCAGCCAAACCAATCGTTGATGCAGCAAATCAAATCGATTCGAAAATCAAATGGCTTACCATGCTGCACGGGGCACAGAGCGCCAACAAGCTCAAAAAGTACAATGAGGCGATCGAGTTAGCCAGGGGATTTGAAGAATCCGACGCCGACATCAGTTTCAAACAGGATGCCTGGCTCGAAATGGGAACCGCCTATGGCGGACTGAACCAACCCGAACCGGCCCTGGAGTACTACCGCAAGGCAGCTGAGAATCTCGGCAAGACCGGAGCCCGCGCACATTGCATGATTGGTGACACCTATTTCAAAAACAAGCAATTCGACGACGCGGTCAACGAATTCAAGCTTGTGTATTTCGGATTCGGCGGCCCGCAAGCTGCCGATGATGTAAAGCCCTGGCAAGCCTATGCGATCTATGAAGCGGCTCGTTGCAATTTTGTTCAAGTCGAAGGCGCACCGGCTGACCAGAAACCCAAACTGGTCGGCGAAGCGATTCGACAGTTCGAATACCTGTTGGAAAACTACAACGACGATCGACTTGCTCCCGAAGCACGCAAACAGCTTGAGACACTCAAAAAAATTGACGGCAACTAGGTGACCGCTGCGGAATTCGTGCTCGATTTCGCGACGGAGGACGGCAACCCCACCCAGATTTCCGAATGCAGCAACGTTTATCAACTAAGATAGAACCGGCGTTGGCGACTGGACTTTCCAGCTCCACCCGCCAGATCAGAATTGTGCTTGACGCACGACAACCCAACCCGGAGCGATCATGAATTTTTCTGTCAGACGGGCCTTGCGATTTCCGTTCGCGGTTGGAGCCATATTGATTGTCTTCTGCGCGATCACTGCCTCGTCGACAACTTCCCTGGTTTCCGCGTCGGATCCGGTGGTTGGCTCCGCCCGCGACATCCCGTTGGCGCTGGTCGTGCCAGTCGTGACCCGTCAAGACGGAGGCGAAGAGTCGAGTCCGGCTCCGGTTCCGGCCAAGAAAGGCATTAACTTTCTGTCGTTGCTGACGCAGGGTGGATGGTTCATGTTTCCCTTGTTGCTGCTATCGGTCGGCGTGGTCACGATCGCAATCGAACGCTTCCTGGCCCTGCGGCGCGAGAAGATATTTCCACCGGAGCTGATCGATCAGCTTTCCCAGCTCAGTCAATCACCCGGTGGTTTGGATCCAAGGCGGGCCTATCAGGCCTGTCAAAGGTACCCCTCTTCCGCTTCCTATGTGATTCGTTCGTTGCTGGTCAAGGTCGGACGACCTCAGGCAGAAATGGAAAACGCCGTTTCCGAAGCCAGCCAACGCGAAGCCACGCGCCTGACGCAAATGACATCCTGGTTAAGCCTTGCCGCCGCGATCGCGCCGTTGATCGGCTTGCTGGGAACCGTCTGGGGAATCACGCAGGCATTCTATGACACGACGCAACTGGCCGAACTCAACGCCGGTCAGAACCGTGGCGTCGCCCTGGCCAACGGAATCTATGTTGCATTGGTGACGACGATGGCCGGCCTCATGATTGCCATTCCCGCTGCCGTCATTTCGCATTTTTACGAGAATCGAGTGATCAAACTGATGAACGAAATCGAGGAAATGGTTTACAACCTCTTACCCCAATTCGAACGGTATGAAGGACAGGTTCGATTCACTCAAGGAATCGGCGACGATTCTATCGATTCCCAATCCGACCATGATTTGCAATATGGGAGCGAGAATGGCGTCGGACCAGACGAAATCACAAACTCGGGCGCCCGGGCGGAACTCAAACGGAGTCAGAACTGAACAGACCATGACTGCCAGCGATGGATTCAAGTTTCAGGTCCTGGAATTCAAATCCCGGTCTTGCTGTTACAGATGTTAGATCAAGTTTCCAATTTCAAACCGGCCAAACCACCATGCCAGTAAAAATCAAGCGCACGTCGGCCATTAGTTCACTGAGCATCACACCCCTGATCGATGTCGTGTTTTTGCTGTTGATCTTCTTTCTTGTTTCCTCCCGGTTTTCCGAAGAAGAGCGAGAACTTGACTTGAATCTACCAAGTGTCACCGAAGCCCTCCCTGCCAGCGCCCAGCCGGATGAAATGGTCGTCAACGTCGACGAGCAAGGTCGCTATTTCATCGATGGGGCATTCCGACAGGTCGAACAGGTCGAACAAATCCTGCGCCGTGCCAAAGCGAACAACCCGTTAACGCAAGCAGTTGTGATCCGGGCCGACCGGAAAGCCCACTGGGAACCGGTCGCAACGGCGATTGGACTTTGCAAGAAAGTCGGCATTAATGATTTTACTGCGACGATGGACGAGGAATAGGCAATCGCCGGACTTCAGGTTTCCATTCTGTATCACTGAATGTTAATACCAAAACAACAACCGAACTCGACCAACCGTTTCAATGAAACGTAGAACCGTTCAAAAAATAGCGCCCTCTCGGCCAGGTACATTCGACCAGCAGTTCTGGCCGGTGCTGGTGGCGCTTACGGTTCTCAGCGGGATTGCCCTTGGAGCGATCTTGACGATTCTTCGCGGACCCTGGATGTGGGGCAGCCTGCTTGGGCTTCCGCTCCTGGCTGTGCTGGCAATTTTCCTGTTGTTCAACCTGGATAACAGCCGACTTCGCCGCTCACTTCAGTTTGCGATCATCACCAGTCTGGCCATGCACTTGCTGATCCTCGTGTTCGCTTCCGTCGTCAATATCTTTGAGAATCCCTACAAGCCAAACGAGCGTCAGGTTGCCCAGCGCCCGATTCGCACCATCGAAATCAGCGACCAACGCGCGTCTTTCGTGTGGGAAGAAACCAACGCCCGCCAGACACCTGAGCCGACGGTTGAGACGGAACGACCAGCAACTCCGACGACAAACGTACAACCGCAACCCATCCCGGTTATTGAATCCAAGCCCGAAGTTGATCCACAACTCGTTCGGCGCGAAACGACTTCCCAGTCCGTTCCGCGTCAAAACCGAGAACTTTCACAACTCAGACGTCAGACTCGCAACCTCCAACCGCAATCCAGTCAGCAAATGACTGGCAAGAAATTTGCCGAAAACAAGACGTCGCCCGCGTCCAGTACGCAACAGGAAATCGAAAGTTCGAAACACGCCGATGCGATTGCCCACCAATCCGCCGCAGTCCGGGAATCGCGATCCGAACCGGAAAAGGCCTCCGCGGTACCCGAGTCGGTCGTCCAGCCCGTCGCCCGCAGTTCATCCAGCCCGAGCAGAGCTCGACCGGCTGAAACGCACCTTCCATCAGCGCCGCAACGTTCGCCTTCCAACGCGCAGGTCACACGCAGTACCGCGCGGTTACCCATTGCCAACAAACAGGCTTCGGTCTCCGAAAAAGTCGCTTCCGCAACCGCAACGCAACCGACTCCCGATGAACCATCGAAATCAGCCGATGAGATGACGCGTCGACCAGTTGAGGACCGAACGAATCGCCCCGCGTTGACCAACCGGCCCAACGTGACGCTCAGCCCCCGCGCGCAAATCGCCAAAGCGGTCGAGCGTAAGACGGAGTCCCAGACGATTCCGAGTATCTCCAATCCCACCTCGTTTACGATCACACCTCGACGTTCGACCACCGAATCATCGGTCGCTACTTCGCCGGTTGCCATTGAAAAACCGGACCGGACACCGGAGTCCAATACCGCGTCTCGAGAGCTGAATTCCAGGACAATGTCGGTTTCCCGCAACTCCGAAGGTATTGCCGGAATCGGCCAGGCAAAGAACGTTGACCGGTTCACCGGTGGCATGAACAGTCCCGCCTCGCGCGCTTCCGATTCAGCTCGACGCGAACGAACACAAAGCACAACGGCCGACACACAAATGTTGACGTCATCGAACAAATCCGTGGCTCGTCGATCCAGCGGGATAACAGAAATTCCAACCAGTGCTTTCAAGGCCGAGATTTCCTCGGCGGCGAAACTTTCCGGGGCCAATACGCCGAGTGAACGATCGCTTGAATCTTCGGCCGCTACAGTTGACGCTGCGTCGACCAGCAATCGCGACGAATTCTCGGCGGAAAAAGGGAGTGCAACGGTCGATCTCGGCGCCACCAAAATTGTCACTGACCGCCGATCCGAACGAAAGTCTGGCGGTGGACAGCCAGAAGTCTCGCAGCTGAATCCCGAATCGACACGTCGTTCGAAGGATCGATCCGATCGGCAACCATCACTCGTTGCCAGCAATTTCGCGGATGTCTCGGCTCCACGCAACCAATCGGCCGCACCACCGACAACCAGCGCTTTGGAGGCCTCCGACCAGTCCGACTTCGCCGCGCGAACCGGTGGTACAGCTGAAATCACGCTGGAGCGTTGGTCGTCCGAATCCGCCGGAGAGATTGCCGATGCCGGCCAATCAAATGTCGCTCAACAGCTTGCCGATTCCCGCCGCCGGGCCCGTCAAAACGAAGATGAATCCGGCTGGAACGAGGCCGATAACGAAGATGAAGAAAACAAGCGTGGTACGGAACGCACTCGCATAGCCCAGGCCCCAATCACTCGATCCAATCCGGGTTTCGGCAACTCCCGGGACGGCGAGAGATCGATGGCCGCAACCGATTCATCCGAGGATGAACCCAGCGATTCCGTCTCGGCAATCGTGAGCCGTCAAACAAGTACCGCGATACAAGGTTCCGGAATCGGAATGACCGCCACGAATGTTTTACTTCAGGCGGCGGCATCATTGCCGATCGTAGAGGCCGCGCCGAGTCGACGACCCGGAACCACAAATTCAAGACGAATCGAGCCAGAGCAGACTTCCCGTGTAGGGATCCAGCCCGTACCCCGTGGGGCTCGAACCACACGTTCCAGTACAACGCCGACGATTTCGCAAGCCGTAGCGACCAAACCGGCCAACGCTTCCGGCCGCGGTTCAGGCGAAACGGCCAATCTCGACTCGCAGGCCGTTTCGATTTCGCGGTCCGACCTTGAGGCGATGGAACAGGTTCAGGGAAGCAAACTGGATGTCGATGCCATCGAAGGACCGGCCGGTCTGGGGATTCGGCACGACACTTCCATCGGAGTAATGACGCGACCGGCGTCGCGCGAAAGCGAACAGCTTCAACCCGATCCAAAGAACCGTTTTCGGAATCCGACATTTGGCGGGGCCCCGTCAATTAACCCCGACGCCGTGCTCGCCCAGGAGGCGTTTCGCAACCGTTCGCCGTCGGCGCTGGCAATGACTTCGGAGCCGACGACCGAAGCCGCCATTCACCTGGGGCTCGAATTTCTTGCCCGCTTTCAGTCTCCCGATGGGAGCTGGGCGTTGACCGGTTTTGACCGAGACGATCCTCAACAATTGAGTCAACTTGACAGTGACACCGCGGCAACCGGTTTGGCTTTACTCGCGTTCCAGGGCGCTGGCTACAACCATCGTGAATTCAAATATGCGAGGCAGATCAACCACGCGATTCAGTGGCTGATCGAGAACCAGGCAGCTGATGGCGGTCTGTATGTACCCTCCAACAAGAAATCCGACAATGCTTGCCGACTGTACAGCCACGGAATCGCGGCCTTGGCGTTAACCGAGGCCTACGGAATGACGCAGGATGCGCGGCTGAAGGAACCTGCCCAAAACGCACTTGACTACATCAAGAAATCACAGGACCCGCGTAAAGGGGGCTGGCGTTATTTTGATGAGCCAGGCAAAACCTCGACGGACACGTCGGTTTCCGGTTGGATGATGATGGCGATGCAGAGTGGTCGGCTGGCCGGACTGGATGTTGATGAAGCGTTGTTTGAAGGAGTGGACGACTGGCTGGAAGTTGCCGCCGACCCGGAAAACATTTCGCTGTACCGATACAATCCCTACGCTGTCGACTCCAAGGGGGTTTCGCGAATCCAGGGACGTAAGCCAACCGCCGCGATGACTTCCGTCGGATTGCTGATGCGTATCTATTCCGGTTGGAAGCGAGACGATCCACGACTGTTGGCCGGTGCTGAGTACCTGCTCAATCGACAATTGCCCAGTGATTCCTCACCGCAACTTCGAGACACTTACTACTGGTACTACGCCACGCAGGTCTTGAGGTACGTCGGCGGTCCAGACTGGGAAAAATGGAACGATCAACTTCGCCCGTTGTTGACACGCTCGCAGGAAAAGTCAGGAGACCTCTCCGGAAGTTGGCATCCCTATCGACCCGTACCTGATCGCTGGGGGGCATTTGGTGGGAGGCTTTACGTGACAACCATGAATTTGCTTTCGCTGGAAGTCCGTCACCGCATGCTGCCGCTGTACCAACAAGCTGCTCCCGAAGAACCGAGGCCCCAAGACCCCGTTACCGAAAACGAAGAACCGTTGCCTGAACAGGTTTCGACGAATGTGAAATCCATGGTGGCGGGCGTCAAATCAGAGTCCAACCGCATCGTGAACGGCGTACAGGTATCCAAGGCCAGTCAGCCACCACCCGATACTCAGATGACCCCGAACCCGGACCCGAAGGAGTTGAACCTGGGCAAACCAAACGTTAGCAAGCCAACCGTTGTCAAGAAACCGGCGATTGCAATACCCATTTCTGACGATGATACGCGAACCCTGAGTCGGACCCGATCAACGCTTGGAAAAACTCCGCTTCCGATGCGACGTGCCTCCCTGTTGGAAACAGATCCAGCAATGACGCGTGCATCCAGCCCCCCAGGCTCGCGGCGAAACGCGTCCAACGCAAAGCCGACCCCCGTCCAGGTCGTGGTTCCAGGCACGGCGGCAGGTTCACCAATCGAAATTCCAGTTGAAATTCAACCTCGCATCGTTGCTTCCGAACGGATTTCGGCGAACCCAGCTCTCGCAATGGAACCGGTTGTCCGTCCGGACGATGAATTGCCGAGAATCACTGCGAACGTACCACTGTACAAATCGAGGGTCGACCCGCCCGAGGACATGGTATCGGATTCCATGAAACCGGAGGCTGGACAACGGAAAAATGTGACGCCGAGAATCGAATCCCGGCCCATCGTGCAGTTCGTTACCGTTAGCGGTCGGGTCACGCTGGATGGTCAAGTCCTGAAGAACGCGAAGGTCGAGTTGATTCCGGTCGGCCGGCAGGGAGAGACCGTCAGTGCCCGCACCGATCAAGCGGGGCGATTCAGCATCGAGGCCGGCGGACCCACGCAACGGCGAGGCGTCACGACTGGCCAATACAAAGTCTCGATCACCACGTACCTTGAGTCCGAAGATGAGAATGCGATCGACTTCCTCGAAACCATTCCGCCGCGGTACAATTCGGAAACCACGCTCACGACGACCGTCGGTACCTCGCAAGAATCCGCGCTGAATATTGAGCTTTCCACCAAATGATGATCGCAGGTTTCGCGGGCCAACCCGCCCCGCGAAACCGACATGTCGACAAAACCAGAATCGACGACGCTGTTTCAGCGCGGCGTCCTGGCCGGTGTGAAATCGTAATGCTTGAGCCTTGGGGACGGCCTTTTCGCCAGCCGTCCTGTTTTCGCTCCTGGGCGTTACAGGATGCCTTTCGTGCAGTTCGGTTTTGAGGGTTCAAGCTGCGGCACAACCAGTCAGCGATGAATACGATCAGCAGAGCGATCAACGCGCTTCATCATTCATCCGACTTGGCCGGTAACATCCGGAAAAACCACTCGGGTGAACCATGCCTTAGTTGATCGACGATCACCGCGATGATGATGATCCCGCCGATGATAATATGCGTATAGGTATTGGGGATCGACAGTTGCGCGCAGCCGCTGCGAATCGCGGTGATGATCAATGCTCCAACCATCGTTCCGAGAATCGAACCGCGACCGCCGCTGAGACTACCGCCACCAAGTACGACCGCCGCGATAATCTCCAGCTCTTTTCCCATGCCATCAGACGGATTGCCATTTTTTACATTCGCGTAGTACAACAGCCCGCCAATCGCAACGAAAAACCCGGCCAGCGTATAAACGGAAATGATCGTCAACGGCACATTGACGCCGCACAGCCTCGCGGTTGACTCACTTGAACCGATCGCAAATGCGTTGCGCCCAAAAACGGTATAGCGCAGCAGCAACGCCACACCCAGCGCGAGAATCACCGTCAAAATGACGCTGTTGGGAACGTCTGGTAAAAATCCAAAATTCAAATACCGGTCGGCATTGGAACCCGTGTAACAAAAATCGCCCAGCCAACCGGGGATGTTTTTGTCATCAGCATAGACGGTCGATTCCCTGGAGATAATTTGCCCGATGCCGAGAAAGATCGTCATCGTCCCGAGTGTCACAATGAAAGGCACGACTTTGGTCGCGCTGATGAGGCTTCCGTTCACGAAACCACACAGACAACCGGTCAAGATGGTCAATCCGAGGGCTTGCAGGACGACCCAGGTAAACCCGGGTTCACCGGACGCAACCGCTGCGTATTTCAGTTGAGTCGCCAGTACGGTGCCACACAGCGTCAGGGCGGTTCCTGCCGAGAGGTCGATTCCGGCAGCGATAATGATGATCGTCATTCCCAGTGCCGGTACCGCAATCAACGCTGCCGAGTTCATCATCACGCGAAAGTTGCGTGCCGAAAGGTAGTTTCCAGAACTCCATTCGTTGTCGGCGATCGCGAACAGCCCGAGGATGAAAACCAGAGCAAAAATCGGACCCAGTTGAGATAGAAAAATCTTCTTGATGGCTCTGCCTGTGTTCATGTGCTTTACACTTACCGTTCAAGTCGTCAACGTAGCGTCACGTAGCAATTCGCTCCTTGAATTCACACTTTCACGTTCTGCCGGGCTTTGAACGCGTTATTTCGCGGAGTGTTGTTTGGTGCTCAAACAATTGCGGCTTCCATGACTTCTTCCTCGGTCCAGTCACATGCATTGCGTACCTCGCGAAGTTCTCCCCGTGCCATCACACCAACCCGATCGCAGACAGCCAGCAATTCCGGCAGGTACGAACTAACAAACACGACCGTTTTGCCTTTGGCTGCCAGTTGGCCCAGCATCTGGTAAATTTCGGCCTTGGTACCGACATCGATGCCCTTGGTCGGTTCGTCCATCAACAGGATATCGGATTGCTGGTGGAGGATTCGGGCGATCGCCACTTTCTGCTGGTTTCCTCCTGACAACTCGGAGACGGCTTGCCAGCCGGAATGCGCTTTGACGCGAACCTGCTTCATCAACCTCTCTGCCGCCCGGTCCCGTTTCCTCAATCTCAGGAAACCGCAATTCGTATAGTCGTCCAACTTACTGATGGTAATGTTATCGATCAATGAAAGGTCCTGCGCCAAACCTTCGTTTTTCCGGTCTTCGGAGAGAAATCCAAATCCGGAATTCATTCGGGCCCGGACTGACTGGCGAATCCGCCTTGAATCAATCGAGACCGTTCCTCCGACGACATGGTCGAGTCCAAAAATCGAACGCAACAGTTCGGTCCGTCCAGCGCCCACCAAACCGGCGATCCCAAAAACTTCTCCGCGTCGTAGCTGAAAACTGACGTTTTGTGGATAGGGGGTCCCCTTAATCCGGTCAACCACCACCCACGGCTTTCCTGGTTTGTGGTCAGTGGTTGGAAACAGATTACTTACGTCGCGTCCAACCATCAGGGCAACAACTTCCTGATCGGATACGTCGGAAATTTCGCCCTCGCCGACGTTCTCTCCGTCTCGCAAGACGGAATAGCGATCTGCGATCTCACGGACCTCTTCCAGAAAATGGCTGATATAAACCATCCCGATCCCGCGCGATTTGAGTTGGTTGATGATTTCAAACAACCTCGCGACGTCTTTTTGCGGCAGCGAACTGGTCGGTTCATCGAACAGGATGATCCGGGCCTCGCCTGCAAGCGCCCGGGCAATCTCGATCATCTGTTGGGTGGCCACCGATTGATCTCCCACCATCGCTTTCGGATTCAGCTCATCCAGCCCAACGGTCTTGAGCGCCTCAAGTACGCGTGGGCGTTGGAGCCGGCGATTTAGCAACCCCCATCCCGTTCCCGGCTGGCCAAGCAGGACATTGTCTTCGACGCTCAGTTCCGGAGCCAGGTTGAGCTCTTGATATATCATCGCGACGCCGGATTGTCGCGTATCGTGCGGGCCCTTCGGGCGAAACGGTTTTCCTTCGATCTTCATCGAGCCCGAATCGGCGCGATGAGCACCGCTCAGTATTTTCAACAGGGTGCTCTTGCCGGCACCGTTTTCGCCGATCAGTGCGAGGACCTGGCCAGGTCGGACCGAAAGTCCGACATGGTGCAGCGCCCGCGTGGGGCCGAATGACTTGGATACGCCTTTGACTTCGAGAACGGGTTCTGTCATGGCGGTTGGAGGGGGGAAGGGGACGGATTGACTACGAGTAGTATTTTTCAGGTGACGAAAGTCGTAAACCCCGCTTCCATGACTCATCAGGGCGATTCTCGCTGGCAGTTCCGGCTGACGCAATCGCCTGCCGCAAGTCGCGATCGGCTTCGTTAGCTTGGGAAACCATTCCAGTTACCATTGAATTTTCTTCGGTTTGGCCTACTCAACAATCGACGGCTTGAGTAACTCCTGAATTCTGGCGTCATCCATATTGTCCGGAGTCGCAACGTATTCACCGGTTGAGATAAACGGTTCGGCTGTTTTGCCATTGATGTGATCGACCAGTGTCAAAACACCCCGGTAACCCATCTCGACGGGATCCTGCAAGACAATGCCTGAACACGAACCATCCTTGAGAGCTTCGATCAGGGCATCACTCGGGTCGAAGGCAATGAATTTTACCTTACCGTTCAACCCTGCGTTGCGAAGCGCTTCCAGTGTTCCGTTGGCATTGGGCTCACAAACGGCAAAAATTCCGGCCAGATCCTCGCCAAACAACTGCAGCAATTGATCAACTTTTTCCTTGGAAGTCGTCGCGTTGTCTCCCCCCCTTTGATCCGACGAGACGACTTTGATTTTCGAATACTCCTTGAGACCGTCCAGAAAACCGTTTTCTCTCTGTTCGGTGCTTTCGCTTCCCGCTAGGTAACGGAGCAGTATGACATTTCCCTTTTTGTCGATCGCCCGGGCCATTTCCTGGGCTGCCAGATTTCCGCCCTTGTAATTGTCGGTCGCCACGTAGCTGGCGATCGCGGGTCCTTCGTCCAAACCGCTGTCGAAAATCACGACAGGAATCCCTTCGTCAATGGACTCTTCAACCGCATCAACGAGTCCGCCTTTTTGATTGGGAGCCAAGACAATCCCGTCGACCCCCAGCGTGATCATGTTTTTGACAACGTCGATTTGGCTGCCGGTATCGCTTTCCACAACAGGGCCGCGCCAAACGATTTCCACGTTGCCCAATTCCCGCGCGGCTTTCTCGGCACCAAAGTGGACCGATTTCCAAAACTCATGACTCGTCCCCTTGGGTATGACCGCCAGTTTCAACGGTTTTCCTGTGTATGGTTGGACGGTCTGCTCGCCTGAACTGCAGCCGACGGATATCAAACATGTCAGTAAAAAGACGATCCGGCAGAAGTTTTGAAACATGTGACTGTCTTGACTTGTATTCGGTTGAGTAATCTACGCGTAGCCAGCGGCACGCTCGCAATTGACAGATGTTACCACTGAATTCAGCTGCTCGAAAGCAATTGAGGAAAAACGGCGAATACAGTGTATAATTTTCGATTCAACCGACCCGGCAACCTGGAATCTAAAATCTTGAACCTTCCGCGAATCGCAATCACGATGGGCGACCCGGCCGGCATTGGACCGGAACTTTGCCTCCGTTTACTGGCCGACGAATCGGTACGCCAATATTGCCACCCGATTGTGTTCGGAGACCTGTTTTCGCTTGCGACCGTCGCCGATCGTTGCCAGCTTCCTCCGCCTCGAAACACCATCGGATCGAGCAAGTTTGCGCATCAATCTGATGTGACTCAGCCACTGGTTGTGGATTTTTCCCTGATCAAAGCCGACGAACTGAAACCCGGCGAAGTCAACCGGCATACCGGGGAGGCATCGTATGAGTTGATTGAGGCCGCGATCGCGTCAGCGCTGGCCGGCAAAGTCGACGCGGTGACAACCGGACCGATCAATAAAGAAGCCTGGCAAATGGCCGGCATCAAGTACCCCGGGCACACCGAACTGTTTGCCGATCGGGCACGATCGGAGCGATTTTGCATGATGATGACGGCGCCCACATTCAGTTGCAGCCTGGTGACAACCCACGTTGGTTATCGCGAGGTGCCTGACCTGCTGACGACGGATCGAATCGTCGAGGTGATTGAGCTGACTCATGAGGCGCTGACTCGGATTTGCGATCGCCAACCGAGACTGTTAACGTTGGGGATTAACCCCCATGCTGGCGAAGGCGGATTGTTTGGCAACCGGGAAGAAGAGCGAATCATCTTGCCAGCCGTCGAACACGCCCGATCGAAGGGGATTGACGTCGCTGGGCCAATCCCGCCCGACACCGCCTTTCTACCGTGGCGACGCGAAGAAACCAACGGCTATATTTGCATGTACCACGATCAGGGCTTGATCCCGTTCAAGGCACTTAACTTTGACACCGGAGTGAATATTACGCTTGGACTGCCTTTGATTCGAACAAGCGTCGATCATGGCACGGCGCTCGATATCGCCTGGCAAGGCAAAGCGGATGTTTCAAGTTTGATATCTGCCGTGATCCTGGCTGCGAAACTGGCCTCAAAAAAATAGCTCATGGAACCGACTGCGAATTCTCGACTTACCAGGATGGCTCGCCGTCGTCCGGCGAAGGGCGCTATCATTGCGCTGGTATTGGCATCTGCGATCGGCAATGTTGGCGGAACGCTATTTTTTTGGAACACGTCTGGAGGGCCGATCGCTGCATTTGCATTGTGCCTGGCACTCGGTTTGATGGTCGCTCAGCCTTGTTCGCTGGCGGTCTGGTGTGCGTTGGGTGCTCAGAAGTTTGTCTTGAGAATCCCGCTGACAATGGGGATTCTTGCTTGCCTCGTTTTCCTTTACACCGGCACTCTTTTTGTGATGGAAAACAGCATGCCGTTGGAAATTCCGATTGTATTTGTCGCCAGTTCTTTGGTGCTTAATGTCCTGATCCAGGTACCGTTGTGGATTTTTCGGGTCACGACCGGAAACTTCATCTCACCGCTGATAACCCACCAGGAAACCGAACAAGGATCTCAGTTTGGAATCAAACACCTGATGATGGCGACCGCAATTGCGGCGGTGATCGCGGCCGTTTCCAACTACGTATTCGGGACCGGGGAGCTTGATCGCGGTGTACGCTGGGTCGAAGTCACCGGATTTCTGATGGCGTTTGAACTGCTCGTTTCGATGATCACCTTGCTCTGCGTGGCGTTAGTATTTTCAAATGTCAGTCGCGTCCCGGTCAGCATTTTAACAGCCATAGTGGTCATTGCCGGACCGATAGGCGTTCGAGAGACCATCAACGCCGTGACAACAGGAGGTTTCAATCACAGCATATTGATCAACATTTATGGATTTACCATTTCGTTGACAATGGCACTGACCGTTGTCCTGTTCGCCTTTTATTCAATGGGTTATCGTATGAAACGTGCGAAAAATTGAAGCAATATTTGTTCGCGGAATCGAAGCCGCCAAGATGGCCAGCGTTCACCTGGGTTCGAGATAACCCAGATGATGTTCCGCATGCAGCAGGCTTATCTGAATTTGCATTGGTTTTGCCACTTCGCCAAACAACGGCGAAGGAATCAGCTCGCCTTGAAAGGCATTCAACCGGTCGACGACGTTTTGCAGTTGATCGACTCCTTGTTGATCCGTTAACTCATCCTGCGCGGGAACGGATTCGGGAGCTGTCATCATACCTCCCTTGAACCCCTCGGCCAGAATCTTCCGCTTCATCCCTGGAACAACCGTTTTCTTCATGACCCAAAAAATCATCCGGATCGGTAACGGAGCAACCGGGTAGCCATCCAGAGGATACCGCATCCAATTGGCAAGATGTCCGCAGGCTTGTCCCAGCGTCCAGTTGCCGTGACTGAGATACCCGTGCTCATTGAGTGAACGGACATCCGCCATCATCTCGTCGAGTGTATTGAATTTGAGTTGCCGTTTTTTCGGTTCGGATTTGACCATATCGAATTCACTCTGCCAATGAAGTTAATTGCGTGATCAGCTGGTTCCTGCCAAGTCATTCTGCCCGCGGTTGTACCATGACCCACGATTTGGCAACGAATTCCGTGACTCCCGGAGTTCGTATTGACGTTGATGGTTCCTTCCCAAGGCAGGTTTTCCGGTTATGCGATCGTTCAACATACTTGAGTCGGCCGGGATTGTAAAATAATTCTCGGACGCCCCGCGAACAATCAATGATTTGCTAGGATAGCTTTTATAAATCCGGAAAACAGAATTTCAAACGAGAAGGAACCAGAGATGGGTTGGGAAAATCATCCTGTACGAGACGTGCTTCAGAGGGTTGTTCAGGAGTCCAAGATCAGCGTCGACCAGGTCAGGGAACTTGAGCGCTTCGTCAGAGAAGACTGGGTGATTGACAAGGACGAGGCCAAGTTTCTTTTCCGCGTCAACAAAGCCCTGGACGAATGCGAAGATGTCTGCCCAGAGTGGGCGCAGTTTTTTGTCACATCGATCTCTCGCCTGGTCGTATTGGACATGAATTCCCCAGGCGAAATAGATCCAGCCGAAGGCGACTGGCTGGCGGATATGCTGAATGAGTTTTCCATTGACAACGAGTCGGAAAGAAAACTGGTCTTCGAGCTTCAAAAAACGACTTCTTCGATTGGGGGAAAACTGGGCCAATGGATTCAGTCCTTCGAATAGAGGGTATTTCGAAATCTGAGCCGTAGCCAATGGTCCCGGGCCAGCATCAAGGAACTGGATTCGTGACTGGCATTTCTGGCCCGAGGCGAGCGAGTTCATTGACAAACGGGTTTATAGAATGCCCGCAAGAAACATTCAGCATTTCAATCATCTGTTACGGCTGGTAGAGGCAAACCTCGGTGGCAACAGCCGCCAGCGGAACATCCCAGTGATTTCTCTTGATCTCGTCAACTTGTTGCAGCTCGAAGGCAAATCCGACAAGCCGTGCTCCCGATATGCCTTCTCGCAGAAACGCAAAGCTTCGATCGTAGAAACCACCTCCGACTCCGATTCGATGGCATGACTTGTCGAAAGCAACCAGTGGAGTGATCACAAAGTCCAGCTCACGTGCTTCGATCAATTGAGAGTCCGCAACCTCGGGCTCCAGGATCCCGAAACGGTTGGGTTTCATGCCGACCGTCGGCGACCACGGCGCGAATCTGAGCGGCAGTGTTTTGCCCACGATCATTGGAACGTATACGTGTTTGCCTGCATCAAACGCCTCGGTCATCAAGTCAACCGGATCCGCTTCACCATCGAACGCAAGAAAACCTGCGACTTTTTTCGACGCCAGAAACCAGTCTGTCGTGGCGATTCGCCGGGAGATCTCGTTGCTCCAGCGACGACGCAGGTGCTCTGAAACCTCGCGTCGAGCCGCCCGAACACGGTTTCGAATCTCGCCCTGATTCCTCGCATTCCGCATTTCAAAAACTCATTCGATCCGGGTCAGTAACAACAGTCGAAACTCAATCGATTCCTTTCCCGGAATTTCGGTTGTGCGAAGTTCCAGTTGACCGGGACCCTGGACAAGCTCAATCACTCCCATCTCGACTGGTTTGAAATCCTTGACAAGTGATTCAGATCGAACTGATCGGTCTTCTTCAGCACCGATTAACGGTGAGTCGTTGGCAACGGTAATTCTCCTGGAAACAGATTTATCGCCGAGCGCCAATTCGATTGTGGTACCAAGATTCTGTTCGGCACAGCAATAGTAGAGATCGACCTTGTATTTTCCCGGCTCCACAACATCGACCGGCCAGGAGATCGTATCGTTGATGTCCACCCAATTCAGGTAATAGGAACAGTTTGGAAACCGGTTGGAACGCTTGATCTTGCCGGTTGCCTGGGCATCTCGGGCGGGCAGTTGAGTCGTTTTGAGACTGGGATGGCCAACGGGAAATGGTCGTGGTGAACGATCGAGTTCCGAGAGTACTTCCCGCCTCCACTGCTCGACTGCGGCAATCAGTTCCTGTTTGATTTCAGGCAGGTTCTCTACGGACGTTTGTTGCCCAGGGTCAGTGGTCATATCATACAAAACCTGGTTATGATCCAGCCGATGCTGCTGCGTTCGGACGCTGATTTTGCCGTTCCAGTGTGAAAAGAGGTTTCGCGGCACCCGTTTGACTTTGGCTCCCTGTAATTCGAGCGAGAAGGACAGTCCATCGAACGGATGGTCAACTTTTTCCTCAGTCTCGATCCCACACAAGTCCGTGAGCGTGGGAAACAGGTCAATCGCACCGGTGACCAGGTTGACCTTGGTCCCCGCTTCGATGTGGCTTGACCAGCGCACGAAGAGGGGCGAACGAACTCCTCCTTCATCGGTTGAACCTTTGCGGCCCTTGAGCCCGGCATTGTATCGCGGTCCATTGGGTCCGTTGTCGCAAAAGTAAACGACGATTGTATTCTCGGCCAGATTCAAGTCATCCAGTTTCGCCAGCACCCGACCCACGTTGTGGTCGATATTTTCGCACATTGCCAGCGCTGCCCGGGTATGGTTCAGGTCCTTGTCGTTGTTCTTGTTTCCTTTCGAACCAGACGGCAACTGGGTTAATTCCTTGTCAGCAAACTTGTTCCAATACTTGTCCGGAACCTGCATCGGCGAATGTGGGGTGTTGTAAGGCAAGTAAACGAAAAAGGGCTCGTCGCGGTGGTCTTCAATGAATTTGATTGCGTGATCGGTAAAATCGTCAATGACAAATCCGTTTCCGCGAACCAGCGTTCCATTGCGCTCGAGCATGGGAGCAAAGTAATGCCCCCAATGCCCGCTGCAGAAGCCGTAAAACTCGTCAAACCCGCGCGAATTCGGATGGTAAGGCGCCTGCATTCCATTGTGCCATTTGCCAAAGGCGGCGGTTGCGTAGCCTGCGGACTGGAAAGCCTGTGCGATCGTCGTTTCATCCAGATCCAATCGTTCACCACCGGCCGATGTCGAAAACACACCGCCGCGTGGATGATACCGACCGGTCAAAAACTCAGCGCGCGTTGGCGAACAGACCGGACAAACATAAAAGTTTTCAACCAACGCCCCGTCCCTTGCCAGACCATCGATATTAGGCGTCAACAGGTCCTGGTTACCGTTGCAGCTGAAGTCGCCATAGCCTTGATCGTCCGACAGAAACACCACCACATTGGGGCGCTCGTCCGCTTCGACGAATCTCGTCAATCCGCCCATTGCATCAAGCGCGAGGACCAGGAGAAAAGCTGGCAGCCAGGACAATTTCATAATGGAAGGTTCCTCGTGAACTTGATAGCGGGTTGGATCACCACGGAGGGACAGCCGCCAGAGTAATGCCAAAGTACGATGTCTTTCTGCCTGGCCAATCGCAGACCAATACTACTGTTTATTTGTTGACGTCAGAAAACCTGACGTTTTCAGCCAGGCTTCCAGGTTGTGATGCCACCCGGAAACGGGATTGTCAGATTCACGGATCCCGTATCCGTGGCCGCCCTTGGAATAGGCATGCAGTTCGGCCGGGACGTTGTTCTCGCGGAGCCTGGCAAACAGTAAAGCGGATTGGGCACCGCGAAAAGCGTCATCCCAGGTCACGGCCATGAAAGTCGGTGGTGTTTTTCCGGTCACGGTAATCAACGAACCCAATTCCGCCACGTTATCCTTGTAGCCATCGGCCAGATATGCGGCATAGATTGGACAGATAAAATCAGGTCGAGCACTGACCGAATCTACTTCATCGACTGGCTCGTAACACTTCGTGTTGTACTGAACACCTGACATCACGGTGAGGTGGCCCCCGGCCGAGAAGCCCAGCACGCCGATTCGATTGGGATCGACGTTGTACTTTTGCGCGTCGTGTCGAACCAGTCGAATCGCACGTTGAACGTCTTGCATTGGTTCCCAGTGTATATTGTCGGGAATCCTTCTGGGGACACGATATTTGAGAATGAACGCCGCAACTCCAATTGAGTTGAACCACTCAGCCAATGCTACGCCTTCGTGTTGCCAGGCCAAAACGTTGTAGCCACCGCCCGGGCAAATCACGACACCACACCCGTTTGCCCTATTTTTCGGCACCGGATAAACGGTCAGGGAGGGGGAGGCGACATAAAACCGATGGCCGCGCGGATCCTGACTTTCTTTGGCTTTCAAATCTTCAACTTTTTTCTCATCCAGGAGGACGGCACCCGCGGGCAATCCATTTGGCCAAATTTTGATTTCCTGATTCTCCTGAGCTCGGGAATCGGGGGTCAACCCCGTCAACGCGAAGGCCAGGAAAACGGTTAGCATTCCGAGATGAGTTGATACAGTTTTCATGTTCCCAACCTGATTTGAGTTCAACTGGCAGTGGTTTGAGTCATCGGACCGTCCGCAGAATGGCCTATTCTAACGCCGGCCGCAAACCCGGGTCGACCGCATCCCGTCTCTTTTTCTCCCCGTCCCCCTGAAGGAATGACCGGTTTTGGTATGATTAGGTCTGAGTTGAAACACCACCCAGGCCCCGATAGCTCAGCTGGATAGAGCAATTGACTTCTAATCAATAGGTCGCAGGTTCGAATCCTGCTCGGGGTGCTTTGGTTGTAACCAACCTGGTTCCGCTACTATTCAGCTCGGCACGTCGAGCAGTTTCTGCAGCAGGTCCGCCACCTTCAACTCGTCGGCGTTCTGATTCAGGTAATCCAGATCGGCCTTGTCACCAAGCACCTTCAACATCCGTGAAACGTCATCCCATTGACGTTCGGACACTTCGTTGCCCAAACGATACCATTCGAGTTTGCTCAAAATCGTGTCTTCCGGGGATGCAATGGGAACCGACAAATCGCTTTCTTCCGAAACTAATCCGATCTTCGCGCGTTGAATCGAAGCCTTGTCAAAATTGCGATTCTTTAATATGAAAATATCAACTTTGAATGAAGAATCCAGATGAACGAGATTAAAGCAAGATTTTCGCTTGATCGCTTCCTTGATGGCGGTTTTGCTTAGGTAATATTCATCCTTCAGTTGACGAACAAACGCGTCGACATCGTCCTCCGTCAAATCAGCCACGACATCGACGTCGAGGGTAGAGCGAGAAGCGCCATGGTAGGAACTGGCGACCGAACCGCCAATGTAGAACCGAATTTCGAGTGACTGCAACACTTTGGCAACGGGTTCCAATGCTTCGAGTAACCCAGGGTTATCGCTCATGGATTGCTTGCCAGATAGGCTCGAACCTTGCTTCCAATTGCATCACCATAATTGAGTTCGACAAACCGAAGCCTGACTTCGTCTTCGGAAATCCCGGGGTTCATTCGACGGATGGCGTTCTTGCATTGCTCGGCAACGAGATTGCTGGCTGAAATCGCATCTTGGAGTCGTCGCGTCGGTGACTTTGCTCGGAGCAGTTCAATCAGGACTGCTTCTGCGTCTTCAGAAGTATCGCTAATGGCGTTTATTAAAGGCATGTCACAATTGTACAGCAATCCGTCAAAATATTTTCGATTTCACCACGATTTTTCCGATGTCGTTTTACATTGAGCGGAATGGAAAAGTTGCGTTGGGAGTCAGGTTGGGGTGCGATGGATGCCATCCAATCTGGTTCCGCAACTTTTTGACAGACTGGCTAATTTTGGATGTCGAAAATTTCATTGACTGAAATTTTCCAGCCACCACACACGTCACCGGACGAAAACTCTTCACCACCATGAAACACTTCGATTTGTGCCTTACTCTTGTACACGCGAAGTGTTTGGTTCTTGGGGTCAGCAACGAGGACGATACTTGAGCCAGCCTCAAGCCATTGTTCTGCCTTGGCTTCGACATCAGTTGACGAGTCGTTCGGCGAGACTACTTCAACTACCAAGTCAGGTGCGACTTGCAAATAAGAAGGCGACGGAGGGGCCTTGTCAATTCTTTCCTGGCTTACAAACGCGGCATCTGGCACCCGAACCGTATCGGGATTGACTTCAATCAAGAATCCAGTTTCCGCTGCATACACCCTACCTAATCCGTTGGCCTCAACATGATTTGCCAATCGAGTCAAGATTCGGGCGGCAATCCAACCATGCTCGCTTCCTGCGGGTGACATCACAATCAAGATTCCTCGTATCAGTTCAAGTCGATTTCCGCTATCGGGAACCCGAATCAGTTGCTCGGCTGACGTTATTTCATTGTTTGTTTGCTGAATCATTCTGATAAACCCTTCTGTATTCTATTCTACACCTTGGGCGACGCATGACAAATTCAAGCTATCATTCGACAAATCTAATTTCCCCGCGCGAGATGATCGAGGCTGGAACTGGAGGATCTATTGAACGAATTGCTTCCTGAGTCGGATGAAATCAACGATCAATGAGCAACCAATGCTGGCCTTTCTCTTTTCGAACCAATTTGCTCGAAATGCGGACCGAAAAAGTTGCGTTGGGAGTCGGCTCGGGGTGCTTTTGGCGGTCTTTCGCATTTTTTGCGGAGGGCCGTTTTCTCATCGTGCTCTCGGTGCAACATGCTGAATTCTGAGACCTTTCGCAGCATCTTGTCCGGAAATTGAAAAGAAAGTCGCTTTCCGATTCGGTCAGCAGGCAAAGACCTGCCCGGCGGCCGGCGACCAGTTTCCTCGAGTTTTTTGCGAGGTTGTCCGGCTGTCCCGGTGTCCCGGCAACTCTAACTCTTTCCGGTTGTCTCGCCGAGCTTTCTCTTCCGGCGGCCAAAGCGGGCGGCTGAAACTCACTATCCGTCCGCCCGAGGATTTCATCCTCATGTTCCAGTCCAAACACCTGGGTCAACGTCGTTCGGTTAATTCCGATGTACCGGTGCCTGGAATCTTTGGCGAAGAAATAGACGGCGGGCAGATAATCGAATAGATGAATCACGGTTTCCGCTGATGGGTGTTGCCGAAAACGCGTCTCGGAGGTTTCGCCCCTGTTTTTGAATATTCTCGCTCATTCTCAAATCATCCAAACGTACCAAGATAGAGCTGATGACGTACAAGACGTGTTTGTCAAAACATGCAAACTAGACGGCCTCAAGACAATTAGATCGGGAACTTTTTGTCCTTCAAAAAACCAGTGTAAGCTGCGATTTGACAATTACCAACTCTGGATTGAAAATACACTTGCCAGCAAAGTTGCAAGTTTGTTGGCTAAAACGATTCAGCCTTTTGATCCGACAACGCCATTGTCAAACTATACCACAATGGCACAACCAAAGCGGGTCCGTGATGCGAGCCCAAAAAAACCAACAACGACGAGAAAGAGATGAATCGAAACCACTTCAAAATCATAGGGATGCTGGTAGCCGGAATGGTATTCGCGTCAACGACGTTCGCTGATGAAAAAGCAGAACGTCATTTCACGTTGAAAGTCTTGCCGATCCTGACAGACAAGTGTTTTGGCTGTCATGGTTCCGATGCCGACGATATCAAGGGCGAATACAGCATGCTCAGTCGTGAGCTTTTGCTCAAAGGCGGAGAGACAGGTGATGTTGCCGTCGTTCCGGGAAACATCGATGAAGGAACTTTGCTTTTTGCGATTACCTGGGAGGACATGGAAATGCCGCCCAAGGAAAATGACCGTTTGAACGAAGCACAAATCGAGATGGTTCGGAAGTGGGTCAAAAGCGGAGCCCCTTGGCCAAGCGAAGAAAAGCAAAAACGCTATCGCGAGGAAGAGAAACAACGGCTGTCGACCGAAGAAGGCGTCATTATCAAGACCAGTGGCGGACAAAGCGACGATTGGACTTTTCGCCGATACAAGCCAGAGGACATGTGGGCGTTTCGCGAAGTGCAAGCCGTTAAGGTGTCCGGCAAGTTGAACCCTATCGACGAACTCATCTTGGCCCGCTTGGACAACTCCAGGTTTAAGCCGGCCAAACAGGCAGATCTATTGACGCTGATTCGGCGGGCGACATTTGATTTGACGGGCCTGCCACCATCGCCTCAAGAGATCACAGAATTCAAAGCGGCATGGAAAGTCAATTCCAAAAAAGCATGGGCTGACCTGATCGACTCTCTATTGGCCAGTCCACATTACGGCGAACGTTGGGGGCAACACTGGCTGGACGTTGCACGCTATGCCGACACCGCTGGTTACTCTAACGACTACGAACGCTCGAACATGTGGCGTTATCGTGACTATGTGATTCGGTCCTTCAACAACGACAAACCCTACAACAAATTCATTGTTGAGCAGATTGCAGGGGATGAACTTTGGAAACAACAACCGGAAGACGCACGCGATTCTGAATTGCTCATTGCGACCGGTTTTCTTCGAATGGGTGCGTGGGATCCTGCGATGGTTAAGATCCCCGACGCGCGACAACAGTATGTTGATGATGTTGTGAACTCTGTGGGTCAAACATTTTTGTCAACGACGTTGCGTTGTTGCAAATGTCACGATCACAAATTTGATCCGATTCCGATCAAAGACTACTACCGCATGTACGCAGCGTTTGCAGCAACCCAGCTTGCCGAGCGTGAAGCCCCGTTTCTTACCTACGAAAATCTGGACGGTTTTGAAGAAAGCAAGAAACAGGTCAAGACATTGCATGAGTTTGCAAAAAAGAAACTCAATGAACTAAAACTCAAACGCGAAACGGCGGCCAAGAAATGGTACAAAGAACACGATCTCGAATATGTCGAACATGGAAAACGTCAAGGGATCGACGACGACAAGAAACCGCCACGTCATGTCGGTCTGGATTACGCAGATCAAGGTCGGCTAAAAGTTCGTGAGCAGGATGTTTGGATTTGGAACCGGCGTCTAGAACGGTATCAACCGATGGTTCAATCGGTCTACAACGGCCCCGATCCAAAATTCCTGAATTCGCGAAAAATGCGAATGCCCGAAAAAGCGAACACCAAAACCGAGTTTGTCAGCTTTATCCTCAACGGCGGTTCTCTTGAGGCTCCCGGAGATAAAGTTAAACCAGGCGTGATGAGTGCGTTAGGCGTTCCGGTCGACAATGCTGAAGAAGATCCCTACGTTATCGGCGACGACTGGGACGGTCGCCGGCTCGCCGTTGCACGCTGGATCGCAAATCCTGAAAACCCGCTAACCGCCAGGTCGATCGTCAATCGAATCTGGCAACAACATTTTGGCAAACCGATTGCGGGCAACCCCAATAGCTTTGGCGCGAAGGGAGCCAAGCCGACTCACCCGAAACTGTTGGACTGGATGGCTTCCGATTTCGTTGAAAACGGTTGGACGATTAAGCGATTGCACAAGCAAATCATGATGTCGCAAGCTTATCGACAATCCAGCTCGCACGACGATATGGATTCGTTGCTAACCAATGATCCCAACAACGACCTGCTTGCTTACTTCCCAACAAAAAGATTGACCGCGGAAGAAGTCCGCGACGCGATGCTCAAGATCACGGGCGAGCTATCAACAACCGTTGGCGGCATTCCCGTGATGCCAGAAATCAATATGGAGGTCGCGCTTCAGCCGCGAATGATCCAGTTCTCAATCGCCCCAGCCTACCTGCCTTCGGCAACGCCAAAGGACCGAAATCGGCGAAGCATCTATGCTTATCGAGTCCGCGGCCAAGCCGATCCGTTTCTCGAAGTGTTTAACCAGCCAAATCCAAATGAATCGTGTGAAGTCCGCGACGTCGCCGCCGTTTCACCACAGGCGTTTACTTTGATGAACAGCGATTTGATGAGTGACCGCTCGATCGCATTCGCGCTTCGATTGATCGGAGAAAACGATTCGCTTGAATCGCAGGTCGACCAAGCGTTTGAACATGCGTTGGGACGCAAACCAACGGGCGAAGAAAGTCAGCGTATGACAAAGTACGTTCAAAAGATGCGGAACTATCACAAATCCAATACGCCCCAACCGGTCAGCTATCCGACCGAAATTACCCGTTCTTTGGTGGAAGAATTCACCGGCCAACCGTTTGACTATCAAGAGATTCTTCCGGTATTTGAGAACTACACGCCGGACAAAAAGCCAGCCGATGTCGAGCCAGATACACGGGCGTTGGCGGATCTTTGTTTGATGTTGTTTAACAGCAATGAGTTCCTTTACGTTTATTGAATCAAGTCATTATGAAAAAGACAATTTGCTCGCGCCCGCTATCGAACGCTGCAACGCGACGCCAGTTCCTTTACGGGCTCGGGGCTTCACTCGGTTCGCTCGCGCTGACTGACATGCTTGCTTCGGAGATTCTGGCCAATGTTAACTCGGTTGACGACAAAGGCCCGTTGTCCCCGAAGGCGCCGATGCTGCCGTCTCGAGCCAAGAACGTCATCATGCTGTTCATGGAAGGTGGCCCTGGCCACATGGACACGTTTGATCCCAAGCCGGAATTAACGCGCCTTCACAAAAAGGAATCGAAATCGACACGAAGTCTTGCCAATGGATTCAAATTTTTCGTCGGCAGCCCTTTCAAGTTTAGAAAAGTGAGCGAGTCGGGCATCGAGATGTCGGATCAGTGGAAGTACCTGGCTGACCCAAACGTCGCTGATGAACTTTGCAATTTTCGGGGCTGTACTGCCGAGTCTTTGAATCACCCAGAAGCACTGTTTCACATGAATACAGGAAGTCGTCTTGGTGGTGATCCGTCGATCGGTTCGTGGACAACCTACGGACTTGGTTCTGAAAACCAGAATCTCCCAGGTTATGTCGTGATGACTGAGCTAGCGCTGCCCCAGGGTGGTTCGACTAACTGGAACAACGGTTTCCTGCCAGCCCACTACCAGGGGACTCGCTTGCGTCCGGAAGGAAGCCCAATCCTTGATTTGCAATCTGCAGATTTCAAATCGCGCGCTCATCAACGTGAGTTCCTGGATCAGTTGTCGTTCTTGAACCAACAACACGCCAAGAAACATCCCGAACATCATGATCTTTCGGCACGCGTGGAAAGTTACGAGCTGGCTTATCGAATGCAAACGGAAGTCCCCGGTGTGATCGACATTGAGGGAGAGCCGGAGCACATCCACGACATGTATGGCTTGGGTGACAAGGAGACTGCCGCGTTTGGCAGACAGTGCTTGATGGCGCGCCGGTTAGTTGAGAAAGGCGTGCGATTCGTTCAGATATTCAGCGGCGGTTGGGACAGTCACGACTATCTCGAACGTGGGCATTCCTCGCGAATCAAAAGCGTCGACAAACCGATGGCGGGATTGATCAAGGATCTCAAAGCCCGTGGGATGCTCGATGATACACTTGTGATCTGGACGGGCGAATTTGGTCGCACTCCTGATAACAACAAACGTGGCGGTGTTTATTCGATTGGCCGTGGTCATAATGCCGATGCGATGACCATGCTCCTTGCCGGCGGCGGTGTCAAACCTGGGGTTGTTGGAGCTACAGATGAAATCGGCGCCGAGGCAGTTGAGTGTGTTCACCCGATTCGCGATTTGCACGTGACGTTGCTCCACCTGCTCGGCCTCGATGACAACAAGCTGACCTATTTCCACGCTGGCCGTTACAAACAACTCAGCCAGTTTGGCGGCGAAGTTATTAAAGAATTGATCGCCTGACGGATTTGCCTCGCAAATTACCAAGTTGGACCAGACTCATAACACTAATTCGTGCGTCACCTTTAGCCGGTAATTGTTCTTTTTGTCAATCTTCAACGCAAGCATAGCGTTTGACGCAAATCCATGTTTTACCTCAACTTGCAACGTATATTTTTCGATCGGTGCAAGCCAATTTCCGAATTCCCGCCGCCTATGCAACGAGGCGATTGATTTTGAATTCACCGCGTGCAATACGGCACAAAGATGTTTGAATTGAGACCAGAAAAGTTGCGTTGGGAGTCGGCTCGGGGTGCTTCTTTCCCGGAAAGGCAATTTTTCACTTGTGCTTTTGACTTCCGGACATTCTGCAACGCCGTTTTTTAGTTCACTGTTAGTTGACTGGCGCGAGCGTGAAGTCCTTGATGGCCAGCCCGTATTGTGGCGGCTGGTCGCGATAGAACCGCAAGGTGTTCTCGCCTGCGCTGAGGGTGAGCGCGACTGGCTTGGTGTCCTGCCAGTTCCCGACTGTGAAGGGCATCTCCATAACGATCGCGGGCGCGGCGTCATGGACCGATACATTCAGTTGCTGATCGTAATTCACCGTGACCACCCGCGCCGTTAACAAGTACTTGCCCGATCGCGGCGCGATGACCTTGTACTCGAAACGCGATTTTGTGCCCTGGCTCGGTCCGGTCGGATCTACCCTTGGGCTTTGTGCATAGTAGTTTTTGGAATACTTGTCGGATATTCGCTCGCAAACGTTGCCATAGATGTCGTAAAGCCCCCAAGGATTGGGCTTCTTCTGACCCACTGGATGCGACTTGGCACCCGCGTTGTCCTTGAACCAGGCGTACTCGCCAATCTGCAGGGGATCGTTGCCGAAGAACCATTTCGTGTCACTGCCTGCGCGACTGGCATACTCCCATTCGGCCTCGGTGGGAAGGCGCACGTCCCGTCCAGTTATTTCGGCGAGCTTCCCACAAAATGTCAACGCATCAGGCTCCCCGACATTGTCAACCGGGCAGTCCGGGCCCTTGGTGGACTTGCTGGGATTCGAGCCCATGATGGCCTTGTATTGTGCCTGCGTCACCTCGTACCTGCCCAGATAGAAACCGCTGGTGAGTTGGACCTGGTGCTTCGGCACCTCGATGCACTCGAACCTGCCATCGGTCTTGCTTTCACCACCCATCACGAAAGTTCCGGATTTGATATGTACCATCTCCATGGTCACACCGTCACCCAAGTCAAGCGTCAGTTCACGCGGGGCACCGCTGCCAGGATCGGACATCGCTGCCCGGAGACCCCAGTTCTCGTATTTGCCATAGCCACCACTGAGCATTCGTTTACCGGATGTGCATGCGTTGGCGTCACCCTTCCAAGTGCCGCCGCGCATAATCGTTTGGCCCTGAGGGAAGAAACGCGGTAGAAAAACCTGCAGACCACTGTCGAAGCTCTTCATGGCCAAGACCTCCCGCGTGTTGCCCTGCGGTTTGCTGTACGCGGCGGCTGGTATCGAAATGACGCCGTCCTCGCCGTACGTGATCTTCCTGTCCTCCGGCGTGACCGGCGATGCCATGACTTTCTCTGCCACCGTGGGCTCGTTGGCCTCACCGAGTTCCTCGCCGAGCGCGTCGAGCACAACCGCCTTTGTCTCCTCGATGATATCGCGCTGTGTTTGGAGCGCCACGTCGTTCCAAAAGGCTGGGGCGCCTTCGGATTCCCCGTAAGTTCGTTTTTCACCCAGGACATCGCCGACCCATTGGGCACGCTTAACCATCAAGTATGCCCTCCTGTTGTTGCGAGCCTGTGTCGTTGCGAGGAAATCGAGGTCCTTTTTGTAGCGTGTGCTTGTCCAGCCGGCGCCCCAGCCTCCGCCCAGATTGACGACCCAGCCCTTGGGAGTCCAGTGCGCCAGGGCGGCATGACCGCGGCTGGGACGAGCAGTCGTCGGGATTCCGAAGACTCGCAGAATGAAGCGCCCGATGAACGCGCGCCGGCCGCATACCCCGCCGTTCATGAGAATGTTCTGATACCTCTGCAACTCCGGCCTGTCGTTCTTGACGTCCCCTGACCCGTACTTGACGTCCGAGCCGACGATGCTCACGTAGCGCCAGCCGTAGTCCGGGTTGTAGATGTGATCGGGTCGGTAGTTCCGGAGCATCTCTCGCCCCCAGGAAAGCGTCTCGTCCGGCTCGTCTCCGTTAACGACCATGCGAAGCTCCCAAGTGCTCAGGCGATCAAACGCCGGATCCAGTTCGCCGTCCACGTATGCCTTTTCGTAGTGATGGTACCGCTTGACAGGGTCGATGGTGGCGGGCGCTTCGGACTGGGCCGTGGGGTTTGTTTCCCCAATCGGCACCGCGTGTTCAAGACTGATGGCAAGGGCCAGTCGCTGCAGGGCACCGGTAGCGGCTTTTTTGCTCGACTTCTGGATGTTGCTATAGATCTTCATGGCCTGGCCGTACTGTGCCGGACCAGTCCCGCGCCCCTCTTGTTTGGCGCTGGCGCCGTCGGCTACCAGCATTTGTTTCATGAGGTCGGCATCCGCCAGCATCTTCTCGACCAGCGCCGCCTGCTCCTTTCCCTGCTCGGCGAACTCTGCCAGGCCTTGAGGCGTGGCTTCGAGCAGGACGACGTATTTTGCGAACTTGGCGTCCAGCGCGTCGCTGGCCAGGAACTCACTCAGCGTATCGGACGTTGCCCGACCGTTCTGCGGCAAGTTAGCGGTGAGTTCGGTCCGCAGTCTCTTGAGCTGATCGGCATACCGCGTCTCAAGCTCCTGGCCAGCCTCGGTGAGCGGAGTTTGCGGGACCGCCTGTTGCCGCGCCGCACAAACGCTTGAGGTCCCTATCGCCAGCGACATCAGTACCCCACAAATGACTGTCATCGAATTCGTTCTCATCGCTTCGCGTCCTTAATCGTTTGTCGCTTTTGAATTTGACTCGCCAGCGAATGACCGCCGGTTTCGTATTTCGTTGCGTCGGGTACCAGTTGAGTCTCGGTTTTATAACCATTGGTTAATTCGATGCGTAAACAAAGCATGTACTGTAAATGCCTTGTTTTCCGGTCCTTCGTTGACGCTTTGGGTTACCTGTTTTACAGCGCCTTTGATGTAGCCTGTTGCCTGGCGTTTAAGCAGATCAGTCTGATTGAACCGTGGGGCATCTATTTGATCATTTGAGCCATTCTAATCGCCAGATCTTTCAAGCTTTTAGGCCATCGGTCGAACTTTACCCTATTGGCCCCGGCAATCCCGGGAGTCTTAACCCCTTCGACCAGTGAATCGGACGGCTGGGCGTAAATGAATTGAACCTCTTTCAGACCGTAAGTGTTTGCCAGGCTCTTCGCGTAGACTTCCATCTCGGCAGCGTAGTCTGCGGGCGCGTATCCGATGTTGTTTTCGGATGGAACCCAGATGACACCTGCAACCGCCATTGGAGTCATTGGACTCACACACCAGTTGTAGGCATACGTCGGAATCGTATCCGCTTTAACTTCGCTGCTATTGCCTGCTTCTGGAAATACCGGACCACCAAGCGGTGCTGCTTTCGCAAGGTCTTCGCTTTGCTTGTCTGCTTCGAGGATTGTCGTAACAAACATCTTTACCTCTTTGAGATGTTCTTCGACAGCCTTTTGGGCAACTTTTGTGTTTGGGAATTGCATGAACAATTCATTCAGACGAGCTCGAAATTCGGGCTGTTCAAGATCTTTAACCCCGACATATGACGTCCAGGAAAGTGGTGAAGCCATTTGTCCTCCCTGCCCGGAAGACATCGTAATAAAGCCCTGAGGAATTCCTTCTCGATTCAGTGTTTTCGCAAAATGATAAGCGAACATCGAAACGCCTTGGTCTGCCACCGAGAAATCAGCGGTCATCCAGGATGAACGGTACTTCCCACCACCTGTCTCGAACTTCCGTTTTCGTGGTGTCGGAAATGTACTGGCACTTGTTTTTCTTCGAAACTCACGAACAAGCGGCAAAGCCTCCGGAATCTCCGCTTCTTTTTCGCGCCCGTTGTAAGCCATCTCTCCGTTGAGCAACGTTGACCCGGTCAAATACCAGACATCCCCGACCAGAATATCCTGGACGGTTCGACTGTGACCGTGGCTCGTTTCGACGAACAACGCAATTCGCTTTGTCGAAGCCTTCAGTGCCGGGAATTCGACCGACCATTGTTGAAGGTCATTCGCGACAACAGTTTTGGTAACGTCACCCAAAGTGACTTTTACTTCAACTCCCTTGTTGGCATGACCCCAGACTGGAATTGGCCTGTCGCGTTGGATGATTGCGCCGTCACGAAAATACTCGACGACTTGCAGGATCGGATAGTCCGGATCGGAGTACTGTGCGTACTTTGCTTTCAGGGCTGCCGCTTTCTCCAAATCATCTTCTTCAAAGATCATCTTGCCACCAATCATGGCAAAAGGAGTCGCTGGCAAGCCGGCTTTGTTGTAAAGATTTGAATTCTCGGGAACCGCGCTGTAAGCGTATTGAACACCAATGGGCTCAGGAACATTTTTTGAGGTGACGACGATGGTGTCGCCAGTAATGACGGCTTCTGCAGCGTGCCATTTATTGTCTTTGCCGCATAATCGAAAGTGATTCAGCTTCTCGCCTGGTGTGGGCTTGGCGGGCTCAACATATTTTTCTGCTTCCTGGTAGTCTTGGGCCATCCCTTTGCTGCCAACCATCAGGCCGCCGAAGAGACTTTCCTTCTCGAAAGATACGATGACTTGATTGCCTTTAACGTCATAGCCGGAATAAATTGGGCCTGTGTAAGCGATATTTTTCCGGTACTGTTTGGCCAATGCCCACCGGGCCATCCTCATCCCCGGGTGAAGTTTATTGAAGTAATGAATGCCCTGAGGTCTCGCCGAGTTGAGGTCGGACTGAACGACCATCCCAACGTTCTCACGGTTATTCATAAAAAACAGGTGTTGCCCCTGACGGATGTCCGCAAATCCAACCGTCTCCGGATCTGGCGAACCGTAACACTGCATTTGGGTGAAGTAAAAGGGCATTTCTGGCATCCCCCATGCGTCTCTCCAACCGTTTACAAGGGCTTCCATTCGTGAAGCGTAGATTCTGCCATCGCCCGAGTTGCTTGTCCCCTGGCACCAGATCGCACCGCGGATCGCATACGGAACGACCGGATTGATCTTGCCATTGAAGAATTGAGAGGGCCCTCGCCACATCCCTGCGATCCCCGGCAGCTTTGGCCGCGCGGGAATCTTGCCACCGGCAACAGCAGCCTCGCCCGCCAATTTCTGCCAGGCCTGCACATCCCTTTCGTACTGTTCGAATGCGTGGCGTCCTTGCTCGGTTAAAGGGTCAGCGTTGTGAATGAGTTCAGCGTCCTGTTGCAACCTGGGATGATTTTCGATGGCTTGGCGCTGGGTGAATGCCTCAATTCTTGTATTGCTGTGAGCGCTGAGGAGAATGCCGATTGGCATGTCCAGTTCTTTGTACAGTTCATAGGCAAACGACAATGACAAAGCAGAAAAATTGCCTGCGCTTTTGTGAGTCTTCCATCCACCTTCCGACGTAGCTTTCTTTTGTGGATACAAAGCCGATACCGTATCGATGCTGATCTCTCGAATCGGAACGTCTTTCTCCGAACTGGCGATTTCACGAGCGATCCCACTGCACATGCTTTTGCCGGCCGGCCAAACCATGTTAGATTGCCCCGAAGAAAACCAGACTTCACCAACCAGCACGCCATCGAGAATGATGGATTCACTCCGGTCATTGGTTACTTTCAGTTGACGCCTTTCGCGCGATACTTCGAGCGGATCGAGCTTGACGATCCAATCTCCATATTGGTTGGCGACGGTCGTTTTCGTTTGGCCAGCAAATTCGACGTTGACTTTGGCGCCTGGCGCATCAAACCCCCATACCGGAACTTCCGTCTGTCGCTGCAGAATCATGTTCCCGGTAAACGGAGCCGCCATTTCCAGATTCTGCTCAGCTCCTGCAATCGACGTAAATGTCAACAGGACACACGAGAACACTAAACCCATCGTTTTTCCAAGCATGATTATCTGACCGTGAAGGGCATAAGAAGTGGTGAAACCGGTCGATGGAATACGAACCATGGCTCCGAAAATGAATTGGAATCCAACCGCACATCCAGGAGATTCAGAAAAGATGGAGATGTACTTGCCGAAGAATTCTCCAGACGGTTTCGACCTGCTCCCCGATCCTGACGCGTCGCCGAGCGGATCGCTTCGGCCAGTCGAGCGTCGGCGATGGTTCGCGCCCAGCCTCGAAACGCAGAAGAGCCAGCACCCTGGAAGGTTGAAAAATCACGAAACACGTGAAGGAAGGCGACTTGGAGAATGTCCTCAACGTCGATCGTGGTTCGTAATTGGACCGGTATTCGGGGACGCATCTGCTCTGTGAGGCCCTCGTAATTCGCCAGTAACAGTCGCCGCAATAAAGCTTGATTCCCAGTCAGCCGTCGATCCTGATTGACGTCCATCCGCCAAGCACCTCAAAAGAACAAGAGAATTCGTGACAGGATTCTAACGGACTACCGCAGTGATTTCCCAAAAATACAACCAATCTCCGATTCTATCCAAAATTTGCGCGCTGTCGCTCCGAATGTCGGTTCCTGCCTAATGCCCATGAATTCCATCAGACCTTGAAACTCACCCATGCTCGCGAAAGTGACGAAAGGTCGTCAAATGAAAAATCCAACTGGCGAAACGGAAAACACTTAAGGCGAAACGTGGTGCATCTATTGCAGGGGACCCGTCGCTCGGTGGCTCGTCTCATTTGAATCGACGATCCGCATGGATGTCAGCTACGAAAAGACCCTAAGCTTCCCGCATTTCAACGAAATGTGCTTCGATGACAGGAATTACCGTTTCGGATGATTTCTGTTTTCCGTCGGAATTTGTGGTTCGCCATTTATCTTGTACCCGTTGATGAGATTGTCGACCTTTTAAGAATTAAAGCCCAGCGAAGACCCCGACGGCTGGTTTTATGGATTGGTCATTGTGTTCGCCTGCACAATGCCATTGGAGGCATGAAGATGTCAAAAAAATTCACGCGTCGAGAGAATTGCAGGGAACACAGTGGATCTGCCGAAAGCCGTCGTAATACACCAAAAAAATCCGTCAGGATTTTCGGGCTTCCGAGAGTGTTCAGATTTCTCGCGGGAAACGATCGTGTCCACCTTGGGCAATCACATTAACTTGCTGGCTTTCCGAATTGCTGGTGAAGGCCAACAAACGACGGGCGAATTGAATTAACGGAACTGGAAAATTGCGGGGACCGAGGTTGGAAATCGGTGCGATTTGGGTATGAATTCTTCGTTTCACGAGCACGCGATCGTCATTCGCGACTTCTATCCACAGCTCGGCAAGCAGCTCAACATGAAACCAAAATAGTCGGTCCGTTTCGGGTTTCGGTATTTGTCAACATCTTCAATTGAACCACTGTCAGCTCGTTACAACACAATCGCCTACGCCGATCAAGCACCAATCGTACTTGGCACCATTCTTATCCGATGACTACGTCAGCCTGAGTGCGTAGCCCCGATTAGATTCCACCATTCCAACGATCTGGGCAACGCCAGGGCTTTGCGTGTTGATTCCGTCTCTGAGTGCTTCAGCTCGATCTGCAGGTACACTGATCAACAACCCACCTGATGTCTGCGGGTCGAATACCATCTCCAACAAAGATGCGTCGGCCGCGTCATCAATGCTGACCATCGACTGGCTGAACTCTCGATTCGTCTTGTTGGCGCGTGTGATGAACCCTCGTTTTGCCAAATCAAGTGCGCCGGGCAAAACCGACAAGTCGTTTAATTCGATGTGGAAAGAAACGTTGCTTGACGTTGCCATTTCGCAAGCATGGACTGCGAGCCCGAAACCGGTAATGTCGGTTGCCGCGTTTGCCTGGAACTGCTTCGCGGCATCACTCGAAATCTTGTTCAAAGAAGCCATCCCGTGGAGGGCTTCGGAGGCAACATGCTCGGGACATTTCCCGCCCTTCATCGCCGTTGTAACAAATCCGGTGCCCAGTTTCTTGGTCAACACCAGCGCGTCGCCCGGTTGAGCGTTCTGATTGGTCATCAACTGGTCTCGCGAAACAATTCCGGTGACTGAAAGTCCGTATTTGATTTCGCGATCGCGAATCGAATGACCACCCACGATCGTGGCTCCAGCCTCATGGACCTTGTCGGTTCCGCCACGGAGGATTTCGGCGAGCACTTCCAACCCCAGTTTGTCGTCCGGAAAACAAACGATGTTCAACGCAGTCGTCGGAACACCACCCATTGCAAACACGTCGCTTAACGAGTTTGCGGCGGCGATCTGACCAAACAGATACGGGTCATCGACCAGGGGCGCGAAGAAATCGAGCGATTGAACCAACAGCAAGTCCGGCGAAATCTCGAACACGCCTGCGTCGCTAAAACCTTCCGTACCCACAACCAATCGGCTGTCTGAAGATTTGGGTAAGTCTCGCACGACCTGTGCGATCGCCTCCGGCGGGATCTTACCCGCTCAGCCAGCACACGATGCGTAATCCGTGAGACGTTTTTGTCTGCCAAACATCAATACCGTTCCCATTGGCAAGAGGTGTAGAGCCCGCGACTCTGCCGGTCGTCTGGCTTACGCAACAATATGACGCGTCGGCGCGATGGAGTATATAACCCTTCGCGCATCCATGGGCTCTCTTGCGTCATTGGCAAATCGCCGACATGCCGATGTACGAAAATCCATGGTTGTACTCGAAACTTGATCGCGATTTTATTCGCAGCGCGCCATATCGCACAGCAAGGGAGTCCTAACAAATCAGAATTGAAACCAATTCACGTTGACGTTGGTTCCCGGCCACAATAGGCTTGCAAAGCACGAAAACGAATTTCTCGGAATGACGGAGAAACATGATGGTCTTGAAGGGCGGGGTACATCCACGTGGAAGCAAGGCAAAAATCCTGTTGACCAGTGTGTTTGGTCCCTATGCCCAGGACGACGAATTCGGCAGCCAAAAAATCAATCCCATGGAATTGTGGCACAACCAGGTCACGCGAGTGCAGGGACCTTTTTCGTTGCGCATGTTTAATCGATCGTTTGGCATGTTGTTCATTCAGGCCAACATCAAGGCACCTTGCGTAATGCTGGACTTCCCCACTCTGGACCGGTTCATCGAAGAAATCACCAACAACCGATACGACATCATCGGCATCGGCAGCATCACGATCAATGTTTTAAAAGTCAAGAAAATGTGTGAGTTGGTGCGTGAGCATCAGCCAGACGCCACGATCGTGGTCGGCGGACATGTCGCAAACTTGCCCGATCTCGATCAACGAATCGACGCCGATGAAATCGTCAAGGGCGAGGGGGTGCGCTGGTTCCGCGAGTACCTTGGTGAAAACACCGGTCGCCCATTCATTCACCCGGAAATTCCGACCTACATTGATTACCGAAACATGGGAACCACGGTTAAGATCAAACCACGAGACCGTACCGCGACATTAATCCCTTCCGTTGGATGTCCGTTGGGATGCAACTTTTGCGTGACGTCGGCGATGTTTGGAGGCAAGGGAAGGTTCGTTAACTTCTACCATACCGGCGAGGACCTGTTTGACATCATTTGCAAGCTCGAATCTTCGATGGGCGTTCAATCGTTTTTTGTAATGGATGAGAACTTCTTGCTCCATCGCCCGCGAGCTCTCGACTTGCTGAAACTGATGGAGGAGCACGGCAAATCATGGTCTTTCCATGTTTTCAGCTCGGCCAATGTGCTGAGCAAGTACACGACCGAACAGCTGGTCGGGTTGGGGATCTCCTGGGTCTGGATGGGGTTGGAGGGTGAAGCCAGTCAATACGCGAAATTGAAAGGCATCGACACACGACCGCTCGTGAAGCAACTTCAAAGCCACGGCGTTCGGGTTCTTGGATCGACCATCATTGGGCTGGAAGACCACTGCCCGGAAAACATCGACCAGGTAATCGATTATGCCGTCAGCCATGACACGGACTTTCATCAATTCATGCTGTACACGGCGCTCGCGGGCACGCCGCTTTACAACGATCTGAAAATCAAGGGTTTGATCAAAGACGAAACGGAAGTGCCGACCAGCGATCACCATGGGCAGTACCGGTTCAACTTTTTTCACCCACTGATTCGGGACGGACAGGAAACCGGTTATTTGCTGAGGGCATTCAACCGAGATTTCGCTGTCAATGGACCGAGCGTCGTGCGAGCCATCTCAACGACACTCAAAGGCTGGCGACAGCACCGGGAAGATCCTGATCGACGAGTTCGCGCCCGGTTTGAACGTGAATCCAAAGATCTCGTGAAGCACGGCGTGCCGATGGTGGCCGCGGCGCTGGCGTATTACCATGATCAACCGGCGTTGAAAGCCCGAATTGAAGGCTTGATGGCCGAACTTTTGGTCGAATTCGGTGAACAGGCGGAACACATGGCCCGAGTTGCAGGCCCATTTGTGCTGGAAAAGATTCGCGAAGAGGAACAACGATTGAAAGAAGGATGGACGTATGAGCCTCCCACGTTTTACGAAAAAAATGCAGCTTGGCTGGCAATGGAAGCAAGCAAATGCGCCGATGCTTCGATTCGTGTTGGATTTAGTGCAGGATCATGACCCGTAATCGAATGCCTCTTTCAACATTGCAACGTCCGACGCTGAATCAGACCGGACCCCGACACAGGCGTCTTTGCGGGTTTCTCTGGTCGATCATTATCGGCCTGGCGATGTCCAGTTTTGCTCAACAGGCGATTGGGAAGCAAACGAACGATTCCCTGCGCGAGGAGCGGCAGCAGTTTCAAGTTCAGGAATTGATCCCGTCCAGATTCGGCGGGTGGGTTTTTCAGGTCGGCAACTCGCCGCGTCTCATTTGGCGGGACGTCGACGAGGTTCGCCGACTGGGTCGCGATGTCACGTTTCGAGTTCGCTGGTTCGATGCCGATTTGAATGAATCCGAAGAGCCAGACAAACCGGGCCGTTGGATGGCTTGGGTCGAGGGGCAAGCACCCAACGGTACGCCTTTCCGCCGGTCTTTTACTTTCTTTGCTTTTCCGCAGAAGATCGAAAACAGTTTCGTGCCTGATTTGTCGGTTGCCTTTCTGAACTTCCCAGGCAAAGAGGCGCCTCCCGCTTGGCTGGAGCACAAGTCCGAATTTGACCGATCCGCGAAAGATTTTTTGACGCGGGGTTTGATCGATAGCGAGCAGGGGGCCATCCTGATCGCAGGGATTGCCGAGTCGAAACTGCTTGGTCGTCCCAAGCGATTTGTTGAATCGACGTCGGTGGTCAACAGCGAATACCAGTTGGCGCTCAAGCGGAAAATACTGGGTCTCTCTGACGTGGCTTCAGGGCTTCAGCCTGCTCGAGTTCGGACTCCTCCTTCTCCCGTTTTGCATCATGGCCCCGCGGAGGCGGCGGGAGTGCCGGCCAGCGCCAAAGCCGTGATCGACCAGTTTTGCTGTGAGTGGGCCACGGCGACGGGCGAGCCGTTTGTAACTTTGGTCGCCCGTAACGGCGTGATTGTCACTCATGAAGCCTTCGGCAAAAGCCCCGACAACGGTGCTCCGATCGACAAGAACTATCGTTGCTGGATCGCGTCCCTCACCAAGACTGTCACCGCTTTGATGTTTAGCCAGTTCGTCGATCAACGGTTGATTGAGCTCGATGCACCGATCTCCAAGGTGTTTCCGGGCTACCCCCTCAACGACCCGAATGTTCCAACGTTTCGTCAGTGCCTGAACCATACCGGCGGGTTTTCCGGACTTGGTGACTTCGGCGGCATGAAAAATCCTCATCTGGAAAACATCATCCTGAACGGAATCGACGCCAACGAACCAGGCAAGGCATATAGCTACACCGGCGTGGGATTTGAACTGGTTGCCAAGGCGATGGAATGCGTGTCCGGCAAATGCGCGGTACGACTTTACCATGAACACCTTTTTGAGCCGCTCGGGTTTGGGGATGTCGTCCTCGGAAATGCCAGCTCCGATGGTGAATTCACGGCAATGGAATTGGGTATTTTGGCACAATGGATTGCCAACCGGGGAAGTTACGGCGGTCGAGAATTCATCTCTGCCGAGACTTTTGAGAAACTCCTTCCGAAGCCATTAACGGTGCCCGGCGAAGAACGGGATGTTGGCCTGGGAATGCACTGGGTGCGTCATCTTAAACCCGATGCGCCGGCCGACTCGGATAATCCTGAAGACTTGCTGTTCAGCACGCAAACCGTTGGACACGGTTCATTCTCAGGTTGCATCCTGGTCGTTGATCTCCAAGAGCAACTTGTGATTGTCCAGGTCCGCCGGAAATTCGGAAAAACGGACTCGGCTTGGTGGACCAGGTTTTTTCAAACGATCGCCGCAGCCACCTCAGAGACAAAGGTATTGTCCCGTCCGGATGTCGAGAAGTCGAAATGAGACGTTCGACTGTCAGTTTTCAAAAACGATTTCAACACCAGACACGCAAACAGTTGATGCTGGGTGAATTTTCCGGGACTGAACTAGTGAGAGTGTTCAGGAAGCGATAGCTGGACCGTTCGTAATGCGACCTCAAGCACCTTCCGTCTTCGGCAGGCCGCTTCCCGCCGACGGAGCCGCCGCCACTCGCCATAAGGGCACGGAGGTCTCGTCGGCATCGGCCTGGTTAAGGAACCAGGTTTCGTTACCAGCCAGATATCCCAGCCAAGTCGTTGAGTCCATTTCCACTTGTGCGGATCCGCGCAGCCAGGGTTTCCAGATCATCCGCCGTGTCGCATGCAATGCACTGATTCTCCCACCTGGATGTACTTCCAGAAGCAAATCGACCTGCCAATTCGATGGCATGACATTTGCCAATACGATGCTGCAACCCATACCGACACGGCAAAACGGACCCGTCAAGACTGTTCCGGCAATAGCTTTTTGAAGGACCTATCGAAATGGAGGCCTTAATGACGAGTGTCAATCCACATCTTCAATTCCACGATTTTTGCGATGAACCGGGACCGGCAAGAGCGATTCAACTTTTCGATCCGGAGATTGATCTTCGCGGGATCCTCGCGAGTGAAAACGTCGCCCGCTTTCCTCCATCGGCGGAATCCGAATGGCCTGAATTCACAAAAGCATCGGCAGCGCGTTCGGCCTACCGCGGTCGTTTGGCAGAATACCGTTGGACGAAATGCGTGCGACCGGGCTTGGCATCACAGCCTCGGCCGAGGTGGCTGCCGATTTTTGCGAGATCTGACGACCTCGAGAATGGCGATCGAGGCATTGTTGACCTTCCGGATTTTATCTGCAATGCGGGCGGGTTGATCTGCGCCGCCGTCGAACAACATCGCAGAGCCGAGCAACCAGCGGTGGAGACGATTCACGAGTAGATTTCCCGCAATACCCGGGATGTCCTTGTTCGCATTCGTAATGAGCAAAAGCAACCGGGGATGGCAGCGATTGAGATGGCACAGCGTCGAGTTAAACTGCGGATCCAACTTAGTTCTCATCAGTGACAGGAGACCGGTCGTGAGCGGCACCTTCCAACCTTTCCCCAGGCTTTCGTCCCTGGAAGAATACCAAAGCCTGCGCGAGGACTTCCGACTTGAACGTCCCGATATGTTCAACTTTGGATTCGATGTCGTTGATCGATGGGCCAACGAACGGCCAGATCACCTGGCCATGCATTGGGTCGGGGTCGACGGAAAAGAACAGAGAGTTTCGTTTGCGGAGATGGCAAGCCGGTCAAACCAGTTGGCTCATGCGTTTTTGAAGCTGGGGCTTTCCAAGGGAGATCAGGTTCTCGTCAACCTTCCCAATGTAATTGCCTGGTGGGAAACCATGATCGGACTTTGCAAGGCAGGGCTGATTGCCATTCCGGCAACGACCTTGCTTACCGAAAAGGACATTGAATACCGGGTCGAGGCTGCAGAGATTGATGCCGTGGTTGCCGACGATACGATTGCAGAGAAAGTCGATCACATTGCCGAACAGCTGCCAGGACTGAAGCACAAGATCCTGGTTGGTGGGAAATCACGAGCTGGTTGGCTGAATTATGAGAATTGGATAGACACCGGATCCTGCGGGTCGACGTTTGAACGGACAAAAAGCGACGACCCGGCATTGATTTATTTCACTTCCGGGACGACAGGCGCTCCCAAAATGGTTTTGCACACGCACGCCAGTTATGGAATTGGGCATCAGATCACGGCCCGATTTTGGCTCGGACTGGACGCCCGTGATCTGCATTGGAATCTTTCCGATACGGGCTGGGCCAAAACAGCGTTTTCCGGTTTTTTTGGACCCTGGATCGCCGGCTCAACCATATTTCTACGCGAACACTCGGGCAAGTTCGACGCCGACGATGTGCTGAAATGCTTGTCCAATTATCCAGTTACAAGTCTTTGCGCGCCGCCCACTGTCTATCGGATGCTGGTGCAAAAAAAACTATCCGATTTTCAATCGCAAAACCTGGCACAGTGCATGGCCGCCGGGGAACCACTGAATATCAGCGTGTTGGAGAAGTGGCGCGAAGCGACCGGACTGACCATTCGTGAAGGTTATGGACAAACGGAAACCGTCATTCTTTGTTGCAGCATTCCCGACCTACCGGTCAAGCCGGGTTCAATGGGATTGCCGCCGCCGGGAATCGAGTTGGCCGTGATCGACTCGCAGGGAAACCGTTTGCCCACCGGAAAGTCAGGGGAGATTGCGGTCCGAGTCGAGCCCAATCGCCCTGTCGGGCTGTTTCAGGAGTATTGGCATAATTCGGAAGCGACAGCGAAGAGTTATCGCAATGGATGGTATTTGACGGGTGATTGTGCTTCCGTCGATGAAGACGGGTACTTCTGGTTCGTCGCTCGCGCCGACGACATTATTACCAGCGCCGCGTATCGTATCGGTCCGTTCGAAGTTGAAAATGCGTTGATGCAGCACGACGCGGTGGCCGAAGTGGCCGTGGTCGGAAAACCCGATCCCGAACGTACGGAAATTGTCAAGGCGTTTGTGGTTCTGGCGGAGGGCTATCATCCGACGGAGGCGATGAAGCGCGTGCTTCAACAACATACAAAACTGGCGACGGCTCCTTACAAGTACCCACGCGAAATCGAATTCATGAAAGAGTTGCCAAAGACACCGAGTGGCAAGATTCGACGAGTCGAATTGCGTAATCGATGATAGATCGGATCAAACGTTGTGCGTTAGGTGTTTGTTCAAAATCCCTGCGAGACCGGTATGCAATGACATCGGCTGGGACGAATGTCGAGATAAACCAGCTCAAGCAAACCTTGAATCTCGCTCAAACGAGTAAACGGAGACAGGTCCAGTTTTCAAGCTGATGCGTATTTCAGGCGACAGTTCATCTCTTTGAACCCCAGTCGTCGAGTTACATTTGAGCCATCGTGCGTCGAATAATCGGGTACCTTGCCCTGTGTTTCGTTTTTGCCGTCAGATCAATCGACTGAGAAGTCAGAGGCTCGGCAATTGGGTGTGAGTTCGAATTGAATCGATTCTCGAAGGCTGCGAACCGATTGGCTCAGGGTTTCAGAGTCTGGCCAACGCGATCCACCCGGTTGTCCGTTGTCGGCAAGAAATACTGTGGACAAGACAGCCTTGCCCAAAGACGAGCATCGTCTTCGCTATTGGAGGCCCGCGACCGTTGAACGGTGGCGTGCAACGCTCAATTTATTGATGTAATGGCGCCTTCCAGCTTCACGGCATGACTTGATCCGGCGATAACAAAGACTCTTTCGCCTTGTGCGACCAATTCATGAATGATGCTAAATAGATGAGCGTCCCTGACAAGGTTTGCGTCCATTTCACCCAGAAACCCGGGCAACGTTTGTTCATCGGAAACATCGCGCCAGTCGGGTCCGTCGGGAAAATAGCGTGACCATGCCAAATCAAGTTCAGTCACGTCTGCGAAAAGATTGCCCACGCCCGGCCATGATCTTTTCTTTCGAATCGTCTCATTAACCACTTCGTTGGGGTCATCGGGTTGACCATAGCGAAGATTGCTGAAATACGAAGACAATACGAGGCGGAGTGCAATTTGATTTTTTTCGAATGACTGGTTGCGCAAGCCTTCGACTTCGGCTTCTGGCGACGGCTCCCAGGAAAACACCCGGCATCCGTGCTCGTAGGCAAGTTGCCGGACCAAACCGGGTTCGCCATAAGTTTTAACCGGGTTCATCAAACCCGGGAACAGCAAGCCGGTCATACGGCCCTCGCACAACACGACTGTGGGCGCGAAAGCGGTGAACTCAGTCCTGATTCGATTCAGTGACGGATCGTTTGGATCTTTCGTGTGCCGGGATCCAAAAATCAGAACCGCGCCGGAACTGGCCTCCCTCTCCGATCGCACCAGAAAGGGCTCATCATGTCCCAGTTGGTACTGGCTGTTGGTGAGGATCGGAACTGCTGGCACTGCTGAGATTGAGGGCGAATACGTCGGCAGTGGCCTCCATGCAAACACGAATCCCCAACCCACCAAGCTCAGCCAAGCCACGAAGACGACCAACAAAGTCCGAATGACGATTTTCTTGAGTCGCATGTAAGACATTCCTTGCCCCGGGAAATTCGCGGGTCTATTCGATGGCAGCACTTCGTTCTTGGCAAAATACCTGGGTCTTGCCTTAGTGGAACACGGCAACTCGTGTTTTGACACAGCCAAAAATAAGGGTTGGTCATAGTAAGAGCTACGAGTCCTGGCGTTTTCTCGATCAAAAGGGCTCGTGACCTCGTCGACCACCCAAAAATCACATCTTGACGCCGCACTCGTTCGACACGACAACCGGGCCTTCGGTCCGATGCAACAGATTGCTGTTATATTCTCTGCCCACAAACGCAGAAACGGAAATCGATTTCGAGTTGAAATCCCGGGGTAGCATAAATGTGACCAGCAAACGGCCGCTCCCTGACGCCGAAACGATCTTCCGCTCGATCCGCTTACCTTCCGCGTCCTTTAACGTCACGTGGAAATCCTGCTCGTTCAGATCGGCCGGTAGCCGGTAATCGATCGTGACCGTGAAGTCGCTACCCGGGAGCGCTTTCCCGGGCAACCTCAGCTGGAACAGTTTTGCGTTTTGATATCGCTGATCCCGGGTTTGCTGGTTTTTTCGCTTGTTGGTTCGGCGGGCATCTGCTTCCGCTTGAACCCGGTCGACGTAGGCACTGACCAGAGATGCATCAGTTCGATTGTCAAAGATCGCAAGAACCGGATCGTTGGATTCCTGCATGAACTTTCGCATGGCGGCGCGATGTTCATTGCATGCATCGGCGTACTCTGGATCATCGATCAAGTTATGCAGTGCGTCCGGGTCATTTTCATAATCGTAAAACTCTTCCGGCACTCCGTATTGGAAGAGTTTCAATCGGGCAGCGATTTTTTGGTCCGTCGCGGCCAGTCGTTGCATGGCCCGAAAGCTCAACGTGCCGGTTGTGGCAGTCTTGAAAATTCGGGTGCCATCGGCCCAGGGGTTGAACAGGTATCCGAACTTTTTGGATTCCACACTGCGCATTGGGCTTCGATTGCCGCCAGAGTTTTCGTTGTAGACTTTGTATACCATGGTTCGACCGGACTGGGATTGACCGCGAATCGTTGGCAGAAACGAACGACCATCGAATCCACCCGGGGGTTCAATCCCGGCGATTTCCAAAACCGTCGGCATCAGGTCGACTGCGGAAATCATGTGGGCGGTGTCGACAGTGCCAGGCTGCGTCACGCCCGGCCAATAAACAATCCAGGGGGTGTGAGTACTGTGATGCCAAACTCCTGTTTTGGCAAACGGCAACGGCATGCCGTGATCAGAAAGAAACATGATCACCGTATTGCCCTGTTGACCAGACTCAGTGAGCGCTTTCCGGACGGCGGCAAAACAGTCATCCGCACGGCGGACCGAGGAATAGTAATGTGCCAGTTCCAGGCGGACATCGGGAGCGTCGAACAGGAAACCGGGGATCGGCACTTCTTCCGGTTCGAAAATGTGGGACGGCTGGTTGTTGTCATTGACCACCTCACCTTTGTTGTCCAGCGCGTAAAATGGCTTATGAGGATCGGAAATATTGATGTTCAGACAAAAAGGTTTACCAGCCGTTTTTGCCATCTCAATTCCACGTTTCGTCGACAGGTAATACGATTCGGCATTTTTGACGTGTTGTTTTACTCCATCGATGACGGTGAGGTCGGCATCCCACCCATAAGGTTGATACGGCGTTGAATGAGAAACCTTGCCCCGGATCCCGACAAAGTAGCCGCCTTGTTTCATCGCGTCGACGAGATGCGGGTAGCCGGGATTCTTGACCTGGTAAAAACCTTCGACCCCGGTGTTGTGCGGGTAGCGACCTGAAAACATCACATTGCGCGAGGGGTAACAATTGCCCACCTGCACATGGGCAAACTGATAACGCATCCCTTCCGAAGCCAAACGGTCAATATTGGGCGTCGTGTCGGCGAGCTTGCATCCGAACGCACCCACCGAATCGCAGCTCATATCGTCGACGGTGATGATCAGGATATTCGGCCGGACATCATCGGCAACCAGTTGAGGTATCAGCAATGCAAAACCTGACAGTAACGTAAACAGGGTCGCAGCCTTGATCTTCATGATTTGTCCTGGTCTGTTAAAATAAAATTTTTGAATCATGATCGCCTTCCATCGAATATCCGTTTGGGCCAGCATCTCCTTTCCGGTTGCCGGAAGAATCGATTTCGCGATTCCATCGGTCAATGTGGTCCAATGCCGCCGAGGATATTATAATGCCGATTGTCAATGTAAATCGACTTCACGAACGGAAACAAAATGCTTGCAAAGACCCAACTGCTTTTGGCCACCATCAGCCTCTCATGTATTTTGATGCTGATCGGTTGTAACGCCCAATCCGGAACTGCCGCGAATTCATCGGGTACGGCCGGATCCAGCGCGAAGAAGATTGCCTTGATCAGCATCACCAGTGATCCTATGAACAACCCGCAAGCGGTCAACATGGGCCTAACTTTCGCCGGGTTCTGCGTCGATGAGGGCTACGACGTTGCAATCTTCTTCAATGTCAAAGGAACCACGCTGCCGACGACTTCCTTTCCCGACGATTACAGGTACCTGGACCACGACCCCATGAAAGGGCAGTTGAAATCGCTGAACGAACGGGGTGTGGAACTTCATGTTTGCCCGGTCTGCATGAACGACCTGAAAATCGCCGACTCGGAAATCATGAAGGAGGCGTTTGTCACGAGCAAACCCAAGCTGTTTTCGAAACTTGGTTCGGACACGATGGTATTCACGTACTAATGCGCGGACACGGGGTTATCTTTGGGGAACCCTGATGGCTCGAAAGGATCGACAGGTTCGCTGCGACTAATTCGATTTTATGAACGCCAACAGATCCACCATCTGACCGGGCGTGATGGCCTTCTCAAATCCTTCTGGCATGAACGACAAGGAAGAATTTTTCATTTCTTCGATATCGGACAACAGAATGACTTCCTGTTGTCCGTCGGCACTGGCCATGATCAGGCTGGTCGCCGACTCTTCGAGCACCATGCCGCGTGAGGTTCGGCCGTCCACGGTCAGTACAAGGTAGGATTTATATTTCCATTCCATGGCTGCATTCGGATCGAGGATCGAGCGAATCAGGTATTCATCATTTTTGCCCTCCAACGCGGACAGATTCGGAGCAATATTCTGACCCACTCCACGATGTTGGTGGCAGCTTGCACAATGCTGTTTGAAGATGGTTCGACCCTGGTCCGACGCGCCCTTGTGGGAGAATGCCTTGACGTATTTCTCGACGATCGACTGCCGCTCCGAACTTGTCGACGGAGCGCCAATCAATTCCGTCGCGAGCGATTGGATATCCGTCCTCCGATGTGTCAGCAATGCCTGGCTCGTGGCGGGATTCAAATGCCCGGGTTGGATGATCCCGTTTTTGACACCCTTCAACAGTGCCATCGTCCATGAGGGCCGCGAAAGCAACCTCGTTTGAATTTCGTTTTGAATCGTTGGCCCGCAATTCGGAATCAGACTGATTAATTCCTGGGCACATTCAAGCGAAGCCAGCGAATCAACCGCGGCCGATTGAATTTCCAGATTCGACCGGGGCGAAAGTAATTGCATCAACAGCCGTTTCGCTTCGTCCTCCGATTGTTTGGCATGACCGAGCAAGCGAATCGCGATCTTTCGGCGATCATCCGGTTCAGTCAGCGAATCGGCAATCACCAACGCTTGACTAATCGCGAGGTTTGCCGTCACGATTGCGGATTTCAGACCCTGTGTCGGATTGTTCAATTCATGATACGGCTGCCCCTTGCGGCGCAGGTGATCGAGACAAGTGGACAATACCACGAGCTGCCAGTCTTCGAACGCTTTATCAGCCGGCTCCGCGAGTTCTGCAATCTTGATGAAGCCGAGTTCGAGGTCTTTGGCGAGCACGGTGTCGATCAATCCTTCCGCCAAACTCGATCGTCCGGTGGATACCGGCACGCGCTTGAGGAGTTCCATCAACGTCGGCTCCGCGACTCCAACAGCCGAACTGAGAATCGCGGCTCGAATCCACTTGTTTCCAACATTCATGCTCGCCAACGTTGACAAGATGTCTTTTTTTTCCTCCGGGTCGAACTGATTCGCCGCCAGCGCGACTTCAACCTGCACCGCGGGATGCAATCGCGTCGGCGAGTTGCCGGTCAATAATTCGCGCAAAGCATCGAAATCAAACGTCAAGGCCCGTAACGCGTTGGCAACAAGATATGGATCTCCGTCGGTTAGCAGGTCGGCCTGCCGGGACACTGGTTGTTTTTGCAACAGTGAACCAGTCCAAACAGCCTGGATTCGGATCGGTATCGACAAGCTCGAATCGCGTACTATATTTTCGATTGCGGCCAACGTCCATTTCTCGTCAACCTGAGACGATTCATCCGGTTTCAGTCGTCCGTTGCCGTTCCTGGCGAATCGTTCCACCAGCAGTTGTTGGGCCATGTCGCGGTTCCAGCCATTGGATGACCTCAATTGATCGACCAGGCCGGTATTCGAAAGCTTCGAAAAATCTGGTAACCGATGAACCTTCTGTCCCTGTCGCGTCACTCGATAAATCCGCCCCATGTCCGATCCCGCGTAAAGATCCAGGCTCGTCTGCCAGGCTTCCGGAATCCACTCGGGATGTTCAATCACTTCGCGGTACATGTCACAAATCCACAGTCCACCATCGGGCCCCGTCATCAGTCGGACGGGACGAAACCAATTGTCGGTGGACGTCAGAAACTCGCTTTGCAGCTCCTGGGGAATCCGCGAACCTGATACCGCAACATCGCCGTATTGGAGTTGGATGCGACTGACCAGATTATGAACCGGTTCGCAAATCAGGGCGGACGATTGCATTGGTGCCCCGAGTGCATCGTTGCGAAAAACCAAAGGTGAACAGGCCGACGTAAACCGGTTCATGGTGTGCAAGTCGTTAAACCGGTCGAGGGTGCGGCTGGTCGGAAACACGAACGGATTGAGAACGGGTTGGGTAAGGAAATGTTTTGAAGAAGGCGATTTCACATACGGGTTGCGCCCGAGAAAGCGGTCTTCGATCACCAGTTGAAACAGGGGCTCACTGTTGGTGTTGCCATACCAGTTCCCCAGCGAATCCTGGCAACGACCGAACTGGCTGTTTCCCGCAACTGGTTCGGCGGCGCCGGATTCAGGATGGATACGAATGTCCCGGCCCGACAATCGAACCGTTTGTCCTGTTTTAAGACACTTGATTTGATGGTTGTGGGTGCCGCCGGAGAGGTAAAGCCAGCCGTCGAGTCCGTAAGTAAAACCATTGACGCGGTGTTGCGGGTTGGCTTTTTCAAAACCGGAGTAAAGGACTTCCTGCGAATCTGCAAATCCGTCGTTGTCTTGATCGCGGGCAAAAATGATGTCCGGGGCGGCGCTGATAATCGCTCCATCCTTCCAGGGGAACACTCCTGTCGGAAACGTAAGCCCCTCCAGAAAAACAGATGCGGTATCGTATCGACCGTCGGAATCCGAATCGGTGATGATCTTGATCCGGCCACCCGGCTCGCCGTCCCATGGTTCACGATCCGGGTTAACGGATTTGGGTCCCCGTCGGTGCGGGGCACCTCGGGGGTAGTCACCCATCTCAACCACCCACAACCGCCCCCTTGCATCAACGGCAAAGTTTATCGGGTCCTGGACCAGCGGCTCCGAGACCAGTGGCGTTATCTGGAAACCTTCCGGCAAGGCAAAGGTCTGAATAGCAGCGTCGACGTCGAGTGGCTTGGCAATCTTTTTATTGCTGAAGAGTTCGGTGACACGCTTGATAATCACTTCCTCGGTACCCGTCGACCATCTGCCGGGAATCAGGTAATAAATCATCGAGAAATCGACTTCATAACCCCCTTCCGATCGCATCCGCTCTGACGCGACGTAACCGAAGACGTCGTTGGTGTAGGCCGAAACCCAGATTTGTTCGGGCTGGATCCCGGAAATGGACGAGAGCTCTTGTTTGATCCGGGCCGCATAATCGACGACGACTTCGCCGCCGAGAAATACCATCGCGAATTCGTTTCCAAACCGCCAGACCTGGATTGGCATCGGGTAGGTCTCCGGCAATCGACCCATTCGCTGTTTCGTTTCCATCATTACCTGGGCGTGCCGACGGGCGTGCGGGTTGGAACCCTCCATCGCGTCCTGCAACCTTTCGTCACTCGGACGGTCAATCGGCAATCCGGCAAATCCAAGACTCGCGGTTGGGGCAATCGCTATTTCGCGCCACTGGTTCCCTCCCAGTAATCGATTGACTTCCTCGCTGATCTGTTTGCCCTGGGCCTGAGCCAGCTCCAGCGCTCGACCCGCATCGCGTTGCGGATTGGCGTCGGCGCCGCAGCCGATCGTACACAGGGCGAAGGCACCCTCGTTGGATGCCTCGAGATAGGTCGCCGCATAGCCGGCCCAGTCGCCGTTGACCCGGTTATATTCGCCACCGAATGTGGTGCAGTGACAGGCATAGTTAAAAAGTAGTCCGCGTGTTCTGGTTCCTGTAGGGTCTGTGATGCGAATGACCGGCAACGAATGGTCGACAGGCCCGTCTGCATTTTCGCCAAATCCGATCCAGATGCCGTCTTTCAATACCCGGCGATTTCTGGCAAATACTGCTTTCCCGGTCGCGATCGAGAACCTGCCCGGTTGCAGGTCATGCATTGCCTGGTCAATCGCTTCGGCTGTCTTGTCAACCACCATTTGCGTGTAGGCGCGAATCGCTTCGTTTTCCTGCACGTTGAGAGCCGGCGCAAACAGATTGTCCAAACCGGGCAAGATATGCGGAGCGGTATGGCAATGTGTCACGCAAATCGCCAGTTGCTCGCGGGAAACGCCAAGCGGTTTGATTTTAGCGATTACCTGGTTGGTGACTTCGGCGGGAAAGCCAATCGTTTCCACGGAAACAATAATGTAAAACTCGCCCGCCGGGCTTGTTCTCATCGCCATCGCGCGAACATGGAGTTTTTCATCAACTCCATCAAAAGGCGTCTGACGGCTGGCGTAGCCCGATAACCGAATGGGATTCGTCGGAGTAATGTCAATTTTGGAAAACCCGAACTGCCATTCTTCGGCAAACGCGGTTTCTGGACTGGATCCGAGGCCGAGACACAATAACACGATCAGGCCGACAAACTTCTGGGCGACTCGTATCTGCTTCATCGTCGTGCTCGCTGGGAATTGTTGATCGATCGGGCCATGAAATTCCGGATTCAGACCGGCAGCTGAACTCCATCACCATCCAGGCAAAGTCGAACTCCTGTCAAGCCATGGATCACATTTGCGGGTCTTGAATTTGCTACCGAAAGCGTTTTCGAATCGCACGGAGTCGTTGGAATGGGCAGAATCGTCGTCTTGATGGCGCCCGGCAGGCATGACCCACGAATGTCTTTCGGTTCGATTGACACAAAACAACCGCGCTGAAACAACTTTCGGAGCCGGGTATTATTCCTCAATCCCTGCCAGTTTCAGCAGGAACGCGTAACGTGTGGCTTCTTCCTGGAACCGGTCGAATCGACCGGATGCCCCGCCGTGACCGGCTTTCATGTTCGTTTTCAACAGCAACAAATTGTCACCCTGCTTCATCACACGCAGCTTGGCCACCCACTTTGCCGGCTCCCAGTACTGAACCTGCGAATCATGAAGTCCCGTGGTGACCAGCAGATTCGGATAGTTCGCCGAAGTCACCTGGTCGTAAGGAGAATAGGAAAGCATGTAGTCAAAATACGGTTTTTCGTTCGGATTACCCCACTCGTCATACTCAAACGTCGTGAGCGGTATGGTGTCATCGAGCATCGTCGTGACCACGTCGACAAATGGAACGTCGGCGATTGCACCGTGATACAGCTCCGGTTCCTGGTTGATCACGGCTCCGATCAGCAGCCCGCCTGCGCTGCCACCGCGGCAGTACAGTTGTTTGGGATTTGCGTACTTTTTCTCGATCAGAAAGTTACCGACGTCGATGAAATCGTTGAATGTATTTTTTTTGTTGAACAGTTTTCCGTTTTCATACCACTGACGCCCCATTTCCTGCCCTCCCCGGATATGGGCTATGGCATAAACGAATCCTCGATTGAGCAAACTCAGATTCGCTGAACTGAACCGTGGATCCATGCTCGCGCCATATGATCCGTAGCCGTATTCGAGGCAGGGCGCAGTTCCATCGATTTTCGTGTCTTTGTGGTAGACAATTGAAACGGGAACTTCGACGCCGTCACGAACGGTCGTCCAGACTCTCTCGGTACGATAATTTTTGGGGTCAAACCCTCCCAACACCTTTTCCTGTTTGAGTTGTGATTTCGTTCCGCTTTTCATGTCGAATTCAAACGTACTGTTGGGCGTGGTCAGCGACGTGTAAACGTATCGCAGGCGACTGGTGTTTGGATTCGGCGTCGCAGCCGTGGAAACCACGTAGGCTGGTTCTTCAAAGGGCATGTAAAAATCCCGATCGCCCTGGTTGGTCCTGACTCGCAGCTGCACCAATCCATTTTTTCTCTCGGACAGCACGAGGTAGTCGTCAAACAGCGTAAACCCCTGGAAGTACACGTCTTCGCGATGCGGAATGACCTCATTCCATTGATCCCTCCCGTGGTTTCCCATTTCCGCGGTCAACAGCCGAAAATTTTTGGCGTGGTCATTACTGCGGATATAGAACCTGCCTCCCAGGTGATCGATCGAGTATTCGTGATTCGGCTGTCGAAATGAAAAGACTTTAAATTCCCCGTGGGGATCATCGGCTGAAAGGTATCGAACTTCCGTGCTCAGCGTTTGGCGCGATTGGATGAAGATCAGCTCGCGCGATCGCGATTCACGGACACCACAGGAAAATTCTTCGTCCGTTTCTTCAAACACGTTGACGTCCTGTTCCGGCGAGGTGCCAAGTTCATGGCGGACGATGAGGTAGGCGCGCAAGGTGTGTGGGTCCTTGCGCGTGAAAAAGACGGTCTTGCTGTCGTTCGCCCAGACGCAACCGCCGTCGACGTTTTCGACTTGATCATCCAACCATTTGTCCGTGGCCAGGTCCTTGAAACGAAGGTTGTATTTTCGTCGGCCGGTGAAATCGACGGCGAACGCCGCCAGTCTGTTATCCGGACTAACGCTCAACCGGCCAACCTGGCAGAACGGCTGACCCTGGGCCAAAACATTGACATTGAGCATCACCTGTTCGGAAGCGTTCGCCTGGTCAAGTTTGCGACAATAGATGGGATACTGATTTCCCGCTTCAAACCGTGTGTAATAAACGTACCCGCGGTCCGAGTAGGGTACCGACGAATCATCCTGTTTGATTCGCCCTTTGATTTCCGCGAACAGTTTTTCTTCCAGCGGCGCGACGTCGGCGAGAATCGATTGGGTATAATCGTTCTCGCCATTGAGGTAATCGATGACTTCCTGGTTTTCGCGTTCACGTAACCAGTAGTAATTGTCAATGCGCTCAATTCCGTGGTTGGACAGCCTGGTCGGAACTATTCTGGCGACTGGGGGCTTTTTTTTTGCTCTGCGGCCGAAGTTTGGGTCGGCGGCGGCGTTTGCCCTTCGACTCCATCGCGCGGAAGCAAGTGGTCCAGATTAGCAGTTCCCATCGCTCCCAGTGCGATCACGATCGACGAGTGTTGCTGGTATTCGGGAACGACGGAATCATACGTGTCGAACTGGGTGTGATGTGTCGTGCGATAGGTCGCCCGGCCGGCCTGGTTCCAGAAAAACCCGGGAACTCCTGCCTGGATAAACGACACGTGATCGCTTCCACCGCGAGGACGAATCGAATCGACCGTTTGAATTTCGAATGGTGCGCGTTCATCCAGTGTCATTGCCGCGGCAAAGATTTTTTCAAAATCCGGTTTCATGGCTTCAGTGCATCTGATCCCGGAGCAGTAGTTTGTGCCGCCGTCATGAACGAATACCGCCGACACGTTCCTGTTGACTTCGTCGCGATGCTTTTCGACGTAGGCCCGGGAACCGAAAAGGCCTTGCTCTTCGCCTGACCACAGCATGAAACGAATCGTACGCCTGGGTTTTATGCCGGCGGCCATCAGGATTCGCGCGGCTTCCATGGTCGTGGCACAGCCAGCTCCATTATCCGTGGCTCCGGTCGCACCGTCCCAGGAATCGATGTGACCGCCGACAACCACGCATTGCTCAGGCCATTCCGTGCCCGGGATATCAGCAATCACGTTGTATAGCGGAATTGGGCCGCGACGAAAGTGGTTCCGGATATCGAAGGCCAACTGAACATCTTCGCCTTTCTCGACCATCGACTTGATTTCGTCCCATTGCTCTTTCAACAGTGAAATGTTGGGAACGGTGGGCAAGTTATCGAATTCGATCCGGTGGTTACCCCCGGTCAGAATCAAATTGTCCGATGTGGATTGAATGATCCCGGCAGGCTCGCAGGCGAGAATGGCATCGGACAATTCCTTTTGCTGTTCGGGAGTGAGTGACTTGGGAGCTTCTTCCTCGGGAGCTTCTTCCTGCGGCGCGACAGGCTTGGGCACTTTGTTGGCGTTATCGTCAGCTGGTATTACTGCCGGTTTTGCGTCCGGTTCTGCTTCCGGTTTTTCTTCTTCATCCGGCTTGGGGGCGGGCGTTCGCGGTCTCCCGCGGAACCGGCGGGGCGCTCGCTCGGCCAGGACGTAGGCACCTTTGATCGAGTCGCGCATCCCCTCGAGTTGTTCCATGGACTTCGGGGCGAGCACCACTTTGCCGAGATCGCGACCAGTGGTTCCGGCGGTCCAGGCGTTGGTGCCAAACTCAAGTTTCATTTTCTTCGGCGAGACCATCACTCCCGTGGCAGGTCCGCGTTCAAATCCAACCGGGAACTCTCCCCATTGTTCCAGCCGGCTTTCCAGGCCCATGGCTTTGAATTCGTCGCGAGCCCACTCGCAGCCCGCTTGCAATCCTTCCGATCCGGTAAGGCGTGGGCCGATTCGGTTGGTCAGATAATCCAAATGCTTTTGAACCTGATTGTCTTTTCTGCCGATTTCGATAATTTTCTGAGCTAACGCCGCCGAATCGATTTCCGATTTTTCTGCGACGGCCTGAAACGCACTTGCATTGCCCTGGAGAGCAAAAACAATTGCCAACGCTGCAACAGTAAACCACCGAGATATCATCGTTGAATTCCTTAAAGAAACCGGGAGATCAAAAGTCGTGGCGCGTCCAGGCTCGGTGTGAACAACCACGAGCGGTCTGCAGTATATCGAATCCGTCGGCCGTTTGCAGCAAAATCAAGGCGATCGAGATTGGTATGTTTAATTACGGAGTCCACTGGACGTCAACCAGGGAGAGGCTGGCCACATTCCAGCCAGAATCGGGATTTGCGAATCAAAGCCGATCGGATTGGGTACTGGCATTGAAAGCGCCGAGTTGGTGTTCCTGTGGCCAGCCAGTCATTGGGTCCGAATATTTGGCTCCGGTCACGGGCTCCGATTGGTGGCTCCGATTGGGACCGGCCGGCCGACGCGTTGAACGAACATGCTGTTGGCCCGATCCAGTCTCCGCCAAGGGTCATATTTTCACGACGTTTGGGGGCCCTCTCGGTTTGCATTAAGCGGTCGACCGGGTGATGATGGAGCTCCGAACTTCCCGTTCCATTTCACCGATCACGAGAAAATCATGTCAAAAGTTCCAACCCGTCGTCGGTTCTTGAAAACCGCTTCGGCGCTTGCCGCAGTGCCCTATTTCGCGCCAGCAGGTTCACTGGGATTTGGCGGTGCAGTCCCACCGAGTGATCGGATCGTCATGGGAGCTATCGGGTGTGGCGGCAAGGGTCGTCACAACACCGACCAGTTTCTCAAAGACCCGCGGGTCCAATTTGTTGCTGCCTGTGATGTCGATCAAGAGCATTTGAAAATCGCCACTGAGCGGATCAACTCACATTACGGGAACCAGGACTGCAAGACGTTTGGAGATTTTCGCGAGCTGATCAATCGCTCCGACATCGATGCGGTACATGTTTCAACTCCCGACCATTGGCACGCTGTGGCTTCGGTCAGGGCGATGCGAAATTGCAAAGATGTGTATTGTGAGAAACCGCTGGCCAACTCGGTAGGAGAAAGCAAGGCAATCCGCGACGCGGCGCAGCAAACCGGTCGGATTCTGCAATGTGGCAGCCACGAACGATCAAACAGCAATTGCCGTTTCGCCGCCGAACTGGTCCGTAACGGACGCATTGGCGAGCTTCAAACGGTCCGTATTCAAATGCCTTGCGAACAAGACCACCACCTGACCGCGCGCGGCATGACTTCGATCCCAGCCATTGAACCTGTTCCCGAAACTCTTAATTGGGACATGTGGCAGGGACATACCCAGCCGACCGACTACTACCCTGAGCGTTGTCACTTTTGGTGGCGGTTTATTCTGAACTATGGCGGTGGCGAGATGACCGATCGTGGCGCACACATCATTGATATTGCCCAACTGGGCATGGGCACCGACGATACCGGACCGGTCGAGTTTCAGGCACGTGGCAGCCAGGTTGCCGGTAGCCCGTATGATGCATTTTGGGACTACGAATTCACGAACACTTATGCCAACGGAGTCAAATTGATCGGCACGACCGAGGGACCGCGAGGCCTGAAATTCGAAGGTTCTGACGGTTGGTTGTTCGTGGCGATTCACGGTGGAGCGTTGACCGCGTCAAATCCCCAGTTGCTCCCACCGGGCGTCCGCGAAGGTAAACCTGTCGGTGTTGACGATCCGGTTCCCGAAGATTTTCAGATCCGCCTGGGCCGCAGTCCTGGTCACCACCTGAACTTTATCGATTGCGTGATCAGTCGGGAGGCACCGATGGCGACGGCCGAGATCGGGCATCGAACCGCTACGATTTGTCATCTCAACAACATTGCGATGCGCGTTGGGAGAACGCTGAAATGGGACCCTACCGCAGAAGCCATGATCGACGACCCTGCCGCAGGGCAACGGCTGGTTCCAAAGATGCGAATCCCCTGGACCGTTTAGGGTCTGGACCTTTTTTCGTTTTTGGGGAGGTGCTGAGACTTGTTTTTGCATAGCTCTGTTTCTTCAGGAGCCTTAACCTCCCGATTACAGGGCGGCTCCTGGGGCAAGCGTCAAGAATTGATTTTGGGTCGTGGACGAGGACGAGACCTTTTGATCAAGAAATCGCCAGGCCTCCTAGCCCCGTCCACGACGACCAACCCTGATTCCCGTCTGTGACGAAATACCAGGGCAGTTTCGGAATTTATTGAGGACAAGGTCGACGGTTCGCCGACGGCATTCCAATTCAGCACTCTTTTCGGTTGCCGCAGTCCTGACTCGGCACGACAAAAAAACGTCCTCCCATGACGTCTCAAGAAAACCCGTTCAAGATTGTCCGACATAACGACTTATCAAGTCCGCACAAAACTGGATAATGGCTTCCTTGAATGGGCTTGCGCGGATCAGGCTCGCGTTTTCGGCACCCCGTCAGAAACGATTTATCATGGCCATTGGACAGACTCCCGACGTAGACCAAATGACAATCAAAGAGCCCGTATCCAGCCAGTTTGAAAAAATTCCAGTTCAGGTCTTCGGCCAGGCCCTGGACTCGTCCAAGGAAATCGCAAGGCGAATTGCCGATCGGATTCGACAGCGCGCGGCCGAAGGAGAAAACTGCGTTCTTGGTTTGGCAACGGGAAGTACACCGGTCAGTGTCTACAGCGAACTGGTCCGGATGCACCAGGAAGAAGGACTCTCATTTCAAAACGTGGTGACTTTCAACCTGGACGAGTATTTTCCCATGCAGCCCAATGAGCTGCAGTCGTATGTCCGGTTCATGCATGAACACTTGTTCGACCACATCGACATCCCGCCGGAGAACATCAACATTCCCGATG
>JAHEBQ010000006.1:0-12272 GCA_024642205.1 Planctomycetaceae bacterium | reverse complement strand
GGAATCGACATTCAAATCCTGGGGATCGGGCGAACCGGTCATATCGGGTTTAATGAGCCAGGGTCCAGCAAGACGAGTTCGACGCGACTGATTACGCTCGATCGGGTCACTCGTTCGGATGCCGCGGGTGATTTCTTCGGTGAGGAGAACGTTCCGCGCCGCGCGATCACGATGGGTGTTGGCTCGATTCTCAGTTCCAATGAAATTTTCATTATCGCGTATGGTGAACACAAAGCCGAAATTGTGGCCGCCGCAGTTGAAGGAGAGATTACTCCTTCGGTGTCTGCCAGCTTTCTCCAGGAACATCCGCGTTGCAAGTTCATGCTGGATATTTCGGCGGCGCAAAGCCTGACCCGGTTTCGATGTCCCTGGCTGGTGGAACAGATCCAATGGACGGACTTGCTGACTCGGAAAGCGGTGATCTGGTTGGCCCGGAAACTGGACAAACCGATTCTGAAACTGACCGAAGAAGACTACAACGAGGAAGGGCTGCAGGATCTATTGACCGAACATGGACCGGCCTACGATATCAACGTTCAGGTATTCCGGCGTTTACAGCGAACGATCACGGGTTGGCCAGGTGGCAAACCGGCCGACCGCAAACAGCCCGGCGACGTCGCCCGGCTCCACGATGACATTTTCCCCAAACGTATTTTGATTTTCTCACCGCATCCGGACGACGATGTGATTTCGATGGGCGGGACCCTGATTCGACTGGCCAAGCAAGGCCACGAAGTCCATGTGGCCTACCAGACGTCGGGCAACATTGCCGTATTTGACGACGATGCACTGCGGTTTTGCGATTTCATGTCCAGTTTTAATCGGACATTTGGCGTTGCACCGGAGCAAACCGAAAAACTCGATACGCATATCGAAGAGTCGCTGCGAAACAAGAAACCGGGGGAAGTCGACAGTCCTGAAGTTCAAGTGATCAAGGGCCTGATTCGAAAAGGGGAAGCGAAAGCGGCGACCCGGTTGTGCGGGGTGCCGGAGGAGCAGTTGCATTTTCTCGATTTGCCGTTTTACGAAACCGGCACCATCAAGAAGAAACCGCTGGGAGACGAAGATATTCAGATCGTCGCCCAACTGCTGGAGGAGTTGAAGCCACATCAGATCTATGCGGCAGGTGATCTGCGCGACCCACACGGGACCCATCGGACATGTTTGACAGCGATTTTGCAGGCCGTGCGCAAGATTGAAGAACAATCATGGTTCGAGCAATGTTCGGTCTGGCTTTACCGCGGAGCATGGCATGAATGGGAACCGCATGAAATTGAAATAGCGGTTCCGCTTTCACCTGGCGAGGTCGATTTAAAACGAAACGCGATTTTCAAACACGAGTCGCAAAAGGATCGAGCTGTTTATCCGGGGCACGATGCTCGCGAGTTTTGGCAACGCGCCGAGGACCGCAATGCTGGTACGGCGAGGCTCTACGATGCGCTCGGACTGGCCGAGTACGAAGCCATCGAGGGCTTCGTCCGGTGGGATGGGGACGAAACATTCTTGTAGGAATGCCACCTCGGCATTCGATTCGCATTTCCACCTTCCAAACTTCCGTTCTTGATATTCCGTGCTCAAAAAACCTTGTTCGATCCTGACAAACTCACCGGGCTAACCGAAACCTACCGCGAAGGTCTGCTGCACGACAGCCTTCCCTTTTGGCTCCAACACGGAGTCGACCGCGAGTTTGGTGGGGTCATCTCGTCCCTTGACCGGGACGGGTCCATTGTCGACACCGACAAATGTGTTTGGGTCCAGGGGCGTTTTGCCTGGCTGCTGGGCGAGCTTTACAATCATCCACTTTGTCAGGATCATCCTGACCGCCAGCAATGGCTGGAAGTGGCTCAGTCGATCCTGGATTTCGTTCAATCGTATGCGTTTGATCCAGCGGATGGACGGATGTGGTTTCATTTGACTCGCGACGGCAAACCGATCCGAAAACGCCGATACGCGTTTTCCGAATCCTTCGCCGCCATTGCGTTTGGCGAACTGGCGCTGGCGACGCAGAAACAGGAGTATGCCGATCTGGCGAAATCATGCTTTGAGCGGTTTGTAAGCCATAGTCTCGATCCGCAAGGCGTGACGCCGAAGTTCACGCAAACTCGGCCGTCACAAGGCATCGGTTTTCCGATGATCACGATCAATACCGCGGCGCAACTACGCGATTCGATTGGATTGGAGAATGCCAGCCAATGGATCGATCGCAGTATCAACACGATTCAAGATAACTTTATCAAGCCAGACATCCGGTGCGTGATGGAAACCGTCGGTTCCGACGGTGGCCTTTTGAATCATTTCGACGGCCGTACGCTTAACCCGGGCCATGCAATTGAAGGAGCCTGGTTCATTATGGCAGAAGGCAAACTTCGTAGCGACAGTTCACTGATTCAGACCGGATTGCAAATGCTGGATTGGATGTGGGAACGGGGCTGGGACAAGAAACATGGTGGGCTCCTCTATTTTGTTGGTGTCGATGATCGACCCGTACAGGAATATTGGCACGACATGAAGTTCTGGTGGCCCCACAACGAAGCGATCATTGCGACGCTGCTGGCGGCGACGATAACCGGCGACGACAAATACGTGCAGTGGCATCAACAGGTCCACGATTGGTCCTACCAGCATTTCGCCGATCCCGATCATGGTGAATGGTACGGCTACCTTCACTGTGACGGCAGCGTCAGCTCTCCATTGAAAGGCAATCTTTGGAAAGGACCCTTTCATCTTCCTCGAATGCAGCTCATATGCTGGGAAATACTGTCCACGGAATTTTGAGAGGATGAAACAGGATCAAAACAATTGACATCTCCGCGGCTTCGAGGTGGATCAGGTGATCTCCCGAAGGATCGTATCGCCGTTCAGGCGATTGGATCCGATCGCTGGCGAAGGAGGACTGGACGGGAAGAAATCAAATTTCGCAGTTTAGATTGAACTTTTTCGTCGGCTGCAAATTGGACATCCTTCTTCATGCCCCATACATTATCCTGTAATCCTGGCAGAATCCCTTTCCGTGAGCCACAAAATGTCACTCCAAAAATCTCGCCGCCAATGGCTCGCTCAATCATCACTGGTCGCCATGTTCGGCGGATTTGCGATTGCCGGCGAATCGTCCGGAGCCGGTCGAATTCCGGATGACGCAATCCCCGGTCCCGATTACAGGATCGTCCACGGTCGGGCCAGACAGTCAGTAATGGCCTGGTGCTTCAATCCGATGCCGATGGAGCAACTCATTCCGGCTTGCGCCAAAATGGGACTTACCGCCATGGAGGGAATCGACAAGAAATACTATCCGCTGATGAAACAGCAGGGGCTGGCTGTCTCCCTCACCGGTAGTCACGGGTTCAAACAAGGACCGATCAATAAAGCCAATCATGAATTCTGTGTCGAGAAACTCCGCGCGGGAATCGACTTGGCCGTTGAGTGGAACAGCCCGGGAGTAATTACGTTTACCGGGATGCGGGAAGCCGGGATTTCGGACGAACAAGGGTTCAAGAACTGTGTTGAGTGTTGGAAAACGGTTTGCGACTACGCGGAACAGAAACAGATCAACGTAGCATTGGAAATGCTCAACTCGCGCGACGACACCCATCCGATGAAAGGGCATCCCGGTTACTTTGGGGACGACATTGATCGCTGCGTTGACATGATCAAAGCCGTTGGCTCTCCGAGAATGAAGTTGTTGTTCGATATTTATCATGTGCAAATCATGAACGGTGATCCAATTCGGCGGTTCCGTGAGCACCATGAGACCATTTGCCATGTTCACACCGCTGGCAATCCCGGTCGTTGCGAGTTGGATTCGAAGCAGGAATTAAATTATCCGCCAATCATCGAGGCCATATTGGACACCGGCTACGATGGCTATATCGCCCAGGAGTTCATCCCGACCTGGGATGACAAACTCGCTTCGCTCCGGCACGGCGTGGAAGTCTGCGATGTGAAATAGGCTGCTGACTGTTTTCCCTGGATGAGGCACTCATCGACGGGGTTTTTTTGTCAACCGCGGGCACTCCACCGCCAGAACCGCGGTTTCCGGGAAACGTGATTCTTCGACCTTCTGACCGATCATCCGTGTCTCCGAAACAGCCGGAACAGATTGGACAAGTCCTCCGCCAATCGAATGATCGACTTTTGCATTTCGCTTGACTCATGCAAGTACTGACAATTCGGAATGTTTTTCTGTCACTTGTTTCGGGTCTTTCGCGATTGCATTACGATTGACCCAGATTCATCTGAGATTTGACTGGGCTGAAGTGGTGGTTTGGCCAGGGAGTCGATGCCAGTCGACGACGACAATGGATCGACAACATGACGCTGCAAGTTCATATCATGGGAACAAGGAATTGAACGACTCCAAAACTTACCTGGTCACAGGTTGTGCCGGATTTATTGCTTCGCGTGTCACGCAGATCCTGTTGGACGAGGGGCATCACGTTGTCGGAATTGACAACCTGAATGACTATTACGACGTCTCCTTGAAGAAGCACCGGGTAGACCGGCTTGCGGCGGACAATTTTGAGTTCGTCGAAATGGATATCGAAAATGCCGACCAGGTCGCCCAGTTGTTTGAGCGAAAACCCTACGACGCAGTGATCAATCTGGCCGCCCGAGCTGGCGTTCGGTACAGCATGGTCAACCCCGCCATTTACATGACGACCAATGCGATGGGTAGCCTGAATCTGCTGGAGGAAATGCGCAAGCGTGGAGTCAAGAAGTATGTTCTGGCGTCGACTTCATCGCTGTATGCCGGCCAGGAAATGCCGTTTGACGAATCGTTGCCCGTCAACACGCCGATTTCTTCATATGCTGCATCCAAAAAGTCAGCTGAATTGATGGCTTACTCTCATCATCATCTTTACGATTTGGACATTTCGATTTGTCGGTACTTCACAGTTTACGGACCGGCGGGGCGGCCGGACATGTCTTATTTTCGGTTTATTCAATGGATAGATCAGGGACTGCCTCTGGAAGTATTTGGTGACGGCACGCAATCGCGCGACTTTACCTATGTCGATGATATTGCACGGGGGACAATTGCTGCGCTAAAACCAGTCGGATATGAGATATTCAATTTGGGAGGGGGGCAACAGCCAACTACGCTGAATCTGATGATCGAGAAACTGGAAGGTCTTTTGGGCAAGAAAGCCAAAACCGAATACAAGACGTTTCATATCGCGGATGTCAAATCGACGTTTGCGAATATCGACAAAGCGGAATCGATGCTGGGATGGAAGCCTCGCGTCTCGTTGGACGATGGCTTGGAAGCTTGCGTCAGGTGGTATGTTGATAACAAACCCTGGTCAGAGAACATTGTGTTGCCTTAGATTCTGAATTCTCACGAGCGCGCTTCACCATTTTTTGACAGGGTCAACCGGATGCACTTGAGGACGATGCCGAGCTTCCGTCGCCAAAGGTTCCGTCGCCAAAGGAAGAGTGAATTCTGCCGTACATTTCTGGCGTGGCAGACAACGCTAATGTTTTGACCGCGGGGCTGTTCTGAATTCAGCTGCCCTCAACGCTCGCGGCCCATGCTTGGACGCTGGCCATTGGACCTTCCAGGAGAGAAACCGAGGAATAAACCACGGGTCAACATGTCCTTCCATGCGCGAACAAGTAACCTGAACCGTCCATGTTGATATGCTTGAATGACACGGCGTCACCCTCCAAGGGTTTGACCCACGCGCGACGGAACTCTCTTCCGAATACCCTGTTCATCCGGTCAACAACTTCGGGTTCCACATTCAAGATCATTTACGAACGTCATGACTTGTTCACCACACGCTCAAGCTCATCCCAGGTTTTCTTGAAGGCTTCTGCGAGCATCGATCCAACGGGTTGATCGATGTTGACAGGAACAATGTTGTCTTCGCCGACCGGGTTTTCCAGATCCACGAATTGGCTGTCCAGCAGCGCGCCGGGCATGAAGTGGCCAAGTCGTTTTTCCATTCGCTGTTGGATCAAAGCCTGCGGACCATCCAAAAATACGAAGATCGTTGGGTGGCAAGCCGTGCGAAGTAGATCCCGGTACTTTGATTTTAGAGCCGAACAGGCAATCACAACCGATTGTCCTACGTCAAAATGGGATTCGACGCATTGACAAATTGACGCGAGCCAGGGCTTTCGAGATTCATCGTCGAGCTGAATTCCGGATTTCATCCGCTGGACATTTTCAGGCAAGTGCAAATCGTCGCCATCGACAAACTCAAAGCCCAATTGCTGGGCGAGGTGCCTGCCAACCAGCGTTTTGCCGCTTCCTGAAACTCCCATGACAATGATCAGATTGGTCAATTTCGACTCCTTGGGAACCCGGTCAAATTTCCTGGTCGTAACTCAACGCTTAATCCTGATTTCATACTCGTGACAGGCAGACGAACGATGAGGGCCGTCCTGGACAAATTGGCAAACGACCCCTGGGCTTGTTCCTCCCGATCCGAGATGCAGTCACCAAGTCATTCTCTCAAATTGCCGTTCGACTCAACGACAAAAGGACAATGAGCAAGATTAAAGGTAAGTTGAAGAGTAAGCCAGCCAGGAATGTCGAACTCTTGTCTGGACAATCGATGTTGATACGATAACGCTTCACCTTGTATTCGATTTTGGGCACTGGACACTGGAATATGCCGATCCTTGGACGAGAAGAAGACATTTTCCCGAGCAATCTGCTTGAGGATGAAACCGTTTTGACGGATACGGACCGCAAATGGTGGTGCATCTACACGATCTCTCGGAGGGAAAAAGACCTGATGCGCAAACTCGCGGCACTTGAAATCCCCCACTACGGCCCTGTGATTCCCAAACGATACCGGTCGCCCAATGGAAGGCTGCGAACCTCGTACGTGCCGCTGTTCCCGAATTACGTTTTCATGTTGGGAACCGAGGAAGATCGATACCAAGCGATGACCACCAACTGCATCTCCCGGTGCAATCCAATCGAAGATCGCGAACGGCTGGTCAACGATCTTCGTCAGATTTTTCACGTCGTCGATGCGGGCATTGCGCTCACCCCGGAAGCCCGTTTGCAGCCGGGGAATCGAGTCCGCGTTCGGACAGGCCCGTTTGCCCGCTACGAAGGAACGGTGATTCGGCGGGAGGGCAAAACACGGTTGCTACTGTCCATCCAGTTTCTCGAGCAAGGGGCGTCGATGGAGATGGATGAAGGGCTGTTGGAGCCGATATAGATGTGTTGTGGCGGCCGTCCCTGACGCCAGCCATTCCGGTCACGGATGTCCAATCCGGCCAGAGCCATTTTCGAGGACCATTCTGGCCGCGCCGAGGCGGTGAAGTTTTTGACGCAAGTCTGCCAGTCCGAGACCGACGCAGCAAATAAGTCGTCGTTTTTTTACGCCTCGGACAGACACCGCGACGGGCAAATGCCGCGTCTCGACGTGAATTCACGGCTACGAAGTGTCCGGTCGGCGTGATCGGCCAACAACATTTTCACCGGTCTCGAGGTGCTCGGGCTACGGAAGAATTGGCTTTGAAAATTCGAATTCTTCACAATTACCGACCTCCAAAATCGTTCACGGGCCTATATTTACCGAGAACTTCGGCATATTGGAAAATCGCCTCTTTTGCTAAGGTGGACTGGAGTTTTTTCCATTTTGGATGGCGTTTGGCTGTCACTTTGTTCGAAGTTGATTACGGAAAGAATTCAATTATTGGGGTGTCACCCAAGGGAACGGAGTGCGCGCAGAAATGCCTTTTGCAGTGACACGCCGTGACAAAGTACTGCCGGCCCCAGAGTACACGGCCAACCCACCGACTCGCTGGTTCGGCAACGTCCAGCCAACGAGAGGCCTTGTTTTGAGAAGTTTGTTGTTCCCAGGAATTTGAAAAGCAAAACAATTATCGTTACCGGCGGTGCGGGCTTCATCGGCTCCAACCTGATCCGGCACTTGATCCGCAACACGAACCATCAAGTCGTCAACGTTGACAAATTGACTTATGCTGGCAACCTTGCTTCGCTAGCAGATATCGAATCGAGCGATCGTTATCGATTTGAACCTGTCGACATTGTCGATCCGAATGCGGTGCAGCGGCTGTTTGACCACTCGCCCGATGCGATCATGCATTTAGCTGCCGAATCCCATGTCGATCGCTCGATCGATGGACCGCAACCGTTCATTCAAACCAATATTGTCGGGACTTTCAATTTGCTGGAATCGGCTCGATCTTATTTCGATTCGCTGGAGGGTGAACGCAAATCCGAATTCCGCTTCCACCATGTCACCACCGACGAAGTTTATGGTTCGCTGGGATCTGAGGATCAATCGTTTACTGAATCGACGGCGTACGATCCTCATTCACCGTATGCGGCCAGCAAAGCCGGTTCCGATCATTTGGTTCGGGCCTGGTCGACAACTTACGGGATTCCCGTTTTGATTTCCGGTAGTTCCAACAACTACGGTCCGTATCAGTTTCCGGAAAAACTGGTTCCACTGGTGATCTTGAAAGCGATCATGGGAGAACCGATTCCGGTCTACGGAACCGGAGCTAACATTCGCGACTGGATCCATGTTGACGATCATGTTTCGGCACTGATGGCGGTCATGGAACGTGGCCTACCCGGCCAGACATACAACATTGGCGGCGACAACGAGCGGACAAATATTGACTTGGTACGGACCCTCTGCCGCATCCTCGACGAAGTCTATCCTGTCAGCCAGAACGAACATCTGATTCCATCAACCCGTCACGCAAACTCAAGCGAACAGGATTCCGGATCAGGTCTCAAAAAATACGAAGAGTTGATCCAATTGGTGGCTGACCGGCCCGGTCACGATTTCCGGTACGCCACCGATACTTCGAAAATCCGGGTCGAACTGGGATGGACCCCAACCGAGTCCGGCGATTCGGGATTCAAAAAAACCGTCAAGTGGTATCTGGAAAACCGGGACTGGTGGGGATCCATCCTGTCCCATGAAGACCAGTTGCGGCGGCGCGGACGATCCGGTTCGGATTCCGCGGCGCCAGGTAAATCCAGATTGCTGTCCGCCAACCTGTAGACCAAGTTTCAACCTAGCCCAGTGAATATCAGTTCCGATTCCAAATTTGACTCCCTTCGTTCCCAACGAATCTACGTTGCCGGCCACGGCGGGATGGTGGGGAAAGCACTGGTGCGTGCACTCCAAGCCATCGGCGCAGACGACCTGGTCTTGAAGACACGGGACGAGCTGGATTTGTGCAACCAGTCCGCCGTCGAGTCGTTCTTCGAGACCGAACAACCGGACTGCGTCCTGTTTGCTGCCGCGAGAGTTGGTGGGATCCACGCGAACAACACTTATCCGGCCGAGTTTATTTACGACAACTTGATGATGGCCGCCAATTCCATTCATGCGGCCTATCGAGCGAACGTCAAACGGTTCCTGTTTTTGGGAAGCACTTGTATTTACCCGCGGATGGCTCCACAACCGATGCCGGAGTCGTGTTTGTTGAGCGGACCACTGGAAAAAACCAACGAGGCTTACGCCCTGGCAAAGATCGCCGGCCTCAAGATGTGTGAATTCTACCGTCAGCAGTACGGCGTTCATTTCCATTCCGCGATGCCAACGAATCTTTACGGCCCCGGCGACAACTATCATCCGGAAAACTCACATGTCCTGCCGGCGTTGATACGACGATTTCACGAAGCCCAAGAATCAGGACAACCGGAAGTCGTCATTTGGGGCACCGGTCAACCGCGGCGCGAGTTTCTGCACGTGGACGATCTTGCTGATGGGGTTTTGCATTTGTGCACGCTGCCTGACCCCCCGAATCTCGTCAACATCGGGACGGGCACCGATGTAACGATCCTGGAATTGTCACAAAAAATCGCCCATGTCGTCGGCTACGAGGGAAAAATCACGACCAACCCTGCTCAACCCGACGGAACACCGGTCAAGCGAACCGACATGACGTTAATGCATTCCACCGGGTGGAAATCCAAAATAGAATTGGATGACGGGTTGCACCGGACCTATCAGGATTTTCTGGCCGAGGCCCGACACGGGGCACTGCGTCAAGCGTAGAATTATTGATCAAGTGAATCCGTTTGACGTAAGTGAATCGGTTTGACGTAAGTGAATCCGGTTGAGCAAGTGAATCCGGTTGAGCAAGTGAGTCATGATTTGAAGTCATCGTTGTTCGTTGGTATGGCAGCAATTGCAGGTTTCCCCGAAGCTCCAGGAAATCGATAAACGACGCGGAGGACTCCTTTACGTGGCATTTCGCTCCGCGAAATAGCGCCATATCGCGGAGCGAAATGTCACATAACCCAAAACGCAACTCGACGTCCGATTCGTACATCGAGACCCACAACGACCATAAAATGGAATGATGAAGCAAGTTCAGCCCGAGTTAATCGCTGAGTATGAGAAACCTTGATTTCCGAGCAACACCCAATACCGTTTCAATAAATCAATTTAGGGTAATTTCAAATCCTGTTTCCGCGGTGAGTCGAAGGCGTTAGCCTCGGGCCAGCGTCACAAGATTGGAAAATTATTCCAGCAGTTCCCGCCCAAAGCGAACACCATACGGCTCACAAGCAAATTGAAAAACAGGACTTAAAACACCCTCGAACTAAATTCACGCCACCCCCTTTCTCACAACCACTAATTCAACCATGTCAAAAATAGCGCTCATCACGGGGATCACCGGTCAGGACGGATCGTACCTCGCGGAACTTCTGCTGGCAAAAGGCTACGAAGTCCACGGGATCGTCCGGCGCAGCAGCAGTTTCAATACGGACCGAATTGATCACATCTACCGGGATCCGCATGAATCGGACGCCAAGTTGTTTTTGCACTACGGCGATCTGACCGACGGGCAGAACTTGACCAACTTGGTGCTCGATGTGCAGCCCGATGAGATCTACAACCTGGGCGCTCAAAGCCACGTTCGGGTTTCGTTTGACGCACCGGCGTATACCGTTCAAGTCGTCGGAATCGGCGCCTTGAACGTCCTCGAAGCGGCCCGTCAATTGAACAAGACGCATTCCACCAAAGTCTACCAGGCTTCATCATCGGAGATGTTCGGCGATGTGATCGAAACGCCTCAAACGGAACGAACACCGTTTCAACCGCAGAGCCCTTACGCTTGTGCAAAGGTCTACGCGTTTCATCAAACCGTCAACTACCGCAACGCCTACGATTTGTTCGCGGTCAATGGCATTCTGTTCAACCACGAATCACCCCGTCGCGGTGAGACGTTTGTGACCCGTAAGATCACTCGGGCCGCAACACGAATCAAACTGGGCCTGCAGGACAAGTTGTTCCTGGGCAACCTGGACGCCAAACGCGACTGGGGCTATGCGAAGGATTACGTCGAAGGCATGTGGATGATGCTTCAGCACGACAAACCGGATGATTTTGTTTTGGCCACGGGCGAGACTCAAACGATCCGCCAGTTCCTTGATTATTCATTCGGGCACCTCGATCTGGACTGGTCCAAGCACGTCGAAATCGATCCCCGCTATTTCCGGCCCACAGAAGTCAACCTCCTGCTGGGCGATCCTTCCAAAGCCAAACAAGCGTTGGGTTGGACCGCGAAAACGAGTTGCAAAGAGTTGGCCGAATTAATGGTCGATCATGACCTTGAACTGGCGCGAATTGAAGCTGAGAGTATAGCATTGCAAGGATAGGCCCCACGTGAACGGAATGTTCCCATATATCGAGCATGATTTGACCGTCGCAATGGTATTCAAACTGTTTCTTTGATTGAGACCATGTTTAAACTAACCAATCTCTTGAAGCTGTTTTTGCCATTGTTGATTGTCGCTTTTGCTGTGACAACCGGCCGGTCGCACGGCCCTGAAAATGTACTGGTGGTCGTCAACGCCGATTCAGACAATTCCATTGAATTGGCCAATCACTACATCAGCCTGCGCAATATCCCTGGCCGAAACGTCGTCTACCTTCGAAATATTACTTCGGTCAAGGCATCCGCGTTAGAAAGCATTTATTCAAAGTATTATCGGGCCGAAATTCTCCAACCGATTCACGAGGCGATCAATGAGCGCGGACTGGAACAACAGATTCATTGTATTGCGTATTCGGTGGACATTCCCACCCGGATTCTTTCTCAACCGGAGATGAACAAGTACTTGAAAGCGGTTGGCAAGGAATATGACATTCATTTTCATGCTCCCTTCCTTTCGATGAACAGCGCGACTTACATAGGCGCCGAACTCTTTGCCGAAAAACCAACGTTTCTCGAAGAACACGCCAACTGGTATGCCCAGGATTCAAGCGCTCCGACGCGTGCATTTTCCAGCCAGACCTATTGGACAGTAGATG